>JBFWXB010000013.1:0-98753 GCA_050187875.1 Variibacter sp.
TCGCCATCCGCCCGCTCGCAGCCGACGGCCGCTTCGGCGTCTTCTTCGCCGCCCATCACGTCGCAACCATCGACTTGACCAAAACAAAAAGTGTCAGCCATGTCTCCGAACAGGTGTCAGCTATGTCCCCGGGCTGAACATCAAGCCCGGCAATGACGTCGGAAGGCTGAGCAATGCGCGAGATCGTTTTCGACACGGAAACCACCGGCCTCGACGCCCTGCAGGGCGATCGGGTGGTCGAGATCGGCTGTGTCGAGCTCGTCAACCGCTTTCCGACCGGCAAGACGTTCCACGTCTACATCAATCCCGAGCGCGATATGCCCGAAGGCGCGTTTCGCGTGCATGGACTGTCGACGGAGTTCCTCAAGGACAAGCCCGTCTTCGCCGACATCGCCGACGACTTCCTAACCTTCATCGGCGACGCGACGCTCGTCGCCCACAACGCAAGCTTCGACCTCGGCTTCATCAACGCCGAGCTCGATCGGTTGGAAATGCCGGCGGTCACGCGCGACCGGCTGCTCGACACGCTCCTGCTCGCGCGGCGCAAACATCCGAACGGTCCGAACAAGCTCGACGATCTCTGCGCCCGCTACGGTATCGACAATTCGCGCCGCACCAAGCACGGCGCGCTGCTCGACGCCGAGATCCTCGCCGACGTCTATCTGGAGATGACCGGCGCGCGCCAGGCGCAGCTTGGTCTCGGCGAGGAGCTTGCGGCCGGCATCGGCGGCGGGCGCGTCGTTGTCACCGTGCGCACGACGGTCTTGGCGCCGCGGCTGACCGAAACGGAGCGGGAGGCGCACCGCGCCTTCGTGGCGAAGCTCGGCGCCGCCGCGATCTGGCGCGATTATCTGCCGGCCGAAGAGTTGCCGGCCGCGACGGCGGCGTGAACCGTCATTCCGGGGCGCCGCTTCGCGGCGAACCCGGAATCCATACGCCGCAGCGTCGGAGATTATCGCGAGGGACTGGGCTCGCGCTTCGCGCGCCCCGGAATGACAAGTCTGCCTCAGCTCAGAGGCGCGGCGGGCTGCGCCTGGCCCTGGCCTTCGCTCATCCGCTGCCGGTAGAGCCCGACGAAATCGATCGGGTCCACGAGCAGCGGCGGGAAGCCGCCGTTGCGCACCGCATTGGCGACGATCTCGCGCGCGAATGGGAACAGGAGCCGCGGGCACTCGATCATGACGATCGGCTGCACGTCGCTTTGCGGCACGTTCACGATCCGGAAGACGCCGGCATAGACGAGGTCGAAGCTGAACAGCACGCTGCCCGATGATTCCGCCTTGCCCTCGAGCTTGAGCTCCACCTCGACATCGGTGTCGCCGAGGGGCTGCGCGTTCACGTTGATCTGGATGTTGATCTGCGGCTGTTGCTGGGTCGGCTGCAGCGAGCGCGGGGCGTTCGGGTTCTCGAACGAGAAGTCCTTGATGTATTGGGCAAGGACGTTGAGCTGCGGCGCAGTCGCGGCCGCCGCCGTCTGTCCGCCATTGGTCGCAGAGGTCGCCATTCTGATCCTTTGAGGCCGCGGTCGGCCCGGTGGGGAGGATATTAGGCGGTTGGCTAACATAGCGCCCGATGGGTCACAAGCGAAGCGCGTGCCCAGGGGTCGCGGCCGCCGAGGTGCGTCGCACGGTCGCAACGCTGTTTCCCAAGGCCGGCCAGCCGTTTCGCCCGGTTGGCGCAGCGAAAGGGATCGTCTAAGGTCGAGGCCGCATGGGCGTTCGGCCGGACCTTCGGAACCGAAGCATCGCACCGAAGTTCTGACGATCACGCCTCTTTTTCGGCCGGGTCAGATGCCTAGATAAGATCGTGGGTGTAGCCTCAGCCTGGGCGGCACACCACGCGTGAAGTACCCACGGCTGCCGAGAGCATGCAAAACGTGTTCGATATTTACACCATCATCTTCTTGGCTTTGGCGGTGTTCATCTTCCTCCGCCTGCGGAGCGTGCTCGGGCAGCGCACCGGCCGGGAGCGGCCGCCTTACGATCCGCTCGCTGCGCGCGATGCGGTGCGCCCCACCGGCAACGACAAGGTCGTGACCCTGCCGCCGCGCGCCGGCGAAACGGCTCCGGCGAATGCAGACGACGATGCGCCGAAGACGCCGGAGAACCGTTGGCAGGGCGTCGCCGAAGCGGGAACGCCGGTCGCTGCCGGGCTCGATGCGATCGCCGGGGCCGATACCGAGTTCGACGCGAAGCATTTCGTCGCCGGCGCCCGCGCCGCCTACGAAATGGTCGTGACCGCCTTTGCGTCCGGTGACCGCCGCGCGCTCAAGTCGCTCCTCTCGCGCGAAGTCTATGAAGGCTTCGAGACGGCGATCCGCGAGCGTGAGGCGCGCGGCGAAACCGTCGAGTCGCGCTTCGTCGCCATCGACAAGTCGGACGTCGTCGGCGCCGAATTGCGCGGCCGCGTCGCGCAAGTCACCGTGCGGTTCGTGTCCCAGCTTGTGTCCGCGACGCGCGACAAGAACGGCAATGTCATCGACGGCTCCGCCGATCGCGTGACCGACGTGACCGATGTCTGGACGTTTTCGCGCGATCTTTCCTCGCGCGATCCCAACTGGAAATTGGTGGCAACCGAAGCCGGACAATGAGCGCAGGCGTCCGGGACCATCTTGTGCGCCGCTGACGTCCGGCGGGCGGGTGCCCTCGCGATCTGCGCGGCGTGGCTTTGCGTCGCTCCCGCCGCCAGCCAATCCCTACGCCTTGTCCCCGATGCGCAGATCGAGCCGCTGAGCTGGAGCGATCTCGACGGCTGGGATCGTGACGATCATGCGGCGGCGTTCGACGCCTTCCTTGCAAGCTGCGAGGTCGTCCTCAAGCGGCGCAAGCTCGCCGACGAAGGCCGCACCATCGAGGCGGCGCTGGTCGACGTCTGCTGGGAGGCGAAAGGCCTCGGCCCCGCTTTCGAGAACGAGGCGCGCACCTTCTTCGAAACGCATTTCCGGCCCATGCGCATCGCGCGGCTCGGCGAGAGTGCGGGCTTTTTCACCGGCTACTACGAACCGGTGGTCGAAGGCTCGCGCGAGCCGACCGGCGAATTCAAATATCCGCTCTATCGCCGCCCGCCCGATCTCATCACCGGCGCGCGTCACCGTCCCGGCCGCAAGGCCAGCGGACGCGCGCCCGCCTGGCGCAAGGACGCGGACGGCAAGCGCGTTCCCTATTACGATCGCGCCGCGATCGAAGACGGCGCGCTCGACGGGAAAAAGCTTGAAATCTGCTGGCTGAAAAGCCCGGTCGATGCTTTCTTCATTCAGATCCAGGGCTCGGCGCGCATCCGCCTGCAAGACGGCACGGTGCTGCGCGTGAACTACGACGCGCATAACGGCCTGCCTTATACGCCGGTCGGGCGCATCTTGATCGAGCGCAACCTGGTGCCGCGCGAAGAGATGTCGATGGACCGCATCCGCCAGTGGATGGACGCCAATCCCGAGGAGGCGAAGGAGGTGCGGCGGCAGAACCGATCCTTCGTTTTCTTCCGCGTCAAAAGCCTCGATGTGAAAGACGAAGCGATCGGCGGCCAGGGCATTCCGCTGACGCCCTTGCGCTCCATCGCCATCGACGCGCGGCTGCACGCTTACGGCACGCCATTCTGGCTCGAGGCCGATCTGCCGCTCAACGAAGACGGCACGCTGCGCCCCTGGCGACAGCTGACGATCGCGCAGGACACCGGCTCCGCAATCGTCGGCCCCGCGCGCGCGGACATTTATTTCGGCGCCGGCGATGACGCCGGCCGGATCGCCGGACGCATCCGCCATCCCGGCCAGTTCATCATGCTGATTCCGCAAGGCGCGGATCCGACCGTGAGCGCGGCGGCGTTGCCCCTTCCTCCGCGACGGCCGCAGCCATGACGGACGACGAAGGCCGCAAGCGTCACCGCGCGCGTCGTGCCCTCTCAGGCGAGGAGCGGGACCTGTGGCGCGTCGTGACGCGCTCGATCGCGCCGCTGCGCGGCCGCGCAAAAAGGCCGCCGTGCGCAGATCCTGAGGACGATGCGCCGCTCGCGCCGCCGAAGCCGAAAGCAAAAACGAACGCGCCGCACCCGTCATCGGCGCCGCGCACGGCCGTGGCGAAGCCCACACCGCCGCCGCTCGCGCCGCTCGATGGTCGCTTGAAAAAACGCGTCGCGCGCGGTGGTGCGCCGCTCGATGCGCGGCTCGATCTGCACGGCATGACGCAAGCGCAGGCGCATTTGGCGCTGCTGCGTTTCATCCGCGCGGCGCAGGCCGACGGCGCGAAGCTCGTGCTCGTCATCACCGGCAAGGGCGTGCGTGGCGCGTCAGCGCACCACGACGACCGCGGCGTGTTGCGCCGGCTCGTTCCGCAATGGCTGCGTCTCGCGGAATTCCGCACCTACGTCGTCGGTTTCGAACATGCGCATATCGCGCATGGCGGCGAGGGCGCGCTTTATGTGCGTCTGCGGCGCGCGCGGTGAGTAGCGTCACCGCGCAACCTCTCCTTCGTCATGCGCGGGCTTGACCCGCGCGCTCTCCGGTTGTCATGCCCGCGAAGGCGGGCATCCAGTAACCCCTGCATCGACAAGAAGCTGCGGCGTACTGGGTCCCCCGCTTTCGCGGGGACGACACGCACGGAAAACTAAATCACCACCACTTTCGCCCCGACGGAAACGCGGCCGTAAAGGTCGATGACGTCCTCGTTGCGCATGCGGATGCAGCCCGACGAAACGGCGGTGCCGATCGTCCATGGCTCGTTCGAGCCGTGAATGCGATAGAGCGACGAGCCGAGATAGAGCGCGCGCGCGCCGAGTGGATTGTCGGGGCCGCCCTTCATGAAGCGCGGCAGGTCGGGCCGCCGCGCCAGCATTTCCGCCGGCGGACGCCAGTCCGGCCATTCGCGCTTGGCCGATACGGTCTTCACACCAGCCCATGAAAATCCCGGACGGCCGACGCCGATGCCGTAACGCAGCGCATGGCCGTTGCCCTGCACGAGGTAGAGGAAGCGGTTCGGCGTATCGATGACGATCGTCCCGGCTTTCTCTTTGCCGGAATACTCGACCATCTGCTTTTCGTATTTCGGGTCGAGGCGCCGCTGCTCGTGCACGACGACATGCGCGGGCTCGCCATGCGCATAGGAGGGCAGGCCGACCGGCTGCACCGGATCGCGGCTATAGGCGTCGCCGCCCGGCGCGTATTCGCGACCATAGATGGCACGGCCCCGGCGCGGCGAATTGTCGTCACCGGTGAAGAGATACTCGATCAATCCGCCGCCGAGACCATTGCGGCCGGAAGCATAGCGCTGCCGCTGGGCCGGCATGGCGTCCGGCTCGGCGCCGGGAATGGCTGTTTGCGACACGGTATAGGCGGGGCCGCCATAGCGCGACTGCGCGAAGCTTGGCGTTGAAAGGGCTGTGCCGGCGAGAAGGGCGGTGAAGACGGTAAATTTCCAGACGCGCATCGACGTACTCACATTGACTCTATCGTCGGGGCTGCGGCGGACGAAACGCATCCGCCGCAGCGTACTACGCGGTTAAAACTCCACGAATTGGTAAATGGCGGGAGTTGCTGCGGTGCTGTTGCGCGGCGGCTTGGCGTTAACGTTTACAGAGAGTGGAATTCGATAGTTAAACGAATCTTGCGATCAGAGCATGATCCCGAAAAGTGGAAACCGGTTTTCGGACAAGATCATGCTCCATCAAAAGAATAAAGCGAGAGTCTGATTCAACGCAGTTGGATCAGACTCTCGCTAGAGCGGCGCACGGCTAGGAAGCAACCGAGCGAGAGCGCGGCGAATATGCTGGTCAATGCCAGTGCCGCCATGTCACTTGCATGCTCGGCTACGAAGGCGACGATCGGCGGCGCCGACGACTGGACGATCAGCGACGGCCCGGCGATGCGCCCGATCACGCGTCCATAGCCGCGCGGACCGAACAGCGCGAGCGGCACGGTTCCGCGGCAGATGGTGGTCAATCCGTTGCCGAGCCCGAGCAGGATCATGAAGACCGCGGCGACGGGGATCGATAGTCCGAGCGCGAAGAGAACGACGAAGGCGAACAAGACGAAACCGATGGCGCAGCGCACGATCGACAGCGGATGCGTGTTGCGCGCGAAAATAAATTCGCCGAGCCGCACGGCGACCTGACACGGGCCAAACAAGGTGCCGATGGCGACGGCGACTGCGGGCTCGAGGCCGAGCCGCTGAAACATCGCGAGCAAGTTCGACAGAAGGCCGGACGGCACGAACGATGCGAGCGCGAAGCCGGCGACGAGCAGGACGAAATTTCGTCCGCGCGGCGATGGCGCCGGCGCCGGCTTTGCGGGTTCGGCCGCGACCACGGTCTCGGGATACGCGCGGCTGCGCGGCAAGGCGAACGCGTGCAGCGGCGCTGCGACCAGCGCGAGCGCTAAGCCGTAAGCTATATAGGTGTGCTGCCATCCGATCGTGTCGATGAGAAATTGCGTTGCGGGCCAGCTCACCGTCGAGGCGAGGCCGCCGATCAGCGTCAGCATCGTGATCGGGCTGCGCGCATTGCTGCCGAAGATGCGGCCGAGGCTCGCGAAGGCGGGATCGTAGAACGACGCGGCCATGCCGAATCCGAGTAGCGCCCACACCGCAAGATAGGCGGCCTGGTTGCTCGCGGCCGGGATCAGCATCAGCCCGGTCGCGCCGATCAGCGAGCCGAACGGCATCACGACATGGCCGCCGTAACGATCGATCCACACACCGATGAACGGCGCGGTGAAGCCGGAGACGAGAAGGCCGAGCGAAAAGCCGCTCATCGCGAAGGCGGTCGACCATCCGTAGTCCGCACAGATACGCGGCACCATGAGCACCGGCGTGTAATAGATCGCGCCCCACGCCAGGATCTGCGTCACCCCAAAGACGGGCACAGCCCGCCAGGGGTCACGAAGCAGGTCGTTGATGTGCATCATGGGAGAAGGCGGGGCGAGGCGCGGCGAACCGCGATGAACAAGGCCGCAGAGTCGCGCCATTCGCCGCGCAGGTAAAGCGTGCTTGTCATTGCTGGGGCTTGACCCGGCAATTCATCAATTAAAAATCTTACGAAGAAGATGGATGTGCGCAACAAAGAGCGAGCATGACTGGGTGCAGGGCTCCTTTTCACCTCTCCCATAGGGAGAGGTCGGATCGGCGAGCGCAGCGAGACGATCCGGGTGAGGGGTTACGACCTCTCGATAGGCTCTAACCCCTCACCCGCCCTCGCTCTGCTCGGGCGACCTCTCCCTATGGGAGAGGTGAAAGGGGTTTGCCTTCGGCGGGGGACGCGATCAGCGCGGCGCCGCCTACGCCTTCGGCGCGCAGCGCACGTAGACGGAAATGCCGTAGCGGCCGGCGATCTCCGGATCGAGCCAGCGCAGGATCATGACGCGGCCGTCATAGGAGATGAATTCGCGGTCTTGCGCGTCGGCCGCCGGGCCGGGCGGCCCGAGGTAGCGCTTTCCATCCGGACCGGCCTTGGTGACGAGCTCGGCCTGCTGGTTGGCGTCGGCGAGATACATCATCACGCCGCCGTTCGATCCGCGCGAGATGACATAAGGGTGCGAGCATTGTCCGCGCGCGGCGGTGGTGGTGCGCGCCCGGTCGGCCTCCTTGTGGTAGGAGGCGAAGCCCCAGCGGCCGATCAGGTCTTCGGACGGGATGCCCGGCGCTGGCGGCGCATTCACGGGGGCGGCGGCTTGCGGAGGGGGTGGCGCAGACGTGGCGCATCCGCTCACGGCGATCGCAAGGACGCCGAGCGCGAGAAAAGTAGGCAGCCGCGACATTCCGAACCCTCCCCCGCCTGACCCGACCGTGCCGGGCCCGGCTGTCGCTATCTCTGAACGTGGCCGCCTGAAAACCAGTCTCCGCCCCAAAACTTTGGCTTCCGGCGCACCGCTGGGATCACACACCGCCACGATTCGTGGCGCAAGATACCCGGCCTCTATGTCTGAAGGAAAAAACGGCGGCGGCATGACATGGGCTAATCCTCCGGGCACGAAACGGCGACAGCGTGGCGCTGCTGCATCACTCCTTGCGTTCGAGCAGTCCGAGGAGGTGAGATTTGTGAGCGCAGACACCGCCCCTCCGTCAACCTGCAAAAATGGTAACCATAGGATCAATCAAATCCGTCAAGAGCTTGCGCCGTTTTTCCATCCGCGCCACGGATGTTGCCGGCGCGGATTGCCTTGACTCTGCAACGCCCTCCTCCTATTTCCATAATCGTTGATTGGCACTCTTTTAGAGAGAGTGCTAACAGCGCTTTTCACCTCGATCCCCCGAATTGCGGCCCATCAAGGGCCTGTGCGTCACGAGGAAATAATGGCCAAGACCAAGTTCCGCCCGCTGCATGACCGCGTCGTTGTCAAACGCATCGACGCCGAGGAGAAGTCGGCCGGCGGCATCATCATCCCCGACACCGCGAAGGAAAAGCCGCAGACCGGCGAAGTCACCGCCGTCGGCCCCGGCGGCCGCGACGAGAGCGGCAAGCTGATCCCGATCGACCTCAAGGCCGGCGACAAGGTTCTGTTCGGCAAGTGGTCGGGCACCGAAGTGAAGCTCGACGGCGAAGAGCTCCTCATCATGAAGGAGTCCGACATCATGGGCGTCCTCGCCTGATTCAAAATCGCATTCAGCCCGACGGCACCCTCCGTCGTCATGCCCGAACTTGATCCGGGCATCCATCTTTCTTCGAAAGACGATGGATTGCCGGGTCAAGCCCGGCAATGACGACCACGGGAGCTTCGGGCACTCAACCCAACCGGAGTAAGAATTCCATGGCTGCCAAAGACGTACGGTTTTCGTCCGACGCCCGCGACCGCATGCTGCGCGGCGTCGACATCCTCGCCAATGCGGTGAAGGTGACCCTCGGCCCCAAGGGCCGCAACGTCGTGCTCGACAAGAGCTTCGGCGCGCCGCGCATCACCAAGGACGGTGTGACGGTCGCGAAGGAAATCGAGCTCGAAGACAAGTTCGAGAACATGGGCGCACAGATGGTGCGCGAAGTCGCCTCCAAGACCAACGACCTCGCCGGTGACGGCACGACCACGGCAACCGTGCTCGCGCAGGCAATCGTCAAGGAAGGCGCGAAGTCGGTTGCCGCCGGCATGAACCCGATGGACCTCAAGCGCGGCGTTGATCTCGCCGTCGCCGAAGTCATCAAGGATATCGAGCGTCGCGCCAAGAAGGTGAAGTCCTCCGACGAAGTCGCACAGGTCGGCACCATCTCCTCGAACGGCGACAAGGCCGTCGGTGACATGATCGCGAAGGCGATGCAGAAGGTCGGCAACGAAGGTGTCATCACCGTCGAGGAAGCGAAGTCGCTCGACACCGATGTCGAGATCGTCGAGGGCATGCAGTTCGACCGCGGCTATCTCTCGCCGTACTTCATCACCAATGCCGAGAAGATGGTCGCCGACCTCGAGGACGCCTACGTCCTCCTGCACGAGAAGAAGCTCTCGGGCCTCCAGGCGATGCTCCCCGTGCTCGAGGCGGTGGTGCAGTCGGGCAAGCCGCTCGTCATCGTCGCGGAAGACGTCGAGGGCGAAGCGCTCGCGACGCTCGTCGTCAACAAGCTGCGCGGCGGCCTCAAGGTCGCGGCGGTGAAGGCGCCGGGCTTCGGCGATCGCCGCAAGGCGATGCTCGAGGACATCGCGATCCTCACCGGCGGTCAGCTGATCTCCGAAGACCTCGGCATCAAGCTCGAGAACGTCAACCTGCAGATGCTTGGCCGCGCCAAGAAGGTCATCATCGAGAAGGAAAAGACCACGATCGTCGACGGCGCCGGCAAGCGCAAGGACATCGAGGCGCGCGTTGGCCAGATCAAGGCGCAGATCGAGGAGACGACGTCCGACTACGACCGTGAGAAGCTGCAGGAGCGTCTGGCGAAGCTCGCCGGCGGCGTTGCGGTGATCAAGGTCGGCGGCGCGACGGAAGTCGAGGTGAAGGAGAAGAAGGATCGCGTCGAGGACGCCCTCAACGCGACCCGCGCTGCGGTCGAAGAGGGCATCGTCCCCGGCGGCGGCATCGCGCTTCTCCGCGCCAAGAAGTCGATCGGCAAGCTCACTTCGGAGAACTCCGACGTGCAGGCCGGCATCAACATCGTGCTGCGCGCGCTCGAGGCGCCGATCCGCCAGATCGCCGAGAACGCCGGCGTGGAAGGCTCGATCGTCGTCGGCAAGGTCCTGGAGAACAAGTCCGAGACCTTCGGCTTCGATGCGCAGACCGAGCAGTATGTCGACATGGTCTCCGCTGGCATCGTCGATCCGGCGAAGGTCGTGCGCACGGCGCTGCAGGACGCCGCGTCGGTGTCGGGCCTCCTGATCACCACCGAGGCGATGGTCGCCGAGGTGCCGAAGGAGCCGGCTGCGCCGGCGATGCCGGGCGGCGGCGGCATGGGTGGCATGGGCGGTTTCTGATCGCGCGTCACACAACCGAAAGTATGGAAAGGCCGCCTTCGGGCGGCCTTTCTTTTTTCATGATGATGTGTGGATTGCTGCGCTGTCTTTCCGGAAGCTGCGACGCAGCTATCCGGAATCCATAACCCCGGTCGAGACTGGGAGAGACAGGGGCTATGGATTCCGGGCTCCGCTTTCAGCCGGCCCCGGAATGACGGAAATGGGAGGCTTTTTTCATGCGCATCGTAGGGGCCGTTACGGCCGGTTTGCTGGCAGCAACATTCACTATCACCGTTGCGCACGCGCAATCGAAAAAGCCCGTCGGCGAAAACGTGCGCTATTTCACCTTCTATAGCGACCTCATGGGCGACCTGCCGATCGACGGCGTGCTGCGCGAGACGCGGCAAGGCGCAAAGGTCGTGTCGGCGACGCTCGATCTGTGTCATTCCGTGTCGGCGACCTCGACACGCAAGGATCGCTTCGTCGTCAATCTGCGCGCCGAGGGAAACAAGCTCGTCGGCAGCGGCCAGAGCCAGGAAGAGAAGCTGCCGGTGAAGGTCGATCTGACGCGCACCGTCGACGGCGATTCCGTGACCTTCGAAGGCACGATCACGCGCGGCACGGTGCGGAGCGAAGTCTCCTCGAGCGACAACACCGATATGAGCGAGGCCGAGTTCCAGGAAGGGCAGAAGAACGAAACGACGATCACGACCAATCCGCAGGACTTCACCGAGATCGGTCCCGATTCATTGGCCGCCGAAGTGAAGCGCGACGCGTTGCCCGGCCTCGTGAAATTCTTGCGCGAACAGAATGTCAGCGTCGCGCTCGACAGCCTGGCGCAGGATTGCGCCGTGCTGCGCAGCGGCAAGCAGGTGGTGAACATCACCGTCGATCCGCAGCGCGCCGCCGCCGTGCTCGCCAAGCTTAAGACCGTGCCGGGCGTCGTGAATGCGGGCTGGCGCGAAGGCTCCTCCTCGCTCGACCGCGCCGTGCGCATCGCGCGCGCCGACTGGCGAACGGCCGACGGCGCCATCGACAAGGAGAAGCTCAGCACGGCGATTGCGGCGTCGGTGTCGAAGGCGCTGGCCGCGACGCTGCAGAGCTCGAAATGGAATGAGACGACGGGCGAGCTCACCCTCAATTTCAAGCGCGCCGATCAGGCGCTGCCGGGGCTGGGCTTCATCGAATTGATCGAGCTCGTGGTTCTCGCCGGGTCGGAAAAGCCTGGGTCCGACCAGAACCTGATCGTCTGGTTCGGCGATCCTGCCTTTCAGACGGTGGATGAAAGCGCCGGCGCGCGCTTGACGCTCAGCGACGCGGCGCGCGGCAACGACGAGGGCGAGGCCGCAAATCCCGAGGGCGGCGCTTTGATGATGGCGCTGGGCCGCGATCTCAAGGGGCGGCTCTGGGATGGCGACAAGAACGCCTGGAAATAAGCGTGCGGCGGTGCTAGAGAGCACCGCTTCCCGCGGCCTTCGCAGACCGTCATCCTGAGGTGCGAGCGGCGCTTGCCGCGAGCCTCGAAGGATCGGCCATGAAGTCGGCTAAAGCCAACTTCAGCATTATGAACTGCCGATGTCGGGTTATCCGACATCGGTGGCCGTCGCCCTTCGCGGCTCGGCGCAAATGCGCCTCGCACCACAGGATGACGGATTAGATGCCCTGGATGCCTCACGTGACGAATTGTTCTCTCACGAGCGTTCATGTCTGAGCACTTCGATGTCGCCGTGATCGGCTCAGGGCTCGGCGGGCTGACGGCCGCGGCACTGCTCGCGCAGGCCGGGCGCAAGACGCTGCTCCTCGAGCGCAACGCGTCGGTCGGCGGCGCCTCCTCGACCTACAAGGTCCAAGATCTCGTGGTGGAGGGTGCGCTCCATCAGACGAGCGATCCGCGCAATCCGCGCGACCCCAAGCACGCACTTCTCTCCCGTCTCGGCATCCTCGATGCGCTCGAATGGGTGCCGACCGGCGCGCTTTACGATGTCCGCGGCGGGCTGGTCGGCGCGCCGCTCCGCATCGCCGGTGGACTTGCGGAGCTGCGCCAGACGTTGTCCGCGCGGTTCCCGCAATCGCGGACGGGCATCGCCGCCGTCCTCAATGCCATGGCCGCGATCGCGGAACAGCCGACGGCAACATCGTCCTCGGATGTCTCGCTGGCGCAGATTTTTGCCCAACATCTCGGCGACGACGAAGCGGCGAAATGTGCGCTCGCGGCGAACCTCGCCTGCTATCACGACGACCCGGCGACACTGTCGTGGTCCTTCTTCGCTGCGGCGCAGGGCGCGTGCTTTGCGAACGGCCCGTGCTTCATCCGCGGCGGCTCGCAGCGGCTAAGCAACGCCTTGCGGCGTATCATCCAGACCGCCGGCGGCAAGGTTCTGCTGCGCCGCGCGCTGCATGCGATCAAGCTCGACGCCGATGGCCGGCCTTGCGCCATCGTGCACACCCGCGACGGCGCCGACGCGATCGAGGTTAAGGTCAACAAGGTCGTCGGCAACGCTGCGCCGACCGCACTCGCGAGTGCATTGCCGACCGCGGCGCGCGAGAAATTTGCGGCAGCGTTTGCGAAACGCCGCGTGTCCACATCGATCTTCTCGGCGACCTTCGGGCTCACACGCGCGCCGGCGGAGATCGGGCTCGCCTCTTATGCGACGGTGCTGCTGCCGGGTTGGATGCGTGCGTTCGGCGACTATGCGCGTGGCGGCGACGCCCTCGTGCGCGGTGTGCTACCCGCGCTGAGCATGATCAATTATGCGGCGATCGACAGTGGGCTCGGCGGCCCACCTTATCCGGTGGCGATCACCGGGCTCGATCGTCTCGCGAACTGGGCGGGGCTCGACCGCGATGCGTTCAACGCGCGCCGCGCACAGGTGCTGGATCGCATCGTCGCCGCGGTCGACCAAACGTTTCCCGGCTTCGCCGAGGCGGTGATTGCGAAATCGCTCAACACGGCGACGTCGATGAGTTCCTATCTCAATGCGCCGCAGGGTGCGGTCTACGGCTTTGCGCCGACGCCGGGCGCGGTCAGCACCGCGCTCACGCCGGTGCCCGGGCTCTATCTTGCGTCGGCCTATTCCGGCGGCGGCGGCTTCACCGGCGCGATGCTTGGCGGCGCCGCGGCGGCGGACGTGATCCTCGCGGAGAAGACAACGCGCACGCCGTCCCGGCCTAAAGTTTCGGCAGGCTGAGCCAGCTGCCGAATCCGGTGAGGATGAGGTTCACCGCGAGCGCGACGAGAAGCATCCCCATGATCCGGCCGAGAATGTTCGCGCCTGTCTCGCCGATGAGTCGCGACAAGGGCACGGCGAGCAGGAGCAGCACCAGCTGGATGATGAGCACGACGACGAGAACGCTCGTCGTCGCCGCCGTCTGAAGAATGTCGAAGCGATGGTCGTCGGTGAGAACGACGACGGTGAGCATCGTGCCGGGGCCTGCGATCTTCGGAATGGCGAGTGGATAGGCGGCCAGCGCCATCGCCTCCTCGGGCGAAGCGGGCGGCGGCGTTCGCGCGTCGCCCGTGAGCATATTGAGAGCGACGAGGAAGAGCACGATTCCGCCCGCGATCTGAAAGGCGCGCAGCGCAATCCCCATCTTCTGTAAGAGGAAGCCGCCGCCGATGATGAACGCGACGAGCACGCAGAAGGAGATGAGCACGGCGCTCACCGCGATCTTGCGCCGCGTCGCCGCGTCCTGACCGCGCGTAAGGGCGAGAAAGAATGGCACGGCTGCGATCGGATTGACGACGACCAGCAGCGTCACAAATTCGTTGAGACGTTCTTCCCACATCGCAGCCCCCGCGCTCCGACGATGATTCGCCGACTTTGAGTTAGTCCAAGGGGCGACGCAACTGGGGTGGCTTCTCCCTCCCCGGAGGGGAGGGTGGACAGCGCGCAGCGCTGGCCGGGTGGGGACAGGTCGTAAAGATGACCCCACCCGTCTCCTCACTCGCTGTGCTCGCTCGGAGCCACCCTCCCCTCCGGGGAGGGATGGCGCTCGCTTATCCCACCATCGCTTGCAGCGAGGCGGCGGTGCGCAACAGCCGCGCATCGGCGCCGGGCGCGCCGACGAGCTGGACGCCGATCGGCAGCCCGCCGCTTCCCTTGAGGAGCGGCAGGGTCACCGCCGGCAGGCCGGTCAGCGTCCAGAGCGCGTTGAAGACCGGGTCGCCGGTCCAATCGAGCCCTTTGGGCGCGATGCCCGTCGCCGCCGGCGTGATGATGGCGTCGTAGCCGTCGAGGATGTCGGTGAGCCCCGCCGTCATGCGCTGTGCGAGAGTCATGGCCGCGAGATAGTCGACGGCTGCAACCTTGCGGCCTTCCACCATCATCTCGCGCAGCGGTGCGCTTGCTTTGTCGGGATTGGCGTCGACGGATGCGCCGTGCACATGCGCCATGTCGGCGGCCATGACGGTGCGATGCGCGTCCCATCCGGCAGCGAACCAGTCGGGCAGGTCGACGGCGGTGACGCGATCCCCGAGCTTCGCGACAAAGCCTTCGAGCGCGGCGCGCGTTTCCGCGTCCGCCTTGTTCCACATCGGCGTGCGCACGAAAGCGAGGCGCGGCTTGCCGTGCGGCGCCCCTGAGAGCGCGGCAGCGAAATTCGGCGACGCGACCGGGCGCGTATCGGCATCGCCCGCATCGTAGCCGGCGACGACATCGAGAAGGAACGCCGCGTCCTCGAGCGTGCGCGCGAAGACGCCGAGGTGATCGAGCTTGGTCGAATGCAGCATCACGCCGGTGCGCGGAATGAGGCCATGGCTCGGCTTGACGCCGATGACGCCGCAGAACGACGCCGGCCGGATCACAGAGCCCGCCGTCTGTGAGCCCAGCGCGAGCGGCAGCATGCCGGCCGCAACCGCCGCTGCCGATCCGGAGGAGGAGCCGCCCGGCGTATGCGCGAGATCGTGCGGGTTGCGCGTCGCGCCGGGATGACGGAACGCGACTTCGGTCGTGACCGTCTTGCCGAAGATGATGGCGCCGGCCGCGCGCAGCTTCGCGACGACCGCGGCGTCGCGCGTCGGCCGCCGGCCGGCATAGAGCGCGGCGCCGTTCTCGGTCGGATAGTCGGCGGTGTCGATGATGTCCTTGATGCCGACCGGCAGGCCATGCAGCGCCCCGAGCGGTTTGCCGCTCGCGCGTTGCGCGTCGAGCGCGCGCGCCTGCGCCAGCACGTGATTGCGGTCGAGATGGATGAAGGCCTTGATGTCGCCTTCGACCGCGTCGACGCGCTCGAGGAGCGCGCCGGCATAAGCTTCCGCCGACATCGCGCCGCTCGCCATATCGGCGGCGGCTTGGACGGCGGTCAGCGCGGGCAGTCCCTTCATGCGCGCCTCCAGCGTTGAGTCCTTATGTTAGGCGTCAACGCGCATAAAGCAGATTTGGCAGCCAGAGCACAATCTGCGGAAAGATGATGCACAGCGTCAGGCCAAGCGCCTGCAACGCCATGAAGGTGATCGACGAGCGGAAGATCGTCGCCATGCTGATCTCGGGCGGCGCCACACTTTTCAGGTAGAAGAGCGAATAGCCGAATGGCGGACTCAAGAATGCCATCTGCATATTGACGATGAAGATAACGCCGTACCACAGCGGCACGTCCTCGGCGGCGACGCCCGAAAAGCCAAGCAGCCCGCTCCAGGACAACCCCTTCATGATCGGCAGGAAGATCGGGACGGTCAGCAAGAGGATGCCGACCCAATCGATGAACATGCCGAGGATGAACAGGATCACCATCATCAGCAGCAGGATGCCATAAGGCGGCAGCCCGGTGCCGAGGATCGATTCGGCAACGAAGGTTTGTCCCCCCTTCACGATGAAGAAGCCGACGAACATCGTCGCGCCGAAGAAGATCCACATCACCATGGCGGTCGCCTTCAGTGTCGCGACGGCCGCCTCCTGGATGTTGAGCCAATCCAGGCGGCGGTTCATCGCCGAGACCACGAGTGCGCCGAAGGTGCCGATGCCCGCCGCCTCGACCGGTGTCGCGATGCCAAAGAAGATGACGCCGAGCACGACGAGGATGAGCAAGATGGGCGTGATCGTATTTTTGAGAAGCCGCAGCTTCTCGCGCCAGTCGACTCGCTCTTCCATGGGAAGGGCCGGGCCGAGCTTCGGATTGAGGTAGCAGCGGATCGTGATGTACGTGATGTAAAGCCCCGAGAGCAGGAAGCCGGGAAAGATGGAGCCGACCAGGAGCTCCCCGAGCGACTGCTGCGCGACCACGGCATAGACGATCGCCATGACCGACGGCGGGATGAGAATGCCGAGCGTGCCGCCGGCCAGCAGCGATCCGCAGGCGATCTTCTGGTCGTAGCCACGCTTGAGCATCGCAGGGAGCGCGATCATGCCCATCGTGACTTCGGTTGCGCCGACGACGCCGACCATCGCGGCGAGCGCGGTGCAGGCGATCACGGTCGCGGAAGCAAGCCCGCCTTTGACGGAGCCGAGCCATTTATAGACGGCATCGAAGAGCTCTTCGATGATGCCAGCCTTTTCCAGCACCGCCGCCATGAAGATGAAGAGCGGCACGGCGGAAAGCTGGTAGTCGGTCATGAACGGGAAGATGCGCGACGGCATCATGTTCAGGATGGCCGGAGTTCCGAAGACGAACAGGAAGATCGTTGCCAAGCTGCCGGTGCAGAAGGCCATCGGCAGGCCGAGCGCGAGAAGTGCGATCAGCGATCCGAACAGGAGGAGGGTGAGCCACCCGATCCCGATCTCAATGCCCATGGCTCACATTCCCCCGCGAGATGAACACGATGTCCTTGATGAGCTTTGAAAGTCCCTGCAACGCGAGCAGCGCGGCGCCGATGGGGATTGCGAGCTTAACCGGCCAGTATTGGACGGCCCACTCCGTGAACGAGACCTCCTTGTAGTTGATCGAATCGAGCGCGAAATTCGCGCCCGTCCACAGCATTGTCAGGACGAAGATGAAGAAGAAGACCGATGTGACGATATCGGCGATGGCTTTGCCGCGCGGCGAGAACATCGTGTAGATCACGTCGACGCGCACATGCTGATCTTCGCGATAGGCGTAGGCGCCGGCCAGCATGTATTGCATGCCGTACATCAGGAACATGCTTTCGTGCACCCAGTTCGTCGGCGAGTTGAAGACGAACCGCGCAATGACTTCGTAGTAATACACGAACACCGAGATGACGGCCCAATAGGCGACGTACTCGCCGACCAGCCCGGTGACGCGGTCGATCATGTCGGTGAATCGCGTGTGCAACCCGAGCGTCGGATCTTCGTGCGTTCCGGCTTGTGCGACGTCTGGCGGTACGAGATCGGGCGGCGCGCTCGCGAGCTTTGCCGCTTCGCGCCGGTTGGCCCGCCGTACTTCCATGGGCAGGAGCACCGCATCGACGAGCAGCATCGCAGCGAGAAGCAGTGCCAGCCAAAGCGAGATGCGCCGCTCGTCGGCCAGCGCGGCGGTCGCCGCGTCGAATTCGGCCTTGGTCTTCGTCTCGGTTGCCTGCGCCTGCTCGAACTTCGCCTGGACCTGTGGCGGCGTCGGCATATTCGGTAGTGGCCGCGCCCGCTCGACCAGCGTGTGCGCGGAGTCATGCGCGGCCTTGGTTCGCGAAACATCTTCGCGCCGGTCGCGGATGCCGTCATTGACGTGGAGGATCGCCAGGAAGACCGGCAGGAAGATCAGGCCCCAATAGCTGCGCAGATACAGCCGATGCACCCCCATCATTCCGGCTGTGACCCAGAAGAGATAGGCGAGAAACAAGGACGCCCGACGCTCAGGGTGACGCCGGCGCTGGCGGGCGACGAAATAGAAGGCGACCAGCGGAAAGACGATCAACGTGCCCCAATAAAGCCAATGGGGCAAAACGAAGGTGAGGCTGGGCATCGCGTTCGCGCCGATGGGTTATGGGCCTGCCGGCCCGTGAATAGCGTAAGGGGAGGCGCCGGAAGGGCGTCTCCCCGCAAGAGCAATCGACAAACGGGACGAACCTCAGAGATCGAGCTTTTGTCCCTGATACATGTCAGGCGTGACATAGCCGAAGCTCGGCGATTCCATCACCTCGAGCTGCGCCTTGAACACCCGCGCTGCGTCCTTGTCCTTGTTCGCCCATTTGAACCAGATGGGCACGGCGACGCGCTGGAACTTGTCGAGGTCCTCAGCGGGCAACCGGTTGATCTCCGTGCCGGCTTTGATGAATTTCTGCCAGGCTTCCATGTCCGCTTTCTGGATCGCGGCATGGTGCGCGGCCGAATAGGCCTCGACTTCGAGCTCTACCCATTGCTTCATCTTGGGTGAAAGCTTGTTCCAGTGATTCATGCCGACGACGAAGTCCATCAAGTCGACCGGCTGGTAGATCGACTCCAGTCCGACCGGTCCCATCCAGATGTATTTGGTGACCTGTTGGAACCCGAGGTCCCAGTTGACCGCAGGTCCAGTGTAGTCGGCGGCCTCGATCGTCCCTTTCTCGAGCGCCGAGAACACCTCGCCGCCCGGCAGCAGGGTCGTCTTGGCGCCGATGGCCGCGAAGCCCTCGGCGATCATCCCGCCCGGTACGCGCAGCTTGAGGTCTTTGAAATCCTCGGCCGAGCGGATCGGCTTCTTCGAATGGACGATGTTGGGGCCGTGATGGATTCGGCCGACGTAGTAGAGGTTCTGCTTCGCGAAAATCTCGCGGGCCATCTTGAGCCCGTCCTTCGCATAGAAGAACACGTCCCATTCATGCGGGTAGCGCAGGCCCATTAGATATGACGAGAGAAACGCGGTCGCCGGAATCTTGCCGACCCAATAGACCGTGAAGGAATTCATCGCTTCGAGAACGTTGTTCTTGACGCCGTCGAGCAATTCGAAATCGCCGACGACCTCCTTCGCCGCATAGGGCTTGAACTCGAGCTCGCCGCCGGTCTTTTCCTTGACGCTGGCGCACCACTGCTTGAACGTCGCGAGACCGACACCCGCCGGCCACGATGTTTGAACCTTCCAGACTGTCGTTTCCGCTGCTTCCGCGTTGCGGATATAGGGCGCCGCCACCGCGGCACCGGCGAGAGCCGCGCCGCCGACGAAACGGCGACGCGTGGTCATGTGATTGGACATCGTTGCTTCCTCCCTAGGCACGTCATTAAACAGCGCACCATAGCTTGGTATTCCAGTCCGAATGCGCCTTTAACGCAAGCACTAAAAAGGAATGCCCCAGCGGCGCAGCGTCAAGCCGCGCAACCCTAACGGCAAACGGCGAACGGCAGCCGGGGAGGCGCAAGGAATGGCGTCGCCCGGTTGTCATCGCGCACCTGGGACGGCGAAGCCGAGGCGGTACGACGCTTGGGAGTTGAGCGCGGCCTGAAGTTAAGCCGCCGCCTTCTTGCGATTCGCTTCGAGGCGCGCATCGACGAGCGCGACGGTCGCGTCGATGACCGGATGATGCAGTCCCTTCTGCTTGGCGATGAGCTGCACCAGTTTGTCGGCGCGCTCGATATTCGGCGCGCCGTTCTGCAGCGCGCGCGCGGCCGACGCCGGCCGCGTCAGGCTCTGCGCCGCCGCGGCATATTTCTCGAACGGCACGAGATCCTCGGGCTTGGCGCCGAGCTTGACGCAAAGATCGAAGACGAAGTCGTAGACCGATTTCGATTCCGCAAGGTTCGAGTGCACGGCTTCTTGCGCGGTGCGCATGCCGTCCTTCGTCACGCAGCGATAATTGCCGGCGAGCAGCATCGCCCATTTGGCGAGCGGCACGAACAGCGAGTCGTGCACGCGCAGCTTCACCGGCAATTCGATCTTGCCCTCCGGGGCGTCGAAGCGCACGGCGTCGATATCCTTCTCGAGCTGGCGCAGGATCGCCGTGCTCTTCTCGCTGTCGAACTTCGCGACCTTGAAATTCGTCGGCAGCGTCACCTGCAGCACGTTCACCTTTTCCTCCGGCGGGCGCACTGCCTGCGGGTCAGGGCTGCACAGCGTCAGCGTGCCGGGGTCGAAATTGTCCCAGACGGAGGGATCCGTATACGCGGGCTTGAGCGCGTCGTAATCGAGCCCCGGGATGCGCTTCATGTACGGAAGCGGCGGCATGTTCATGATCGACATGCAGGGCACGCGCGATTTCGCGACCGCATCGAGGAGTTCGCGCACGCCGGGCGAGCGGTATTGCGGCTCCTGCATGGCGAGGCCGACGAGGTCGAAATCCTTCGGATTGAAATCGCCCGGTCCGCCGGCGCCGACATGGCCCGGCAGCTTGCGCGAGTCGATCACCACCGGCTCCTTGCGGCCGCGCACCGGCATGCGCACGCGGAAGCCTTCGGCATTGATGAGCTCAGCCTCGGCCGGAAGGCACACAAGCTTTACGGTGTGACCGCCGAACAGGAGCTTGGAGGCGAGGAGCGAGCCGTAGGACGCGCCCAGGATCAAGATGTTGCAATTCGCCGCCATGGCAAACGGACTCCGTAACGAAAAGAAGTAGGATGAAGAGGAGGCAGGCCGCACGTTCCGGCGGGCCAGTGCGGCAATGCTACGGGCCGGACCGCGCGGATGCAATGTGCTGAGGCCGCCTTGCGCGTTGCAGCATGACATTTTTACATTTCGCAAATGCGAAAGATTGCGCGGGAGCCGCCGCATCACCGATCGCGAAGAGGGCATGAGGGAAAAGAATGCGTCGCCCGCGCCGCTTCGTGTTAGGCGTGGCCATCGGAGAGCAAGCGGGAAGGAACACGCACGATGGCGCGGCTGAGCGTCAACCTCAACAAGGTCGCGCTTCTGCGCAATTCGCGCCGCACCGGCGTGCCGGACGTGCTGCACTTCGCGAAGCTCGTGCACAGCGCAGGCGCGCATGGTGTGACTGTGCATCCGCGCCCGGATCAGCGCCACATCCGCCGCAGCGACGTACCCGCGCTGTCCGAATTGATGCGTCCCTGGCGCCCGGCCTTCGAGTTCAACATCGAGGGCTTTCCCGATCCGGCCTTTCTCGAGCTCATCGCATCGGTGAAGCCGGAACAGTGCACGCTCGTCCCTGACGACCCCAATGTCTTCACCTCGGAAGAGGGCTGGAAGCTCGACGAGGCACAGCGCGCGCTGATCGTGCCGACAGTCGAGACGCTCAAGCGGCAAGGCTCGCGCGTGATCCTGTTCGTCGATCCCGATCCGGGTGTGGTCGAAAAGGTGGCTGCCGCCGGCGCCGACGGCATCGAGATCTATACCGGCGCTTATGCCGCGGCCTTCAAAGAGGGCAAGCATCAGGCGCTGCTGGCGCAATGCGCGCAGACGGCGGACCGCGCCAAGGCGCTCGGCCTCGTCGTCAATGCCGGACACGACCTCAACCTGGAGAACATCCCGCCGCTCGTCGGGGCCATCCCGCATCTCGCGGAGGCCTCGATCGGCCATGAGCTCACGGCCGACGCCCTGCTGATGGGCTTCGAGGCGGCCGTGCGCGCCTACAAGGCCGCGCTCGCCGGCGCGCCGTAGACAACAGCCTTTGTGCCAGAACGGGAAACCTCTCCGTGTCATGCCCGCGAAGGCGGGCATCCAGTACGCACTGCTCCCTCGATTACGCACCACTGGGAATACTGGGTCCCCGCCTTCGCGGGGACGACACTTCCGAAAACGGCGCAGTCTTGAAGCTCACACCGTCTCAGCCGCGTACATCGTCCGATGCGCTTCGGCAGCGGCGTCCTCGAGCGGGCGGCCCTTGCGATAGCCGGCGAGGTTGTCGGGCCGCGTGACGCCCGGCATCAGGCGCGGGCAGGGTTCCGGCGTGCCGATGAGCGTGCGGATCGGCAGCCGCTCGGCGTAGATCGGCAACAGATAATCCTCCTCATCGTCGCCGACGCCCTTGGCGCGGATTTTCGCGGAGGCGCGCTCGATCTCCATGGAGATCACGGCCGTCGCCTTGATCTCCTGCTTGGAGCTCTGCCGCAGCTGCGCCGTGCGTCCGGGAAAGAAGCGGTCGACCATCATGACCAGCGCCTGCTCCTTCTCGGCCTTGTCCGTGATCAGCGTCGCGTGTCCGAACGCCATCACCGATCGATAGTCGGCGGAATGGTTGAAGCCGCAGCGCGCCAGCACCAGGCTGTCGAGATGCGTGACCGTCAGGCACGCCGGCTCGCCCTCGGCAAGGTTGCGCAGCATGCGGCTCGCGCTGCTGCCGTGCCAGTAGAGGCGGCGTCCCTCACGCCAGAACAGCGTGGGCGTGCAGTAGGGCTGTCCGTCGATCACATAGGAGACGTGGCAAAGCACGGCGGCGTCGAGCAGCGCATGGATCGTCTCGTGATCGTAGTGGCCGCGGTCGTGCCGCCGCTTGACGCGGTTGGTGCGATCGATCGGATAGCTCTCGCCGCCTGCATTCATGCCCGTCGCCCTCCGGATTGACGGCGGCATTATGGGCGACCAAAGTGGTTGCAATCGAGGTCCACTTTGGCATGAAAGCGGCAACCACTTCGCGGCCCCGGGTGCTCGATCTGCCGGTTCATCTGGACAAGGCGATCCGCAACCAAAGCGGCGCGGTGCATGCGGCGCTGCGGACCGCGATCATCGACGGGCGGCTCGAAACCGGTCTGCAGCTTCCCTCCAGCCGCAGCCTCGCCGAGCAACTGGGCGTGCGGCGCAATGCCGTCGTCGCGGCTTATGAGCATCTCGCGAGCGACGGCCTGCTGGAAGCAAGACACGGCGCGGGCACCTATGTCGCGCCGCATCTGCCGGCGCGGCCGGTGGCAGCGTGTCCGCCGGCGCTCGATGTTCGGCCGGAGCCACGCCGCGCCTTCGCGCTCGGCCAGACCTGCGTCGACGATGCGCTTCTGCGTCGGCTCGCCAGCCATTTGCGCCGGCATATGACGATGGCCGGCGCCGAGGAGCTCGGCTATGGCGACCCGCGCGGCAGCGCGTATTTGCGCACCCAGATCGCGCAGCATCTGTCGGCGAACCGCGGCGTCTCCTGCGATCCCGGCTGCATCCTCGTCGTCAACGGGACTCAGCATGCGCTGCGGCTCTGCGTCGACGCGCTGTTTGCGCGCGGCGACGCCGTCTGGGCCGAGGACCCGGGATACTACGCGACGCACACCACCTTGCGCGCCGCCGGCTTGCGCTTGGTGCCGGTGCCGGTCGACGGCGAAGGGCTTGACGTCGCGGCGGGCCGGCGCCGGAGGGTCAAAGCGAAGGCCGCCTATGTCACGCCCTCGCACCAATTCCCGATGGGCGTCACGATGAGCATGCGGCGGCGCATCGCGCTGATCGATTGGGCGCGCGCGACGCAAAGCTGGATCATCGAAGACGACTACGACAGCGAGTTCCGCTATGCAGGCCCGCCACTGACCGCGCTGGCGGGGCTTGCGGGCGAGCGCGTCATCTATATCGGCACGTTCACGAAGACGCTCTTCGCCGGCTTGCGGCTCGCCTATCTCGTCGTCCCCCCGGCGATCCTCGCGCGCGTGATCGCGGCACGTGCTGCGTTCGACCGCTTTCCGCTGCGCTTCACCCAGGATGCCGTCGCGGACCTGATGGCCGAGGGGCTTTTTGCGCGTCACATCCGCCGCGTGCGCACGCGCTACAAGGACGCGCGCGATGCGGTAGTCGATGTCTTGCGCAAGGAAGCGGGCGCGGCGCTGCATGTCACCGAGCCGGCGCAGGGGCTTCACCTCGTCGCAACACTGCCGCACGGCATGCCCGTGGGCAGCGCCCGCACGGTGCGCGATCACGCGAAGGTCGAGGCCAAGCTTCTTTCCGAGACGCAGCTCTCGCCGGGAGGACCGGAGGGATTGATCCTCGGCGTCTCGGGCCACGACCTGAGGGCGTTGCGGGACGCGGCGCATCGCCTCGCGAGCGCTGCGCGCGAGGCTAAATCCCTCCGCGTCATGCCCGCGAAGGCGGGCATCCAGTACGCCCTGTCTTCATCGTCGCCGAGAGCACACGGAGTACTGGGTCCCCGCTTTCGCGGGGACGACACTCGGTAGCTACACGATCAGCTTATAAGCCGGGATCGTCAGGAAGTCGGAGAACTCCGGCGCCAGCGAGAGCTGCGAGAATAGCTTGATCGCTTCCGGGAAGCGGCCGTTGTCGTAGGCCTCGGCGCCGATCTCCCATTTCACGCGCTGCATCTCCTCCTGCATCGCGCGGCGGAAGAGCTCGGGCGTCGCGGTGACGCCGGTGTCGAGCTCGACGCCGTATTTGATCCACTGCCAGATCTGCGCGCGGGAGATTTCCGCGGTCGCGGCGTCCTCCATCAGGTTGTAGATCGGCACCGCGCCGCGCCCGCCGAGCCAGGCTTCGACATATTGCACGCCGACGCGGATGTTGTGGCGGAAGCCTTCCTCCGTCTTGGTGCCGTCGTGAATCTTGAGGAGGTCGTCGCGCGTGACGTGGACGTCGTTGCGCAGCTTGTCGAGCTGGTTCGGCTGCGGCATCAGCCGATCGAACACCTCCTTGGCGACCGGCACGAGGTCCGGGTGCGCGACCCAGGTGCCGTCATGGCCGTCGTTCGCCTCGCGCTCCTTGTCGGCGCGGACCTTGTCGAACGCGGCGCGGTTGGCCGCTTCGTCGCCGCGCACCGGTATTTGCGCCGCCATGCCGCCCATCGCGAAGGCGCCGCGGCGGTGGCAGGTCTTCACCAAGAGCGCCGCATAAGCGCCGAGGAACGCCTTGCCCATCACCACCTGACTGCGGTCGGGCAGCACGTCGTCCGGGTGCTTCGCGAGCTTCTTGATGAAGGAGAAGATGTAATCCCAGCGCCCGGCATTGAGCCCGGCCGCGTGGTCACGCAGCTCCCAAAGAATCTCGTCCATCTCGAACGCCGCCGGCAGCGTCTCGATAAGCACCGTCGCCTTGATGGTGCCGGCCGGAATCCCGAGGCGCTCCTGCGCGCGCAGGAACACGTCGTTCCACAGCCGCGCTTCCTGGTGCGTCTCGAGCTTCGGCAGATAGAAATAGGGCGCGGTGCCCTGCGCGATCTGCGCCTGCGCGTTGTGGAAGAAATAGAGCCCGAAGTCGAACAGGGCGCCGGAGACAGGCGCGCCGTCGACGGTCATATGCTCCTCGACGAGGTGCCAGCCGCGCGGGCGCACGACGAGCACGGCGGGGTTCGCGCCGAGCGCATAATCCTTGCCGCGCTCGGTGTCGGTGAAGGCGAGCGTGCCGGCCCAGCGGTCCTTCAGGTTGATCTGGCCTTCGACATTGTTCGACCAGGTCGGCGAATTCGCGTCCTCGAAATCCGCCATGTAGACATTGGCGCCGGAATTGAGCGCGTTGATCACCATCTTGCGATCGACGGGACCGGTGATCTCCACGCGACGGTCGAGAAGATCGGCGGGGATCGGCGCGACCTTCCAGTCGCCCTCGCGAATCTCGCGGGTGTCATCAAGGAAATCGGGAGTGGCGCCCGCGTCGTAGCGCTTCTGCTGCGCTTCGCGCGCCGCCATGAGCGCCTTGCGCGTCTTGTCGAAGGCACGGTGGAGGTCGGCGACGAAGGCGAGCGCCTCCGGCGTCAGCACCTCCTTGTAGCGGGGCCCGAGCGCGCCTTTGAGCGCAACGCCGCGCGGCAGGTCGCCGTTGCGCTGCCGCCGCACCGGGACATTGGTGTGCCGCGGCGAGCCGGCGGCGCCCAGGCGCGAGCGCGCCGTCCGCTTGGTGCGCGCCGCTCCGTGGCCGACGCCCCGCGTGGAAGGCACCCCGCGCGGCGCACTCCGCAACGGCGCAGCCGTGCGCGCCGCCGGCGCCTTCGACGAAGGCTTGCGCTTCGCTGCGGCTTTGGGCGCCGTGCGCTTTGCGGGCGTCTTATGTGCAGGCGCTTTGGCGCGCGCAAGCGTCTTCCGCGCCGCGGCCGCCTTCGGCTTCGACGTCTTCGCCCGGCGGCTGCCGCCCTTGGCGGGCGCAGCGCGTCGCGTCGTCTTGCTTTTCGCGGCGGTCTTTTTCTTGGCGGCGCCTTTGCGCCCCGTGGTCTTCTTCGCAGCGACGTTGCGCTTTGCCGTGGCTTTGCGCTTTACCGTGGCCTTCTTGGCGCCGGCGGCCGCTTTCGCGGCCGGCCGCTTCGCCGTCTTTGCCTTCGTCTTAGCCTTTGTTCGCTTCCGACCTTTCGCCGCCGCCATTACTGCTTCCTTGCTTCAAGAGATTGGCCGCCGATTCCAGCCAGCCCATCGGGGCGGACATCACCGGCGTGGGAGTGCTGCGCGGGCGGCCTGCCGCCTTGCGCGCGGTTGACTTGCGAGGCGCCGCTTTGCGCGACGTCGTCTTCTTGGGAGCCTTTCGAGCGCTTGCCTTTCGCGCCGTGGTCTTTCGCGCCGTCGATTTGCGGGCGCTTGATGTGCGGGTCGCGGATTTGCGCGCCGTCGTCTTGCGGGCCGTCGTTTTCCTTGCGCCCCGCTTCGCTGCGGGCTTGCGCGCCATCTTTTTCGTGGCGCGCTTTGCGCTCGTGCGCTTCGCCGCCGGCTTACGCGCCGTCTTTCGGGTTGAGCGTTTTGCCGCCGGCCGCCGGGCCGCCGTCCGCGTCGTCTTGCGCGCTGTGGTCTTGCGCGCTGTGGTCTTGCGTGCCGTCTTCGCCTTGCC
Organism: Variibacter sp.; assembly: GCA_050187875.1. Taxonomy (GTDB): domain Bacteria; phylum Pseudomonadota; class Alphaproteobacteria; order Rhizobiales; family Xanthobacteraceae; genus JAFKKS01. Next base: position 26,825 of record JBFWXB010000013.1, read on the forward strand.
GCGCTTAGTTGTCTTACGGGCCGCCATCTGAACCTCCTGATGCTGCCTCACGTTGATCGCTTATCGCACATCACGCCGTGCCGCGCACCTCATATGCTTATCGCGAGCTTGAGTTCATCGTTTCGATGGCGCGCGTCGGAGTGGCACGCAGGGAAACATTTCGTAACGCATCCGGTTCCGGACCACCGCTCGCCCAGTCGAGCAATTCCACCGTGTGGACGATCGGAATGCGCATCGCTTCGCCGATCTGCACCATGCATCCGATATTGCCGGTGGCGATCAGATCGGGCGCGACCTTCATGATGTTGGCGGCTTTGCGGTCGCGCAGGCGCGTCGCGATTTCCGGCTGCATCATGTTGTAGGTGCCGGCCGAGCCGCAGCAGAGATGGCCTTCCGGCACGTCTTTGACGCTGAAGCCGGCGCGCGCAAGCAGCTCCTTCGGTTGCCGCACAATCTTTTGTCCGTGCTGCATCGAACATGCCGAATGATAGGCGACGACAAGGCCGGACGGTGTCGCCGGCGGCGCAAGCGCGAGCGTGGCGAGATATTCCGTGATGTCGCGGGTGATGGCGGAGACGCGCGCCGCTTTCTCGGCATAGGCCGGATCGGTGCGGAGCATGAAACCGTAGTCTTTCACCGTCGTGCCGCAGCCGGACGCGGTCATCAGGATGGCGTCGAGGCCGCCGCCGTCCATTTCGCGCAGCCAGGCGTCGATATTGTTGCGCGCCTGCGCCAAGGCTTCATCCTCACGCCCCATATGGTGCACGAGCGAGCCGCAACAGGCTTCGCCCGCGGCATGCACCACCTCGATGCCATGGCGGGTGAGGAGGCGCACCGTCGCCGCGTTGATCGAGGGTGCCAGCACTTGCTGCGCGCAGCCGGCGAGCAGCGCGACACGGCCGCGCTTTGGCGCGGCGGGCTGCGCGGACACCGGTTTCGACGATGTGGGAAGGCGCTCGGGCGCCAATCGCAGCATGGCGGCCGGCTGCTTGAGGCCGATCGCTTCCAGGAGCGGCGCCAAGGGCTTGGCGAGACGTGCGGCGATGAGCGACGCGCGAAACAGCGCGGGACGCGGCAGCACACGCGCCAGCACCGCACGTATGATCCGATCGAACAACGGGCGCGTATAGGTTTTTTCGATATGCGCGCGCCCCTGGTCGACAAGGTGCATGTAGTGCACGCCCGAGGGGCAGGTGGTCATGCAGGCGAGGCAGGAGAGGCAGCGGTCGATATGCTTGACGACCTCGGCGCTCGCCGGCCGGTCGTTCTCCAGCATGTCCTTGATGAGGTAGATGCGTCCGCGCGGGGAATCGAGCTCGTCGCCGAGCAGGACGTAGGTCGGGCAGGTCGCGGTGCAGAAGCCGCAATGCACGCAGGCGCGGAGGATCTTGTCGGCCTCCGCGATATTCGGATCGGCAAGCTGCGTGAGGGAGAAGTGCGTCTGCATTACACGCCTGCGTACATGCGGCCGGGGTTGAGGATGCGCTTCGGATCGAAACCCTCCTTCACCCGCTTCGTCAGTGTCGCGACGGCAGCATTCTGCGGGTCGAAGACATCGACGGCGGCGCGCACCGCGGCGCTCGCCCGCATCAAGGTCGCATGTCCGCCCGCCGCCGATACGATCTTGCGCACGGAGACGGCGCCGGCATGTTCGCTCGCCGGGAGGAGCGCCCAGAGAAGGCCGCCCGCCCAGTCATAGATGACGTCGGCGCCGAGGCTGGCGGTGAGAAGCGCGCCGACTTCGGGCCCGCGCGTCGGCGCGGTCGAGATGCGCCAGACCGGGCGATCGACGCCGGTCGCGGCGGCGGCGAAGGGCGTCACGTCGCGCACGGCGCGCCATAAAGCCTGCGAGTCGGCTTCGCCCAAGGTCGCGATGTCGCCATAGGGCCGCAAAATGCTGCGCAGCAATTCGCGCCGGTGCGCAATCGAGGGCGGCACCCCTTCGAGCCGGATGGCGGTGACCGCGCGGCCCGCGGCCGCGAGACTTGCGACCGGCAGTCGGCCCGCCGCAACGTCGGGAACGTGTGCGGCGGCGGAAATCTCGCCGGCGGAATTCATCGCGAGGCGCATCGCCTGACCAGCGTCGACCGCGTCGTGGCCGGTGAGGACTAGCGTCTCCTCGGTCTCCGGACGCGGCAGCACCTTGATCGTGGCTTTGGTCATCACCGTGAGCGTGCCCCAGGAGCCCGCCATCAGCTTCGAGAGGTCGTAGCCGGTCACGTTCTTCACCACACGGCCGCCGGACTTGAACGTCTCGCCGCGCCCCGACACGCCGGAAAAGCCAAGCATGTGGTCGCGCGGCGCGCCGGCCTTGATGCGCCGGGGCCCTGAGAGATTGGCGGCGAGCATGCCGCCGAGCGTGCCGCGGCCGGGCTCCGTGCCGAGGAGGGGGCCGACATCCGTCGGCTCGAAGGCGAGCTGCTGGTTGCTTGCGGCGACCGCCGCCTCGATCTCCGCGAGCGGCGTGCCGGCCTTGGCCGAGAGCACGAGCTCCGCCGGCTCATAGAGCGTGATGCCGGCAAGCGCCGAGAGATCGAGCGTAACGTCCCATTGCGCCGCGCGTCCGATCGCGCGCTTCGAGCCGTGGCCGATCGTCTCGAGCGTGTGGCCGTCGGCGAGCGCGGCTTGCACCGCGGCCTCGACGTCTTGCGCGTTTTGCGGCTTCAAAGGATCGGACATCAAAACCGCGGCAGGTCAGGGAACGCCACCTTACCGGCATGCACATGCATGCGGCCGAGCTCGGCGCAGCGGTGCAAGGTCGGGAACACCTTGCCGGGGTTGAGCAGCCCTTTCTCGTCGAAGGCGCATTTGAGCCGCTGCTGATGCGCGAGATCGGTCTCGTCGAACATCGCCAGCATCAGGTCGCGCTTCTCGACGCCGACGCCGTGCTCGCCGGTGAGCACGCCGCCAACCTCGACGCAGAGCCGCAGGATGTCGGAGCCGAAGGCTTCCGCCCGGTCGAGCTCGCCCGGCTTGTTGGCGTCGTAGAGGATCAGCGGATGCAGGTTGCCGTCGCCGGCGTGGAAGACGTTGGCGACACGAAGCCCGTGCTTTTCCGACATCTCGCGCATACGCTGTAGGACGAGCGGCAGCTTCGCGCGCGGGATGGTGCCGTCCATGCAGTAATAGTCCGGCGAGATGCGCCCAACCGCAGGGAACGCGGCCTTGCGGCCGGCCCAGAACAGGAGGCGCTCCTCCTCCGACTGCGACGCCTTGATGACAGAGGCATTGCAGCCGCGCGCGATCTCCTCGACGCGCGCCACAAGATGCGTGCACTCCGCCTCCGGCCCGTCGAGCTCGACGATCAGCAGCGCCTCGACGTCGAGCGGATAGCCGCAGTGCAGGAACTCTTCCGCCGCGTGGATCGCGGGACGGTCCATCATCTCCATGCCGCCGGGAATGATGCCGGCGCCGATGATCTGCGCGACACAGTCGCCGCCGTCCTCCGAGGTCGGGAAGCCGACGAGGAGCGCGCGCGCCGTCTCCGGCTTGCGCAGGATGCGCACCGTCACTTCGGTGACGACGCCAAGGAGGCCCTCCGAGCCGGTGATGATGCCGAGCAGGTCGTAGCCGCCGGCGTCGAGATGCTTGCCGCCGATACGCTCGATCTCGCCGGTGATCAGCACGATCTCGCAGCCGAGCACGTTGTTGGTCGTGAGGCCGTATTTCAGGCAGTGCACACCGCCGGAATTCTCCGCGATGTTGCCGCCGATCGAGCAGGCGATCTGCGACGACGGATCGGGCGCGTAATAGAAGCCCTCGTCCTCCACCGCCTTGGTGATGGCGAGGTTGGTGACGCCAGGCTCAACGACAACCGCGCGGTTCTCGTAGTCGATCTCGCGCACGCGGTTGAACTTGCTCATGCCGAGGAGGACGCCGTCGGCGAGCGGCAGTGCGCCGCCCGACAGCGAGGTGCCGGAGCCGCGCGGTACCACGCGGATGCCGTTGTCGTAGCAGTAGCGCAGCACCTGGCTGACTTGCTCGGTCGTGTCGGGCAGGACCACGACCATCGGCATCTGGCGGTAGGCGGTGAGGCCGTCGGACTCGTAGGGCTTCATCTCCCGTTCGGTCGCGATCACGCCTTCGCCCGGCACGATCGCGCGCAACGCGGCGACGATGGCGTCGCGACGCGACAGCACCGCTTGCTCCACCGCCGGCATTTTCAAGTTCGACATGGCTGTCCCAGCTCGGTCGCGCTCTTTTAACATACTCTAATATAGCGTTGACAGGACGCGCGCAGGCGAAGAGGTTGCGACGGTGATTGTCGCAATGTGACGGTGTCAGAATGTTGAAAATTGGATTTGCTGTCGCAGTGCTTGTCGCGCTGTGCGGAAGTGCTGCTGCGCAGGATATCGCTGCCGGCGAGACCTCGTTCAAGAAATGCCTGCCCTGCCACGCGGTCGGGGAGGGCGCCAAGAACAAGGTCGGTCCGGAGCTTAATGGCCTCGAGGGCCGCCATTCTGGCTCGGTTGCGGGCTATAACTATTCCGAAGCCAACAAGAAGTCGGGCCTCACCTGGGACGAGGCGACGTTCAAGGAATACATCAAGGACCCGAAGGCGAAGATCCCGGGGACCAAGATGGTCTTTCCCGGCATCAAGAACGAGAAGGAGGTCGACAATCTCTGGGCCTATCTCAAGCAGTTCGGCCCGGACGGAAAGAAGAAGTAGCGCTCCTCCTTCATCGTCATGCGCGTCCCCGGACTTGATCCGGGGATTGACCCGCGCATCCATCGTTCAAGAAGATTTTTGCGTGCAGGATGGATTGCCGGGTCAAGCCCGGCAACGACACGCCATGCGTTCCTGTCCATGGCCGCCAAAATAACTGTGCACGGCACAATTCTGCGCCTCGCTCTAGTCGGCCGGGCGCGGCACGCTTTCTGCTGAGATTCGACAGAACCGGACAAGGCGTCCCGCTTCGGGACGCTGCCCCCTGTCCTGGCAATGTGGAAACGCGTCATGCAGAAACGTCCAGGCTTTCTCCTGTCCCATCTTGCGTCAGCGGCGCTCCTTGCCGCGGCGGCCACGGTCCTTGCCGCCGCGCCGGCTGCGGCCGCGCAGCGCGGTGGCGGCTTCAGTTGCGTTGGCTCAGGCGCGTCGGTCACTTGCACCGGCTCCTATGGCGATCGCAGCGGCAATACGCATGTGATCGGTGTCGCCCGTGCGAGCGACGAAGAAGCGGCGCGCGTGTCGCAGGATCGCGAAAAGCGCTGGGTCGCCTATTGCGCACCGGACATCGTGCACGATCGCTATGGCGTCGGCCGCTACGTCTACGCGGTGCGCGGGTGCGAGTTCGGCCGCTACAAGGACTGAGCGGACCGCGTCCAGGAGAGGCGGGAAAACGGGCCGGCTTGCGCGGCCTCCTGGGACGCGCCAGATATCCTGAATGCTAAGCGCACGGCGCCGCAGGCGCCGCCATTTGCGCGTCAAACCATTCGGGAGCCGCCATGATCAAGGATCTCCTCGTCAATCTCTCCATCGACGGCAAGAGCGATCCGGCGGCTGAATATGCAATCGCGGTCGCCGCTGCACTCGATGCGCATCTCGCCGGCGTCGCCTTCGCTTACGAACCGATCATGCCGCTGACGGTGATGGGCGGCGCGCCGGCCAATTTCATCGATGCCCAGCGCCGCGAGAGCGAGGCCGCGGCGCAAGGCGCGCTCGAGCGCTTTCAGGCCGCGGCGAGTGCAGCCGGACGCACCGCCGCGTCGCAGGTTTTGAGCACCAGCCTTTCCGGCGCCGCCGACACGTTCGGGCGCATGGCGCGGCGTTTCGATCTCTCGGTTCTCGCGCAGACGCCGCGGGAAAAGGCGGCGCCCGAAGAGCTGATCGCGGAAAACGCATTGTTCCAATCCGGCCGCCCGGTGATCATGGTCCCCTATATCCACCGCGGCGGCCTCAAGCTCGACCGCGTGATGGTGTGCTGGGACGGCGGCCGCGCGGCGGCGCGCGCCATCGGCGATGCGATGCCGTTCCTTCAGCGCGCCAAGGCGGTGGACGTGGTGATGGTGCTCGGCGAGGAGGGCAAGCACGATGCGCTCCCCGGCGCCGAGATGGCGCCGCACCTCGCGCGCCACGGCCTCAATGTCGATGTGAAGCGCATCGTCTCCGATGGCGACGTGCAGGACACGCTGCTTTCTTACGCGGCCGACATTTCCGCGGACTTCCTCGTCATGGGTGGCTACGGCCACTCGCGATTGCGCGAATTCATTCTCGGCGGTGTCACGCGCAGCATGCTCGCGTCGATGACGGTGCCGTGTTTTATGTCGCATTAGCCAGCTGTCGTCATGCGCGGGCTTGACCCGCGCATCCATCATTCAAAAAAAATCTTGCGAGAAGGATGGATTGCCGGGTCAAGCCCGGCATTGACGACGATGACTGTCGCCGTTACGCCGCATCCTCCGGCGGCCAGGGCGCCTGCACGACGAGGCCGCGAGCGCGCGCGGCGGCGATGCCGATCCCCTGCAAGGCCATCAAGGTGAGCATCTGCACGGCGTTGCGGCGGCGGCTCGCATCGTCGTCCACGGCCGCCGGTGCCAGCGGGCCGACAAGGCCCTCGAGCACGGCGCCGGTGAGCGCCGGCGCGACGAGCGCCGCATCGAGGTCGGAGGGCGCGTCGGGAATCGCGGCGCGCAGCCGCGTCTCGATCTCCTCGACGATGGCGCGGCGATAGGAGAGGCGCGCCCCGTCGACCTCGGCGTCGATCGGCTCCGCGATCACCGCCCAGGCGAGCCGGCGCTGCCGGAGCGCGCGTGCAGCGAAGGTCACAAGCGCAGCCGCAAGCGCCGACATCGGCCCCGGCGCCGTGCCGGCCGCCGCGCGCATCGCTGCGATCTCACGCTCCGCCGCGGCGGCGACGAGCGCTTCGACCAGCTCGGTCTTGGACGGGAAGTAGCGATAGACAGTGCCCGCGGCGATGCCGGCGCGGGCCGCGACCGGCGCGATCTGGACGGCGGCCATGCCGCCTTCCGCCGCCAGCGCTTCGGCCGCCGCGACGATCGCGTCGCGGCGCGCGGCAAGGCGTTGCTTGACCTTCTCGGTGCGGCGGTAAGCCACGAATCAGTCTCGCGTTGATCGCGCAAAGACTGAACCGTCATTCAGCGATGGGCAAGAGATGTTCGTATGACCGGTGGGTAACCCGCCGTCTTCGTCATGGCCGGGCTTGTCCCGGCCATCCCGATGAGGAGAGCACCGCGCCCGCCCTAAGCGAGATCGCCGGGACAAGCCCGGCGATGACGGCGGTGGGTGGGCGTAGCAGCGGGGGAACTCAGTGCCCCTGCTTCGCCAGCGCCGCGGCGCGCACCTTGGCGATCGTCGTCGAGGTGGTGAGCGCCTCGGGGTCGACCTTGAGGTGGAGGATCGCCGGCTTCCCCGACTTCACCGCGTCGTCGAAGGCTTTGGCAAAATCCGTGGTCTTCTCGACCATGGCGCCGAAGCCGCCGAAGGCGCGGGCATAGGCGGCGAAATCCGGGTTCTTCAGCCCGGTGCCGGAAATCCGGCCCGGATATTCGCGCTCCTGATGCATGCGGATGGTGCCGAACATGCCGTTGTCGACGACGACCACGATGATCGGCAGGTCGTATTGCACGGCGGTCGCGAATTCCTGGCCATTCATGAGGAAGCAGCCGTCGCCGGCGAAGGCGACGACGGTGCGGTCGGGGTTGAGGCGCTTGGCCGCGACGGCGGCCGGCACGCCGTAGCCCATCGAGCCCGAGGTCGGGCCGAGCTGCGTACCGTAATGACGGAAACGATAGAAGCGATGCGTCCAGCCGGAATAATTCCCGGCGCCGTTGCAGAGGATCGCGTCTTCCGGCAGCCGCTCGCGCAGCCACGCGACGCATTCGCCGAAATTGAGCGCGCCGGGAACGTCGGTCGCCGTCTCGGTATAGGCGAGGTAGTCGGCGTGCGCCCCTTCCGTCTCCTTGCGCCAGCGGATTTCGTTCGGCGGCTGCAGGCCCTCGACCGCGGCGGCGAAAGCGATGGGCGATGCATTGATCGCGAGTGTCGGGCGGTAGACGCGGCCGAGCTCCTCGGCGCCCGCATGCACGTGCACGAATTTCATCTGCGGCGTCGGGATGTCGAACAGCGTGTAGCCTTGCGAGGGCATCTCGCCCATGCGCCCGCCGACGACGATGACGAGGTCGGACGCCTTGAGCCGTGCCACGACTTTGGGATTTGGCCCGACGCCGAGGTCGCCGGCGTAGGAGGGGTGCAGCGCGTCGAAGAGATGCGCGCGGCGGAAGGTGGTTATGACGGGCAGCGCGAAACGCTCCGCAAAGCGCGCGATGCCGGCGCAGGCCGCGTCCGACCAGCGGCTGCCGCCGAGCACGAGCACGGGCCGCTCCGCCGCGCCGATGAGCTTTTGCAGCTTCGCCATGTCGGTGAGGCCTGGCCACGTCTCGATCGTCTCGGCCGCCGCGGCATCGGCGACAGCGACACGCTCGGTCAGCATGTCTTCCGGCAGCGCGATGACGACCGGTCCCGGCCGCCCGCTCGTCGCCACATGGAAGGCGCGCGAAATGATCTCGGGGATGCGCTGCGGGTCGTCGATCTCCGTCGTCCACTTCGTCATCGAGCCGAACACGGCGCGATAGTCGAGCTCCTGGAACGCTTCGCGCTCGCGCATGTCGCGGCCGACCTGGCCGACGAACAGGATCATCGGCGTGGAGTCCTGCTGCGCGATATGGATGCCCGGCGAGGCGTTGGTCGCGCCCGGCCCGCGCGTGACGAAGGCGACGCCCGGCCGGCCGGTCATCTTGCCGACCGCCTCCGCCATCATCGCCGCGCCGCCCTCTTGGCGGCAGATCGTCACGGCGATGGAGCGGTCGTGAAAGGCGTCGAGCACCGCGAGATAGCTCTCACCGGGGATGCAGAAGGCGTGACCCACGCCGTTGATGATGAGCTGATCGACCAGCGTCTCGGCCGCCGTCCGCGTGTTGTCCTTGCCGCGCATTGTCGCCTCTTTCTTGACGGCGCGTCGCCGCCGATCGCGAGCCCGTCATTGACGGGCTTGTTGTCTTGTCTGCGATGGATGCCTGGGTCAAGCCCTGGCATGACGCGCGTTGGGCTGAGCAATCACCGCCTGAGCGGTGCGAAGGATGCCGGCGTCATCAGCCGATTTTCCTGATGTTCCAGAAAGCCCTTCTCGGCGCTGAGCTTGAGATAGGCCTGCCAGTCCGGATCGGCCATCATCGCGGCGCGACGCTTGGCGCGGTCGCCGGCGTCCTGATAGGCCCAGATGTGGATGTAGGTGTTGATCTCGCCGGTCTCGGTGATGAGATAGGCGAGCGGTTCACCGAGATGCTTTTTCTGCGGCGCGAAGCCGTGTTTCTCGTAAAGCGCGAGATGCGCATTCAGCGTGCCTGGCTTTACGCGATAGGTCCGGACGTCGAGAAGCACGGTCTCCTCCTGCAATCATTTGGATGAAGGCGCGCATCTTTCGGGCGCGCGGTCGCGTCCGTCAAGCGCACGTCGCGGTCAACTCGCTTCCGCGCGCTGTTTCGCCGGCTTTTCGCTGCGTGAAAGGTTCGCTGCCGTGTTGATCAGCGCGATATGCGAGAACGCCTGCGGGAAGTTGCCGACCAGCCGCTTCGGCCGCGGGTCGTATTCCTCGCTGAGGAGGCCGACGTCGTTGCGTAGCGCGAGCAGTCGCTCGAACAAGCGCACCGCGTCGTCCCGCCGCCCGGACATCGTGTAGGCGTCCGCGAGCCAGAAGCTGCAGGCGAGGAAGGCGCCCTCGCCCTCCGGCAGGCCATCGTCGGCGCGGCCGCTGTCATAGCGCAGCAGAAATCCGTCGACGAGCAATTCGCGCTCCACCGCGGCGAGCGTGCCTTTGATGCGCGGGTCGTCATGCGGCAGGAACCCGACGCCGCCGATCAGCAGCAGGCTCGCGTCGAGCTCTTTGCTGCCATAAGAGCGCACGAAGCTGCCGAGCTGCCGATCGAAGCCGTTCTTGCACACGTCATGATGGATCGTCTCGCGCACCTTGCGCCAGCGATCGACGGGCCCCGGAAGATTGAACTGCTCGACGCTTTTGATCATGCGATCGAACGCCACCCACGCCATGACCTTCGAATGCGTGAAATGCTCGCGCGGCCCGCGCACCTCCCAGATTCCCTCGTCGGGCGCGTTCCAAATTTTCTCCAAATGCGCGATGATCTCGCGCTGCAGATCCCAGCCATGCGCGATGCCGTCGAGATGTCCGCTGCGCGACTGATAGAGCGCGTCCATCAATTCGCCGTAGACGTCAAGCTGCACTTGCTCGTGCGCGGCGTTGCCGATGCGAACCGGCCGCGAGCCTTCGTAGCCCGGTAGCCAAGGAACCTCCCATTCCGTCAGCCGCCGTTCGCCGGCGATGCCATACATGATCTGCATTTGCGGCGGGCTGCCGGCGACCGCACGCAAGAGCCAGTCGCGCCAGCTGCGCGCCTCTTCGAAATAGCCGGAATTCATCAGCGCGAGCAGTGTGAGCGTCGCGTCGCGCAGCCAGCAGAAGCGATAATCCCAGTTGCGCACGCCGCCGAGCTTTTCCGGCAGCGACGTCGTCGGCGCCGCGACGATCCCGCCGGTCGGCGCGAAGGTGAGCGCCTTGAGCGTGATGAGGGAGCGCACCACGGCGTCGTGCCATTGGCCTGTCGGCCGGCAACGCGCGGCCCAGTCCGTCCAGAATTTCTCCGTCACCTCGAGTGCTTTGATCGCGTCCACCATCTCCGGCGGTTCGAGATGGGACGGCGCATACGTCATGACGAGCGGGATCGTCTGTCCGGCTTTCACGGTGAATTCGCTCGATGTGCGCATGTCCTTGCCGCGCATTTCGACCGGCGCGTGGACCAGCAGCATGTCGGGGCCGCAGATCGCGCGAAGCGTGCGGTCGGGAAGCCGGCTGACCCAGGGCACCGTCGAGCCGTAGCCGAAGCGGATGACGAGTTCGCCGCGCATGCGCACCTCGCCGCGCTCGCCGACGATGATGCGCGCGAGATCGGTGCGACGGTCGCGGATCGGCATGAAGTCGATCAGCGTGACGGCGCCGTCTTCGGTTTCGAAACGCGTCTCGAGGATCAGCGTATTCTTGCGATATCGCCGTGATACGCGGACATTCTCCGCGACCGGCGTGATGATCCACCGCCCGTTCTCGGGTCCGCCCAGCAGCGCGGCGAAGCAGGCGTCGGAATCGAAGCGCGGCCAGCACAGCCAATCGATCGAGCCGTTCCGGCCGACCAAGGCCGCGGACTCGCAATCGCCGATCAGAGCGTAGTCTTCGATCTTTTCCGGCACCGGGAGATCCTTAGAGCGAGAAGTCGATGACGACTTTGATGTCGTCTGCTCGATTTTCAAGCGCCTCTGCGAAACGCGCCAACGGCACGCGGCGCGAGATGAGGCCGTTCAGCCATGTCTTGTCGGCGCGTTCGAGCGCGTGGACGGCCATTTGATAATGCAGGCGATTGGCGTTGACGGAGCCGAAGACGAGCTGATTGCCGAGCACAGTGTCGCGGTTGAGGCGTCCGAGATCGAGCTCCAGGCTTTTGTCGTTGGAGACCCCGAGGAGACAGAGAATGCCGCCGGGCGCGAGCCGGCCGAGGAGCGTGTGGATCACCGGCGTCGCACCGGTGCATTCGATGACGATGTCGGGCGCGAGCCGATCGAGCAGGCCGTCGAGATCGCCGGCGTAATAGACGCCGCCGAGCGCTTTCACCAGCGCCGGCTTCGGTCCACTTGGCGCGCGATCGAGCACATGCACGTCGAGCCCGCGCTGTTTGGCAAGGAGCGCGGCGAGCATGCCAACCGGTCCCGCGCCGGTGACGAGGACGGTGTGCGCGCGCCAGGCGGCCGAACGGCGGGCGACGCGATCGATGTGGTCCCAGGCTTTGGCGACGACGCTCGTCGGCTCGAGAAGGACGCCGGCAAGGCCGAGTGCCTTGTCGATCTTGATGGCCGCATCCGGCGCGATGTTGAATCGTTCGGCGGCGAAGCCGTCGCGTTCCTTGATGCCGTGCTCGGTGTAGCGGCCGTTGCGGCACATGTCCCATTCGCCGGACGCGCAGGCGGGGCACGGCACCGGGTCCGGCCGCCGCACGATGCCGACCGCATGATCGCCGGTGCGAAAGCTGCAATCCTCCGGCGCGAATTCGACGACGCCTAAGCTTTCATGCCCGAGCACGAGCCGCTCATGTCCGGCGGGCGCCGCGCCGTAAGCGCCGGAGACGATCTCGCGATCGGTGCCGCAGATGCCGAGCGCGAGCATGCGGACGGACAGAAGCCCATGCGCTTGCTTCGGCGCGTCGACAGTGTCGAGTCGCGCGGAATTGGCGGTGCCGGGAAGGACGGTGATCGCACGCATGCGGGAAGAAAGCCTGCAGGTCGAAGGGGCAAATGGACGCGCTGCGGCGGCACCGCAGCTTGCAATGCAAGGGTTAAAGCAAAGCGCGCGCAAATGGTTGCAGTCGCGCCGGCAATCACACGGATCGTTGATGAATGCGGCCGCTACAAGCCGCCGGCACGGAGCGCCATCACCGCGCCCATCCCCAGCGCGATCGCGAGGAACTCGTTGCGCCGCCACGCCATGGCCACAACGACGATCGCGACGCCGAGCCACGCCGGCGCACCGCTGCGGATCAAGACCGGCACGATCGTCGCGGTGATGACGCAGCCCGGCAGCGCGTCGAGCATGCGCTGCAACAGCGGCGTGACGGTGACGCGGCTCATCAGCGCATAGCCGCTGACGCGCATGAGATAGGTCGCCGCCGCCATCGCGAGGATGGCGACGAGCGGGCCCATGTGCAATTCAGCGCCGCTCATCGAGGAACGCTCCGGCGATGCTGCCCACGATGGCGCCGACGATGATGTACCAATAGCCGCCGATGAGGTGCGCGACCGCCCACGCGACGGCGCCCGCGACGAGCCATCCGATGGCGCGCCGCCGGCCGCGCCAGAGCGGCACCAGCATCGCGGCGAAGAAGATCGGCACGACGAGGTCGAGCCCGAAGCGCTGCGGGTTGCGCACGAGATCGCCGAGCAGATAGCCGGGAACGGTGCCGGCGACCCAGAACGCCCACATGGTCGCGCCGCCGCCGGCCATGATGCCGGCGTCGGAGCCGCCCTCGCTGCGATAGCGCATCGCCATGATCCAGGTAGCGTCGACGAGGAGAAACAGGATGGCGGCGATGCGCCCGCGCGGCATGCCCGTGAGCCACGGCTGCAGCGCCGCGCCCATGAGGATGTAGCGCATGTTCACTGTGGCGGCGACGAGCGCCAGCGCGACGATCGTGCCGATCGTCCAGACATTGTTCCAGACTTCCATGGCGACGAGCTGCGCTGCGCCCGCGAACATCAGTCCGCTCGTGAGCACCGCTTCGAGAAGCGTCATGCCTTTCTGCGCGGCGATCGCGCCGAATGCGGCCGACATCATGATGGTGCCGGGAATGAGCGGCAGGCACAGCCACGCGCCCTCGCGCATTCCGGCGAGCGTGACGTTGGCAACGGCCGGCGGCGAAGTCATGGGTGCGGACATGAGCGCGGATATGGGCGCGACAAGATTACCTGCCTGTCGCAGACCAGGCCCCGCCTGACAAGAGCGCCCTGTTGGTGCATGGTGCCGCGCCAACACGTTATCGGGAGACGGGCGACGCCATGCACGAGAATCTCACCACGCGGCAGCTTGAATTCTTGCGTTCCATCGACACGCCGACGGTCTGCAATTTGATCGAGATGGTGGTGCCGCATCGCCGCGGCTTCGGTTACACCGTGAAGCATCTGCATTGCCCGTTCCCGGACCTGCCGCCGATCGTCGGCTTCGCCAAGACGGTGAAGATCCGCTCCAAGGACGAGTTCGGCGCCGGCGGCGAGACCTATCTCGCCAAGCGCCTGGATTATCTCGATTACCTTGCGGAAGAGCCGACGCCGGGCATCAGCGTCATCGAGGATCTCGACGGCGAGCATGTCGGCTATGGCGCGTTCTGGGGCGAGGTGCAGTCGAACGTGCACAAGTCGCTCGGCATCCTCGGCGTGGTCACGAACGGCAGCGTGCGCGACATCCCGATGGTCGCGGAAGGCTTCCAGATGCTGGCCGGCTCGATCTCGCCCTCGCACGCTTATGTGCACATGGAGGAGTTCGGCGTGCCCGTGAACGTCCACGGCATGGCGGTCAAAAGCGGCGACCTCATCCATGCCGATCGCCACGGCGCGGTCGTCGTGCCCTCCGACAAGGTCGAGGAGATGATGAAGGCGATGGAGGTCTTGACCGAGAAAGAGGCCAAGATCATCCAGGCGGCCCGCGACCCCGACATGACGCTGGAGAAGCTCAAGGCCGCCATGCGCGGCTGAGTCCCAGGAACAAGCGGATCGTAATTCATTGTTTGGTGGAGAGCCTGTGGCGACGGCGCAAGCAAGCGACGAGAGCGAATCGGGGGCCACGCGGGGAGGGAGCTATCTCTACGGCCCCGAGACGGCGCTTGGCCTGACAGTCGCGGTCTTGGCCTGCGCCGCTGACCAGCTTTTGAAGCTCTGGCTGATCTTCGGGCTCGATCTCGCCGCCCGCGGCTTCGTGCCGATCGTGCCGACCATCGACTTTGTCCTGACCTGGAATACGGGCATCAGCTATGGGCTGTTTCCGCAGGACAGCGAATTCGGCCGCTGGGTTCTCGTTTTCTTCAAGTTTGCGGCGGTCGCGGCGCTCTGGGTCTGGCTCGCCCGCGCCGGCTCGCGGATCACGGCGGTCGCGCTCGGCCTCATCATTGGCGGCGCCCTCGGAAATGTGATCGACCGCCTGATCTACGGCGCCGTCGCAGATTTCGTGCTCTTTCATATCGAAACGGCGACCTGGCAGTTCCGTTGGTACGTGTTCAATCTCGCGGATGCTGCTATCGTGGGCGGCGTCGCCCTGCTGCTGTACGAAGCCCTGTTTCCGCCGCGCGCCGCAAAAGCGCCCTGATGCCGAGACAGGGTCCCTGTCGCGAAGCCTTGGGCGACGGCTGTCGCAGTTGCAGAGCGTGCAATGTTTTGCAGACCATGCATTGCGCAAAGTGAAGCCCGAGGGGATCGATGAGCGTCAGGTCCATGTCTTTCAAGAAGCGTCTCGTCATGGCGGCGGCCGCGATCGGCTGCGTGATGGCGGCGTCGACCGTCAGCGCCCTCGCACAAGACGATGATGACGACACTTTCGAGCAGAAGATGCTGCGCAAGCTGATGGGGCGCGACAAGCCTCCGATCGACTACCGCGAGCGCTCGCCGCTCGTCATTCCGCCAAGTTCGGAACTGCCGCCGCCCGAAAGCGCCAACGCCTTCGCCGCGCAAGGCTCCGCTGCTGGTTCTGCTGCTGCTGTTGGTTCTGCTGCTTGGCCGCAGGATCCCGACGTCGCCGCAAAAAACAAGAAGACGACGCGACGCATCCGCGGCGCCGACGAATCCGATCGCGCCGCGGCCGCGTTGATGAGCCCGGACGAGATCAAGCGCGGCAAGGTGTCCGGCGGCGAGCGCAAGCGCGCGGTGACGCTGAGTGACAATGAATCGTCGCGGCCGCTGCGGCCCGGCGAGTTGGGCGGCAAGGAATATTCGCTGTTCAGTCTCTTCGGGAAATCGGCGCAGGGCGAGAAGCCTGAGAAATTCGCCGGCGAACCGACGCGTGAGCTGCTGACCGAGCCGCCAGTCGGCTACCGCACGCCGTCGCCCGACCAGCCCTACCAGCCGCCAAAAGAGAAGCCGATCTTCAAAATGCCAAGCCTGTGGGATCACGGCACCGGGGAGCCGAACTGACGCCATGGGCTCAGGTATCCCGCGTAACGTTTCGCGTTTCGCGTCGCGGCCTTCGACGGCGGCGTGATGTTGAGTACGCGCCGCCTTAATGCTCGGCGGCGTCTTGTCCACCTGACCAGGATGCGCGCGTGATCAAACGAACGATGGCGGTTGCTCTCGCTGTCGCATTGTCCTTTGCCGTTCTCGCCAAGGCCGATGCAGCGCCCGACGGCGCGAAGCCGACGTATTTCAAGCTCGCCAACGGCCTCGAAGTGGTCGTCGTCGAAGACCACAGAAGCCCCGTGGTCACGCAGATGGTCTGGTACAAGGTCGGCGCCGCCGATGAGCCGCCCGGAAAATCCGGCATCGCGCATTTTCTCGAACATCTGATGTTCAAGGGCACGGCGAAGAACGGCCCCGGCGTCTTCTCCGGCACCGTCGCGCGCCTCGGCGGGCAGGAGAACGCCTTCACCAATCAGGATTACACCGGCTACTACCAGCGGGTCGCGAAAAAGCACCTGCGCATCATGATGGAGCTCGAA
The DNA here is from genome assembly GCA_050187875.1 of Variibacter sp. Taxonomy (GTDB): domain Bacteria; phylum Pseudomonadota; class Alphaproteobacteria; order Rhizobiales; family Xanthobacteraceae; genus JAFKKS01. The sequence continues at coordinate 43,091 of JBFWXB010000013.1, forward strand.
GCCGACCGCATGACTGGCCTCACGCTGACGGAAGATCAGGTGAAACCGGAGCTGCAGGTCGTCCTCGAGGAGCAGAATCAGCGGGTCGCCAACAGCCCGGCCGCGAAGCTCAGCGAGCAGATCACGGCGATGCTCTTTCTCAACAATCCCTACCATAAGCCGGTGATCGGCTGGCGGCCGGAGATCGAACAGCTCACGCGCGAAGATGCGATCGCGTTTTATCGCCACTGGTACACGCCCAACAATGCCGTGCTCGTCGTTGCCGGCGATGTGACGCCGGACGAAGTGCGCACGATGGCCGAGGAGACGTACGGCAAGGTCGCCGCGCGCAGCGATATCAAGCCACGCATCCGTCCGATCGAGCCGCCGCCGATCGCGGAGCGCCATCTGACGCTCGCCGATCCGCAAGTGGGCCAGCCGAGCCTGCAGCGCAGCTACCTCGTGCCCTCCGACACGACGGCGCAGCCCGGCGAAGCGGAGGCGCTCGACCTTCTCACGCACATCCTCGGCAACGGCTCGGTGAGCCGTCTCTATCGCGAGCTGGTGGTCGATCAGCAGCTCGCCACCGCCGTCAGCGGCTACTATCTCTCGACCGCGCTTGACGATACGCGCCTGACCTTTTCGTTGACGCCGCGCGCGGGCGTGAGCCTCCCTCAGCTCGAGGAGGCGTTCGACAAGACCCTCGCCGAGGCCGTCGAGAAGGGCGTGACCGAAAGCGAGCTCAAGAGCGCGAAGAAACGCATGGTTGCCGACATGGTCTATGCGCGCGACAGCCAGACGACGCTCGCGCAGATGTACGGCGCCGCGCTGACCACCGGCTCCACGGTCGACAAGGTGTTCACCTGGACCGATCGCATCAACGCGGTGACGGCCGAGCAGGTCCATGACGTGGCGCGCCGCTATCTCGATAAGCGCCGCTCCGCCACCGGCTATCTCGTGCAGGAAAAAAGCGTGCGTGCGGAAGGAAAGCGGTCGTGAGCGCCATCACGATGACAGTGTCCCGCACACTCGCCTTCGCGGCTGCGATCGTGGCTTTTGCCTTCGTTGCGTCGCCGGCCGCGCAGGCGACGACGGTCGAGCGCGTCGTCAGTCCCGGCGGCATCGAGGCCTGGCTCGTGCGTGATGCCACGGTGCCGATGGTCTCGATCGAATACGCGTTTCGCGGCGGCGCCAGTCAGGACCCGGCGGGCAAGCCGGGCGTCGCGCACCTCCTGACGACGCTGCTCGATGAAGGCGCCGGCGATCTTCCTTCCGCCGCCTTCCAGCAGAAGCTTGAGGATCAGGCGATCAAGATGAGCTGGGCGTCGGATCGCGATGATTTCCGGGGCTCGCTGCGAACGCTGAGCGAACGCAAGGACGCGGCTTTCGATCTGCTGCGCCTCGCTCTCACGTCTCCGCGCTTCGACGCCGACGCGATCGAACGCATGCGCACGCAGCTTGCCGCGCAGCTCCGCCGCGAGAGCGTCGATCCTAACCAGATCGCGTCGAATGCCTGGTGGGCCGCCGCGTTTCCCGGTCACCCTTATGGCCGCCCGCCGAAGGGGACGCTCGAAACGCTCGCCAAGATCACGGCGGACGATCTGCGGACCTACGTCGCGCATGTCTTCACGCGCGGCAATCTCAAGGTCGCGGTCGTCGGCGACATCGACGCGGCGACGACGGGCAAGATGCTCGATCATGTGTTCGGCGCGCTGCCGGCGAAGCCGCAATTGACTCCCGTTCCGGCGGTGAAGCTGAGCGGCGTCGGCACGACCAATGTCGTTGATCTCGACGTGCCGCAGGCGACGGTCATGTTCGGCGGCACCGGCCTGCCGCGCAAGCATCCCGACTTCGTCACCGCCTATGTGGTCAACCACATTCTCGGCGGCGGCAGCTTCACGTCGCGGCTCTATCAGGAGGTGCGCGAGAAGCGCGGCCTCGCCTATGGCGTCTATACGTTCCTCTATCCGATGGATGAGGCGGCGCTGATCATGGGCTCGACCGCGACGCGGTCCGACAAGACGCGCGAGGCGATCGACATCATCAAGCAGGAAGCCAAACGGTTTGCGGCCGAAGGCCCGACCGAGCAGGAACTCAAGGGCGCGAAGGAATATCTCGTCGGCTCCTATGCGCTGCGCTTCGACAGCTCCGCCAAAATCGCGCAGCAGCTTGTGCAGATTCAGCTCGACGATCTCGGCATCGACTATATCAACCGCCGCAACGATCAGATCGAAGCGGTGACGCTCGACGATGCCAAGCGCGTCGCGCGCACGCTGTTCGAGGGTGGTTATCTCACGACGGTCGTTGGCCGCCCGAAGGGCATGTCGACCGGCCAGCGGGGCTGAAGTGACCGCGGCCCATCGGCCATCTCCGGTTGTCATGCCCGCGAAAGCGGGGATCCAGTACGCCCTGTCTCTCGATTGAGAGCACACGGAGTACTGGGTCCCCGCCTTCGCGGGGACGACGCTCCAAGAAGAACACTGGTCGTAATCAAGAACAGGCAGCTCGCGATGCAGTCGCTTCCCTTCCAGCAATCCATCGACAAGGCGCGCGCGGAGACGATCGGCCGCGAGGGCGCCGTCAGGGCGACCTTTGACGACACGCTGGCGCAGACGCGCGGCGCGCTCGATTGGCTGCGGAAGCAGCATGCCGATAAGGGTTTGCGCTTGCTGCGCCTCCCGGAGGAGCGCGGCGATCTCGTCGCGATTCAGAAAGCGGCCGATCGCCTGCGCCAGGGCGCGACCGACATCGTCCTGCTCGGCACCGGCGGTTCGAGCCTTGGCGGCCAGACCTTGGCGCAGCTCGCCGGTTATGGCGTCGTCGGCGTCGATGCGCTGCGTGACGGCCCGCGCGTGCATTTCCTCGACAATCTCGACGCCGACACTTACGCGATCCTGCTCAAGAAATTGCCGCTGAAAACGACGCGCTTCGTTGCGATCTCCAAGTCCGGCGGCACCGGCGAGACCTTGATGCAGACGATCGCCGCGCTCGACGCGGTGAAAAAGGCCGGCCTCGAATCCCACATCGCCGAGAATTTCTTCGGCATCACCGAGCCGGCGAAAGCCGGCAAGCGCAACGGCCTGCGCGAGCTCCTCTCCGACTTCAAGGTCCCGATGGAGGATCATGATCCCGGCGTCGGCGGCCGCTATTCGGTGCTGACCAATGTCGGCCTGCTCCCGGCCGCGATCCTTGGGCTCGACATCGCCAAGGTGCGCGCCGGCGCGGCGGAAGCGCTCGCGCCCGTGCTCGCGAATAAGCCGCCGCAGGAGGTGACCGCCGCGGTCGGCGCCGCGCTCGGCTTCGCGCTCGCCAAGACCAAGCCGATCTCCGTCGTCATGGCCTATGCCGACCGGCTGCAGCGCTTCAGCCATTGGTACGTGCAGCTCTGGGCCGAGAGCCTGGGTAAGGACGGCAAGGGCACAATGCCGCACGGCGCGCTCGGCCCCGTCGATCAGCACAGCCAGGTGCAACTCTTCATCGGTGGTCCGCGCGACAAGCTGTTCACCGTCGTCACCGTTGGCAGCAAGGGGCATGGCCCGCGCCTCGACGCGGCGCTGTCGAAGACGGCGGGCGAGCCGGAATTTGGCGGTAAGACGATCGGCGACATGGTCGACGCCGAAGGCCGCGCCACGGCCGAGACACTGGCGAAGAACGGCTGCCCGGTGCGCATCATCCACATCGAAACGCTCGACGAGCGCTCGCTCGGCGCGCTCCTCATGCACTTCATGCTGGAGACGATCATCACCGCGAAACTGATGGGCGTCGACGCCTTCGACCAGCCGGCGGTGGAGGAAGGCAAGGTGCTGGCGAAGAAGTATCTCGCGGGCGGCTAGTTTTCCGTCACCCTGAGGTGCGAGGCGCGTTTGCGCCGAGCCTCGAAGGGCGACGACCGGACCGATCCTTCGAGGCTCGCTTCGCGAGCACCTCAGGATGACGGGACGAACGGTCCGGGAAATGCTATGCGCTCGGCCTGTGGCCACGCAAAGCATTCCATGATCCGCGTCACCGACCAGATCGCCATCGACGAACGCGAGCTTGAGGAAAGCTTCGTGCGCGCGTCCGGCCCCGGCGGGCAGAACGTCAACAAGCTCGCGACCGCCGTGCAGCTGCGCTTCGACGTGCGCCGCTCGCGCGCGCTGCCGAACGACGTCGCTATTCGCCTGATGCGGCTTGCCGGCAAGCGGCTGACGCAGGACGGCGTGCTCGTCATCACCGCGCAGCGCCACCGCACGCAGGAGCGCAACCGCGCCGACGCGCTCGAACGCCTGATCGAATTGATCCGCGAAGCGACCTATGTGCCGAAGCCGCGCCGCAAGACACGGCCGACGGCGGCCTCGCGCGAGCGCCGGTTGGAATCGAAGAAGCGCCGCTCGGGCGTGAAAGGCCTGCGCCAGCGCAAGCCGGCGATCGAGTGAATTTCTTTCGTCATTGCCGGGCTTAACCCGGCAATCCATCCTCTTTTGAAGATTGATGGATGCCCGGATCAAGTCCGGGCATGACGAGTATGGCCTATCCAAGCAGCCACGCGGCGCCGAGGAACACCGCGAGATAGCGCGCCGCCTTGCCGATCGCGACCAGCGTGATGAAGCGTCCGAACGGCACTTCGAGTGCGCCGGCGACGACGGTCAGCGGGTCGCCGACGAAAGGCAGCCACGCGAACAGGAGCGACCAGAGCCCCCAGCGATTGAAATGCCGCATTGCCGCCGCGTAGCGCGCCGGGCTCACCGGAAACCAGGGACGGTCGCGGAAATGATCGATGCCGCGCCCGATCAGCCAGTTGACGGCGGAGCCCGCGGTATTGGCGATGGTCGCAACGATCAGGAGGGCTAGCGGATGGCCGCGCCCGCTGGCGAGCAGCCCCGCCAGCACCGTCTCCGACGAGAGCGGCAACAGCGTTGCGGCGAGGAACGCACTCAGCGCGAGCCCGGCATAGATCGGCAGATCGGCGAAAATGACGGTGCTCCTCGCGCGCATAGACCGACTTTTCGGTCGTCATGCCCGGACTTGATCCGGGCATCCATCAACCTTCAAAAAGAGGATGGATTGCCGGGTTAAGCCCGGCAATGACGAAGCAAGATCATAGCGGTTTGAAATAAGAAGCCTCCTGAATAGCGGGGGCGGAGCGTCGGCGCCACTCGCGGGCGCGGCTTGCGGCGCTTAAATTCGCGGTCAACCGAATCAGGATCGCGATGCCCGTCCGCCAGCTCACCGAAGACATCGTCAACCGCATCGCCGCCGGCGAGGTGGTCGAGCGGCCGGCGAGCGTCGTCAAGGAGCTCGTCGAGAACGCGCTCGACGCCGGCGCGCGCAAGATTGAGGTCGTCACCGACGGCGGCGGCCGCCGGCTCATCCGCGTGAGCGACGACGGCGCCGGCATGCCGCGCGGCGACCTCGCGCTGGCGGTCGAGCGCCACGCGACATCGAAGCTGCCGGAAGAGGATCTCCTCAACATCGCGACGCTGGGTTTCCGCGGCGAGGCGTTGCCCTCGATTGGTGCCGTTGCGCGCCTCGCGATCACGACGCGTCATGCGGCCGAGCCGCATGGCTGGACGCTCGCGGTTGAGGGCGGCGCAAAGTCCGATGTGCGCCCCGGCGCGCTCGGCGAAGGGACGCGCGTCGAGGTGCGCGATCTCTTCTACGCGACGCCGGCGCGGCTGAAATTCTTGAAGAGTGATCGCGCCGAGGGCGAGGCGATCCGCGAGGTGGTGCGCCGCCTTGCGATGAGCCGCCCCGATGTCGGCTTCACGCTCGCCGGCGAGGAGCGCGCGCCGGTCACGTGGGCTGCGGCGATGCCCGGCGCGGTCGGGCGGCTGACGCGGCTCGCCGATATTCTCGGGGCACCGTTCCAGACGAATTCCTTCGCCGTCGCGGGCGAGCGCGAGGGCGTGGCGATCGAAGGCTATGCGGCGCTGCCGACGCTCACGCGCGCCAACGCGCTCGGACAATATCTCTTCGTCAACGGCCGCCCGGTGCGCGACAAGCTCCTCGTCGGCGCGGTGCGCGGCGCCTATGCCGACTATCTGCCGCGCGACCGCCATCCGCTCGTCGCGCTCTTCGTCACGCTTGATCCGCGCGAGGTCGACGTCAATGTGCATCCGGCAAAGACCGAGGTGCGCTTCCGCAACGCCGGCCTCGTGCGCGCGCTGATCGTGCGCGCGTTGCTCGACGGCCTCGCGCGCGATGCGCGCCGCGCCGCCTCGACCGGCGGCGGCGCGACCATCGCGGCGTTCCGCCCGCAGGGCCTGCGGCCGGCACAGAATTGGGATTGGCGCACCTCGCCGTCGGCGCCGGTGATGCCGCGCGCGAGCGCGCCGTCCGTTGGATTTGCCGAAGCGGCGCAGGCGGCGTTCGAGGTCGGCGGCCCGAGCGCCGCCGTCGCGAAAATCGCGGACGATGCGCCCGATCTTGTCGCCCGTCCGCTCGGCGCCGCGCGCGCGCAGGTGCACGACACCTACATCGTCGCGCAGACGCAGGACGGCATCGTCGTCGTCGATCAGCACGCCGCGCATGAGCGTCTCGTCTACGAACGCATGAAGGCGGCGCTCGCTGCGCGCGGCGTCGCGCGTCAGATTCTGCTGATCCCCGAGATCGTCGAGCTCGATGAAGCCGACGTCGAGCGCCTCGCTGCGCGCGCCGACGAGCTCGCACGCTATGGCCTCATCGTCGAACCCTTCGGCCCCGGAGCGATCGCGGTGCGCGAGACGCCCTCGATGCTGGGCGAGATCGACGCTGGTGCGTTGTTGCGCGATTTGGCGGAACATCTCGCGGAGTGGGACGAGACCTTGCCGCTCGAGCGGCGCTTGATGCATGTCTCCGCCACCATGGCGTGCCACGGCTCGGTGCGCGCCGGCCGCCGCCTCAAACCGGAGGAGATGAACGCGCTTCTGCGCGAGATGGAAGCGACGCCGAATTCTGGCCAGTGCAACCACGGTCGCCCGACCTATGTGGAACTCAAGCTCGCGGATATCGAGCGACTGTTCGGAAGAAAATAAATCGGATCCTAGGGAGCGACCGAATGTTCTGGCCTTTCAAAAAACGTGGCCACGCGGTCATGGAATTCCACGATAGCGAAGCGTTATTCCGCCTCCAATGCAAATACGGTGATACTCGAATCGAAAAAGGAAAAGCCATTTTCTCAGTGGTTGTGGACGCTCATCAGCAGTTTGGTGCATCCAACGCCGTAAAGGAGAACGAGGATGGCACACAAACCGCTGTATTAAGGGTAGCATCGGAAGACGGAGGCTTTATTGTTTTGGCTTGCACCCGTGTTCCGCACAAGCCGTTGCTCGCCTCTGGCGACCCAGTATTGTGGATTCCCTCAACCTACGATCAAAACGTAGCAATTCAGCTGGGAGATGAACGCTCAGGATGGGTCGGATTTGTTGGAGCTAAAGTAAGTATGTCTATCGGCACATCGGGCTCGTTTGAGATCATCGAGCGGTATGGATGAAATGAAGCGACCAATGACCGCGAAAAAGCGCGCTTCGGGCAGCGACTTGGCGAAGATTGACGCGCATGAAATCACGCCCGAAGAGTACGAAGAAATTCCGGAGCTGACGGACGAGGATTTCGCGCGCGGCGAATGGCACATCGGCGGCGTGCCGGTGCGGCGTGGGCGCCCGAAATCGGATGCGCCGAAAGAGGCGGTGAACATCCGTCTCGACCCCGATGTCCTCGACCACTTCCGCGCCGGCGGGCCCGGCTGGCAGAGCCGCATCAACGCAGCGCTGCGCAAGGCCGCGAAGCTGAAGGCGAAAGCCGGATAGAGCGCGGCGCGGCGGCGAGTTTTCTGTCGTCATGCGCGGGCTTGACCCGCGCATCCATCTTCTTCGCAAAGACTCTTTTTGATGATGGATTGCCGGGTCAAGCCCGGCAATGACGATGATGCGTCTCATTCCGGCAGCACCAGCCGGCCGTCGTCGGTGAAGCCCATGCCCGGGGCGCGCACCGCTTCCCACGGATGCCCATCGGGATCGGCGAAGTAGCCGCGATAGCCGCCATAGTCGGTCGCACTCGCCGGGCGCAGCAAGGTCGCGCCGATCTTCAGCGCATGCGCCATCACCGCATCGACTTCCGCGTCGGTCTTGCAGTTGCGTGCGAGCGTCATGCCGCGAAACGCGGCCGGGCGTGGCGCGTCGGGCGTCGCGGCGTCTTCGGCGAGGAGGGGCCTGGGATAGAGCGCGAGCACGACGCCGCCGGCGTCGAAGAAGGCGACTTCGTTGCCGGTCGCTTTCATCTTTCGCGTCAGTCCAAGTGCTTCGTAAAAACGTGCGCTCGCCGCGACATCGGCGACGCCGAGCGTGACGACGGTGAGGGGGAAGGAGGAGTTAGCTCGTTTCATGCGATCTCTTTCACGTTAGCGAGCGCCGTGAACTGCGATCCGTCATCCTGAGGTGCGCGCTCTTGCGCGCCTCGAAGGATGCACGGCCCCGGCATGGACGGCTCGCATCGGGCCGTCGTCCTTCGAGGCTCGGCGCAAGCGCGCCTCGCACCTCAGGATGACGGAATAGGGCGCGCGTCGCAGCACCTCAAAACAAATTCAGCTGCTCCGCGCCTTTCACCGGCGGCTGGAAATGCTCGGTCGAAAGCTTGGTGCGCGTCGCGTTCATCCCTAACCGCTCGCAGGCGAGCTCGAAACGCCGCCCGATCGTCCAGGCGTAAGGGCCGGCGCCGCGCATGCGCGCGCCCCAGGTCGAGTCGTAGTCCTTGCCGCCGCGCATATCGCGGATGAGCTTGAACACGTGCTTCGCGCGGTCGGGATAGTTCGCCTCGAGCCATTCCTTGAACAGGTCGCGCACCTCGAGCGGCAGGCGCAGCAGCACATAGCCGGCTTCGCGCACGCCCGCGACATGCGCGGCGTCGAGGATGCGCTCGATCTCGGCGTCGTTGATTGCGGGGATGACGGGCGCGACCATCACCGAAGTCGGAATGCCGGCGGCGGAGAGCTGCCGCAGCGCTTCGAGCCGGCGCATAGGCGTTGCCGCGCGCGGCTCCATGGTGCGCGCGAGCTTCGCATCGAGCGTGGTGACCGAGAGCGCGACCTTGACGAGATTGCGCTCCGCCATGCGCGCGAGGATGTCGATGTCGCGCATCACCAGTGCCGACTTCGTCACGATGCCGACCGGATGCCCCGCGCGCTCCAGCACTTCGAGAATGCCGCGCATGATGCCGTGGCTGCGCTCGATCGGCTGATACGGATCGGTGTTGGTGCCGATGGCGATGGTGCGCGGCTCATAGTTTTTCGCCGAGAGCTCCTTCTCGAGGAGCTTTGGCGCATCCGGCTTCGCGAACAGCTTCGTCTCGAAGTCGAGCCCCGCCGAGAGCCCGAGATAGGTGTGCGTCGGCCGCGCGAAGCAGTAGACGCAGCCGTGCTCGCAGCCGCGATACGGATTGATCGAGCGGTCGAAGGAGATGTCCGGCGATTCGTTGCGCGTGATGATGGTGCGCGTCGCGTCGTTGGTCACCGTCGTCTCGAACGGCGGCAGCTCCTCGATCGAGCGCCAGCCGTCGTCGAAGGCGATGCGGGCGATCGGCTCGTAGCGCCCGGACATGTTGGAAAGGGTGCCTCGCCCACGCCGGCGGTCCCGGGAGACTGAGACGCCCAGGAAATCGCCTGCGGGCGCCGGGGGGCGCGGCGCGACGGGGGGACGGCGAAGGGCGGCGGAGCGAGGCATGACAGTAATCCTAGTGAGTCATTTTGAACAAAGCAAGAACATTATAAGAACACCAGAGAGAAAAATGCTGAGAAGGCCGCCATAAACGCATCATATAGGGGGCCGCTTGGAACACCTCCTGTATGTAGTAACCGCGGCGGTGAGGTCTTTGTTCCGGGCCCCCCTGGCGCGCTGTCATTCCGGATTGCCTGCAAAGCAGGCAAGTCCGGAATCCATACGCCGCAGCCTTTGCGATCATCGCCAGCGCCGGGATTATGGATTCCGGGCTCGTGCTTCGCGCGCCCCGGAATGACAAGTCCGCAGTCCGTAGCCCGGATGGAGCGCAGCGAAATCCGGGAAGCTCCACCCCGCATTCCGCTTCGCTCCATGCGGGCTACAAGCGTGCATGCGTCCGCGTTCCCGCGGTGTGCAGGTTGCGAGCAACTTCCCCTCGGCGAGAGAGGGGACGGAGCGCCGCAAGACGCGATGGGTCGTCGGAGCCGCGCTTGTGAGGCGCGGCGCGTCCCTTGCGATCGGGACGCTCGCCTTGCGGCGCTCCATCACGGCGATTTTGGGCCTCGGGCCGCGCTTCCTCGACCCGGTCGCAGGGACACGTCCCTGCGCCTGCCGAGTCCAGCGAGCTCCTCGCAGAGCGCTCGTAGTGGCGCCCGGGCGGGGTCCCGCAGGCCTCCCGAGTGCGTGCCGGCTGAGCACGCCCGCGGGCGCCGTCCCTGTCCCACACTCAAGACGCCTCATGAGCGCGCCCTCCGTGGACAGGTGACTAGGAATATAAGTCTATCAAGCGGAGCTTGTCAAGGGCCGACGGTCGTGCGCGCAGGAACCGGCCGGGCCGACGAAAGGTTGAATAGTATCTTTGTATGGTCTGGAGGTGCAGCGATGAACCCGAAATCGACGGCACAGATTGCCGGGCATCCCATCCACCCCATGCTCATTCCCTTTCCGATCGCCTGCTTTGTGCTGGCGTTCGTCTCCGACCTCGCTTTCTGGAAAACGGCGAACGCTTTCTGGGCGACGGCGTCGCTATGGCTGATCGGCGTCGGTCTCATCGTCGCCGCGCTGGCGGCGGTGATGGGACTGATGGACGTGCTTGGAGAGGCGCAGATTCGTGCGCTCAACGACGCGTGGCTCCACGCCGGCGGTAACGTCGTCGTGGTGCTGATCGAGCTCTACAACTGGTTCTCACGCTATTCCGCCGGCCCGGCCGCCGTCGTTCCGACGGGGCTGGTGCTCTCCCTCATCGTCGTCCTGTTGCTTCTCTTCACGGGATGGAAGGGTTGGGAGATGGTCTACCGCCACCACGTCGGGGTGTCGGATCGCGGCGTGTGAGCAGGAGGCGAGGGCTCTGGCGTCGCGGCAGGAAAACAGAAGCTGTCATTCCGGATCGCCTTCGCAGAAGGCGAGTCCGGAATCCATACGCCGCAGCGCTGGGGATATGGATTCCGGGCCCGCGCCACCACAAGTCGGCTGTTGCCGACTTGTGCATTTAAACTGCCGATCTCGGGTAAACCCGAGATCGGTGGCGCACCCCGGAATGACAAGTCTGTAGCCCGGATGGAGCGCAGCGAAATCCGGGACACTGTCACCGTGGCGCAGTCGTTCCCGCATTACGCTTCGCTCCATGCGGGCTACGCGATGTCCACGATTGATGGATGCGCGGCTCAAGCCCGCGCCTGACGATCCTGCGCCGAGCGAATCAGCGGAAGGTCTGCCAGCGGCTTTCGAAGCTGCCGGTCGGCACGACCGGCGCGGCGCCGTTCATCAGGCTGGCGGCGCTGGCCGGGCGCTGCGCGGCGGGCGCCGGTGGCTCGGCCTCTGCGGTCCGGCGTGGCGCCGGGACTGGCTTGGCGGCGAGGATGCGCGCCGCTTCGGCCTTGCCGGTGTCGTCGGCCGTCGGCGCTGCTTGCGGCGCCGGGCGCGCGACCTGAACCGGCGCATGCGTCGCCGGCGCGTGGCGGGCCGGCTGACTATGCGGCCGCGGCGCAGGCGTCGGCGTTGCCTGCCGCGGCGACGCGGCGGGAGGCGCGGGCATCGGCGGCTGCGCCGTCGTCGTGCTCGCGGTCACGCTCGCATCGTCATTGCCGAAGCCGAGCGCGCGCACGAACGACGATGCCTTGCTGCCGGCGCTATCGGAAGACTCGGGCTTGTCCTTCGATGAGAAGAGACCGTTGAAAAGCTTGCCGGTCGAGGACGCGGCGGGTGCAGACGCGGCGGACGCGGTGGCGACGACGGGCGCGCGATTCGGAACCGGCCGCGGCATCGGCACGGCGGCGGCGCTGCCTTGCGGCGCTTCGGTCGCTTGCGCCGGCAAGGCGGCCGGATCGGCGGAGGCGAGCTTCGGCGGCAGGCGCAGATCGGCGGCCTCGTCGCGCGGCGGACGGATGGTCCCGATCGACATATTCATCGACGGATTCTCGACCGCCCAGCGGACATTGCCCTTGCCGTCGGTGACCAGCTGCGGCCTGAGCTTGGCCATGAAGATCGGGTGCATGCCGCCGTCGCGGCCGGTCTTCACCGGAACCGTCTCGATGCCTTGACGGGCGAACTTGGCGAATTCGGCGTCGTCGCGCCGCGTCTTCTCGGCCACCGCCTCGGCGATGTCGCTCGGCACCGTGAAGGCGGGGCAGCGGCCGGCCGGCTCGAATCGCGCGTTCGGCGCTGCCTGGGCGTCGAAGACGTAACGCTTCTCGCAGACGTCGACCTTGGGCTGCTGATGCGTGACTTCGAAGGTGTCGGAGCCCTGCTTGAGCATGCGCCAGAAGGCCATATGCGGGCTGTTGCGGTGGCGCGCCATGTTCATGGCGGTCATCCGGAACGGATAGGCCTGCACCTGGAACTGCTTCTGCCCGCCGAAGAAGGCTTCACGCCCGAGCGCGAAGATTTCGCCGATCTGCTCGTCGGTCATCGAGTAGCAGCCGGCGGACGAGCAGTTGCCATGCACCATCAGGTTCGACCCCGTATAGCCGTGCGCCCGGTCATAGGCGTTCGGGTAGCCGAGATTGAACGAGAGATAATAGGCTGAATTGGGATTCATTTGCGCCGGGGTGATCGTATAGAACCCCTCCGGCGCCTGGCGGTCGCCCTGCTTCATCTTCGGGCCGAGCTCGCCCGACCAACGGCAGATCGGATAGATCTTGAGCAGCGCGAACTGCCCGGTCGAATCCTGTTTCCAGACCTCGAGCTCCGCCTCTTCCTTGTAGGCGCGAATCAGAATCGGCGCGTCTTTGCTCATCCCCTTCTTTTCGAGGGTCGCCACCATCTCGGAGGAAAGCGGCATCAAATGCTTCGCGCTGATCTGAATGCCTTCGGTATTGCAGCCGGAAAGGCCGATCGTCGCGGCAAGCGCGGCCGAAACAAGCCAAAGGCGGGCCATGTGCCCGCGGGCTGGGGCCGAGCGGCAAATCAACGGAAACGCCTCCAAACGAGGAACCTGCACGCCAGCATCAGATGATCGTTATCGTTAAGAATCCGCTATGACAAGGCCGCAAAAGCCACATCGACTGTGCCGTTTCAACCATGGTGAACCCACGGTGAAGGTGGCGCAAGCGAAGATATGAGAGGCCCTCTCGTACGCCGCTTGTATGCCAGCCGATTGCGGCGCCAACGAGACGTGTCGAGGAGCGCGCTCCCTCTCCCCTGCTGGGAGAGGGTTGGGGTGAGGGGTGCCGGCCTATCGTGAGAACTGAGCCCCCCTCACCCGGCACGCTTCGCGTGCCGACCTCTCCCCGCAGGGGAGAGGTAACGAGCTTGCGGCTCGCCGCTCGGCCGGTGGCGCCATTCTCACCACCCCAACGCATACGAGGTGTGGCGGGATCGCGGTGAGGTCTTGGAACGCGCCGGCATCGGCGCCGTTGTTGTCACCGGAAAGCCTCGCCGCACGCCGTTTCGTCGCCGCCCTCTATTGCTGCTCCGTGCAGGTCGCTAGAGTAGGCTCAAGGATTCGGGCTTCGATTATTGGGAATGAGGACATGCGTCATTTGCGTTGGACCACATTGACCGCCGCCTGCGCGGCCGCCGCTCTTGTCGCTGTGGCGACCTGGTCCGCCGCCGATGCACAGACGCGGCGCGACAGGGCCTACGGCGTAAGCCGTAACGAAGTGAGCCGCGCCGACGTCGCCCGCGCCAAGCGGACCCGCCGGCCGACGCGCATCACCGTGCGCCGCGAGCGCTCCTTCCTCGACCCCGGACCGGAAGTGGAGCCGATGAGCCGCTCCTACACCGACTACGCGCTTCCGCCGGGCGGCCGCGCCTCGGTCACCGAGCGCTGGAACCCGACGCGGGAGTGGAGCTTCCCCGCGCCGAGCCCGCTCTATCTGCCGGGCTGCTGCATCGATTATTGAGCGTCACAACGCGACTGCGTCATTGCCGTCCCCGGACTTGATCCGGGCATTGACCCGGCAATCCATCGTATTTTCGAAGATTGATGGATGCGCGGGTCAAGCCTGCGCATGACGAATTCCTATGAAGCTGTAGAAGCTGTAGCCCGGATTGAGCGCAGCGAAATCCGGGGCCCTTGTCATCAAAACAGGCCCCGCCTTTCGCTTTGCTCAAGGCGGGCTACATCCCAAAAGCGTCGCTACGACCCGTAGTTCTGCTTGAGATACTCCGCGATCGCCTTGGCGTCGGCGTCGTCGATCGGCGCGCCATAGGCCTTGATCATCTTGGCGACTTCGGCGTCCCAGGTCGCGGCCTTCGGGAACGGCGAATTCATGATGATGTAATCGAGGCTGTGACACGCCGCGCAGTTCGCTTCGACCTTGTCGAGGCCCGGCGCCTTCTTGAGCTCGACCGGCTTCTCCTCCGCAAGCGCGGAAGACGCGACACCGGCCGCGAACGCGGCGGCAAAAAGGGACGATCTAAGGAGGGCAGGGATGATGCGCATGATGTCCTCCCTTACGCGGCGTTGAGCGTGATGCGGTGCGGCAGATTGTGGTGATAGCCGGCGCCGTTCGGCACCAGCTCCGCCGTCTGCGTCTGACCGATCTTGTTGGTCGCGCGCGCCATCACGACATTCGCGCCGCGCTTCGGCGAGAACCCGAAGCTGAACGGGCGGAACGCGTAGGGCCCGAGATTCTCGCCGAGCTTCGCGGCTTGCCACGTCTTGCCGCCGTCGACCGAGACGTCGACATTGGCGATGCCGTAGCCGCCGTCCCAGGCGATGCCGCCGACGGTGAGCGTGCCGCCGCGCTTTACCTTCGCACCGTCGGCGTGGCTGGTGAGGATCGAGTTCACCATCATCTCGGTGATCGGCGTCGCCGTCGCGCCGGGCGCTTCCTGCGAGGCGAAGCGCGCGACCATCGGGAATTTCCCGAGCGGCACGCGATAAGCCGTCGTCATCCAGAAGTTATGCAGCGGTGACGTGCGCGCTTCGAGCGACACGATGTGCTTCATCCAATAGGTGCCGGTCCAGCCGGGCACGATGAGCCGTGCCGGGAAGCCGTTGAAATGCGGCAGCGGCGCGCCGTTCATCTCGTAGGCGATGAGGGTTGCGTCATCGAGCGCTTTCGCGGCCGGGAGGCTCTTGACGAAATCCGGCGTCTTCTCGAAGGGCGGCCCGTCGGCGCCGTTATAGGCGATCTCGACGACATCCTTTTTCAGTCCGGCTTTCGCCAGCACGTCCTTGAGCTTCACGCCCTTCCAGCGCGCGCAGCCCATCGCGCCGTAGCCCCATTCGACGCCCGGCACATGCGGCTGGAACAGGCCGCGGCGATTGCCCGAGCATTGGTTGACGGCGACGACTTCGGTCGCCGGCATCGCCTTGAGATCGTCGAATGTAAGTTCCGCCGTCTTCTCGGCGCCGTCGCCGCTGATCGCGAGCTTCCACGTCTTCGCGTCGACTTCCGGAATGTCGGAGAGATGGTAGCGCACGAAGAACGCATCGTTCGGCGTGATCGGCGTGCGGAAATATTCGAGCGGCGTTTCGTAATTCGGCGGCCGGTAGCTCAGCTTGATGAGCGGTTTTTTGCCGGGCAGCGCTTCGAGCGTTGCGGACGCGCGCGTGCCGGCGGGAAGGCCGGGATCGGTCGCCGCGCCGGCGGCAAAAGCTTCGTCGGATAACGGCAGCTTGGCGCCGGCGACGGCCAGCACCGCGCCCGCGCCGACGCGCCCCATGAGGTTGCGTCGTGTGATCATGTTTCCTCCCTGACGGCGCATATCGCCATTCCTTGGAATGCTTCGAGATTGAGCGCTTGAATATGCCGCGCGTCAATGCGCTCCCTCCCCGGAGGGGAGGGTGGACGCGCGCGCAAGCGCGCGGCCGGGTGGGGACAAGCTGCGAAGAGGTCCCCACCCGACTCCTCACGCGCTTCGCTTGTTCGGAGCCACCCTCCCCTCCGGGGAGGGATGAGACCAACTCAGCCGATTGTCACCGTCACACGCTGCATCGGATTGGCGCCGTAGCCTTGCGGGTTCCAATTGGCCGCCGCGTGCGGCTGCGCGACGCCGTTCACATCGGTCGCGCGCGCCCAGATCTCGTAATAGCCGGGGCCGGGGCAGGCGACTGTCGTGCTCCAGCGGTGCCAGTCGTAAGGATTGCGCTGCGGCGCGAGGTTCGCGCGCTGCCAGGTCGCCCCGCCGTCGATCGAGACGTCGACAAACGCGACGTCGTTGTCGCCGCCCCAGGCGGCGCCGCGCACGGCGATGCTTCGCGTGTCCGCCGGCAGCGTCGCGCCATTCGCCGGGCTCGAAATGATCGAGCGCACCGGCATCGATTCGAGGTCGCGGAAATTCTGTAAATCCGGTGGCGCGCCCGGCGTCATCGGCCGGATCGGCACGCGGTAGCTCGTGCCGGTCATGCCTTTGCCGTCGTGGCGGCGGTCGCGCAGCCATATGCGCCTCAGCCATTTCGCCGAGACCGAGCCCGGCCAGCCGGGAATGATGAGGCGCAGCGGAAAGCCGTGCACGCGCGGCAGCGGCGCGCCGTTCATCTCCCAGACGACGAGATTGTTCTCGTCGAGCGCTTTCGCGATCGGCACGCCGCGCGAGATCGCCGGGCGCGACGGATCGGCGAATTCGCCGTCCGCGCCGTAATGCGCGGTGAACACCGCCGACGGCTTCACCCCGGCGGCATGAAGGAGGTCGCGCAGCCGCACGCCCGTCCACTGCGCGCAGCCGACGCCGCCGTTCGTCCACGGATTGCCGGAGGCCGGCGGCGTGAAGAAGGCGCGGCCATTGCCGCCGCATTCGAGGACGAGATGGCGCGTTACAGGCTCGAAGCGCGACTGAATGTCGCCGAGCGTCAGCGTCAGCGCGCGCTCGACCTCGCCGTCGATCGTCACGCGCCAGGCGAGCGGCTCGCGCGTCGGCTCCGGCACCGTGCCGTTGTTGCGGATGAAGAATTTCTCGGTCGGCGTCGTCGGCTCGCTGAGCTGATGCTCCGGTGTCTCGGCGACGAGCGGGTGTTCGCCCAACATGACGAGCCGATGGCTCTTGCCGGGAAGCTCAAGATGCGGGGCCGGTCTCGACGACGCGAGTCGCATGCGTCCTCCTTGTCGCCGCCCCAATGTGCGAGCTTGCATGCCGCGTCATCAGGCGGCAAGGCGCCGCATATCCCTCCCCGGAGGGGAGGGGGGCTCCGTCGTTGCCCAATCCATTCTCTCTCCGTCACCCTGAGGTGCGAGCGGCGCTTGCCGCGAGCCTCGAAGGGCGACGGCCCGCGTGTGTGGCCATCCTTCGAGGCCCGCGCTTCGCGCGGGCGCCTCAGGATGACGGCGGTGGGTGAGCAACGTCACCCCGCGAGCGCGTCCATCTCCTTGAGCACGGCGTCGCCCATGCCCGACGTGCCGACGACCGTCGCGCCTTTGGAAGCGATGTCGCCGGTGCGCAGCCCCTTTGCGAGCGCGGCGGCGATGGCGTTGTCGATGAGGTCGGCTTCCTTGAGCATGTTGAAGGAGTAGCGCAGCGCCATCGCGAAGGACGCGATCATCGCGATCGGATTGGCGACGCCCTTGCCGGCGATGTCGGGCGCCGAGCCATGCACCGGCTCGTAGAGCGCCTTGCGCTTCTTGGTCTTCGCGTCGACCTCGCCGAGCGAGGCCGACGGCAGCATGCCGAGCGAGCCGGTCAGCATCGCCGCGACGTCGGAGAGCATGTCGCCGAACAGGTTGTCGGCGACGATCACGTCGAACTGCTTCGGCGCGCGCACGAGCTGCATGCCGAGCGCGTCGGCGAGCTGATGCTCGAGCTCGACATCGGGGAATTCGCGCTTGTGCACGTCGCGGATCACCTCGTTCCAGAGCACGCCCGTCTTCATCACGTTGCGCTTCTCAGTCGAGGTGACCTTCTTGCGGCGCTTGCGCGCCAGCTCGAAGGCGACGCGGCCGATGCGCTCGATCTCGTAGGTGTCGTAGACCTGCGTATCGACGGCGCGCTTCTGTCCGTTGCCGAGATCGGTGATCGTTTTCGGCTCGCCGAAATAGACGCCGCCGGTGAGCTCGCGCAGGATGATGATGTCGAGGCCGTCGATCACCTCACGCTTGAGGCTCGAAGAATCGGCAAGCGCCGGATAGCAGATCGCCGGACGGATATTGGCGAAGAGGGCGAGGTCCTTGCGCAGGCGGAGAAGCCCGGCCTCCGGACGCTTCTCGTATTCGACGCCGTCCCATTTGGGGCCACCGACGGAGCCGAAGATCACGGCGTCCGCCGCATGCGCCTTCGCAACCGTCTCGTCGGTGACGGGAATGCCGTGCGCGTCGATGGCACAGCCGCCGACCAGCGCCTCCTCGGTCTCGAAGCGGCCCATCCCGCGCCCGTTCATCCAGTCGATCAGCCGCTTCACTTGCGCCATCACTTCGGGGCCGATGCCGTCGCCGGCGGCTAGAAGCAGCTTATGGGTCGCCATTCCGTCGTCTCCTTGCCTGATGCCTTTCTGCTATCGGGCGAGGATTGGATTGGCAAGAAGCGGAGAGTGAGAACCGGCCGCTCTTCACCTCGCCCCGCTTGCGGGGAGAGGTCGGATCGCGAAGCGATCCGGGTGAGAGGGCCTGTTGGTGCGACGTGTTTGCCGGAAAGCGCCCCTCTCCCCGCAAGCGGGGAGAGGGAGCGCGCCGAGTTGCCTTACGACGCCGGCAGCAGAACGGTGTCGATCACATGGATGACGCCGTTCGACTGCTTCACGTCGGCGATGGTCACCGTTGCGACATCGCCCTTCTCGTCGGTGAGCGTGATCTTGTCGCCCTTCATCTTGGCGGTGAAGGTGCAGCCGCCGACGGTCTTCACCGGATGCGATCCCTTGTCGTCCTTGATCATCTTGTTGATCGCGCTCGACATCGCATTCGCGGCGACGACGTGACAGGTGAGGATCTTCGTGAGCTGCGCCTTGTTCTCCGGCTTGAGCAGCGTGTCGACCGTGCCCTTCGGCAGCTTGTCGAAGGCCTTGTTGGTGGGCGCGAAGACCGTGAACGGTCCCTTGCCTTCCAGCGTATCGACGAGGCCGGCGGCCTTCACGGCGGCGACGAGCGTCGTATGGTCCTTCGAGTTCACCGCGTTCTGGATGATGTTCTTCGTCGCGTACATCGGCGCGCCACCGACCATTGGTTCGGCGAAAGCGGGCGCAGCAAAGGCCGCGGTGGCAACGACCAGGGCGGCCGCGGCCATGCGTGAGGAATGCTTCGACATAGAGCTGTCTCCCATGTGCTTGATGAAGCGGCGCCGTTGTTCCGGCGCCGCGCTGATCGATCCGGCGCGCGCGTTGTCTCGCGCCCTTGAACGAGCGCCACGCGATCCGTCGATGCAGCGAGTTACGGGCGTGCGGAGCTTCGGTTTTGCGCGCGTCAACACGCTTTCGTGAGCACGACGCGAGACGCGCGGCGTCGCGCCGCTTCTTCCCTTGCGGCGCCCAAGCAGCGAACGCAGCGCTAAGGCGTGACGGTGCGCATATGCTCGACGAGCTGCCGCGCATACGGCGCGAGCGCGTGGAGATCGCGCACGCAGATCGTGAGTTCGCGCTGCGCCCACGGGTCGATGAGGTCGACGGAGTTGATCGCCATCGCCTTCTCTGCCCATCGCACCGTCGTCTCCGGCACGATGCCGACGCCGACGTTGCGCTCGACGAGACGGCACACTGCATCGAAGCTGCGCAATTGCACGCGCAGCCGCAGCGGCCGACCGATGCGGCTCGCCTTGCTGGCGAGGAAGCGCTGCAGAGCGCTCGCGCGATCGAGCCCGACGAAATCGAAATCGAGCACTTCGGCGAAGCTGATGTTGTTGAGCCGCGCGAGCGGATGGTTGCGCGCGACGACGAGCACGAAGCGGTCGCTGCGGAACGGGTAGGTCACAAGCCGGCCGGCATCGACGGTGCTGGCGACGATGCCGATATCGGCGCTGCCTTCCGCGATCAGCCCGACGATCTCGTCGGAGAGCCGTTCCTCGAGGTCGATGCTGACATGCGGGTGCTCGGCGAGGAACGAGCTCAGCGTCTCGGGGAGAAATTCGGTCAGCGCATTGGTGTTGGAGAGGATGCGGACCTGGCCCGCCATGCCGCCGGCATAGGCGCCGAGGTCTTCGCGCAGGCGCTCGGCCTGGGCGAGCATCGTGCGGGCATGCTGGAGGAGGGTGCGGCCCGCCTGGGTCGGCACCACCCCCTGCCGCCCGCGGGTGAGGAGGAGGGCGCCCAGCGCCTCCTCCATGTTGCGGATGCGGGTCGAGGCCGCCCCCAGCGCCAGATTGGCCCGCGCCGCCCCGCGGGTGATGCTGCCGGCCTCCACGACATGGCGGAAAAGGCCGAGATCGGTCAGATCGAAGCGCATAAGGACCCTTCGTGAATCGCGAAGGCACATTACGTCAAAGAGGGATTGTAAAGCGAGCTTTTCCGGGCGCATGTTTCGCTGCGGGCGAATGTGCGGCTTTCCGCCGCGTTCGCCCATCCAACCGGACGACCGTCGCCGCTCAAAAAAGTCGCATCCGGCTTGCGGTCTTCGGCGCCCCCGGTTCCGGATCGGAATAATTCCAAAGCGCGGTTCTGCCGCCCTCACGATTGGCGCCTTTGCATGTCCGATAGCCGACCGCTTTCACCCCACCTTTCGATCTACCGGCCGATGCTGACGATGATGATGTCGATCGTGCATCGCATCACCGGCGCGGGACTCTATTTCGCCGTCGTGCTGCTCGTCTGGTGGCTGCTCGCCGCCGCCGCCGGTCCCAACGCCTACGCGACCTTCCAGGCGGCGGCCGGCTCCTGGATCGGCAAGCTCGTGCTTCTCCTCACGACCTGGGCGCTGCTGCACCATGCGCTCGGCGGCATCCGCCATCTCATCTGGGATCTCGGCTACGGCTTTGGCCCGGCGGAACGCGAATGGCTCGCGCGCGCGACGCTGATCGGCTCGATCGGCCTCACCATCATTCTTCTCGTCGTCTACCTGACTTTGGGGCGCGGATGACCACACACAACACATCACAGGACATGCGCACGCCGATGAAGCGCGTGCGCTATCTCGGCGCCGGGCATTCGGGCACGCGCCATTTCTGGCGCCAGCGCCTCACGTCGGTCGCCGCGATCCCGTTGACGTTCGCGTTCATCGTGATCGCGATGACCTTGATCGGGCGCAACCATGCGGCCGCGGTGCAGATTCTCGGCTCGCCCGTGGTCTCGGTCATCATGCTGCTGTTCGTGTTCACGACCGTCTATCACATGTGGCTCGGCATGCAGGTGATCGTCGAGGACTACGTGCATCACGAAGGCGGCAAGGTGATGCTGATCATGGCGAACACGTTCTTCTGCATCGTCGTCGGGCTCGCCTGCACCTTCGCCCTTTTGAAATTGAGCTTCGGAGTCTGACGCTATGGCCGGTGACGGCAAGACGAACGGAAATGGCAAGGGGCACGACAAGGCGAACGGGAACGGTGCGCCGGCCGTCAATGGCCGCGCCTATCCGATCGAGGATCACAACTTCGACGTCGTGGTTGTCGGCGCCGGCGGCGCGGGCCTGCGCGCGGTCGTCGGCTGCAGCGAGGCCGGCTTACGCACCGCTTGCGTGACGAAGGTCTTCCCGACGCGCTCGCACACCGTCGCGGCGCAGGGCGGCATCGCCGCCGCGCTCGGCAATATGGGCGAGGACAACTGGCGCTGGCACATGTACGACACCGTCAAGGGGTCGGACTGGCTCGGCGACCAGGACGCGATCGAATACATGGTGCGCAACGCGCCGGACGCGGTCTACGAGCTCGAGCATTGGGGCCTGCCCTTCTCGCGCCGCGACGACGGCAAGATCTATCAGCGCCCGTTCGGCGGCATGACCACGCATTACGGCAAGGGCACCGCGCAGCGCACCTGCGCCGCCGCCGACCGCACCGGCCACGCCATGCTGCACACGATGTACGGCCAGGCGGTGCGCCACAACGCGCAGTTCTTCATCGAATATTTCGCCATCGATCTGATCATGGACGGCGAGGGCCGCTGCCGCGGCATCGTGGCGCTGAAGCTCGACGACGGCACGCTGCATCGCTTCACCGCGCAGACGACAATCCTCGCGACCGGCGGCTACGGCCGCGCCTATTTCTCCTGCACCTCGGCGCATATCTGCACCGGCGACGGCAACGCGATGGTGCTGCGCGCCGGCCTGCCGCTCGAAGATATGGAATTCGTCCAGTTCCACCCGACCGGCATCTACGGCGCCGGCTGCCTCATCACCGAAGGCTCGCGCGGCGAGGGCGGTTATCTCGTCAACTCCGAGGGCGAGCGCTTCATGGAGCGCTATGCACCCTCCGCGAAAGACCTCGCCTCGCGCGACGTCGTCTCGCGCGCGATGACGATCGAGATTCGCGAGGGCCGCGGCGTCGGCAAGGACAAGGATCACATCTTCCTGCACCTCGATCATCTGGACCCGAAGGTGCTGCACGAGCGGCTTCCCGGCATCTCGGAATCCGCGCGCATCTTTGCCGGCGTCGACGTGACGCGCGAGCCGATCCCGGTGCTGCCGACGGTGCACTACAATATGGGCGGCATCCCCACGAACTATCACGGCGAGGCGCGGCGCGATGCCGACACGCTGGTGCCGGGGCTGATGGCGCTCGGCGAGGCGGCGAGCGTCTCCGTGCATGGCGCGAACCGCCTCGGCTCCAACTCGCTGATCGACCTCGTCGTCTTCGGCCGCGCGGCGGCGCTGCGCTGCGCCGACGTGCTCACCCCCGGCGAGACGCAAGGCGAACTGCCGAAGGATTCCGCCGAGCGCGCGCTCGACCGCCTCGACCGCTTCCGCAACGCCTCTGGCAGCACGCCCACGGCGGAGCTGCGCACGCGCATGCAGAAGGTGATGCAGGCGAACTGCGCCGTGTTCCGGACCGGCGACGTGCTGCAGGAAGGCCGCAAGCTGATCCACGACGTGTTCGCCAGCATTTCCGACGTGCACGTCACCGACCGCTCGCTGATCTGGAATTCCGATCTCATCGAGACGCTGGAATTCGACAACCTCATCGCCCAGGCGGTGGTGACCGTCGATTCGGCGCTCAACCGCACCGAAAGCCGCGGCGCGCATGCGCGTGAGGATTTCCCCGAGCGCGACGACGCCAACTGGATGAAGCACACGATGTCGTGGCTCGACGAAACCGGCAAAGTCACGCTGAACTATCGCCAGGTGCACTCTTACACGCTCTCGAACGACGTCGCGTATATCGAGCCGAAGGCACGGGTTTATTGAGCGATTCGACGCAAATCGAGCCCCCGGTGTTCGGCGCCTATGCGCCGAGCGCGCTTCAGCAGCGCATTATCGCGTTCGCGCGCGCGACGCCGCTGCATCACGGCCGATTGCGAAACGGAGTCGTGCGGCTGCTGGCGCACGTTCGCCCAGGACCGATCGATTGGCGGGTCGGCGGCGGTGCGTTTCGATTGCGCCTCGATCACAACGGGACAGATCGGGCGTTGTTGCTCAAGCCAGATTTCGAGGCCAGCGAGATCGCGTTTCTCGCCGCGACAGCCTGTGATGGCGTATTCGTCGACGTCGGCGCAAATGTCGGGGCCTATACGATATTGGTTTCCGCGGCGACCGGCGGAGGTTGCCGCGTGCTGGCGATCGAGCCGCTCAAAATCCTTGCCGATCAGTTGCGCGCCAATGCCGCGCTCAGCGGCTTCGACAAGGTGACGGTGCTCGGCCATGCGCTGAGCGCCAAGGAGGGCGAGCTCCCGCTGCGCGTTAACGGCGCCAACCTCGGCGCAAGCGCCATCGGCGGCAAAGGCGATTACATGGTGCGGGCGCGGCCGCTTCTCGACACGATTTTGGACGCCGGGATTGCCGCCGTCGATGCGCTGAAGATCGACATCGAAGGACATGAGGACCGTGTCCTCGTGCCGTTCTTTTCGGCCGCGCCGCGTTCACTCTGGCCGCGGCGGATCGTGATTGAGCACCTTCATCGCGCGGCGTGGCAGCGCGACTGCATTGCCGACATGCTGGCGCGCGGCTACGCGGTCACGGGCAAGACCCGCACCAACCTGCTGCTTTCTCTGAACTCCCGCTCGTCCTAGAACTGAAAGACTGATCCAATGGTCGAATTCACGCTTCCGAAGAACTCGCAGGTCACCGAGGGCAAGACGTGGCCGAAGCCGATGAGCGCGGCGCGCGTCACCGAGTTTCGCATCTATCGCTGGAGTCCGGACGAGAAGAAGAATCCGCGCGTCGACACCTATTACATCAACCGCGACGACTGCGGGCCGATGGTGCTCGACGCGCTGATCTGGATCAAATCGAACATCGATTCGACGCTGACTTTCCGGCGCTCCTGCCGCGAAGGCATCTGCGGCTCGTGCGCGATGAACATCGACGGCACCAACACGCTCGCCTGCACGTGCGGCATGGACGAGATCAACGGCACGGTGAAGATTTATCCGCTGCCGCATATGCCGGTGGTGAAGGACCTCGTGCCGGACCTCACGATGTTCTATGCGCAGCACGCCTCGATCCAGCCCTATCTGCAGACTGTGACGCCGACGCCGCAACGCGAATGGAAGCAGTCGGAGGCCGAGCGCGCGAAGCTCGATGGCCTCTACGAATGCATCCTGTGCGCCTGCTGCAGTGCCGGCTGCCCGAGCTACTGGTGGAACAGCGACCGTTATCTCGGCCCTGCGGCGCTGCTGCAGGCGCGCCGCTGGCTCGTGGATTCGCGCGATGAGAAGACCGGCGAGCGGCTCGACTTCCTCGAAGACCCGTTCCGGCTCTATCGCTGCCACACGATCCTGAACTGCTCGAAGGCCTGCCCGAAGGGGCTCAACCCCGCGCAGGCGATCGCCGAAATCAAGCAGATGATGGTCGAGCGGCAGGTGTAGGCGCCATCGACGAAAGCAACGGTGTCATTCCGGGGCGCGCGAAGCGCGAGCCCGGAATCCATAACCCCGGCGCTGGGTGTTATGGATTCCGGACTTGCCACTTCGTGGCAATCCGGAATGACATGTGCGCCTGGAGGAAACATCGCCATGATCGATCACGTCGGATTTCCCGTCTCCGATTACGCGCGCGCAAAGGCGTTTTACGAGAAGGCGCTGGCGCCGCTCGGCTATGGACTGATCAAGGAAGTGCGCCAGCACGAGCGCGACGCGCCGGCTTGCGGCTTCGGCATCGATGGCAAGCCGGATTTCTGGATCGGCGGCGAGGGCAAAATCGATCGTCCGCTGCATGTCGCAATCGCGGCGAAGGATCGCGCGAGCGTTGACGCCTTCTACAAGGCGGCGCTCGCCGCCGGCGGACGCGACAACGGCGCGCCGGGCGTGCGCGCGCATTACCATCCGAACTACTACGGCGCGTTCGTGCGCGATCCCGACGGCCACAATATCGAAGCGGTGTGTCACGCGCCGGCGTAGCGCACGAATGATGCAAGACGTGCAGTTTCGTCATTGCCGGGCTTGACCCGGCAATCCATCGAAGAAAATTCTTTCGAATGATGGATGCGCGGGTCAAGCCCACGCAAGACGACTTGAAATGCGACACGCGTTCAAAACAAAACGGCCGGCATTGCGCCGGCCGTTTGTGCATGCGGATCGCGCAGCGCTATTCGCCTTCGTCGTACTGCTCGTCGTAGCGGTTCTGACGGATGACTGCGCCGGTGTTCTCATCGCTTGGCACAGAGGCGCTGCCATAGGCCTCGCGTGGTGCGGTGTAGCGCGGTGCGGTGTAATACGGCTCGGCGAAACGCGTGCCGACATTGCTGCCGTAATTGGAGCCACCCGGATCGCTCTCATTCACGCTCGGATAATGTCCGGACAGATCGGGCGAACCTTCGCCGGCAAAAGCACTGCTGCCCAGCGTCGTCAGCGAGAGCGCCGTGGCAAGCGCGAGCGTTCTGGTAATCGTCATCATGGTCTCCATTCTCGATGGGTATGGTGCGCCAGCCCTGGTCCGAACGTCACAGATGTGACGGCATTCGGAAGACTCTGATCTGATTCGTCAGGTCTGCGTTTCCTTGTTCTTCATCCGGCTGTCGTTGCGCGCCGTCGACCGCTCTTGCGCGGCTGCACGCCACATAGCCTCGCATCGGCGAATTGAAAGCGCGGGCGCATCAGCCATGCGGGGCATGCAAGCGCGAACACAAATGTGCGAGGAAGCGGATCGATTCTTCGAGTCGGCGATCCCGCTTTTCTTTGGAGCCTTCTTGGAATTTGTTCTACGCCGGCTTCAGCCAGCGCGCCTGCACGTCGAGCACGGCGGTCGCGAAGCCGAGCGTATCGGCGAGCGATTCGCGCATCAGCGATACCGCCGTCGGCTGCGGCGCTTCCACATGCGCGGCGACGCTGCCGAAATCGAACTTGAGCTCGGCGTCGAATTTGCGCGCGAGCCGCTGCATCACTTTGTTTTCGGCAAGGCACGCCATGTAGAGCAGCCGGATGCGTCGATTGCGCGCGCTGAGCAACGTTCGGCGCAACAGCGCCGCGCCGACGCCATGGCTTTGCCACGACCGTTCGATGCTGAAGGCCGCCTCCGCCTCCTGCGCGAAGGCGTCGCCCAGCGGGCGCAGCTCCGCGACGCCGCGCAGCTCACCGTCGACGAAGAAGCCGTGGATCACGGTATCGAGATTGCGCGAGAGCGCCGCGTAATTGCGGATGAACTCGTCGGAGACCGCGCCGCTGAAGCGGCTGCGCCGGCTCTGTGGATCGAGACGCAGCAGATGCTCACGATAAGCGACATGGTCTGCAGGGAGGAGTTTTCGGATCAAGCCGCCGGGCGGCAGAGGATCGGACGTCATAGGATTCGCTTTCGTTCAACATGTGCTCCCTCAAAGCGTTTCCTCGATGCCCATTCCGGTGTCATTTTGGCGATGAATTGCCGAAACGTGTGACAACATCGCGACCAAAAGATAGGAACGATGCGCATTCCGCACCATGCTCGCAATCCGCATGCCAAGTGCGACAAATGCGCTGCGTCTCGCGCAAAAAAGAACGGCCGGCGCGAAGCCGGCCGCTCAAGGAGCAATGCGCGGACTAGCGGTTGCCCGGCTCATCGGCATAGTCATCGCCATAATAGGAATAGCCGGTGTTGTAGTCGCGCGTGTAGTGGCCGGAATCGTCCATGTCGGACCGGCCATAGCCGGACGGCGCGTAACCGTAGCCATAATAGCCGTCACTGTACGGGCCAAAACCCACGCCCACCGAGAACTCCTGCGCCGTGGCGGCGCCGGAGGCGAGTGCGAGCCCCAGGGCGGTCGTCGCGGCGATGATCAGCTTACGAGGCATGATTTATCCTTCCGTTCTCCCGTTCAGGTTGTGGTGAGTTTGCCGTGTCGACCCTGCCGGCCTTGCGGCGGCGGCGGACACATCAGGCAGCTGTGGGGGCAACCCCTGGCGCAAACGCCAGTTCCGCGCAAATCTGCCGCGGCCTTGCCGATTGCGTGGCAATCTTGTGTTCGCGACCACCCTTGCCGCGACGATCCGCAGCACTGGACACCGACGTTTTTACGGTCACGTGCAACTTGCTTCCGCGCGCGGTCGCCGGGTATGGCTAGCGCCACCACCCGCCATTCCTCCCTCCGAGATGCCCAGCGTCCTCATCGACCGCTACCGCACCCTGGTTGCCGCCGGAGAGATCGAACGCGATCCGGCGCAGGAAGCCGTTCTGGCGCGCCTCGAAGCCTTGCGGGCTGAGCTTGTCGCGCGCCGCGGCAACGGCAAGGCGTCGGCGCTGGGCTGGCTTCTCGGCCGCAAGGAGGAGCGCGACGCGATCAAAGGCGTTTATCTCTACGGCAGCGTCGGCCGCGGCAAGACGATGCTGATGGACCTGTTCTTCGCCGCCGCGCCGGCGGAGCGCAAGCGTCGCGCGCATTTCCATGAATTCATGCTCGACGTACACGAGCGCGTGCACGCCTATCGCCAGAAGCAGAAGCGCGGTGAAATGGTCGAGAGCGATCCAATCACCTTGGTCGCCGCCGACATCAGCGCCGAATGCTCGCTCCTCTGCTTCGACGAGTTCCATGTGACCGACATCGCCGACGCGATGATTCTCGGCCGGCTGTTCACGCAGCTTTTCAAGAACGGGCTTGTCGTCGTCGCGACGTCGAACGTCGCGCCGGACGATCTTTACGCGGAAGGACTCAACCGCGCGCTGTTCCTGCCTTTCATCGAGCTTCTCGAATCACGCGTCGACGTGATGCGGCTCGATGCGCGAACCGATTTTCGCTTGGAAAAGCTCGCCGGCGCGCCGGTCTGGCATGTGCCGGGCTCCGCCGCCGCCGACGCGGCGATGAATAGCGCTTGGCGCCGGCTCACCAGCGGCAGCGACGCTGCGCCAATCGATCTGCAGGTCAAAGGCCGGAAGATCCATGTGCCGCGCGCGGCGATGGGAGTCGCGCGCTTCGCGTTCAAGGACATCTGCGGCGTGCCGCTCGCGGCTGCCGATTATCTCAAGATCGCGCATGAGTTTCATACGCTCTTGATCGACCGCATCCCGGCGATGGATTTCGCGCGGCGCAACGAGGCGAAGCGGTTCATCATTCTGATTGATACGCTTTATGATTACGGCGTGAAGCTCGTCGCTTCGGCTGAGGCCGAGCCTGTCGACCTCTACACCGGCGAGAACGGATACGAGGCGCTGGAATTCAATCGCACCGCCTCACGCTTGATCGAAATGCGCTCGGAAGAATATCTCGCGCTCCCACACGGCTCGCGCGCCGCCGCCGGCGAGGTTCGCCCCGGTGTCGTGGAGACGTAAGCATCGCGCCGGTTATCGAAAAAGACGTAGCCCGTGTTGGGCGAAGCGAAACGCGGGGACCGTTCGCGCGCTGGGCTACGCGTCCCGGATTTCGCTCCGCTCAATCCGGGCTACGTTTCGGTTTGACTTTCCGCCTGAGAGCCACATGCCAACCGCACAAGTCTGTGCGCTGCACCATGGCGACAGGCGGAAAGCGGCTTGCGCGCCTGGCATAATGTATAATAGCTTTCACGATATGAGCGAAAAGGAATGACGGATCGCTCCGATAGTCGGCTTGTGTGGAGGACGTTTAGGGATTAACCAGCGGCGGCTGCGGCTCAGCAGCGCCTCACTCAATTTTCGAAGGTTTTTCCTCGCATGGCACGCAAAAAGGTTGCCTTGGTCGGCGCCGGCCAGATCGGCGGCACATTGGCCCACCTCGTCGGGCTCAAAGAGCTCGGCGACGTCGTGATGTTCGACATCGCGGAAGGCATTCCGCAGGGCAAGTCGCTCGACATCGCGGAATCGTCCCCCGTCAACGGTTTCGACGCCCGCTTCACCGGCACCAACAGCTACGACGCCATGGAAGGCGCGGATGTCTGCATCGTCACGGCCGGCGTGCCGCGCAAGCCGGGCATGAGCCGCGACGATCTCCTCGGCATCAATCTCAAGGTGATGGAGCAGGTGGGCGCCGGCATCCGCAAATACGCGCCCAACGCTTTCGTCATCTGCATCACCAATCCGCTCGACGCGATGGTGTGGGCGCTGCAGAAGACGAGCGGCCTCAATAAGCACATGGTCGTCGGCATGGCCGGCGTGCTCGACAGTGCGCGCTTCCGCTACTTCCTCGCTGACGAATTCAACGTCTCGGTCGAGGACGTCACCGCCTTCGTGCTCGGCGGCCACGGCGACGACATGGTGCCGCTCGTGCGCTACTCGACCGTCGCCGGCATTCCGCTGCCCGACCTCGTGAAGATGGGCTGGACGAGCCAGGCGCGCATCGACGCGATCGTCGATCGCACGCGCAAAGGCGGCGGCGAGATCGTCAACCTGCTCAAGACCGGCTCCGCCTTCTACGCGCCGGCCGCCTCCGCCATCGCGATGGCGGAGAGCTACCTCAAGGACAAGAAGCGGGTCCTCCCCGCGGCCGCCTATCTCAACGGCGAATACGGCGTGCGCGATCTTTATCTCGGCGTGCCGGTGGTGATCGGCGCCAAGGGCGTCGAGCGCATCGTGCAGATCGATCTCGCCCGCGCCGAGCAGGAGATGCTGACCAAGTCCGTCGAGTCGGTGCAGAGCCTCGTCGAGGCCTGCAAAAAGATTGCGCCGGATCTCGGGAAGTGACGCGGCACGCGACACCCACAGCGTCATGCCCGGGCTTGACCCGGGCATCCATCTCTCGCGAACAAGATTTTCTTCATACGCTGGATTGCCGGGTCAAGCCCGGCAATGACGGCGTGATGGCGCGGAGTGCTGCATGAACATCCACGAATACCAGGCGAAAGCGGTGCTGCGTGAATTCGGCGTACCGGTGCCGCGCGGCGTTCCGGCGCTGTCGCTCGAGGCGGTCGGCAAGGCGGCGAATGAGCTCGGCGGTCCCGTCTGGGTGGTGAAGGCGCAGATCCATGCCGGCGGCCGCGGCAAGGCCGGCGGCGTCAAGGTCGTCAAATCCCTCGACGACGTCGACAAGGAAGCGAAGCGGCTGTTCGGTTCGACGCTCGTCACGCATCAGACCGGCCCGGCCGGCCGCAAGGTGCGCCGTCTCTATATCGAGGAAGGCTCCGCGATCGACCGCGAGTTCTATCTCTCGATGCTCGTCGACCGTGAGTCTTCGCGCGTCGCCATCGTCGTTTCGCGCGAAGGCGGCATGGACATCGAAGAGGTCGCGCACAAA
Organism: Variibacter sp.; assembly: GCA_050187875.1. Taxonomy (GTDB): domain Bacteria; phylum Pseudomonadota; class Alphaproteobacteria; order Rhizobiales; family Xanthobacteraceae; genus JAFKKS01. Next base: position 73,732 of record JBFWXB010000013.1, read on the forward strand.
ACGCCGGAGAAGGTGCGCACGCTCACCGTCGATCCGGCGACCGGCGTCTCGCCGTTCCATGCGCGCATCGTCTCCGAGGTGCTCGGCCTCGACGCCGATCTCGGCAAGCAGATGATAAAGTTGCTCGCCGGCCTCTACCGCGCCTTCGTCGAGAAGGACATGAGCCTGCTCGAGATCAATCCGCTGATCGTGACGAAAGACGGCAAGCTCCTCTGCCTCGACGCCAAGATCGGCTTCGACGACAACGCGCTCTATCGCCACGCCGACATCGTCGCGCTGCGCGACCTCAACGAAGAGGATGAGAAGGAAGTCGAGGCCTCGAAATACGACCTCAATTACGTCGCGCTCGACGGCACCATCGGCTGCATGGTCAACGGCGCCGGCCTCGCCATGGCGACGATGGACATCATCAAGCTCTACGGCGAGGAGCCGGCGAACTTCCTCGATGTCGGCGGCGGCGCCAGCAAGGAGAAGGTCGCAGCGGCGTTCAAGATCATCACCGCCGACCCGAAGGTGAAGGGCATCCTCGTCAACATCTTCGGCGGCATCATGAAATGCGACGTGATCGCGGAAGGCGTTGTCGCCGCGGTGAAGGACGTCGGCCTGCGCGTGCCTCTCGTCGTGCGCCTCGAAGGCACGAACGTCGAGAAGGGCAAGCAGATTATCAACGAGTCGAAGCTCAACGTGATCTCCGCCGACGACCTCGACGACGCGGCGCAGAAGATCGTCAAAGCGGTGAAAGGGACTTGATGCTCTAGCACAGTTACACATATTATGTGTAACTGTGGAGGTGGCTTATGACCAAGAATTTGACACTTGCCGTTGATGAGGACGTCCTCGACCGCGTCCGCGTCATCGCCGCCGAGCGGAAAACAACAGTGAATGGCTTGGTGCGCGCGTATCTGGAACAGGTCGCCGCGGCGGACGACAAGAAAGGCCGGTTTCGGCGCCGTATTAAGGCTTTGCGGGCGCGGACGCGATTTGAGGTCGGGCCCGTAACATGGACGCGGGACGAACTTCATGAACGCTGAGGTCGTCCTGGATACGAATATTCTGGTTTATGCAGTTTCAACCGCGCTCCACGAAGCCGCGAAGGCCGAAATCGCTGGACGTTTGCTGGCCGCTGGCAATGCCGGTGTGTCAGGTCAAATTCTTCAAGAATTCTTCGTTACCTTGACCCGCAAGGGACCAACTCCGCTGTCGATCCCCGATGCGATCGATTGGCTCGAAACACTCGACGGTTTGCCGTGTGTCGCGGTCGATGCGCCCTTAGTCCGACTCGGCGCGGACATCGCACTTCGTTACCAGATTTCATACTGGGACGGCGCTGTTCTCGCTGCCGCCCATCGACTGAACGCTACCACCCTCTACACCGAAGACCTCAACCACGATCAGACCTATGGGTCGGTCCGCGTCGTGAATCCTTTTCGCGCAAACTGAGCAATCATCAATGTCCATCCTCATCGACGCGAACACCAAGGTCATCTGCCAGGGCTTCACCGGCAAGAACGGCACCTTCCATTCCGAAGCGGCCATCGCTTACGGCACCAAGATGGTTGGCGGCACGTCGCCCGGCAAAGGCGGCAGCATGCATCTCGGCCTGCCGGTGTTCGACACCGTCGCGCAGGCGCGCGAGGAGACCGACTGCGACGCGAGCGTGATCTATGTGCCGCCGCCCGGCGCCGCCGACGCGATCCTCGAGGCGATCGCCGCGGAGATCCCGCTCATCATCTGCATCACTGAGGGCATTCCGGTCGCCGACATGGTGAAGGTGAAGCGCGCGCTCTGCGGATCGAAGTCGCGCCTCGTCGGCCCGAACTGCCCCGGTGTGATGACGGCTGGCGCCTGCAAGATCGGCATCATGCCCGGCAACATCTTCAAGCCCGGCAAGGTCGGCATCGTCTCGCGCTCCGGCACGCTCACCTATGAGGCCGTGTTCCAGACGACGCAGGAAGGCCTCGGCCAGACGACGGCGGTCGGCATCGGCGGCGACCCGGTGAAGGGCATGGACTTCATCGAGGTCCTCGAAATGCTCCTCGCCGACAAGGCGACGGAAGCGATCGTCATGATCGGCGAGATCGGCGGCGCCTCGGAAGAGGACGCGGCGCAGTTCATCAAGGACGAGGCGAAGCGCGGCCGCAAGAAGCCGATGGTCGGCTTCATCGCCGGCGTCACCGCGCCCCCCGGCCGCCGCATGGGCCATGCCGGCGCAATCATCTCCGGCGGCAAGGGCGATGCCGGCTCCAAGACGGCGGCGATGGAAGCGGCCGGCATCAAGGTCTCGCCCTCGCCGGCGCGGCTCGGGAAGACACTCGCTGAAATTATGAAATCCTAGTTCATTCCTTTGACTTTACACGCCTTACACGCGTCTTAAATAAATGCTGTAAGAGCAGAGGCGGCCCGTGGGGACGGGCTTGCCTTCGATTCGGGCGATGGTGCTCTGGCACCTCCCGACAGCTAGGATTCAGCATGTCTCGCCAAGACACCAATGCGGCTTTCGCCCTGACGTCGTTTCTCGACGGGGGCAACGCCCGCTATGTCGAAGATCTTTACGCCCGTTACGCCAAGGACCCCGCCGCCGTCGACGCCCAGTGGCAGGCCTTTTTCAAGAGCCTGAAGGACGACGGCGCGCGCGTGCGCGAGGAGGCCGAGGGCCCCTCCTGGAAGCGCAGCGACTGGCCGCTTCCCGCCCGCGATGAGCTCACCGCCGCCCTCGACAGCGACTGGCGCGGCTTCGAGAAGGGCGTCGGCGACAAGATCAAGGCGAAGGCGCAGGGCGCCGGCGTTGCACTGCGCGAAGCCGACGTGCTGAGCGCTGCGCGCGACTCCGTGCGCGCCATCATGCTCATCCGCGCCTACCGCATGCGGGGCCACTTGCACGCCAATCTCGATCCGCTCGGCATGACGGTGCAGCCGCCCGACGCCGAGCTCGAGCCGCGGTCCTACGGCTTCACCGACGCCGACCTCGGCCGCAAGATTTTCATCGACAATGTGCTCGGCCTCGAATTCGCGACCATCAACGAGATCGTCGCGATCCTCAAGCGCACCTACTGCCAGACGCTCGGCGTCGAGTTCATGCACATCTCCGACGCGACGCAGAAGGCGTGGATTCAGGAGCGCATCGAAGGGCCCGACAAGGAGATCACCTTCACGCCGGAAGGCAAGCGCGCGATCCTCAAGAAGCTCGTCGAGGCGGAAGGCTTCGAGAAATTCTGCGATCTGAAATTCACCGGCACCAAGCGCTTCGGCCTCGACGGCGGCGAATCGATGATTCCCGCGCTCGAGCAGATCATCAAGCGCGGCGGCGCGCTCGGCGTGAAGGACATCATTCTCGGGATGTCGCATCGCGGGCGCCTCAACGTGCTCGCGCAGGTGCTGGGCAAGCCGCACCGCGTCATCTTCCACGAGTTCAAGGGCGGCTCTGCTTCGCCGGACGACGTCGAAGGCTCGGGCGACGTCAAGTATCACCTGGGCGCGTCATCGGATCGCGAGTTCGACGACAATCGCGTTCACCTCTCGCTCACCGCCAACCCCTCGCATCTCGAGATCGTCGATCCCGTCGTGCTCGGCAAGGCGCGCGCGAAGCAGGATCAGCACCACTGCACGCCCGATGACCGCACGGCGGTGATGCCGCTGCTCATCCATGGCGACGCGGCGTTCGCCGGCCAGGGCGTGGTTGCCGAGTGTTTCGGCCTTTCGGGCCTGCGCGGCCACCGCACCGGCGGTTCGGTGCATTTCATCGTCAACAACCAGATCGGTTTCACCACCTATCCGCTCTACAGCCGTTCGTCGCCCTATCCGTCGGACGTCGCGAAGATGATCGAGGCGCCGATCTTCCATGTGAACGGCGATGATCCGGAGGCAGTCACTTTCGCGGCGAAGATCGCGACCGAGTTCCGCCAGCGGTTCCAGAAGCCGGTCGTCATCGACATGTTCTGCTACCGGCGGCACGGCCATAATGAGGGCGACGAGCCCTCGTTCACCCAGCCGCTGATGTACAAGGTGATCCGCTCGCATCCGACGACCCTGGAGATCTACAGCAAGAAGCTCATCGGTGAAGGCGTCGTCAGCGAAGCCGATGTCGAAGGCATGCAGGCCGAATGGCGCGCGCATCTCGATACCGAACTCGAGGCGGTGCAGAGCTTCCGCGCCAACAAGGCCGACTGGCTCGACGGCCGCTGGGCCGAGGTGAAGATCGCGCACGGCTTTGACGATCCGCGCAAGGGCCACACGGGCGTGCCGGAGAAGGACCTCAAGGCGATCGGCAACAAGATCACCACGGTGCCGGAGGGCTTCCGCGTCCATCGCACCATCCAGCGCTTCCTCGATGCGCGCCGGAAGGCGATCGAGACGGGGCAGGGCATCGACTGGTCGACGGCTGAGGCGCTCGCCTTTTGCACATTGCTGGAGGAAGGCCATCGTGTGCGCCTCTCGGGCCAGGACAGCGAGCGCGGCACCTTCTCGCAGCGCCATTCGGTGCTGATCGATCAGGAGAACGAGGAGCGCTACACGCCGTTCAATCATCTGGCCGAAGACCAGGGTCGCTTCGAAGTCATCAACTCGATGCTCTCGGAAGAGGCGGTGCTCGGCTTCGAATACGGCTATTCGCTCGCGGAGCCGGATGCGCTGACGCTGTGGGAGGCGCAGTTCGGCGATTTTGCCAACGGCGCGCAGGTCGTGTTCGACCAGTTCATCTCCTCGGGCGAGCGCAAATGGCTGCGCATGTCCGGCCTCGTCTGTCTCCTGCCGCACGGCTACGAAGGGCAGGGCCCGGAGCACTCCTCCGCCCGGCTCGAGCGCTTCCTGCAGATGTGCGCGGAAGACAACATGCAGGTCGCGAACTGCACGACGCCGGCGAACTATTTCCACATCCTGCGCCGGCAGCTGCGCCGTGAGATCCGCAAGCCGCTGATCCTCATGACGCCGAAATCGCTGCTGCGCCACAAGCGCGCGGTGTCGTCGCTGGCGGAGTTCGGCCCGGACACCTCCTTCCATCGGCTGCTGTGGGACGACGCGCAGCTCCTCGACGGCGAGAAGATCAAGCTTGTCGCCGACGAGAAAATTCGCCGCGTCGTTCTGTGCACCGGCAAGGTCTATTACGATCTCTACGAGGAGCGCGAAAAGCGCGGTATCGACGACATCTACCTGCTGCGCGTCGAGCAGCTCTTCCCGTTCCCGACCAAGGCGCTGGTGGCGGAACTCTCGCGCTTCAAGCAGGCGGAGATCGTCTGGTGCCAGGAAGAGCCGCGCAACATGGGCGCGTGGTTCTTCGTCGATCCGTTCATCGAATGGGTGCTCAACAACATCCAGGCCGAGCATCGCATCCCACGCTATGCGGGGCGGCCCGCTTCGGCCTCGACGGCGGTTGGGCAGATGTCGAAGCACGTCGCGCAACTCAAGACGTTCCTCGACGAGGCGCTGGGATAGGATTAGCCGTCATCCTGAGGTGGCCGCGTAGCGGCCCTCGAAGGATGGCGACACGGGCACCCTTCGAGGCTCGGCACTTCGTGCCTCGCACCTCAGGGTGACGATTTCAGAATGTGGATTGGCAGGAAGCAGCATGGCTGAGATTCGTGTTCCGACGCTGGGTGAATCGGTCACCGAGGCGACCATCGGCAAGTGGTTCAAGAAACCGGGCGACGCCGTTGCGGTCGATGAGCCGCTGGTCGAGCTCGAGACCGACAAGGTGACGATCGAAGTGCCCGCGCCGGCGGCGGGAACGCTCGCCGACATCGCGGCGAAGGATGGCGAGACCGTCGCGGTCGGCGCGCTCCTTGGCCAGATCAGCGAAGGCGCGGGCGGCGCGAAGCCCGCGGCCGCCAAGTCTGAGGCGCCGAAATCCGAAGCGCCGAAGCCGACCGGAAAGCCGGAGCAGAAATCATCGACCACGGCGCCGATCGCCGCCGGCCCGGAAGAGGTGAAGCCGCGCGCCGCGGATACGCCGGAAGCGCCCTCGGTGCGCCGCCTCAGTGCCGAGAGCGGCGTCGATCCCTCGACGGTTCCCGGCAGCGGCAAGGACAGCCGCGTCACCAAGGGCGACATGCTCGCCGCGATCGAGAAGGCGGCTGCGCAGCCGACGCCGGTTGCGCAGCCCGCCGCCGCGATCCAAGTGCGCGCGCCGTCGCCTGCGGATGACGCCGCGCGCGAGGAGCGCGTGCGCATGACGCGCCTGCGCCAGACCATCGCCAAGCGCCTCAAGGATGCGCAGAACACCGCCGCAATGCTGACGACCTTCAACGAGGTCGACATGACCGCGGTGATGGCGATGCGCAATCGCTACAAGGACATGTTCGAGAAGAAGCACGGCGTGAAGCTCGGCTTCATGGGCTTCTTCGTGCGCGCCTGCGTGCAGGCGCTGAAGGAAGTGCCGGCCGTCAATGCCGAGATCGACGGCACCGATCTCATCTACAAGAACTACTATCACATCGGCGTCGCGGTCGGGACCGAGAAGGGCCTCGTTGTGCCGATCGTGCGCGATTGCGATCAGAAATCGCTCGCGCAGATCGAGAAGGACATCGCCGATTTCGGCCGCCGCGCGCGTGACGGCCAGCTCAAGATCGAAGAGATGCAGGGCGGCACCTTCACCATCTCGAACGGCGGCGTCTACGGCTCGTTGATGTCGACGCCGATCCTCAATGCGCCGCAGTCCGGCATCCTCGGCATGCACAAGATCCAGGAGCGGCCGATGGTCGTCGGTGGCAAGATCGAGGCGCGGCCGATGATGTATCTCGCGCTCTCCTACGACCACCGCATCGTCGACGGCCGCGAGGCTGTGACCTTCCTCGTGCGCGTGAAGGACGTGCTGGAGGATCCGGAGCGGCTGGTTTTGGATTTGTGAGCTCTGTTTATGATTTTCTGACGAGGTCGGGCGCGAAATGCCGACGATTGCCCTTGTCGCCGGAGTTCGGATTATCATTTATCCAAAGGATCACTTGCCGCCCCATCTGCATGCGAAGTTTGCCGAGCAGGAAGCGATGATATCGATCCTAACCGGGGACGTTCTGGTAGGGTCGTTGCCACGGGCTAAGCTCAGGGCGGTCCAAGATTGGCTTGCGGCGCACCGCGAGCATGTTGCCTATGTCTGGGAGGAGATTCGCGCTCTTCGCTATCAGGGAGGCATGATAGAGGAATGAAGTATCGGATCAAAAATGTCGAAGTCCTCCGCTACCCGGTGTTGCGCGTGACGTTCGATGACGGGCTGTCCGGAGAGTATGATCTGTCGGATGTGATCGCGACTGGAGGCGCGTTCGCGCCGCTGAAGAATGAGCATTTCTTTAATGCAGTCGCCGTTGGCGAGGGCGGGCATACTTTCGGCTGGAATCTCGACGAGATGGGGCACGAAATCGATTTCTGTCCGGATGCGACTCGAATCTCGATCGAGACACAAAAGGTCAAAGAGCTGGCTGAACATTACAGGATGACGCGTTCAGCGGCGGAGTAAGAGAACCCAAAGCCCGGGTGCAACGGAAGCAATACGTACGATTTTTTTTATTTGGTCGTCATGCCCGCGCTTGTCGCGGGCATCCACGTCTTTTCGTCATCGCGGTCAGCAAGACGTGGATGGCCGGAACAAGTCCGGCCATGACGATCGAGAGCTTGGAGCAATTTCATGTCCTACGATCTCATCGTCATCGGCACCGGCCCCGGCGGCTATGTCTGCGCCATCCGCGCGGCGCAGCTCGGCTTGAAGACGGCGGTCGTCGAGAAGCGCGCGACGCACGGCGGCACCTGCCTCAATGTCGGCTGCATTCCCTCGAAAGCGCTGCTGCATGCCTCCGAGCTGTTCGAGGAAGCGGGCAAGAGCTTCGCCAAGATGGGCATCGGCGTTTCCGCGCCGAAGCTTGATCTCGCCGCCATGCAGGCGTTCAAGGACGCGGGCGTCGACGGCAACGTCAAGGGCGTCGAGTTTCTGCTGAAGAAAAACAAGATCGACGCGTTCCGTGGCACCGGCCGTATCCTCGGCGCTGGCAAGGTCGAGGTGAAGGGCGAAGACGGCAAGGTGCAGACGCTGGAGACGAAGAACATCGTCATCGCCACCGGCTCGGATGTCGCCAAGCTGCGCGGCATCACGATCGACGAGAAGCGCGTCGTCTCATCGACCGGCGCGCTCGCGCTCGACACGGTGCCGAGTGAGCTTCTCGTTGTCGGCGCCGGCATCATCGGGCTCGAGCTCGGTTCGGTGTGGCGGCGTCTCGGCGCCAAGGTCACCGTGGTCGAATTCCTCGACCGTATCGTGCCGGGCATCGACGCGGATGTCGCCAAGAACTTCCAGCGCCTGCTGCAGCGCCAGGGTATCGCGTTCAAGCTGTCGTCGAAGGTCACCGGTGTCGACGCCTCCGGCGACAAGCTGAAAGCGACGATCGAGCCGGCGGCTGGCGGCACGGCGGAGACGATCGAGGCCGACATCGTGCTCGTCGCCGTCGGCCGCGTGCCGTACACCGAAGGCTTGGGCTTGAAGGAAGCCGGCGTCGCGATGGACGATCGCGGCCGCGTCGTCGTGGACGCGCACCTGCGCACGAACGTGAAGGGCATCTACGCCATCGGCGACGCGGTGGCCGGGCCGATGCTCGCGCACAAGGCGGAGGACGAGGGCGTCGCCGCCGCCGAGACCATCGCCGGCAAAGCGGGTCACGTGAATTACGACGTGATCCCGAACGTCGTCTACACCTACCCGGAGGTCGCATCCGTCGGGAAGACGGAGGAGGAGCTGAAGCAGGCCGGCGTCGCCTACAATGTTGGCAAGTTTCCGTTCACCGCGAACGGCCGCGCCAAGGTCAACGCGACGACGGACGGCTTCGTGAAGATCCTCGCCGACGCTAAGACCGATCGCGTGCTTGGCGTGCACATCCTTGGGCCCGACGCCGGCAACATGATCGCGGAAGCTGCGGTGGCGATGGAGTTCGGCGCGTCGGCGGAGGATATCGCGCGCACCTGCCACGCGCATCCGACGCTCTCCGAAGCGGTGAAGGAAGCCGCCCTCGCTGTCGACAAGCGCGCCATCCATATGTGAAGCGCTGGCTTTACCTCCCCCTTTTAGGGGGAGGGAGTCGCGTGCGGCCATTCATCAGTCATAGGAGTTGGTCCCGCCTTCGCGGGGACAACGATCAGCCTACGCCGCGCTCTTGAGCTCACCCTCACCGGTGGCGAAAGCGTGGGTTTTGCCGCAATGGGGGCACTGCACGCGCAGGACGATGCGCTGCAGGTTGCGCAGCGTGTCGTAGTCGGTCTCGATCCCGCTATCGATGGTCGCCTCCGTGCGCGGGCAGCGAAAGGTCAGGACTCTCATGAACATAAAATCCTCGCGGCCGCCCGCATGCTGCGCGCGACCGTTGCGCTCTGCCCGCCCGTTGCCCCGCCTGCGTTGAGCGCGAACTGCCGCAGGCCGCCGAAGGTGCTATAAGAAGCCGGGAGGCTGGACGCGTCATGGTTAACGAAGCGTTAACGTGAGGCCGAGGTCGAACATATGCGACGGGCGTTGAAGCCGTTCTGGGTACTCCTCGCGCTCCTGTTCCTCTTCGAGGCGTGGCTCTGGGAGAAGCTGCAGCGCGCCGTCGCCTGGCTTGTGCGCCTGCTGGCGCTGCCGGTCCTGCGCGCCAAGCTTGCGGTGGCGATCGAGCGCCTGCCGCCCTGGGCGACGCTCATCGTCTTTATCATCCCGGTGCTGCTGCTGCTCCCCATCAAGATCGCCGGGCTCTGGATGCTCGCGCACGGTTCGTGGCTCGGCGCCATGGCGATGCTGGCTGTGGCGAAGGTCGTGAGCGTCGGCGTCACCGCCTTCATCTTCGACGCGACACGGCCGAAGCTCCTGCAGATGGCGTGGTTCCGTCGGCTCTACGAATGGGTGCTGCACGGCCTCGCCTGGGCGCACGGTCTCGTCGATCCGGTGAAGGAGGAGGTGCGCGCTTTCGTGCGTGAGACGGCGGCGCCGATCCTGCGCCGTGCCCGCGCCCTTATACGGCGCGAAGGCGGCGGCCGCTTCTGGCGGCAGGTGCAGCGCCTGCGTCGTCGCACCCAGCGGGTGTGAATGCGCTTCACCTCTCCCCTGCGGGGAGAGGTCGGCGAGCGAAGCGAGCCGGGTGAGGGGGCGCCGCCTTCTCGATAAGCTCTAACCCCTCACCCGCCCGCGCGATGCGCGGTCGACCTCTCCCTATGGGAGAGGTGAAGCGCGCTCTGCGAAGAAACTCACCCCAGCGTGCGGCCGATGGCGAGGAATTTTTCGCGCCGCTGGCGGCGGACCTCGTCGCGCGTGAGATGCGAGAGCTCCTCGAGCGCGGTGGCAATCGCCTCGCCCGTCGCCGCGATCGCGGCGGCCGGATCGCGATGCGCGCCGCCGACGGGTTCGGGGATGATCGTGTCGATCACGCCGAAGCGATGAAGGTCCTGCGCCGTGATCTTCATGTTGGTCGCGGCGTCCTGCGCCTTCGCCGTGTCGCGCCACAGGATCGAGGCGGCGCCTTCCGGCGAGATCACGCTGTAGATCGCGTGCTCCAGCATCATCACGCGATTGGCCGTCGCGATGGCGATGGCGCCGCCGGAGCCGCCTTCGCCAAGGATGACGGCGACATTCGGCACGCCGAGCTCGAGGCAGGTCGCGGTCGAGCGCGCGATCGCCTCCGCCTGGCCGCGCTCCTCCGCGCCGATGCCGGGATAGGCGCCGGCGGTGTCGACCAGCGAGATCACCGGAATGCCGAAGCGGTCCGCCATGCGCATCAGACGCACGGCCTTGCGATAGCCTTCCGGCCGCGCCATGCCGAAATTGTGCTTGATGCGCGCTTCGGTGCTCGATCCCTTCTCGTGGCCGATGATGCACACGCTCTCGCCGTGGAAGCGTCCGAAGCCGCCGATCACGGCGTCGTCGTCGCCGAAGGCACGGTCGCCGGAGAAGGGCGTGAACTCGGTCACGAGCTGCGCGACATAGTCGACGTAATGCGGCCGCTGCGGGTGGCGTGCGACCTGCGTCTTCTGCCAGGGCGTAAGGCTGACATAGAGGTCCTGCAGCGCCTGCGCCGCGCGCGTTTCCAGCCGGCCGAGCTCGTCGCCGATCGAGACGGCTGCATCGCCCGCTTCAAGCGCCCGCAATTCCTCGATCTTGGCCTCGAGTTCGGCCACCGGCTTCTCGAAGTCGAGGTAGCTGCGCATCGTCAATTCGGCGGATCCGCGGTCAATGCAGGGGGGTGGGGCTGGGCGCCGGACACTGGCCTTGCCACGCGCTGGAAGTCAAGCAAGGGGACGGATTTCAGGCCCGCAGCCGGGCCGGATTGCCCATCGCCGTAGCGCCGGCGGGCACGTCGCGCGTCACCACGCTCCCTGCACCGATGACGGCGTCGTCGCCGATGATGACGCCGGGCAGGATGATGGCGCCGCCGCCAATCCAGACATTGCGGCCGATGACGACCGGGCGGCCGAATTCGAGGCCGCTCTGCCGTGTCGCGGCGTCGCGCGGATGGTCCGCTGCATAGATCTGGACCGCAGGGCCGATCTGCGTCCCGTCTCCGATCGAGACCGCGCAGACATCGAGAATGACGCAATTGTAGTTAAGGAAGACATGGGCGCCGAGCCGGATATTGAACCCGTAATCGCAATGAAACGGCGGACGCACCACCGCGCCGTCACCCACCGCGCCGAACCGCTCGCGCAGCAGCGCGCGGCGTTCCTCCGTCGATTGGCCAAGCGCGGCGTTGTAGCGGACGAGCCAATTCTTCGTGGCGGCGAGATCGGCCTGGATTTCGGCATCGCCCGGGCGATAGAGCTCGCCCGCGAGCATCTTCTCCTTCTCGCTTTTCTGCATATCGCTCCCTGTCGGGATTGGCGCCGATGAGCCACCGGCCATCCCTGGCTTTGCATTGTGGCAATGCGATGCCTAAATGCGTGCGGCCTTCAATCACCGAGATTGCGTAATGATGCTCACCGGCACCGCTCAGCCTTCGTCGCCGCTCGACCCCTGGCACGGCACCACGATCCTCACCGTCCGCAAGGGCGGTGTGGTCGCGATCGGCGGCGATGGCCAGGTCTCGATCGGGCAGACCATCGTGAAGGCAAATGCGCGCAAGGTGCGCCGCCTCGGCAAGGGCAGCGAGGTGATCGGCGGCTTCGCCGGCGCGACAGCGGATGCCTTCACTCTGTTCGAGCGGCTGGAATCGAAGCTCGAGCAATATCCGGGGCAGCTCATGCGCGCCGCCGTCGAACTGGCGAAGGATTGGCGCACCGATCGCTATCTGCGCCGCCTCGAAGCGATGATGATTGTCGCCGACGCGAACGTCTCGCTCGTCCTCACCGGCACCGGCGACGTGCTGGAGCCGGAAGCCGGAGTCATGGGCATCGGCTCCGGCGGCAACTATGCGCTCGCGGCGGCGCGCGCCCTCGCCGACACCGACCTTTCGGCGGAAGACATCGTGAAGAAGGCGATGGCGATTGCCGCCGACATCTGCGTCTACACCAACCGCAACGTCACCATCGAGACGCTGAAGGCGGCGTAGTGCGCGATTACGACATGGTGGCATTGAGTTGAAATAAGTTTCTCCGCTCGCCCCCGCGAAAACGGAATCCAGAACACGGCAACTTTGGATTCTAGCTTTCGCGGGAAAGAGAAGAGCAGGTATTCCATCCGAAAACAGTTAGGATCGAAATTAACGCGTTACCTGGATGCAGGAATTCCATTCGAGCGTGAGCCGGAATCTCGTCCCGACACAGAAGCTACGAGGAAGGAGAGCGACAAATCTTTTCCAGACTTTCACGGTGTCTTCCTTCGTGATGACGGAGATCTGGTGGTTGAGGGCCAACCGCAACGTACAAAGCATCGCTTTTAAGTAGCGTAGCTATGCTGGACCAATCTCTGACTGTGTACAAGATGCTTTGTACAGAAACGGAATATTTTTTAATTGACCACGTCACGAGCAACGTTGGCAGCGCGTGTCTCAAACGACCTATCGCTTCAAACCATTTACGGTTGATGACTTCCCGCTTGTGCGCCGCTGGCTCGCCGTGCCGCATGTCGCGGAGTGGTGGGGCGATCCGGACGAGCAGTTCGGCCTTGTGAGCGGCGATCTCGATCATCCCGCCATGGACCAGTACATCGTCCATTTCGACGCGCGGCCGTTCGCCTATCTGCAGTGTTACCGGCTCACCGATTGGAATATCGGCTTCGGTCCGCAGCCTGACGAGACACGCGGCATCGATCAGTTCATTGCCGCGCCCGACATGGTCGATCGCGGCCACGGCTCCGACTTCATCCGCGCCTTCACCACGCGGCTGCTGGCGGACGGCACGCCGCGTGTCGTCGTCGATCCCGATCCGGAGAATGCCCGCGCGATCCGCTGCTACGAGAAGGCGGGTTTCCGTCGCGATCGCCTCGTCGACACGCCGGACGGCGTCGCGCTCCTCATGATCCGCGATCCATGACGGCACAGGAGCGCTCGCAAGCTTCGCAAATCCTGACGCCGGCGTGGACGGTCACGCTCGTCGTCGGCTTGCTCGCGGCGCAGGCGGCGATCCTGCTTGCCTTGGGTCGCGTGCCGATCTGCACCTGCGGTTATGTGAAGTTCTGGCACGGCGTGGTCGCGAGCTCCGAGAACTCGCAGCACATCACCGACTGGTACACGTTCTCGCACGTCATCCACGGCTTCCTGTTCTATCTGCTGACATGGCTCCTTTTCCCGCGCGCGGGCGTCGCGGCACGGCTCGTCATCGCCGTGCTGATCGAGGGAGCCTGGGAAGTCACCGAGAACACCGATTTCATCATCAACCGCTACCGCGAAGGGACGATCTCGCTCGATTACTACGGCGACAGCGTGATCAATTCGCTCAGCGATACCGTTGCGATGATCCTCGGCTTCGGGCTCGCGGCCCGGCTGCCAGTCTGGGTGGTCATAGCTGCGGCGGTCGTGACGGAGCTTGCCGTTGGTATGGTCATCCGCGACAACCTCATCTTGAACATCATCATGCTGGTGTATCCGTTCGAGGCGATCCGGCAATGGCAGTCGGCAGCGCCGTGATTATATGCGTTCCGCGAATGTTTCTTGCGTGAGGAAAGAGCCGCGCGTGAACATTGAGAGCCAGCCCCAAGCCGCCCAGCCTTCTTCTCGCGCCGCATCATCCGATGCCGCGGCGATGAGCGCGTTTTCGCCGCGCGAGATCGTCTCCGAGCTCGACCGCTATATTGTCGGACAGGGGGACGCCAAGCGCGCGGTCGCGATTGCGCTTCGCAATCGCTGGCGGCGCCTGCAGCTCGACGACCGGCTGCGCGAGGAGGTGCTGCCCAAGAACATCCTGATGATCGGGCCGACCGGCGTCGGCAAGACCGAGATTTCGCGCCGCCTGGCGCGGCTCGCCGGCGCGCCCTTCATCAAGGTCGAGGCGACGAAGTTCACCGAGGTCGGCTATGTCGGCCGCGACGTCGAGCAGATCGTGCGCGACCTCGTCGAGGCGGCGATCCTCATGACGCGCGAGCGCAAGCGCAAGGACGTGCAGGCGCGCGCGCATCTCGCCGCCGAAGAACGCGTTCTCGCAGCGCTCGTCGGCGAGCATGCGAGCCCGGCGACCAAGGATTCCTTCCGTCGCAAGCTGCGCGCCAACGAGCTCGACGACAAGGAGATCGAGATCGAGGTGCAGTCGTCCGGCGGCGGCATGCCGCTGTTCGAGATTCCCGGCATGCCGGGCGCGCAGATGGGCGCGATCTCGATCGGCGATCTGCTCGGCAAGGGGTTTGGGCAGAAGACCAAGACGCGCCGCCTGACGGTGCGTGAATCCTACGACACGCTGATCAACGAGGAATCCGACAAGCTGCTCGATCAGGATCAGCTGGTGCAGGAAGCGATCCGCGCGGTCGAGAACAACGGCATCGTCTTCCTCGACGAGATCGACAAGATCTGCGCGCGCGAGGGCCGTGTCGGCGCCGACGTATCGCGCGAGGGTGTGCAGCGCGACCTCCTGCCTTTGATCGAAGGCACGACCGTTTCGACCAAGCACGGGCTGGTGAAGACCGACCACGTCCTGTTCATCGCCTCGGGCGCGTTCCACGTTTCGAAGCCGTCCGATCTGCTACCGGAGCTGCAAGGGCGCCTGCCGATCCGCGTCGAACTGCGACCGCTGACGCGCGAGGACTTCAAGCGCATTCTCACCGAGACCGAGGTGTCGCTGATCAAGCAGACGGTCGCGCTGCTCGCGACCGAAGGCGTGACGCTGGATTTTTCCGATGACGCGATCGACGCCATCGCCGACATCGCCGTCGAGGTGAATTCCAATGTCGAGAATATCGGTGCGCGGCGCTTGCAGACGGTGATCGAGCGCGTGCTCGACGAGGTGTCCTTCTCCGCCCCTGACCGCGCCGGCGAGACGGTGAGGATCGACGCCGCTTATGTGCAGCGGCACATCGGCGATCTTGCGAAGAACGCCGATCTCTCGCGGTTTATTTTGTAAGGCTTCGCCGTCGTCATGCGCGTCCCCCGGACTTGATCCGGGGGGTTGACCCGCGCATCCATCTTCTTTGCGAAACGATGGATTGCCGGGTCTAAAGGGCGTTCATGCCCGTCTTCGACGAGCTATGCCCGGCAATGACGTGTCACCCCCCGGCCGTCGTCCCCGCGAAAGCGGGGACCCAGTACTCCGTGTGCTCTCGACTACAATGAAGGCCGAGGCGTACTGGATGCCCGCCTTCGCGGGCATGACACTGCTGCGCCTCACGTATCATCCATGTCGTCATCGGACTCGAAGTCGGCGTCGTCGTAATCGCCGTCCTGCTCTTCGTCCTGATCGTAATCTTCGTCCTGCTGGTCGTCCTGGTCCTGATCTTCGTCCTGCTGGCGATCCGCTGCCGCTTGCGCGTTGCGCCCGCCGCCACGGCCGATATCGCCGATGCCGGCGTCCTGCGCGAGGCTGCTGTTCGGATCGCTCTTGCCCGCGCCGCCGCGGCTGAGATGATCGAGCGCGCCGCCGAGCGGACTGTGCTGGCCGCCGCCCTGGCCCGCCATTGCCGAGCGGATGCCGTTCATCAAGAGGCTGCCGCCGATCGCGCCGGCAGCGACCGCCGCTGCGGTGCCGAGAAAGCCTCCGCCTCCGCCGCCCTGCGGCGGCGCGCCATAGCCTGGTCCGCCCGGGCCGCCACTTGGGCCTCCGGGACCGCCGTAGCCCGGTCCTGCATCCCGTGCGCCGCTGCCCCATGGGCTGCCGCGCTGCTCGCCATAACCTGCGGGCGCGCCCATCGGCTGGCCGCGGCCGACCGACGGCACGGAGCCGCCGCGCGGCTCTTCGCGTCCGAACACGGTGTCGCGCACGCCTTCGAGAAAGCTTTTCGGCTTCTCATTGCCGCGCTGGCCTTGCGGCGGCGCAAGGCGGTCCAGCTCGTCCTCGAGCTCGGCGATATGGTCGTTGGCCGCGCGCAGCGCTTCGTCCTGCACCAGCACGCTCTGCACTAGCGCGTAGATTGCGTTCGGCGCGCGCTGCATCCCTTCGCGGATGGCGCGCTCGGCCTCCGGATCGCGCGGATTGCGCTCGAGCTGCGCCAGCCGATCGAAAAGATCGACGATGAGATCACGTTCCTCCGGGGTCATCGGTTTTCTCCTCTGCCCGTGACGGCGGTCATGTAGAGGGCCGTTTGTGGTTCGGCCATGGCGGCCAAAAAAGATTTCCGCGCGCCGCGTGGCGCTTACGGCGCTTTGAGCGCAACGCCCGCGCTTTGCAGATCGCGCGGGAAGGCGTCGCTCGCGAGGTAGGCGTATTCGCGCTCGCGCAATGTCGTCACCGGATCGAGCCGGGCGAGTTCCGCGTCGACGAAGCCGGGGTGGCACATCACCAGTGATCCGTCGCCAAGTCCTTGCAAAAACCGGGGAAATAGCGTCGCGAAATCGACGTCGTCGCGGAAAATGTAAGTCCCGGCGAAAGCGGTATTGGTGGTCAGGTTGCGGCGCTCGGCGAGGTGGCGGAAGCTTCCGCTCAAGCGATCGATGAGGAGGCCCTTGAGGTCGCGGGTGCGCAGCGGCGTTCCCGCCGGCCGGCCACATTGCCGCACCCACGCGTCCGGGGCATGCACCTTCACCGCCGACACCACGGCCTCGCGGATTTGCGGGAAGAGATGCACGTGCTGATGGCCGTCGACGAAGTCCGGTAGCCGCCCGAAGGCGGAGCGGAACGCCGCAAACTGCGCGTCCACTTCCGCGGCGAGGCGTTGCGGATCGAGCCGGCGCAGCATCGCCCGGGCCAAGGTCTCGGGGAGGGAGAGGAACGCGCCTTCCTTCATCGGCGCGTAGCCGGGCGACAGCGGCGCGAACGGCGCGGTGAGCGTGAGATGCAGGCCGATGGCGGTGCGCACGCGCCCGGCATTGAGGTCGACGAGGGCGCGCGCCTTGTCCCAGGTGAAGTTCGGCGCCACCACCATCGACGACGCGGCGTTGAGGCGGCCGCGCGCGACGAGATCGCGAATCGCCGCATTGACGCCCGGCGCGATGCCGTAGTCGTCCGCGCACAGCCAGATGTGCCGCGTGGCGTCGTCGCTCATTCCGCGTGCGATGTCTTTGCGTGATCCGCGGTCACGGGTTCGGCAGCCTTCACCTGATGCTCGGCGACGAAGTAGACCGGCCGCCGTTTCAGCTCCCAGAGAATCTTGCCGATATATTCGCCCATGATTCCGATCACCATCAACTGCACGCCGCCGAGCACCATCACGCCGACGATGACCGACGGATAGCCGGGCACGGATTTTTCCAGCACCAGCGTCTCGATCAGGATCTCCACGCCGAAGAGAAAGGCGGCGAAAGCGAGCATGAAGCCGAGCAGGCTTGCAAGCCGCAGCGGCGCGACGGAAAAGCTCGTCAGTCCTTCGATCGAGAGGCTGATGAGCGCGCGCGCGTTCCATTTTGTCTCGCCGGCGACGCGCGCGGACGGGTCGTAGTCGACGCGCAATTGCCGGAAGCCGATCCAGCTCGAGAGTCCTTTGAAGAAGCGGTTGCGCTCGGGCATCTGCCGCAGCGCCGCCGCGGCGCGCGGCGACAGCAGCCGGAAATCGCCGGCGTCTTCGGGGATCTTGTGGCGCGAGCCGAAATTCAGCGCGCCGTAGAAAATCTTCACGCCAAGCCGCCGCAGCCAGGATTCGCCGCCGCGATTGGCTTTCGCGGTGTAGACGACGTCGTAGCCGTCATCGAGCCAGTGCGCGACGAGCCGTTCGACGAGCGCCGCCGGATGCTGCCCGTCCCCATCCATGAAGAGAATCGCGCCATAGCGCGCATGGTCGAGGCCCGCGAGCAGGGCCGCCTCCTTGCCGAAGTTGCGCGAGAGCGCGACCACCTGCACGTCGAGCCCGTCGGCGGGAAGCGATTTGGCAAGCGCGAGCGTCGCGTCGCGGCTGCCGTCGTCTACATAGACGACCTCGCAGCGCAGGCCGCGCGTCTTGGCAAGATCGGCAGCGACCGCCGCGACCCGCGCGTGGACCGCCGCGAGCCCGCCCGCTTCGTTATAGGCGGGGACGACGATCGACAGCCCGGCGGCGGGCGATCCGGTCTTGTCCGGGGTCTCAGGCATCCGCCGCGGCGTCTCCAGGTTCATGGCGAAAACTCTCTTAAAACGCCGCCACGCTACATCAGATGGGTGCGGATTGTCGTGTGTCGAGCAGGCGGTACGAGGCGCGAACTTCCCCCATTTTTCACCCTCCCCTGGAGGGGGAGGGTCGCGAGCGAAGCGAGCGGGGTGGGGTGAATTTTCGCTTGGCTTGAGAGTTCACCCCACCCGCAGTCGCATCCGCTCCTGCGGCTGACCCTCCCCCTCCAGGGGAGGGTGAAGAGGGGCAATCGTGTATCTGATGATCTCTGCTCAAATTCCCAGTGCAGATGCCCTCGGCGCTCGGCTGCGAACATGGTAAGCGCTCGCGCCATGATCTTGCCGCTTCCGCTCCAGCGCGCCCTCGACCGTCACCTGCCCTGGGTGGCGGAGCGCCCTGTCATCCTCAAGGCGATGAGCTTCGGCCTCATCGGTGTCGTCAATGCGGCGATCGACGCCAGCGTGTTCTTCCTGACGCTGGCCTGGGCGACGTCATCGCTGGTGGCGGCGAACGTCACCGCCTGGTTCGTCGCCGTCTCGTGCTCTTACGTGATGAACTCGCGCATCACCTTTGCCGCCGAATCGGGGCGTCAGCTCCGCTTCGCCGATTATCTGCGCTTCGTCGCCTCCGGTCTCGCCGGCGTCGTCGCCAACACCGCGGTCCTGCTTCTCGCTGCGCAGCATGCGTCGATCTGGATCGCCAAGGGGCTGGCGATCCTTGCGAGCTTCGTCGTGAATTTCACGCTGTCGCACTTCGTCGTGTTCCGGACGCGCGGCCAGAACTGACATGTCATTCCGGATTGCCGCGCAGCGGCAAGTCCGGAATCCATACGCCGCAGCGCCGGGGTTATGGATTCCGGGTTCGCGAGTTGCGCTCGCGCCCCGGAATGACAATGGAGGCCCTCACACCGTCGCGAGCGCTTCCGCGAGCTTGGCGTAGAGCGGGTTGTCGCGCGTGAAGACGTACGTGATCTCGCCGACGGTCACGGCGCCGGCGCCGCGCTCGCGCAGGAAGTCGGCGAGGCCGAACACCTGGCCCGGCGGACAGTGCAGCGTCAGCATGCCCGACGACGTCGGATTGCCGAACGGCGCCTGCACGCCGAAGGCCGCGCGTGCGTGCTCGAGGACCTCCTCGTCGCAGCTTGGGAAGCGCGTGCGCACCTCGCGATAGTTCTGTGCGCGCTCCTGCGCGGCGATGCGGTCGAGGATCGCGCGCGCCGCGGCGCGCTCCTCCGCGCCCCAATGCGCCGCGCGCGAGGCGACGAGATTCGCCTGCGAGCGCAGCATCACGCCGTCATCGAGGACTTTCAGTCCGTTCGCCGCGAGCGTCGTGCCGGTGGTGGTGATGTCGACGATGAACTCGGCGGTGCCGGCCGCCGGCGCGCCCTCGGTCGCGCCGAGGCTCTCCACGATGCGATAGTCCGCGAGGCGGTGGCGCGCAAAGAAGGCGCGCGAAATGTTGAGATACTTCGTCGCCACACGCATCTTGCGGTCGTGGCGGTGCCGGAACGCAGTCGCGACGTCATCGAGGTCGGCCATCGTGCGCACGTCGATCCAGCCCTGCGGCACGGCGACGACGACATTGGCGAAGCCGAAGCCGAGCGGCGCGAGCAGCACGACGCGCGTGTCGGCGTCGGGGATCATCTCGCGGATGAGGTCTTCGCCGGTGATGCCGAAATGCACGGCGCCCTGCGCGAGCTGCGACGCGATCTCCGAAGCCGAGAGATAGGCGACCTCGACGCGCTCGAACCCGGCGAGCTTGCCGCGATATTCGCGAGCGCCGCGCGGCTGCGTGAGCGTGAGGCCTGCGCGCGCGAAGAAGGCTTGCGCCTGCTCCTGCAGGCGGCCTTTCGAGGGTACGGCGATGATCAGCGGCGCGCTCATGCCGCGCCCCGGAGCATCGCCAACCGTTCGGTCCATACCGCGAAACCGACCGCCGGGATCGCCTCCGCGCTGCCGAGGCGCGCCAGCATCCCGTCATAGCGTCCACCGGCGACGAGCTGGCGGGACACGCGCTCGGTCGGGTCGCGCAGCTCGAAGACAACGCCGGTGTAGTAGTCGAGCCCGCGCCCGTAGGCGGTGGAGAAGCGGATCGTGCCGACATCGACCCCGCGCGCGGCGAGGAATCCGGCGCGGCTCTCGAAGAGATCGAGCGCCGCGTCAAGCGCGATGCCGGCGTCGCTCGCCAGCGCGCGCAGCGCCGCGCCCGCTTCGTCCGGATCGCCGACGATGGCGAGGAAGCGCTTCACCAGCGTGCGCATATCCTGCGGCAGACGCGCGCTTGCGCCGAGCGCCGATTGCTCGAGGAAGCGCGCCGCGATCTCGTCGACGCTGCGGCCGCCGACGGTGCTCGCTCCGGCGATCGAGAGAAGGTCGGTGACGAGAGCGCGCGCGGCCTTCGGATCGGAGCCGGCGAGCGCGGCAAGCACGCCTTGATATTCAAGCCGCGGCGCGGCGGCGTCCGCCACCAGCCGGTCGAGATCGTGCTCGAGGCTCTCCGCTCGGTTGAAGTCCTTCACCAGCCGGCGCTTCCACGCCGACGGCAGATCGAGTGCATCGACCAGCGCCTGAAAGAGCCCGACATCCCCCATGATAATCTGCGGCTCCGGCAGGCCGTAATGCGCCGTCGCCTCGATGCCGAGCGCGAGGATTTCGGCGTCCGCCGCGGCGATGTCGCGACGTCCGAACGATTCGATGCCGCCCTGCAAGAACTCCGCGCTCGCGCCGCCGCGGTCGCGGAACACCGGGCCGAGGTAGCAGAAATTGGCCGGCGCGCCGGCGGCGGGGGAGGCGAGGTAATCCCGTGCCACCGGGATCGTGAGGTCCGGGCGCAGGCAAAGCTCGCGGCCGGCGGCGTCCGCCGTCAGATACATGCGGCGGCGGATGTCTTCGCCGGAAAGGTCGAGGAAGGGCTCTGCCGGCTGCAGGATCGCCGGGCGCGCGCGGGCGTAGCCCACGCCTTCATAGCGGGCGAGCAGGGCCTCCGCGCGCGCATCGGTGTGGGCCGGCGTCATGGTCGTGTCGTTCATGGGCGCCGTCACTCAAGGTCGTCGCGCTCGCGATGGTTCAAGGAAGGGCCCGCCTTTATCACGAATGCGGCGGCCTTTCGATGACAATCGTTCGATGCCCTTAACGGAAATATTTGCCATGCGCACAGGCTCTGCGATGCGGGCGCAAATGTAACGCTTCGTCAAGGAATTAGGCGCCTCCTGAACCTAACGTTGTAGGTGGCTTCATGATGACTTCCGTCTCGCGCGCGACGGTGGATGCGTTCTTCGCGGCTTATGCGACACGCGATCCGCAGCGCATCGCGCCTTATCTCGACGACGATGTCCAATGGGCGGTGACCGGCCCGGTCGATCTTTTGCCGTTCTGTGGCGAGCGGCGCGGCAAAGCGGCGGTGGTGGAACTGTTCGAGCGCGCGTTGCCCTCCGTCTTCGGCACCGTCCGCATGGTGTGGGACGAGATCTTGATCGACGGCGATCGCGTCGCGGCGCTCGTGCGCCTCTTCGCCACGCAGCGGGGCAATGAGCGGCCCGTCAGCTATCGCACGGCGCAGTTCTATCGTTTCCGCGACGAGAAGATCGCCTCGTTCCGGGCCGTGTTCGACAGCTTCAATGCGGCCGAGCAGGTGCATGGGCAGCGCCTGCCTTTTGTCGATTCCATTGCGGATCACCGCGCGGACGTGGTGGTGCTGTAGGGACGGCTGCAGCCCGCCGTCCGCCGCACGCTTGCTTGTCATTCCGGGGCGCGCGAAGCGCGAGCCCGGAATCCATAGCCCCTGTGCTGAGGATGCTCGCAAACGCTGCGGCGTATGGATTCCGGACTTGCCGCTGTGCGGCAATCCGGAATGACAACTCTCAGGGCTTCCGGCCCGCCCGATAGGCGTCGAGCAGCGCCTTTGCCTCCGGCCCGGCGCTCGTCTCCCACGCCTTGATCGAATCCTGCGCGGCGTTGCGCAGCGCCTTCATCACCTCGGCCGGCGGGTGCTCGTCGATCGTCACGTCGTTCGCGCGCATGCGTGCGAAATTCTGGTCGGTGCGTGTCGCCAGGGCGTCCCATTGCCGATCCGTCGTATCCTTCGCGGCGGCGAGAACGGCGGCCTGCGTCTGCGCGTCGAGTGTGTCCCACGCCTTCTGCGACACCGTCGTGAAGCTCAACGGCAGGGCGTAGGTGATGTCGGAGAAATTGCGCAGATATTTCCAGAGCTGCCGGCCCGCGCCGCCGTCGCCGGAGGAGAGCACGGCATTGATCTCGCCGGATTCAAGTTTCGGATTGAGGTCGGCGAAGGAGATCACCTTGGCGCTTTCGGCGACGCGCGAAAAGACTTCCGTGCCGGTCGGATCATAGGTGCGCATCTTCAGCGTCTTGAGCGCTGCGACGCCGTCGATGCGCCGCGACGACCAAATGCCGGACGCCGGCCAGGGCGACACGTAAAGGAGCTTCTGCTTGTGCGCGGCGAACTGCTTTTCGTAAAGCGGCAGCGCCTGCGCGAGCAGGGCGCGCGCCTCTTTCGGCGAGGCGGTGACGAAGGGCAGCGAGGACAGGAGGAACACTGCGCTCTCCCCGCCGAGCGAGCCGCCGAAGCTCGACGCCATCGCGAAGCGGCCGTCCGCCACGGCGGCGAGATGGTCGCGGCTGCGCAAGCCCGACGCCGCCTCGGGGATCGGGCGGATGACGACCTTGCCCTTGGTCTGCTCCTTCACCGCCGTCGCGAAATAGGCGTCGCCTTCGCCGGTCAGCGAATTCGCGGGATATTCGTTGATGAGGTCCCAGATGACCGCCTGCGCGTGGGCGGGCGCCGCGAGCGCAAGCCATGCGGCAGCGGCGAGGACAAAACGGCGAGAGATGAACATCGAACCTCGGGTATCGGTCGTCGAATGCGGGGCGTGTGGTCGACGCGGGAAACGCTCTGCGTTAAGTGTAGGCCATGAGCGGTTCGGACGCCATCGGCGGCAAGTTGTGCCCGGTCTGCGGCAAGCCGGCGCAGGAAAAATGGCGCCCGTTCTGTTCGAAGCGATGCGCCGATGTCGACCTCAACCGCTGGCTCTCCGGCACCTATACGATCCCCGTCATCGAGGACGAGGAGGAGATCAGCGCCGTGCCCAAGCCCGATGCCGGGCGCGAATCCTAATCATCCATCGTAGGAGGAAGTGAATTGTCCGCAGCGAACGCGCCGCGCGTGAAAGACGCGGCTTGGCAAGATCAGCTTTTCGACGCCGTGAAGGCGGCGAATGTCCGCCAGGTCGGCTACGTGCCGGACGCCGGCCATGCGCGCCTGATCGAGCGCTGCGCCGAGGACCCTGACATCCGTGACGTCGTGCTGACAACCGAGGAGGAGGGCGTGGCGCTCGCCGCCGGCGCCTGGCTCGGCGGCCAGCGTTCGCTGCTCCTCATGCAGTCGAGCGGCGTCGGCAACTGCATCAACATGCTCTCGCTGATCAACACCTGCCGCTTTCCCTTCGTCACCTTCATCACGATGCGCGGCGAATGGGCGGAGTTCAATCCATGGCAGGTGCCGATGGGCTCGATCGTCGAGCCGGCGCTGAAGCTCTGCAACGTGCACACCTATCGCGTCGAGCATCCGCAAGATGTCGCTGAAACCGCCGCGGCGGCGATGGACATCGCCTTCTCCGGCGATCTCGCCGTCGCCGTCATCCTCTCGCAGAAGCTGATCGGCAAGAAAGTGTGGGTGAAGTGATGCTCAATCGCCGCAAAGCCATCGCCACTTTGCTCGCCAAGCGGGGAAAGGACCTCTTTATCGTTCCGGGCCTCGGTTCGACCACCTATGACGTCGCCTCCCTCGGCGACGATGAGCGCGACTTCTATCTCTGGGGCGCCATGGGCGGTTCGGTGATGATCGGGCTCGGCGTCGCGCTCGCGCAGCCCAAGCGCAAGGTCGCGGTGATCACCGGCGACGGCGAGATGCTGATGGGCATCGGCAGCCTCGCGACCGCCGGCGTGCAGGCGCCGCACAATCTCGCCATCGTCGTCTTCGACAACGGCCAATATGGCGAGACCGGGCAGCAGGCGAGCCACACGCATGTGAGCAACACGAAAGCCGGCGTGTCGCTCACCGGCGTCGCGCAATCCTGCGGCATCGCCGAGACCTACGAGGTCGCGAGCGAGGCCGAGCTCAAGGCGCTGGCCGATCGTCTGGCGCATTTCGACCGCACGCTCTTTGCGCGGGTGAAGATCGCGGCGGAGGAGACGCCGCGGGTCTTGCCTGTGCGCGACGGCGTCGCGCTCAAGCACCGCTTCCGCCGCGCCATGGGGGTGGGCGAGAAGGGGCTGTAAGGCCAACGTGCCCTCGCCATTCGTCATGCCCGGGCTTGACCCGGGCATCCATCTTCTTCTTTCGCGAAAATGATGGATTGCCGGGTCAAGTGTAAAGCCCGGAGAGATACCTGACGGGTGTTCGGAGAGATGCCTTACAGGGATTGGAGGCTGTCGGGGCTATTGAGATCGAGGGCTGCGATCTCATGAGCTCCGAAGCAGAT
>JBFWXB010000014.1:0-89497 GCA_050187875.1 Variibacter sp.
GGGGGGGCCGCCCCCTCCACCATGCTGCGCATGGTCCCCCTCCCCCGTTTCACGGGGGAGGATAAGGGCCGCGGAACTCCCGGGGTTGCAGCTACTCCTTCACGCCGCCCAGCTTGCAGATGTGCTTCCACTCCGCGGCGGTGACGGGCTGCACCGAGAGGCGCGAATATTTCACCAGCGCCATGTCGGCGAGCGCTTTGTCCTTTTTGATGTCCGCGAGCGGGACCGGCTTCGGCACCGGCGCCACCGCCTTCACGTCGACGCAGACGAACACATGCGTCTTGTCGGTCGGATCGGGATAGGCCTCCTTGATCACCTCGACGATGCCGACGATCTCCTTGCCGACATTCGAGTGATAGAAGAAGGCGCGGTCGCCTTTCTTCATCGCCTTGAGGTTCTGGCGCGCCGTGTGGTTGCGAACGCCCGTCCACGGCTCGCCCTTGGCGCCGCGCGACACCTGATCGTCCCAGGAGAACGAATCCGGTTCGCTCTTCACCAGCCAGTAGGCCATATCCGTCTCCCTCACCCTTCAGCCTTCAGCGGCCGCGTCAGCAAAGCCGCGATCGCCGCGTCGACGCTCAGGCGCCGATCGAGCACGGCGTCGACCGCTTTCGCAATCGGCATCTCGACGCCTTTCGCCTCCGCCATCTGCACCAGCACGGACGCGGTGAACGCGCCTTCCGCCAGCTTGTCGGGCGGCGCGTGGCCTTCGCCCAGCGCCACACCATAAGCGAAATTGCGGGACTGCGCGCTCGTGCAGCTCAGCACCACATCACCAAGGCACGACAATCCCATCAGCGTCTCCGGGCGGACGCCGTAGGCTTGCGCGAAGCGCGAGAGCTCGGCGAAGCCGCGCGTGGTGAGCGCCGCGACCGCGCTCGCGCCGAGCTTCTTGCCGCTGGCGATGCCGGCGGCGATGGCGAGCACGTTCTTCGCCGCGCCGCCGATCTCGACGCCGCGCACGTCGCTCGTGTGATAGAGGCGCAGCGTCGGCGAGCCGAGCGCAGCGGCGAGCGCGGCCGCTAGTCCCTCGTCCATTGCCGCCAGCGTCACGGCGGTCGGCAGGCCGCGCGCGACGTCGGCCGCGAAGCTCGGGCCGGAGAGGATCGCCGCGCGCGCCTGCGGCAACGCCGCCGCGACGATCTCGGTCATGAAGCGGCGTGTTGCGCGGTCGATACCCTTGGCGCAGGCGACGACCGGCGTGCCGTCACGGATGACCGACGCGAAGCTTTTGGCGACGCTATCGAGTTCCTGCGCCGGGAGCGCGAGAAGGATCGCCTCCGCCTGCGTGACATCGTCGCGCGCTGAGGTGACGGCGATCGCCGCTTCAAGCCGCACGCCGGGAAGCCGCGCGCTCTCGCGGGTTTGCGCAATGCGCGTTGCGGTGTCCGCGTCGCGCGCCCAAAGCATCACATCGCGGCCGGCGCGCCGCGCGGCGTTGGCAAGCGCAACGCCCCAGGCGCCGGCGCCGAGAACCGCGATGCGCTGGAAATCCATGCTCACGCCGGGACGGCGCTGGACAGGTCTTCGAGCGGCCAGCGGGCGCGCGGCGCCGTCTCCAGCGTGTCGGAATAGCCGCGCGCGAGACGCTCGACGCCCGCCCAGGCGATGATCGCGCCATTGTCGGTGCAAAGCTCGATCGGCGGCGCGATGAGGGAAGCGCCGACGCTGTGCGCGATCTCGTCGAGCGCGAAGCGGATGGCGCGGTTCGAGGCGACGCCGCCGGCGGCGACGAGCGCCGTCGGCCGTCCGTATTTCTCGCAGAACAGCCGCAGGCCCGCGTCGACGCGGTCGGTGACGATCTCGACCACCGCGCGCTGGAACGAGGCGCAGAGATCGGCGACGTCGAGCTCGGAGAGCGGCGCGATCTTCTCGGCCTCGATGCGCAGCGCCGTCTTGAGCCCCGACAGCGAGAAGTTCGGGTCGGCGCGCCCGAACATCGGCCGCGGCAGGTTGAAGCGCGTGGGATTGCCGCGGATCGCTTGTGCCTCGACCTGCGGGCCGCCGGGATAGGGCAGGCCGAGGAGCTTCGCGGTCTTGTCGTAGGCTTCGCCGATGGCGTCGTCGAGGGTCGTGCCGAGGCGCACATAGTGGCCGACGTCGAGCACGGCGACGATCTGCGTGTGGCCGCCCGAGGCAAGGAACAGGCAGTAGGGAAACGAAACGCGATCGGTCAGGCGCGGGGTCAGCGCATGCGCCTCGAGATGATTGACCGCGATCAGCGGCTTCTCGCTGACCAGCGCCAGCGCTTTCGCGGTCGTGAGCCCGACGATGACGCCGCCGATCAGCCCGGGGCCGGCGGCGGCGGCGATGCCGTCGAGATCGGCAAAGGCGACCTCCGCGTCGAGCATCGCCTTGGCGATGACGTGGTCGAGCATCTCGACATGCGCGCGCGCGGCGATTTCGGGGACGACGCCGCCATAGGGCGCGTGCACCTCGGTCTGCGAGAGCACGACATTGGAATAGATGAGGCCCTGGCCTTGCCGGTCGCGCCGCACCACCGCCGCTGCGGTCTCATCGCATGTCGTCTCGATGCCGAGAACCAGCATGATCCCGTCGCCTCGTCGCGGATGGGTCGCTTTCGCGCGGCGCGCCGCGTCCTTATGATCCGCGCACCTCTCCCCCGACGCGTACCATTGCGGGGTCGCAGGGCGCAATGCTTGCGTCCCGCCGCCGTTTCGGAGCGATCATGCGCCTTCTCGTCACCCGTCCGCAGCCCGATGCCGAACGCACGGCCGCCGTGCTGCACGGGCGGGGTCATGAGGTTGCCCTCGCGCCGCTTCTCGCCTTTGCTGCAACGGCGGCCGCGCTTCCGCGCGGGCCTTGGGCGGGCGTCCTTCTCACCAGTCTCAATGCCGTGCGCGCCATTCACGACGATCCGGCCGCCGCTCCGTTGCGGTCGCTGCCGGTGCTGACGGTCGGCGACCGCACGGCGGAGGCGGCGCGGGCGGCCGGATTTGCCGACGTGCAGTCGGCCTCAGGCGATGCGCGCGACCTCGTGCGACTGGCGGCCCGGCGTTTTATGGGCGGGCGGCTTCTCTACCTTTGCGGCGAGCACCGTGCGGCGGATCTCGCGGCGGCCCTGGCCGACGCCGGCATCGTGGTCGCGACGGTCGCGGTCTATCGGATGAATGCGGCCGAGCGTTTTCCGCCGGCCGTCGCCGAATCACTTGCGGGCCGCCGGATCGACGGCGTGCTGCATTACTCGCGCCGGACCGCCGAGGCCTATCTCGCCTGTGCGCAGGCTGGCGGTATTCTCGCGCCCGCGCTCGCCCCCATTCATTATGCCTTGTCCGCGGCTGTCGCCGCGCCCTTGCGGGCTGCGGGTGCGGCCCATGTGAGCGTCGCGGCGACGCCTGACGAAGCGGCATTGCTGCGCGCGCTCGAAGGGAGGTGACGGCGAGGTTGCCGCCATGCCCGCGCCGCAGTATGCCGGGCACGATGAGGCTCGGCGCGACGGATTTGTAGGAAAATGCGACAAAGAGCCGAAAGGCTGAGCTTGCGCCGTCCTACGTTCGGCGGAGCCCTCGGCGCGTGGGCCGGTGGTAGGGAGGGCGGATGAGCGACGGCGATCGCAATCCAGCGGAATCGCCCGCAGCGGCCGATCCCGCGCGTCGGCGCCCCGTCCCGCCGACCCTCGACCTCAAGGCGACCGAAATCGCGTCCGAGCCCACCGCGGATTCGTCACCCTCGCCAGCGGGCACGGGGGGCGAAGCCGACGCCGCGGTAGCCGGCTTGCGGCCGGCGTCCGACCGCACGCCTTCGCCGGAAGAGATTTCCGCGGCGATCGAGGAATGGATCCGGCCCGACGAGCCTTTGCGCGTGCGCATCGAAAGCGGCGACGGCGACCCGCCGCCGCCCCCGCCGCCCGACCCTCCACCATCGGTTTCGGCGGCGGCGTCCACACCGCCGCCGTCGTATCTCGGCCGCGGCATCGCGCTCGGCCTCGGCGCAGCGCTGATCGGCGCCGCGGCGGCGCTCGCTGCATTGTGGGCGCTGGGGCAATGGTCGCCGTTCGACGACAAGACCGCGGCTCTGGCCGCGCGGATGGAGACGCTCGAAGCTGCGGTGACGCGCCTCGCCGATCGTCCGGTCGCCGCCGCCGTCAGTGACCAGCACATCGCCGCGATCGCCGCAAAGGCCACGCCCGCCGGACCCTCGGCGGCGCAACTCAAAGACATCGAGACGCGGCTCGCCAAGGTGGAGGCGGCGCTCGCGTCTCCCGCCCCGGCGGCCGACAGCGGGCTCGGCGAGCGCCTGAGCGCGCTCGATGCCAACACGAAATCGTTGACCGGCGAGATCGAGGCGCTGCACAAGCGGCTCGACGAGGTCGCCACCTCGACCCAGGCGGCGCGCGACGCCGCCATGCGCTCCTCTGGTGCGGCGACGAATGCGGCATCGGAAATGTCATCCGATCTCGATACCCTCAAGCAGCGTATGGCAGCGCTCGAAAGCAAAGCCGCGCAGCCGCAGCCGTCGGATGTCGATCGCGCCGCGCGCACGGCGTCCGCGGCGAATGCGCTGCGCGACGCGGTCGAGCGCGGCGTGCCCTATGCGAGCGAGCTTGCCGCGGCGAAGGCGCTAGCGGCAGCGCCTGCGGTGTTCGCGCCGCTCGACGCCTTTGCGACAACAGGACTGCCATCGGCGGCGGCGCTGGCGGAAGAGCTTCGCACGATCGCGACCAATGCGCGCGGCGCGTCCGCGCGGCGCGACGAGACTGTGGGGCTTTTCGATCGTCTGCAGGCGCATGCGGCGAAGCTCATCCGCATCCGGCCGGCGGATGCTCCCGCGCAGCCTGCGCCGGGCGACTTCGCGGCCGCCGAGCAGGCGGCGGCGCGCGGCGATCTTGCCGCCGCGGTTGCGGCCTTGCGCGCCATGCCGGAGACGGCGCGGGCGCCGGCGGACGCTTGGATCAAGCGCGTCGAGGCGCGGCAGGCGGCGCTCGACTTTGCGCGCAAGCAATCGCGCGACGCCGTCGCCGCGCTCGCGCAGCAACCGAAATAGGCGCGCATCGATGTTCCGCGTCATCGTCTTCTTCGTCTTTGTCGCGCTGGCGGCGCTTGCGGGCGCGTGGGTCGCGGAACGTCCCGGCGACGTGGCGATCACCTGGCTCGGCTATCACATCGAGACCTCGGTGATGGTCGCGGTCGCTGCCGTCGCGGTACTGCTCGTTCTGCTGATGTCGCTCTGGGCGGCGCTGCGCGTCATCTGGCGCACGCCGCGCGCGGCGCGCC
Source organism: Variibacter sp. (assembly GCA_050187875.1). GTDB lineage: Bacteria > Pseudomonadota > Alphaproteobacteria > Rhizobiales > Xanthobacteraceae > JAFKKS01. The sequence goes on from JBFWXB010000014.1 coordinate 5,235, forward strand.
GCGCCATGGCGGACCGGCGCTATCGCCGCGGCCGTCGCGCAGTCTCGCATGGGCTGATCGCGGTCGCGTCAGGCGACATGCGGGCGGCGCATCGCCATGCGGGCGACGCGGAGCGCTTTGCGCGCGACGAGCCGTTGGTGCTGCTCCTGCAGGCGCAGGCGGCGCAGCTCGCCGGCGACCGCGCGCGCGCCGAGCAGGCGTTCCGCGCCATGGCGGAACGCGACGACACGCGGCTTCTCGGCTTGCGCGGCCTCTATGTGGAGGCGCAGCGCCGCGACGACATGGCGGCGGCGCGCGGCTTCGCGGAGGAGGCGGCGCGCGAGGCGCCGTCGCTGCCGTGGGCCGGGCAGGCGGCGTTCGATTTCCGCTGCGCGGCGAGCGACTGGGACGGCGCCCTCGCCGTGCTCGAAGCCAATCTGCGGGGCAAGCTGATCGAGCGCGACACCTATCGCCGCCATCGCGCCGTGCTGCTCACCGCGCGCGCCACGGAGCTCGAACATTCCGATCCGGCGCGTGCGAAAGCACTCGCCTTCGAGGCGGCGAAGCTTGCGCCGAACCTTGTTCCGGCGGCGGTCCTTGCCGGGCGGCTTGCGCTCGAAGGCGGTGAGCGGCGCCGCGCGGCGAAGGTTCTGGAAGCCGCCTGGCGCGAAAGCCCGCATCCCGAGATCGCGGACACTTATGCCTATCTGCGCACCGGCGATTCGGTGCGTGATCGTCTGGCGCGGGTGCAGACGCTGGCAGCGCAGGCCAAGGGTCATCGCGAGGCGGGGCTTGCCGTCGCGCGCGCCGCGCTCGATGCACAAGAGTTCAAGACGGCGCGCGACGCGCTCAACGGCGGCCTGCTCGATCCGTTGACGCAGCGCGCCGCCATGCTGATGGCGGAACTCGAGGAGAAGGAGAACGGCGACATCGGCCGCGCGCGCGAATGGATGGCGCGGGCGATGCGCGCGGCGCGCGACCCGGCGTGGACGGCCGACGGCATCGTCTCGCAACGCTGGCTTCCCGTTTCGCCGGTCACCGGGCGGCTCGACGCCTTCGCCTGGCGTCCGCCGGTCTCGGAGCTCGTGCATGAAGGTGCGGTTGCCGAATCCGAACGGCCTGCGCCCATCGCGTTGCCCTCCCGCACCGAAACGGAGAGCGACGATCTTCCGGTCATGGCCGCGCCTCCAACGCCGGCGAGCAAAGCGCCGTCCACACAAACGATAGCCGACGTGGCGACGAAGCCCGCGGAACCGGCAATGGTCGAAGTCACGTCCGGCGTCTCCACGCCGGCGCCGTCCGCAGGCCCGGAGACGGCACCACCGCCGGTCGCCGCGGTGCCTCCGTCCCGCCCGGCTTCCGCCCCGGCGGCACGGCCGGAGCCGATCATTCCGCTGATGCACGCGCCGGACGATCCGGGCCCGGAGCCCGACCCACGCCATTAGCGCTGACCGGCTCTAACCGCCTCTGCGCTATAGGTGTTTCGTCTGTCGCGCGTCCGGAGGGAAAACCGGTTCCCACTTTCGTGGACGCGCTCCGCGCTTGCGCGTCCGGCCGTCGACGGGTATTCCAACGCGCGGCGCCGCAATAGCTCAGCTGGTAGAGCACGTCATTCGTAATGACGGGGTCGGGGGTTCGAATCCCTCTTGCGGCACCACTTTGATACCGCCTGACTTTTTGAATTTTCGAGGGGTTGACGGCCCGCACCTAAATCTGCAGGTACAGCCCGCAGGTACGGGTTAGAGGCTCGCAAACAGGTCAACGTATGAGGTATAGAAGAAAAGGCGATTGCGGGCCTGTCCAGTAATCTCGTAGAGTATTTTGTTCTCGCACAACTTTTCTATTAAGTTGTTTGCATTGGGATAGCTAATGCCTAGCAAATCTTTAGCTTGATTCACTGTGATATTGGGCCGTTTGTAGAGGTGTTCAAGCAACCTGATGGCGTTCGCCGCTGACGTTCCAAGCCGATCCATGACAAGCGTTCGGTGCTCTTCTCTCAAGGCAACAATGTTTCGCGCGGTTTGAGTAGCTTGGGCGGCAACTGAACCAACTCCGCGAAGAAAGAACTTGAGCCAAGCCTCCCAATCACCCTTGTCTCGAACGCGCTGCAGCAGCTCGTAGTATTCTGTTCGATTTTGCTTGAAATAATAGGACAAATACAGCACTGGTTTCGTCAAAATTCCCTGTTGGCAGAGGAAAAATGTAATCAGCAGTCTTCCAACCCGCCCATTACCGTCTAGGAACGGATGTATCGTTTCGAATTGTGCATGCGCGAGTCCTATCTTGATCAGCGGCGGCAGGTGGTCATCACCGACATGAAGGAATTTTTCCAAGTCTCCCAGTGCCGCCTCGGCTTCCTGATAGGGAGGAGGGATGAAGATCGCGTTTAGCAGGGTGCTACCGGCCGGGCCGATCCAATTCTGACTTCGACGCAATTCTCCAGGTTGAAGAGAACGGCCCCGGACACCCTCCAGTAAGCGGCTATGTATTTCTTTGATCAAACGGATAGACAGAGGAAGTTCATCCAATCTTCCCAGACCATAATTCATCGCTTTTACGTAGTTCAGCACCTCATCCACATCTTTAGGCGAGGAGGAGTCAAATACTTCCGCTTCGGCCTTCAGCAGATCGTTGATTGAAGCCTGGGTCCCTTCGATTTGACTAGAAAGAACTGCCTCTTTTCTCGCGTACATGAAAACGAATAGATCGGGATTCGGCAGGGTCTGTATCGATCCTTCCAAGCGCCCCAAGGCTCGGTCCGCTTCCGACAGCAGGTGCTGCATTTCGGAATCCATTTGGACCGCGGGGTCGGGCGGAAGCGTCGCAGGTATGAAGGCCCGGTAGCCGGTTGGCTGTCTGATGTAGCGACCGGCGCGTGTTGAGCGGTCGCTCAAGAGCAGCTTGTCAAGGAAATCAGCCATTTGCGCCATATGAACGCTGTGCGTTAACAGGAGCGTATACGTATGGTCTTGGTAACGTCAACCGTTAATATGCAGGGGGAAAATCATCGAAGTATCGCCTGCCGTACGTATGCGGAGATCTTCGCTTCTTATGTACGGAAGACCGCTATAAGAGAAGTTGCACAGATTTCGGCATCAACCAATGGAAGGCCGCAATCATGTCCTCTGCTCTCAGGCCGCATGTGGCGGCGCCGAACGTGAGCGAGCATCACGTTGGATTCGGCACGGAGTCGCTCGTCTGCAATTGTTCTTCGGGCGGCTTGATGTGGCGGAAGCTCCAAAGCAGGCCGAAATCGTAGGCGATCTTCAGCGTACCTGCGATGAGGAGCGGAAACCCCGAGAACGGCAGCGTCAGGAGCGCCCCGGCGAAGATGGGGCTGATGCTGGACGCCAGGCTGCGCGGCACCGCCGTCACGCTCGCGGCCGCGGCGCGCTCCGCAGGCGTGACGACGGCCATCACGTACGAGGTCCGCGTCGGCACGTCCATCTGCGACAAGGCGGAGCGCAGAAGCAACAATGCCAGGGTCGCATAAAGACCAGGCGAGAATGCCGCGGCGATAAGGAAGAGGCTCGACGGAATGTGGGTGAAAACCATCGTGTTGATGAGCCCGATGCGGTTGGCGAGCCGCGCCGCGATCGGATAGGAGAGCGCACTGAGGATGGTGGTGCAGAAGAAGAACACGCTTGCCGCCGCAAGCGACAAGTCGAACTTCTGGAACAGCCACAGCGCCAGTAGGGACTGCACGACAAAGCCCCCAGCGAAAGCATCGACGCTGAAGAGCGCGGCGAGTTTGAACACGATGCGCCGCGATTGGCGCAGCGGTGCGGCCCGAGCCGCATCGTCCATCTGGGCGTGCGGCAGACGCGTATAGAGAAACGCGCTGAGAAGACCGAGAGCGGCGTAGCCGTAGAACATCCACTCAAAGGCCTGAAGGCGGCCGACGCCAAGCGCGACGGCATAGTCCGGCAGTGCGGCTGCCGCAGACCCCGCCGCCATCGACAGCGCGCCGATCAAACTGTAGCGCGCGAACATTTTTGTCCGCGCATCGTCGGGCGCACGATGGGCCAGCATCGCATGCTCCAATGGGATCATCACGCCCATGTCGCCCGAAGAAGGGTTTATCGTTCCGAGAAACGCCACGATCCCAAGCAGCGCGATGTGGTGGACCGTCGGAAACGCCAGTCCGGTACACGCCATGATGATGGCGCCTGCAAGCAACAGGTTCTTGAGATCGTGACGTGACGCAATGGCGCCGACCCCAAGCGTCAACAGCGCTGTGCCGAGCAGCGCAGCGGTCGCGACAAATCCGATCGCGACGGAATCAAAGCCGATGAGTGCGAGGTAAGCCGGCAGAAGAATGATCGCAAAGCCGTCGCCAAAGCCGCGCACCGCCCTCGCCGTATATAGAATCAACGTGCCGGAGCTGCCGATACGGGTCATGTTTCTCTCACGGTCTGGTTGACGCGCTCATCTCGTTTCGCTTGTCGCCGACTTCAGATATGGCCGACAGGAGCGGCGCTAGTTCTGCGGCTTGATGTCGATCCAATCGAAGCGGGTTACGCTGTCGGCCTTGGTCCACAGGCCGATCTTGCCGGGCGAGGCGAAGGTTTTGTCCGTTGTCGTGTGCATCGGCTTGCCATCGAACGACACGGTGAAGCGATCGCCTTGCGCGCGTAAGCTCAAGGTGTGCCATTGCGCTGTCGTGATCTTCGCATGTGCGGTCGCGAGCTGCTGCCGCCGGCCCGCCACAACTCGATAGAAGCGCACATTCTCTTCGAGAACGTTGGCGCGCGCGACGTAATAATTGTTGCGGTCCACCAGCCGAACGATGACGCCGCCTGACCGATCGACTTGTCCCGAGACGGGCTTGAAGCGGACGGTGACCTCGACGTCGCTCGGCACGGTCGGCATGTAGATCGCCAGCGGAAATCGATAATCCGTCGGATCGGCGTTCGACTGCGCGAGCGCGCGCCCGCCCTCGGCCGTAGCGTCCTCGACGACCGTCCATTCGCCCTGTTGGCCGCTGCCGGTCAGTGCCGGCTCGAAATCCTTCGGCTTGGCGCCGAGCGGCATGTCGGCAAAAGAAATGCGCTGCGCTTGCGCGGGTATTGTCAGGACCGTCAACGCCAGCAACGCGATGGCGGCAAGCGCCATCGGCCGCGCAAGGCGCGATGTTTTCGAAGACTGATCCGCTCGGCCGGAGAACCCGCCTGGGCTCGGCCGCGCATTAATGTCGGATGAGAGATGTGAGAGGGTGGATCCGTTCATGCGCAATCTCCCCGACGAGTCGAGTGTTGCGCAGTGCTTGGACCCGAGGTCTCAAGGGGAGACTGCCGATCCCCTGCTTGCGAAAGTTAAACGCGCCCGTTGGTGATCGCAAGCTGCCGAAATCGCTCATTCATGAAAGGCCTTCCTCGCGGAAGGGAGGAAGGCCTCGCGTCGACAACGTTGTCAGCGGCGCGTGCCGCTCTTGCTTTCGGTATGGGGCGATTTCTTGGTATGCCCCGGCGCGTAGCCCGAAGCCCCCGTATTGCCGCCTTTGCTTCCTTGGTCCTGCATCTTGTGACCAGGCGAATAACCTGAGGCGCCAGGCTCGCCTTTCACCGAGCCACGATCCTGCATCTTGTGGCCGGGCGTCTTCTCCGCGGCGGAATTTTGTGCCCAGCCGACGGAAACGGTGCCGAGTAGGATGCCTGCTGCAGAGCACGCGGCGATGAGAGTCTTAGTCATACCGACCTCATATCTTGCTAGGCCTTCTACCCAACGCCTCCCGCGGCCTGCCGTTCCGATGCAAGTAGGGTGCTGCCGCGGCCGCTCGGATGCATCGCCCTTTACGCTTTGTTCAGCATGATCGCGCTGCGCCTGCGACGGCCGGAACGACCGCCTCCTGTCGTGCCTAACATCACGAAGGAGGGCGACATGACATTGCCGAAGATACCGCTCATGCCGACAGAACCGGTGCAGGAGGGCGTCGGCGATGTGCGGGGCGCCTACGGCTACGGGCGGCCCGCGCACGGGTCCGATCCGGCCGCGCGTTATGGGTTCGAGCCACAGCCGTCGGGTCCTTCGACCAAGACGGAGTTTGTCGATGAGATCGCTCGTGAGTTTTCGGAGAAAGAGGACGGAGGATGAGCGCGAGCCGCGCGTCTCGATGCTCTCCACCGTCTCCTGCGCGCATTGCGGCACGACGATCGAAGTCAGGAATGTGGACTCTCTGGCGGACGAGTTCGTTGTGATGTGTCCGCGCTGCCATCGCCGCTCGTTCCGCACCCGCGCCGACCTGCAGCAAAGCCGGCAAAGCGGGTAAGATATCGGCGCAGCAGAACGGCTCGGCCCGCGCCTCGATGTACAATCCAGCCGTCGGTCAAATCGGATTGGCGATCCCGCGTCCGCAGGCCTCGTTTATGACGCAGGCCATCAAGGCCTCGTCGAAAGCATCGTTTCGCTTGCCGTCGATCGGGATATCGGGAAAGCCGAGACGCCGCATCATGACCTGCAAGCGCAAGACCGCGCGCGTGCCGCCGCTCGCGAGCACCGCCTCGAGGTCCTTGCGCGCATCCGCCTTGTTGCCAACACGCGCCAGAAGGATGGCGCGCTGGACGAAGAACTTGCTGAACGGTGTCATGGCCGGCGAGGCCGTCGTCGGCTGTCCCGGCTTTCCAATCAGCTTGGAAATGTCTTCAATCGCCGCGCCGGAATCGCCCAATGCGATGTGGGCATAGGCGCGGACCTCGAGCGCCGAGGGGTCGCCCGCGCGCCGTGCGAGAACTTTGTCGGCATCGTCGATTGCCGCCTCGGGTTTTTGCGTTTGGAGCAAAAGCTGCGCGCGTAAAAGCCGCGGGGCTTCGGCGTCCGGTTCCGTCGCAAGCGCTCGGTCCAAGTCCTGTTCGGCGGCTTCGAACGACTTTTGCCGCATGAGGATCCGCGCGCGCAGGATCAACGTCTCCACATCGTCAGCGCGGACGGCAAGGGCGGCCGAGGCATCACGCAATGCGTCGCGCAACTTGTCTTCGCCAAAGAGCAGCTCTGCGTAAGTGCCGAGGAGGTCCGGATCTTGCGGCGACAACTGCAAGCCGGTTTCGAGGTCCCGGGCGGCGCCCCGGTTGTCCATCAGGCTGATCAGAAGGCGCGCGCGAAACTTCAAGGCGGCCATGTTCGTCGGATCGAGCCGCAAGGCCGCATCGGCATCCGCGCGCGCCTGCTGCGAACGAAACAGCCGCACGAGCTTCTCCGCGCGGAGAAGATGAGCCTGCACACGATCCTGCAAGGATAGATCGTCATTGACCTGCGGCGGATCGCAGTCGCCGCGAAACTGCGCCTGCGGGCCGGCATCGCATTTGAGCGGAACGATGGATTTGAAGGCGCCGATACGCCCAAGCGGGCTCGTGCACCAGGCCGTTCCGACCGACAAGAGCAAGGCTGCGCCGGCGAGCGCCGCAACGCAGGACGGCGACGTCGTTGCGACGCTCATGCTGCGCTCAGTTGCATTGAACATCGAGCATGCAGGCGCGCACGGCGTCTTCCAGCCCCGGGGCGTTCGGGTTCTCGACCGCCGTCGTCCAATATCCCGCGCGCCTTAGCGCTTCCATCGAAGCGCGCCGGACCATCACGTCCGATTGCATCGCCGCCAAGTAGTCGCGGACCGCGGCATCGGTCTTGGCGGATTGCCGGTTCAACTTGGCGCGCAGCTGCAAGGCGCGCGAATAGTTCGGCCACGCCGCAATGGCGTTGTCGAGCGCCGTCATGGCGTGATCGCTGTCCTTCAAGTTCACCAGGATGCGGGCTGCGTTGTACTGGAGGCGCGGGTTGCCCGGTTCACGCTCAACGGCCTCGCGAAGATCGCGAAGCGCCTCGGCGGCGCGATCGGGCTTGGCGGCCAAGAGCTCTCCGCGCGCCTGAAGGGTGGGCGCGGAGCGCTCCTGCGCGATGGCTGCGTCGTAATCCTTCTCCGCGAGATCGACCTTGCCCATGAACTCATAGATCTCTGCGCGTGCGCTCAACGCTTCGGCGTGGAAGTCGCGCGGCACACCCTCATTGTCGACATATCCCCAGCGGTTGATTTTGTCGGCGGGTATCGCGACCAAGGCGTCCGCGTCCGCGAGCGCCTCCTTGTAGGAGCGCTTGTCGCGATAAAGCATGGCGCGAAAATAAAGCGCGAAAGGCTCCAGGCCTTTGCTGAGCGCCTCCGTATAGGCCTGGATCGCGCGCTCGGGCTCTCCGCTGTTCTGCAGCAGCGTGCCCGCGGCGCGCAGCACGCGGGGATTCTCCGGTGCAAGGTCCATGGCCCGCACGACGCGCGCAACGTAAGTGCGGCCATCTCCGCTGCGCAGATCGATATTGGAGCGCGATACGAGAATGTCGGCGTTCTCGGGCGTGATCTTCAGCGCCGCGTCGTAGTCGGCTGCCGCAAGCTCCATACGCGACGTGCGATGATAGGCCTGCCCCCTGACGAACAGGAAGGAAGCCCGGTTGGCGTCCGACAGACCGGCTTCCGCGAGGCGGGCAGAACAGGGCTCCACGACCGCGCTGGGTGCGATTTCCATCGCGTCCTTGGAGCACGCGACGCTGGCGGCTTCGCCGGACGCGGGAACGGCAATGGCGAAGGAGAGAAGAGCAAGACCGAGAATGCGCATGTCACAGCCGAAGGTTGCAGTTTGCTTCGCTGTACCAGAGGAGCGCGCGCGTCGCGTTAATTTGATCGCGTCGTTTTTAACGATGGCGGCATCGGCCCTAACTGTGCGCTCAACCTCGCAGGCCGCTGCGGGACGCGCTGGTTATGCCATCGCCGGTGGCGGCACATCCATGAAGGCGTCGAGCTCCGTCGTCATCGCATCGACGCAGGCCGGCGGGCCGAGATTGGAGAGAAGGACGAGCAGCGTTCGCTGCGCGAGGCTGCGGCGGAGATAGGCGGAGAAGCCTTCCCATTCGCCCCAGTGCTTGACGACAGTTTCCGACACGAGGTCCCATCCGAAGCCGTAAGAGGACAGCGTCCCGTCGTTCAGCCGCGCGGGCGCATAAGCTTCGCGATAGGCGTCCGTCGGCAGAAGCGCGCCGTCGCGCAACGCGCGATCCCAAATCAGGAGGTCGGCGGCGCTCGCGTAAAGGCCGCCGTCGCCATAGGTGCCGTCCAGCGTGTTGAGGTCGCGGGGCTGCACGGGGCCGCGCCCGCCTTTGTCGCGGCTGAAGCCGAAGGCGCGCTCCGCCAGCGGAAAGCGCGGCGCCGTCAGATTATACGCAGCGCTATCCGTCATGCGCAGCGGAGCGAAGATCGCCGCCTGCATGAAGTCCGGGAAGCTCATTTCCGACGCTCGGATGATGACCTCGCCGAGCAGCGCATAGCCGGTGTTGGAATATTCGAACGCATCGCCCGGCGCGAAATAGGGCTCCGCGCGGTGGGTGGCGATGAGCGCGATCATATCGGCCTGGGTCAACAGGCGCGTGCGGTCCCAAAAGGCGGCGGCGAGTTCGGCGTAGTCGGGAAGGCCCGACGTGTGGTGCAGAAGATGCATGAGCGTGACGCCGCGATAGAATCCGAGCTCCGGAATGTGGTGCGATAAAAGATCGTCGAGGCGAAGCCGCCCTTGCGCGCGCAGCAGCAGGATCGCCATGCCGGTGAACTGCTTCGACACCGAGGCGAGGGAGAACGCCGTGCGCGCGGTGACCGGTACTTTAGCGGGAATATCCGCGAACCCGTAGGACCGCGCGAACTGCGCTTCGCCATTCCGCGCGATGAGGATCGTGCCGTTGAACGTCCCGCGCAGAAACAGATTGTCGAACCATCGCGCCAGTCGGGCGAAGCGCTGCGCCGGCGCGTCGTTGGCGCCGACTTCGAGCCGCGGGATCAGCAGGCGGCAACGCTCGTCGGATGGGCCTTGCGGCATCTGCGCTCCGCTGTCTCCGCGCGGCTCAAGCGTATTTGCTGAGCACGCTCCGATGCGACGCGATCCAATTGTAGAGCGGCCGGCCGACGAGGCGGCTCAAGACCGGAATGTAGAAGAGCGGCACCATCCACCACATTCCGGGCACGCGCAGAACGACATGCCGGTAGGCGTCGAAGCCGGGCAGCGCGCGGCCGTCCGGCAGCACGAGGTAGAGCGCCTTGTCGACTTTTTCGCTCGGCACCACGGGCGAGGGGTTCGCGCGATAGTCGCGGATGCTGATCTGGCGCAGGCCGTCGAAGGCGAGAAACGCCGCCATCGACCGCTTACAGAAGCCGCAATGGCCGTCGTAGATCATTTCCATGTTGCCGACGCGGCGCTTCCACGCCGTGCCGAGGCGATGCAGCCATTCCGGACGCACGAAGCTCATATGGCCCATCGTCATGACGAAGGAGAAATAATAGAGCCGCATGAGAAGCGCGAACTGCGAATGCAGGAAGATCGCGCCGGCGAGGGCGATCGGGCGCGTCCACCGCGGCCAGATGAACACGACATAGAAGAGCTCGATCGCGATCGTGCCGTAGCTCGCCACCGTGATCATCCAGGGCTGCGAAGCCAGCACGTCGAGCATCAGCGCGTTGTAGTAATCGGTGTGGGAGAAAACGCGCCACACCGCGTCGCCCATCTGCCAGTCCGCGCCGGTCATCTTGTCGGTGGCGCTAACATAGAAGAGCACCGCCATCTGGACCTGCATCAGGCGGACGCAAGCGCCGGCCCAGCGGCTGGTGAATTGCGGAACGTTCGCGTCAAGGTCTTGCCGCTTGGCGCGGCGCACGTCGCGCACGCGGTCGAGGCTCAACGCGCGTCCCGTCGGCGCGAAGCAAAGGATCACGAGAAGGCAGGCGAGGATGGCGTCGACGCCGTAAACCAGCGTCGTGTTGCGCTGATCGTAGGAGATGTGGCCGATCAGGACGAGCCATTTCACCCAGCGCGTGCGCCAGCCGAGCATGAGCGCTGCGCAGCAGAACAGAAACACCGCGTGAAAGACGGCCCACTGCCACGTCGCATTGAAGTAGAAGAAGACCGACTGCACCCAGACATCGGCGTCCGGCCCGCCGAAGCGGCTGCGCGGCATCCAGCCGTCGTTACCCCAGAACAGGAAGAGATAGGGCGTGGCGAGCGCGTAATGCAGCAGCATCGCCGCGCCGATGCCGATGCGCGTGATCTCGAGCGGGGTCGTCGGCTTGTCTTGAAACCAGACGCGCGACCAGAGCGTGCCGAGCGCTGCGAAGGACACGCGGCGCGAGGGCGCAGCGCCAGCGGTCAGGTCGCTGGACATGACACCTTCTTCAATTGACGGATGGTGAGGAACTCGTCGTCCAGCGGATCCTTGCCGGCTCTGCGATCTTCCGGCCAAAAATCCTTCTGGTCGACCGACAGCAACGTGATCGTCACCGGGTGCAGGTCCGCATGTTCGCGGCAGAGCGATTCGCCGATCGCCCCGGCGTAGAGATGCGGCCAGGACACCGCGGCGCGATAGCGGTCGCGAAACCAGATCGAGACGGGAAGAAAACGGTTGAGGTCGTCGACCGGCGAAAAGGCCTGGCGCTTTCCGGAGGCGTCTTCGACGACGTAGCGCAGTGTGTATCCGGAACCGACGTTGGGCGCGAAGAATCCCCAGTCGTTATCGAGCCGCAGCAGCGTGATGTAGGGCGCAAAGACTTTGCGCACGGCATCGGTGACAGCGCTATCCGGCAGGAGCGTGAGCGCCATCGCTGTCGTGTGCCACACGATCACGAGCGACATCGCGAGATAGCCGGCCGCCGTCAGCCGCGACCGTGCGCGGGGCGGCGCCGCGGCGCTGGCGGAGGGCGCTGCCGGAAGCTGCGGCTGCCCGGCCACCATCGTCGTCGTTGCGCTCGGTCCGGCCTGCATGCGGCCTGTCTCCGGGTCGGCTAACCCTTCATGCCCGTGCGGGCAATCACTACCACATCGGAATAGGTGCGCACGAGTGGCGCCAGGAAGCGGTGCGCCCAGTTCTTCGAGATGAGAAGGTCGTGGATCGCGAGATAGTCGATGCCGGTCGCGAGGAAGCATTCCAGCGCATCCTGCGGCGTCTCGACGATCGGCTCGCCCTTCACGTTGAACGAGGTGTTGAGCAACACCGGAACGCCGGTGAGCGCATCGAAGGCTTTGAGGAGGCCATAAAGGCGCGGGTTCTGCTCCCGATTGACAGTTTGCACGCGCGCGGTGCCGTCGACATGCACGATCGCCGGAATCTTGTCGCGCCATTCCGGCTTGACGTGCTTGGCGAGCAGCATGAAGGGGGAGTCCTGGTCGCCTTCGAAAATCTCGTTCGAGCGCTCCTCCAGCACGATCGGCGCAAAGGGCCGAAAGGGCTGGCGGAACTTCACGCGATTGTTGAGATGATCCTTCATCTCCGCCGTGCGCGGATCGGCGATGATGCTGCGGTTGCCGAGCGCGCGGGGGCCAAACTCCGAGCCGCCCTGGAACCAGCCGACCACCTGCCTGTCGGCGAGCACCTTTGCGGTGTCGCGGCAGATGTCGTCGCTTCGCCTGGTGATCGTTGCGAGCTTCACCAGCCGCTTGTCGGTGACCTCGTGAACGTCTTTGTCGGTATAGGGCTTGCCGACGAAAGCGTGCGTCATCACGAAATTGCGCGGCTGCTTCTGCAGCGCAAGCCGCCCGTAATAGGCGCAGCCGATGGCGATGCCGTCGTCGCCGGCCGCCGGCTGGATCCAGACCTTGTCGAAGCCGGCCTCGCGCGCGATGCGCCCGTTGGCGACGCAGTTGAGCGCGACGCCGCCGGCGATGCAGAGGTTCTTCGCGCCGGTCGTCTCGCGCAGCCAGCGCGCGCGCTCGAGCAGGACCGTCTCAGTGTCATCCTGCACGCGCCAGGCGAGGTCTTCCCAATGCGACATCGCGGGACTGTCCTCCCACTTCTCGCCGCCGTCGATGAGGTAGGGGCGATTCAACTCGGCCGTCCATTCCGGCACATGCAGTTCGCCGCCCCGCATCTCCATCAGTGGTGGCATCCGGTCCTTACGGCCATAGGGCGCGAGCCCCATCAGCTCGCCGCACTTGTTCCAGTCGCCGAAGACATAGGTCGAAGCGCGGCTATAGAGCGCGCCGAGCCCGGCCATGTTGAAGAACTCGTCACTGAGGACGCCGCGCGCCGGCTCCATCCAGACTTTCTTCAGGCACTCGATCTCGGAGCCGCGGAAGCGGTAATAGCTTTCCGATTCGCGCGCGAGCGGGCTGACCTTGTCGGCGCCGGGGAACGGTTCGGTGACATCCGACTTATAGCTGCCAACGCCGTCGACGATCATCACCACGCCCTCCTCGAAGGGAGAGACGGCGAAAGCGCTGTAGGCATGCGCGAGATGATGCGAGACGGTGACGACCTTGTCGGAGCGCGGGCGGAACAGCGGGTCGTCGGCGATGGTGTCGCGTTCGTCCTCGCCAAGGAACGCCGGCATGTCCTGGTAGGCGAGGCGTTCCTCGAGGTCCTCGACGCGCAGGATGTAGCAATTGCGCACGACGAGATCGACGTCGGCGAGCGTGATGCCTTCCGCCTTGAGGACGTAATCGACGGCTTCGCGATGCAGGCCGGTCGCGTGCTTGCGCCGCGTGATGCGTTCCTTGGCGATAGCGTAAGCGATGGCGCCGTCACGCAAGAGGCAGGCGCTCATGTCGTGATCGTAGCAGTTCAGTCCGAGGACATAGGTCGGCTTTGTCATGAGATCCCGTTACATGCGCGAAGCATCGCCATCGACGACGGATCGACGCGCGCGGCCCGCGGCCTTAAAGGTTGAGGGTCCGGATACAGCAGGAAGGATGACGGATGGCGTGGATCATCAAACTGACCGAAGCGAGCGGCCAGAGCGTTTACGTTAATCTCGATCAGGTCGTCTCGTTCGAACCGCAGAAATGGGACAAGGGCGACGGGGCCCGGCTGCGGACCACGGTGGTCGACACGGACGGCAAGCCCGTCGTCCTCATCGTGCAGGAAACGCCCGACAAGATTTACGACAAAATGCTTGCAAGTCGTTGAAGACGGATCGGGTTGTCCCGGTTGGGGATACCTTGACGCATTCATGCGGTGGTCTTAGCATACCCGCGGTGCCGCGCGAGACCGAACTTTCAACGGGTCGCGGCTTGCTCTCCGGACCTCTTATGCCGGAGCCTAACGAAGGCGGAGGTGAGGAATGAAGACAAACGCAGGCGCCAAGCGTTCATGGCTGAGGCGCTGCTTTTCCGTAGCAGGAATGCTCGGAATGTACTGCCTCGCAATGCTCGCCATTTCTGGATTCGCGATCAGCACGGCGACTGACGCATTCGCTCGTGGCGGCGGTGGTGGCCGCGGCGGCGGTGGTGGCGGCCGTGGTGGTGGTGGTCGCGGCGGCGGCATGGCCCGTGGCGGCGGTGGCCGAGGTGGCGGCGGCATGGCCCGCGGCGGCCGAGGTGGCCGTGGCGGCGTCTCTCGCGGCCGAGGTGGCCGTGGTGGCTGGAGCGGTCGTGGCCGAGGCCGCGGTCGTGGCGGCTGGCGCGGCGGCATCTGGTTCCCGTGGATCGGACCCGGCATCTGCCATCATCCGTGGACCAGCGCGCGCGTGTATTGCGACTACTGATCGCAATTCGCAGTCAAAGATCGAAGAAGCCGGCTGCGTTTGCGGCCGGCTTTTTTCTTTTGCCGGGACGAATTGTTTGCGGCGATGCGCCACGAACGAACGGCGTAATGTCGTTAGTCGCTGCTGTTTTGGAATCCACGAATGAGTGATGACTGCGCATGACGATCTGACGGGCAGCGGGCGTGTCGCCTTTGTCCGCGCCGAAACGCGGCTGCAGCCGGTGCCGCATGTGCCGGAGATCGTGCTCCATCTCGCCGACGAGGCGGTGCCGCTGTGGCTGAAAACCGAGGAAGAGCTCGGCGCTATGGGATTGCCGCCGCCGTTCTGGGCTTTCGCCTGGGCGGGAGGGCAGGCGCTCGCGCGCTACATCCTCGATGATCCCGCGCGCCTGCGCGGCCGCCGCGTGCTCGATCTCGGCGCCGGCTCCGGCCTTGTCGCGATCGCGGCGGCCATGGCCGGCGCGGCGCCCGTCATCGCGTCGGAGATCGACCCTTTTGCCGCAGCGGCGATCGAGCTCAATGCGGCGGCGAACGCCGTCTATGTCGAGGTGCTCAGCCGCGACCTTCTCGACGATGCGATGCCCGCCCTTCGCTACGACGTCGTCCTCGTGGGCGATCTGTTCTACGAACAGACGGCGGCCGGGCGCGTCCTCGCATTTCTCGAGCGTCAGGCCGCGCGCGGCGCGGCCGTGCTGGTCGGCGATCCCGGCCGCAGCTATCTTCCGAAACCGCGGCTCGAACGGCTAGCCGAGTATGGCGTGCCGGTGACGCGGGAGCTCGAGGACAACGACATCAAACGCACCGCCGTATGGCGGCTGCTTTCTTGACGTTGAAAGGCGCGCATTTTCCTTGTCGCTTCGGGCCCTGCCGGCCCATGATGGCTACCGGGACTGCCATGGGGGAGACGCTGATGCGTCATGCGCTATTCGCCGCGCTTTTTGCGCTTCTTTTGCCGTGCACGAGCGCGGTGGCGCTCGACCAGGCGAAAGTCGCCGCCGTCACCAAAGCCGCCGATGCCTTCGCGCTGCTGGCCGCCGATTCGGAAAAGACCGGCAAGGTGCCGCGCGAAACCGACGCCGCTGCCAAGCCACTGCTCGACACGGTGTTCGATACGACCGTCCTGGAAAAGGGCGGCGTGCAGCCGATGTCCGAGCTCAACAACGTCAATGCGTGGAACATGGCGGTCTTGAAGATCGGCCTCGTCTATATGCTGGCGGGCACCGGTGCGAAGGAGATCGGCGCCTTGCCGCAGACGCCGGAAGCGATGGCGCGGGTCGACGGCAACACCATCACCTTCGCGCCGGAGGTCGGGCGCTATCTCGATGCGCAGCTCCGCCTCCAGATGGCGATCATCGCCACGGTGCAGGATTTCATCCGTACGGCGACGCGCGCGCAGCTCGACAATCCCAACGTCAAAAGCGGCATCGGCAAGATCCGCGGCGGCACGGCGCAGACGATCAGCGGTGCGGTCAGCACGTTGGCGCTGCGTGATCAGACCGACGACTGGCGTCGCGCGCGGCTGACCGTGCTCGAGGTCATGGCGCCGAAAGCGGCGCCGTTCCTTGTCGCCGAAGAGCGTCAGGCGCTGCGCGCCGCCTTCACTGAGACGGCCGCGCAAATGCAGGCTGCGGATGTGAAGGCGCGCATGCAGAAGCTCGGCGAGGCGTTCGGCCTGCCTTAGGTGTTCGTCATTGCCGGGCTTGACCCGGCAATCCATCGTTTGAAAAGCCTTTTTTTGAAGATGGATGCGCGGGTCAAGCCCGCGCATGACGGCGTAGGAGGTCCGCTATAGCGCTGCCGCGGCACTCGGCCGCGCCATGCCGTTCCGCGGCCGGCCGCGATTGCGGCGAAGGTTGTAACCCACCCCGCCTTGTCCCGTCGCAGATGGGTCCGCATAATGCGGCGCCGCTGCCGTTCCGCCGGGGACGGCGCGTGTATGCGCTTGGGTGGAGGAATGTGATGTCCGAGAAGATCTACGATGTGCCTGCCGATTGGGCGAAGCGTGCCTATGTCGACGCTGCGAAATACAAGGAAATGTACGCGCGCTCGATCAAGGACCCAGAGGGATTCTGGGCGGAGCACGGCAAGCGCATCGATTGGACGAAGCCCTTCACCAAGGTGAAGAACTCGAGCTACGCGAACGGCGTCTCGATCAAATGGTTCGAGGACGGCACGACCAACGTCGCCCACAATTGCGTCGACCGGCACCTCGCCAAGCGTGGCGATCAGACCGCGATCATCTGGGAGGGCGACGACCCGAAAGATTCGAAGGCGATCACTTATAAGGAGCTGCACGCGGAAGTCTGCCGCTTCGCCAACGTGCTCAAGGCGCGCGGCGTCAAGAAGGGCGACCGCGTCACCATCTATATGCCGATGATTCCGGAAGCGGCGTACGCGATGCTCGCCTGCACGCGCATCGGCGCGATCCACTCCGTGGTGTTCGGCGGCTTCTCGCCCGACTCGCTCGCCGGCCGCATCGAGGACGCGAAGACGCCGGTCGTCATCACCGCCGACGAAGGCTTGCGCGGCGGCCGCAAGATTCCGCTGAAGGCGAACACCGACGCGGCGATCGAGAAAGCCGGCGGCGTGGAGACCGTCATCGTCGTGCGCCGCACCGGCGCGAAAGTGAACATGCAGCAGGGCCGCGACGTCTATTACGACGAGATCGCGAAGACGGTCGGCGCCGATTGTCCGTGCGAAGAAATGGGCGCGGAGGATCCGCTCTTCATCCTCTACACCTCAGGCTCGACGGGAAAGCCGAAGGGCGTGCTGCACACCACCGCCGGCTATCTCGTTTACGTGTCGATGACGCATCAATATTGCTTCGACTATCACGACGGCGACGTCTACTGGTGCACGGCGGACGTCGGCTGGGTGACGGGGCACTCCTACATCGTCTACGGCCCGCTCGCGAACGGCGCCATTTCGCTGATGTTCGAAGGCGTGCCGAACTATCCGTCGATGTCGCGCTTCTGGGAAGTGATCGACAAGCACAAGGTCAACATCTTCTACACCGCGCCGACGGCGATCCGCGCGCTGATGCAGGCGGGCGACGAGCCCGTGAAGAAGACCTCGCGCAAGTCACTGCGGCTCCTCGGCACGGTCGGCGAGCCGATCAATCCGGAAGCGTGGGAATGGTACTACCGCGTCGTCGGCGACAGCCGTTGTCCGGTGATCGACACCTGGTGGCAGACGGAGACCGGCGGCACGCTGATCTCGCCGCTGCCGGGCGCGACGAAGCTCAAGCCCGGTTCGGCGACGCTGCCGTTCTTCGGCGTGCAGCCGGCGATTGTCGACGGCGACGGCAAGGTGCTCGAAGGCGAATGCAGCGGCAATCTCTGCCTCGCTGATTCCTGGCCGGGGCAGATGCGCACCGTCTATGGCGACCACCAGCGCTTCGTCGACACCTACTTCAAGACGTTCCCCGGAAAGTACTTCACCGGCGACGGCTGCCGCCGCGATGCCGACGGCTATTACTGGATCACCGGCCGCGTCGACGACGTGATCAACGTCTCCGGCCATCGCATGGGCACGGCGGAGATCGAGAGCGCGCTAGTGGCGCATCCAAAGGTCTCGGAGGCCGCTGTCGTCGGCTATCCGCACGACATCAAGGGGCAGGCGATCTATGCCTATGTGACCCTGATGGCCGGCGTGACGTCGGGCCCGGAATTGCACAAGGAGCTTGTGCAATGGGTCCGGCAGGAGATCGGCGCTTTCGCCTCGCCTGAGAAGCTGCAGTTCGCGCCCAGCCTGCCGAAGACGCGATCCGGCAAGATCATGCGCCGCATCCTGCGTAAGATCGCGGAAGACGACTTCGGCAATCTCGGCGACACCTCGACGCTCGCCGACCCGACCGTGGTCGATGACCTCGTCAGCAACCGGCAGAACAAGAAGGGGTCGTAAAGGGGCGATATTGAATCAAGCGCAAACGCGGGGCCGATATTCTTATCGCTAGCCGAAGACTTCGTGTCGGATTGCCGCTGAAGCGCCTTGGTCGGAAGAAAGACGATGACCAAGAAACAGATCGACGTGATCTTGGACGAGGCCCGTCACTGGCCGCCTGAAGACAGGGAAGAACTCGCGGAGTTCGCGCGCGAGATCGAAGCGCGCCGCTCCGGCGTCTACGTTCTCGACGAGGATGAGCGCCGAGCGATCGAAGAAGCCAAGAAGAGCGGATTGGCAACTGAGGCTGACGTCCGGACGCAAAGATCGAAGTTCGCTCTGCGCGACATGGCCTTCAAGGGTAAAGGTTTGCGTCCGGAAATCGCCGACGCGGGGTGGGGGCGTATCCGCAATCTCGCCTATGACGAGCCGCAAGATTGATCGCAATCGACAATAACGGTTTCGTCGACAGGCCTCTCACAGCCCGAGCGTCACTTCGGCCCAGCGGACGACGTCGGGTCCATTCAAGAACCGCATCACCGGCTGCTCCAGGGCGGTTGGGTGCTCGCGGCCGACGAGGACCGTTGCGACGATCACGTCGCAACGGTCGTTGAACGCAATCGCGAGGACGGACGTCTTGGATGACCGCGCGCCGGAGACGGTGTAGGCGCGCATCCGGCCCTTCATCGCGGCAACCTGGATCGTCTGCCCGGCCGCCATGGCGGAGGGCGTGGCGCCGGTGAGATGAAGGTCGCCGATGCGCTCGAGCTCATCGTCGTCCGCGACGCCGGTCGTGCAGTTGCAGAAGCCGAGCTTGGCGCGCAGGTAGAGCGCGGTCTCCGCGCCGCAGTCGGCGGCTTTGCAGACGAAGGCGCGCCCGCGTCCCCACTCATCGGCCGGGAATGGCCACGCGACCTCGGTCCACAAAGCCCCGCTGCCGCGCGCGTCGGCGGCGGGGCTGCTCACCAGTTTCGATCCGGACACGGCGGCGACCGCGATCAGGGCGCCCAATCCGAAGGCGGCCGCGGCGGCGACGATGATCAGCCTCGTCGTGGACGCGCTCGCCATCGTCGCCTCGTCCGCTCAGTTCTTCGCGACGTAGGCTCGCGCCGCCACGAGCGACGGCCGCACGGCGTCAGCGGCTGCGACAAGGTCGACGACCTTGCCGTAATACAGGCGCGCCTTCGCGGCATCGCCGGCCTTCTCCGCCGCCTGCGCCGCGCCGAGCGTGGCGCCGAGCCGATTGGGCTCCTTCCTCAGCGTCGCCTCGAAGGCGGCGAGCGCTTCGGGCGCGTTCCCGCGTTCAAGCAACATCGCGCCGTAAAGTTCGCGCGCGGGAGCGAGCGGCCCCGGCGTCACCGGATGTTTCTCGGTCTTGTCCTCCGCATCCGCCGCCGCGCTCATCGCTTTCCGCGCTTCGTCGTGGCGGCCTTCGGCAAACAGCACCCACGCATTGGCGACCTGGCTTTGGATGTCGACCTGCTGCGACCAATAGGCGTCCTTCGCGTTGCGCAGTTTGTCGCGCAGTTCGTTGAGGTTTGCGATGTCCGCTTTTGCGGCTTCGGGCTTGCCGGAGCGCGCAGCACCGAGAGCCCGTGCGAAATGGGTGACCGCATCCACATACGCGAATTTCGTCGGTGTCACCTTGAGCTCGGCCGCGCTTTGCCAGTCGCCGCGTTCAACGGGATAGCGCGCCTGGCTCGCGGCCAGACCGTAGTAACCGGCAAACCGGCTGAAATTCTTGGCGGCGAGCATCTCGTCGATGACCGCGCGTGCATTCTTGTCCTGTCCGAGCTGCAGATAGGCGTAGACCATGTAGTCCATGCCGTGCAGCTGATCGTCGCCTTCCTTGCTTGCCTTGGCGGCCCGGGCGGACGCAGCATTGGAGGCGATCGATTCCTTCCAGTAGCCGACGCGGGTGAAGATGTGCGAGGGCATGTGCTGCGCATGCGGCGCTGCCGGCGCGATCTCGGCGTAGCGCTTCGCCGCGTCGAGGCCTTTCTCGGCGATCGGCGGATAGTCGTGCAGGTGGATCAGGTAGTGGGCGACACCCGGATGGTGCGGCTGCCGCTTGAAGATCGGCTCGAGAAGCGCGGCGCCCTTGAGCTGGTTCGCATAAGTCTTGTCGGTCGGCGATGCCGCTACGTTGAGCGTGATCGCGTAGTTGATCTGCGCTTCATCGTCGTCCGGGTAGCGCTGCGCGAGCGCTTCCATCGCCTGAAGATATTTCAACACACGCGCGCGGTGATCGACCTTGTCGTAGTCGGTATAGAAGACGCCGAGCGCGTCGATGTAGTCGCGTTCGCGCTGCGTCTTGGCGCCCATCGCCTTTGCCTTCTGGATGGCGGCGAGACCGAGCGGAAGATTCTCGGCGGGCGGCGCGGCGTGAGGATTGTAAAGCAAGCTCAGCGCAATGCCCCAATGGGCGATGGCGCAGTCGGGATCGGCTTTCAGCGTCTCCTCGAATATCTCCTTCGACGCGCGATACCAGAACGAGTGCTGATAACGCATGGCGCGATCGAACCGGCGCTGGGCCGCTTCGTTGCACGAGGTTTCGAAATGAACCTTTCCGAGTTGCGCATCCGTGTCCTGAGCTTTCGCAGGCTGCATGATCGAAAAGGGCAGGACCGCAAAGGCGCTCACGGAGGCGAGCAGGGCCTTTCTCATGACTTCCTCCCGTTTGAGTGACTGCACGAACTGCAAGTGCCTCGGGGCGGAGCGTCGCTGCGCGGGTCGTTGAATTCTTTTTCGAGTGGCTTTGGATCCGTACACGATCGAGGATCGGGTCCACGACAGGGGGCCGGCACCTCGACTCCACCGAAGGGACGCATCCCTCCGGGCATAGGCCGTGTCGTCACGTTCCGAAATTGGGCCAATCTTATCACAAGCGCGAGCGGCCGGACCGGATAATACGGTCCGGCCGCCTGGGCGGCGGCGATCCCCGGCCGGCCAAACCGACCGATGCAGCCGCGCCACACCGCTGTGGCATTTTCATTACCGGTTTAGGTTACTCACAATTCAGCGCTGCCGCGCCAGACGCGTTGGATTATGGTCCCTGCCGCTGAGGTTGCTTGGAAAAGGCGCCGCCTATGGCGCCGGTGCGATGGGGTTTCATATCCATGCGTGCGCTTCTCGTTTCGGCCGCCGCGGCGGCCGCGGTCGTTTCCGCCGTCTTTGCCGCACCGCCGGCGCAGGCGCGCGAGGTGGTGACGTTTCGTGGCGAGGCTCCGGCCGGCACTATTGTGGTGCGCACCAATGAGCGCCGCCTTTATTACGTGATGGGGAACGGGCAGGCGATGCGCTATCCCGTCGGCGTCGGCAAGGCCGGCAAGCGCTGGTCGGGCCAGACGCGGATCGACGGCAAATACATCCGCCCCGCCTGGTCGCCCCCGCCGGACGTGAAGCGCGACCACCCGAATATTCCGAACCTCATTGCCGGCGGCTCGCCGCGCAACCCGATGGGCGAGGCGGCGATGACGCTCGCCGGCGGCAGCTATGCTATCCACGGCACCAATGTGCCGCGCTCGGTCGGCGGGTTCGTCTCTTACGGCTGCATCCGCATGTACAATGCCGACGTGCTCGACCTCTATCAGCGCGTCAGCGTCGGCACGACCGTGATCGTGCAGTAAGCGACGCCAAGCTCTTTCTCGGGTTTCGAATGGCCGCCGTTTCGGCGGCCCTTTTGTTTCGCGCCGCTTGCCGTCGCGTTGGAACAGCCGCGGCGCAGCGCCGCAACGCCTTGAGAAAGGGTCCATCGGCTCCCCACATTGGCGCCGGTGTGGCGCTACGGCTGCTCGCCGGGCGCCGGACGGGAGAGACCGATGAATTACTTGCGCACGGCCATCCTGCTGGCGGGGCTCACCGCCTTATTCATGGCTGTTGGATTCCTGATCGGCGGCAAAGGCGGAATGATGATCGCGCTCCTCATCGCCGCCGGCATGAACCTCTTCAGCTACTGGAATTCCGACCGGATGGTCCTGTCGATGTACGGCGCGCAGGAGGTCGACGCGCGCACGGCGCCGGAGCTTTACGGCATGGTGCAGGAACTTGCGCAGCGTGCCGGCCTGCCGATGCCGAAAGTCTATCTCATGGACCAGCCGCAGCCGAACGCCTTTGCGACCGGCCGCAATCCGCAGCACGCCGCCGTTGCGGTAACGACCGGGCTTCTCAACTCGCTGACGCGTGAGGAGGTCGCCGGCGTCGTCGCGCATGAGCTTGCGCATATCAAGAACCATGACACCCTGACGATGACGATCACGGCGACGATTGCCGGCGCAATCTCGATGATCGCGCAGTTTGGCATGTTCTCCGGCGGCCATCGCGACAACAACAACGGCATGGGCATCATCGGCACGATCGCGATGGTGATCCTCGCACCGCTCGCCGCCATGCTGGTGCAGATGGCGATCAGCCGCACGCGCGAATACGCCGCCGACCGCGAAGGCGCGGCGATCGCCGGGCACCCGCTCTGGCTCGCCGCGGCCTTGGCGAAGATCTCCAACGCCGCGCATCATGTCGAGAACGAGGACGCCGAGCGCAATCCGGCGACGGCGCATATGTTCATCGTCAACCCGCTGTCGGGCCACCGCATGGACAACCTGTTCTCGACGCATCCGGCGACGGAGAACCGCATTGCCGCGCTCGAGGACTTGGCGCGGTCGATGGGAGCGAGCGGCGGCTATGCCGGGTCTACGCCGTCGGCGGCCCGTGAGGCGCGTGGCCCCTGGGGCGGAACGGCCTCGCGCGGTCCGTGGGGATGATGACCAATCCCTCGGCATATTCGGCTGTCATGCCCGCGAAGGCGGGCATCCAGTAACTCGTGCCGGGATTTTTAACCCGCAAAGCTGCGGCGTACTGGGTCCCCGCCTTCGCGGGGACGACACTTGTAGGCAGCGCACCGACCTCGTCCGGAATGACAAACGAGCACATTGTCGCCGCATCGCACCGCTAGGGTCGCCGCCCGTTCCGATTCAAACTCCCCACAGGTAAAGAGCGCCCGGCGGATGATACGGCCGCGCAACGCATTGCAGACCGAAGTCCCCGGCCTCGCTGCGCGGCGTATCGCGGCCGAGATCGTCGAAGGCGTCATCCGGCAGCGGCGCACCCTCGACGACCAGCTCGAGGGATCGCATGCGCATCCCGGGCTTCCGTCGCTTCCGGATCGTGACCGCGCGCTCACCCGCATGCTGGTCGCGACGGTGCTGCGGCGGCTCGGTACGCTCCGCCATCTCCTCCTGCATTATCTGACGGACGGCTTCCCGGCGGATGCCGGCCGCGTCGAGACGACGCTTCTTCTCGGAGCGGCGCAGATCCTCTGGCTCGATGTGCCGGACCATGCCGCCGTCGACCTTGCGGTGCGGCTCGCGCAAGCGGATCGGCGTGCCGCGCGCTATCCGGCGCTCGTCAACGCCGTGCTGCGCCGCGTCGCCCGCGAAGGGCGCGAGACGCTCGCGACACTCGATACCGCAAGCCTCGATACGCCCGCCTGGCTGATGCAGCGCTGGTCGGCGCATTACGGCGCGGACAACGCGCACGCGATCGCGGCGGCCCTGGCTTATCCGCCGCCCCTCGACATCACGGTGAAGGCGGATGCCGAAAGCTGGGCGTCGCGCCTGCGCGGCCATGTGCTTGCGACCGGCACGGTGCGCACGGCGATGTCCGGCCCGGTGTCGCGGCTCCCCGGTTACGTTGAAGGGGCGTGGTGGGTGCAGGACGCAGCCGCGGCGCTGCCGGTGCGGTTGCTTGGCGATGTGAAGGGGCTGGCGGTCGCCGATCTCTGCGCCGCCCCGGGCGGCAAGACGGCGCAGCTTGCCGCCGCCGGCGCGCAGGTGACGGCCGTGGACCGCTCCGCGCCGCGGCTGTCGCGCCTGGTGACGAATCTTGCCCGGCTGTCGCTGCGCGCCGAGGTTATCGCCGCCGACGCCGCCGAATGGCAGGCGGAGCCGTTCGATGCCGTGCTTCTCGATGCCCCGTGCCTGGCGACCGGCACGATCCGGCGCCATCCCGATATCGCCCATCTCAAGCGCGACACCGATCTCGCGCCTCTCACCGCGCTGCAGAGCCGGCTTCTCGACCGCGCGGTCGCCCTGACAAAGCCCGGCGGGTGGCTCGTCTATTGCACCTGCTCGCTCGAGCCGGAGGAGGGGGAGGCGCAGATCGCTGCGCTCCTTGCCCGCAACAGCGCCGTCCGCCGGCTGCCGATCACCGCCGACGAGGTTTTCGGCCTTGGCGCGCTCATCAACGCCGATGGCGACCTGCGCACCTTGCCCTCGCACCTGGCCAATCCGGACCCGCAGCCGGCCGGCCTCGACGGTTTCTTCGCTGCGCGGCTGACCCGAATTTGATCTTTTGCCCCCCGTTGTGAGGGTGGCTGCGCGTTCTCCCATTGGCCGCCTTGGCGCGCTTCGTTATCTTGCGCACGCGCGGCCATCGGGAACGCTCGCGACCAAGCCAAGAGGCACCATGTCCCGCGGGTTGTTCGCGGAACGCACCAAGCTTTCGATGTTCGTGCTGAGCCGCGGCGCCCGCCGCCTGGCCAGCCGCTTGAGCGTGCATCCGCTGCTGCGCTGGCGCTTTGCCTCGGCGCGCTCGGATCGGCTCCTGATCGCGCCGCAGGACTTGCGCACCGCCGACCCGACGCGCGCCAGCGAAATCTACGGCGGCCGCTTCGCCTTCGCCGGCAAGATCGTCATTTGCGACGGGCGCTCGCCTTTCGAGCTCAACCCGCCCTCGCCGGAATGGGCCGAAGCGCTTCTCACCTTCGGATGGCTGCGGCATCTGCGCGCCGCCGATTCCGCGATCACGCGCTCCAATGCGCGGGCGCTGATCGACGAGTGGATCACGCTGCAAGGCACCTGGCATAGCGTGGCCTGGAAGCCGGAAGTGCTCGCGCGGCGCATCATCGCCTGGCTCACGCACGCGCCCTTTGTGCTGCACGACGCGGATGTGCGCTTCTATCGCCGCTTCATGCGCAGCCTGACGCGGCAGGTGCGTTATCTGCGCGGTGCGATGGGCACGCTGCGCGATGGGCAGCAGGTGCTGGAAGGACTGATCGCCCTGAACTACGCGGCGCTCTGCATGGCGGGGCAGGGGCGTCTGCTCAAGCCGGCCGGTCGCCAGCTCGTCGAGGAGCTGCAACGCCAGATCCTTCCCGACGGTGGACATATCAGCCGCAACCCGGAAGCGCTGATCGAGCTGCTGCTCGATCTGCTACCGCTGCGTCAGGCGTTCGGGGGCCGCAACGTGGTGCCGCCGGTGGCGCTGATCAACGCCATCGACCGCATGATGCCGATGCTGCGCTTCTTTCGGCATGGCGACGGCGGGTTCGCGAATTTCAACGGCATGGGCCCGACGCCGCCCGACCTTCTCGCGACCGTCGCGGCGTATGACGACGCGCGCGGCCGGCCGGTTGCGAGCGCGACCCATTCCGGCTACCAGCGGCTCGAAGCCAAAGGCTCGGTCGTCTTGATCGATACCGGCACGCCGCCGCCGCTTTCGGTGAGCCACGAGGCGCATGCCGGGTGCCTCTCCTTCGAGTTCTCGGTGCGGCGGCACCGGCTCGTCGTCAATTGCGGCCTGCCGGCGGTAGGGCGCGACAGCTGGCGCCACGTCTCGCGCACGACCGCAGCGCATTCGACCGTGACGGTCGATGACGCTTCCTCATGCCGTTTCGTGGGGATCGGCTCGATGCGCCGGCTGGTCGGCGCGACCATCGTGTCGGGGCCTGAGAATGTGCCGGTGGAGCGCGAGGACGATGACGATGGCGTGACCCTCATCGCGTCCCACGACGGCTACGCCGCCCCTTTCAGCATGGTGCATCAGCGCCGTCTCACGCTCTCGTATGACGGCCGGCGGCTCGATGGCGAAGACCGCATCCTGCCGTGGCATGGCTTCGAGATGCCGCGCAATGCCCCTGACCGTTTTGCCGTGCGCTTCCATTTGCACCCGACGGTGCGCGCCAACCGGCTGACGCACCGGCGTGGCGTCATGCTGATGCTGCCGAACCGCGACGTGTGGCTTTTCGAATCGCACGACGAAGAGGTGAAGATCGAGGAGAGCGTCTACCTTCCTGGCCGCGACGGGCCGCGCCGCACGGCGCAGATCGTCATCTACGGGCAGGCCCGGCGCAACGCACATATCGCCTGGAGCTTCGTGCAGGCCGACCCGACCCGCGGCGGCGAGGGCCGGCCGCCGGAAGAGCCGGAATTGCCGTTGTGAGCATTGCCGGGAACAACACGGTCGCAAGGCTTGACGGGCGCGCTTGATTACTCAAAGGGTCGTCCCCGCGAGGCGGGGACCCAGTAACCACTGAGCTCTCGGCTTCCACACAGACCGGGGATACTGGATGCCCGCTTTCGCGGGTATGACAACCACGGGTTGGCGCAGCAACGGGCCTTAATGCATGTCCTCCTCTCTCCGCCGCGTGACGCGCGCGCTCATCTCCGTGTCCGACAAGTCGGGCCTCATCGATTTCGCGAAAGCGCTGGCGGGCCACGGCGTCGATCTTGTGTCCACCGGCGGCACCGCGAAGGCGATCGCCGACGCGGGCCTGAAGGTCACCGACGTGTCGGCGCTGACCGGTTTTCCCGAGATGATGGACGGCCGCGTCAAGACGCTGCACCCGAAGGTGCATGGCGGGCTGCTCGCGATCCGTGACGACAAGGATCACGCAGCGGCGATGGCGGCGCACGGCATCGCGCCGATCGATCTCCTCGTCGTCAATCTCTATCCGTTCGAGGCGACGGTCGCGAAGGGCGCGACTTACGACGACTGTATCGAGAACATCGACATCGGCGGCCCGGCGATGATCCGCGCTGCGGCGAAGAACCACGGCGACGTCGCGGTGATCGTTGATGGCGAGGATTACAAGGCGGTGCTCGATGCGCTCGCCGCCAACGACGGCGCGACGAGCCTTGAGCTGCGCCGCAAGCTCGCAGCGAAAGCCTATGCGCGCACCGCCGCGTATGACGCCGCGATTTCCAACTGGTTCGCCGCGACGCTTGGCGACAACGCGCCGACCTGGCGCAGCTTCGGCGGCAAGCTTGCGGAAGCGCTGCGCTACGGCGAGAACCCACATCAGCATGCCGCGTTCTATCGCACGCCGGACGTGCGTCCGGGCGTCGCGACGGCGCGGCAACTGCAGGGCAAGCAGCTCTCCTACAACAACATCAACGACACCGACGCCGCTTACGAATGCATCGCCGAGTTCGATCCCGCGCGCACAGCGGCCTGCGTCATCGTCAAGCACGCGAACCCGTGCGGTGTGGCGGAGGGCGCGTCGCTCGTCGACGCCTACAAGAAGGCGCTCGCCTGCGATTCGACGTCGGCGTTCGGTGGCATCGTCGCGCTCAACCGTCCGCTCGATGCGGAAGCGGCGCGCGCGATCACCGAGATCTTCACGGAAGTGATCATCGCGCCGGACGCGAGCGAAGAAGCGATCAAGATCGTCGCTGCGAAGAAGAACTTGCGGCTCCTCCTCGCCGGCGGCTTGCCCGACCCGCGCGCGGCGGGACTGACGGTCAAGTCGGTTGCCGGCGGCATGCTCGCGCAGTCACGCGATAATGCCGTGGTCGACGACATGGCGCTGAAGGTGGTCACGGCGCGGGCGCCGACGGACGCGGAGCTTGCGGACTTGCGCTTCGCGTTCCGCGTGGCCAAGCATGTGAAGTCGAACACCATCGTTTACGCGAAGGACCGCGCCACGGTCGGCATCGGCGCCGGGCAGATGAGCCGCGTCGATTCCGCCCGCATCGCCGCGCGCAAGGCGGAAGATGCCGCGCGCGAAGCCGGTGCGCCGGTGCCGCTGACGAAGGGTTCGGTCGTCGCATCGGACGCGTTCTTTCCGTTCGCGGATGGATTGCTCGTCGCGATCGAGGCGGGCGCGACGGCGGTGATCCAGCCGGGCGGCTCGATGCGTGACGACGAGGTCATCAAGGCCGCGAACGACGCCGGTATCGCGATGGTGCTCACAGGCACGCGCCACTTCCGGCACTAGAGCAATTCCGGGAAAGTTAAAACCGGTTTTCCGTCCGGAACTGCGAGAAAACAAAAGCCTAGAGCGGATCATCGATTCCATGAAACGACGATGGAGAGGCGCTGATTGTGATCTTTCGCCTTCAAGCTGGCTTTGGCGACAAGCAATTCGCCATGACGCACAATAGCTCGAATATAAGTGTCGCGCCGGTCAGCGCTGTGAGGCCCGAAGGATCGAGTGGCGGTGATACCTCGACGAGGTCCGCACCGACGATGTCGAGGCCGTCGAGCAGACGGATCATCGCTTGCGCCTCGCGTGTGGTGAGGCCGCCAATCTCGGGTGTGCCGGTGCCGGGAGCAAAGGAAGGGTCGACAGCATCAATATCGAAGGAGACGTATGCCGGTCCGTCGCCGACGATGGAACGGGCTTCTGCCATCACCGCTTCGATCCCGCGTGATGCGAACTCTTCGATGAACACTATGCGAATGCCGACACTTCGCGCAAAGTCGTAAGCGGTGGCCTCACCGAGGCTGCCACGTATGCCGATCTGGACCATACGGCGCGGATCGACCAGACCTTCCTCGACGGCGCGGCGAAACAACGTGCCGTGGTTGTAACGGCTTCCGAACAGGGTGTCGTAAGTATCGGAATGGGCATCGAAGTGAACGAGTCCCAGCGCCTTTCTGGTGACGCCGCGCAGGACCGGGAGCGTTATGAGATGGTCGCCTCCGGCGACCAGCGGGCGCGCTCCGGCGCGGTGGATGTCAGCGACGAAGGCGGTGATGTCGCGCAGGCTGGCATCCCGATCGAGCGGGTTCACCGGCGCGTCGCCGCAGTCCGCAATATTAGCGCGTTCGAACGGGGATAGGCCCGTCACATGGTGCACCCGGCGCACGAGGCTAGACTGATTGCGGAGTTCACGCGGCCCATGGCGAGCACCCGGCCGATTGGTTGTGCCTCCATCGAACGGAATTCCGATCAAGGCGATGTCAACCTGATCCGGTCGCCCAACAGGCAGTCGCATGAACGTCGCCGGTCCGGCAAAGCGCGGGACCACGCTGGAGCTCGGCGGCTGAAAAGCGGCGCTCATCCCCGGCGTCCGTTTCTGAGCTTGCAAGGCACATGGATCGTACGACGCCAAAGGCGAGTGCGATAGCCGGAACTTGCTGGCCGCCGCCTGTCGCGGCAGCTTCCCTCTCGCTATGTGAGAGGTGAGGATGGGGGTATCGTCGCAAGGGGCGGGTAGGAGTTTTCATCATGAGCTGGTATCCCGACAACGATCCCGTCCTCGGCGACCCGCAATCCTGCAATGCGCTCGAGCTCGTCATCGTGCCCCGCGTGCGCGACCTCGGCGGCTTCGAGGTGCGGCGTGCGCTGCCGCACGGCAAGCGGCAGATGGTCGGCCCCTTCATCTTCTTCGACCAGATGGGGCCGGTGCAGTTCGTCGCCGGCAACGGCATGGACGTGCGCCCGCATCCGCATATCGGGCTTGCGACGGTGACCTACCTCTTCGACGGCAAGATCGTGCACCGCGACAGCGAGGGCAATGTGCAGGAGATCGAGCCCGGCGCGATGAACCTGATGACCGCCGGGCGCGGCATCGCGCATTCGGAGCGCACGCCCGATATGCAGCGCGCCAACGGGCAGGCGATGCTCGGCTTGCAGAGCTGGATCGCGCTGCCGCAGGCGGACGAGGAGATCGCGCCGTCGTTCCAGCATTTCGATGCCGCGTCGCTGCCGATGGTGCACGACGCCGGCGTGTCGGCGCGGGTGATCGCCGGCAAGGCCTTCGGTGTGACGGCGCCAGTCGGCATGGTGTCGGACTGGTTCTATGTCGAGGTCAATCTCGCCGCCGGCCACAGCGCGCCGCTCGACGCCGATCACGAGGAGCGCGCGATCTATGTCGTCGACGGCGAGATCGAGATTGCCGGCGATCGTTTCGAGGGACCGCGGCTCCTCATCTTCCGTCCGGGCGACCGCATTACGGTGAAAGCGACGCGACCCTCGCGCATGATGTTTCTCGGCGGTGCGGCGCTCGAAGGCCCGCGCTATATCTGGTGGAACTTCGTTTCCTCGCGCCGCGAGCGCATCGAGCAGGCGAAGGAGGACTGGAAGACCGGGCGCTTCGAAAAGGTGCCGCTGCCGGAGCATTGACGTCCGTCATTCACCGATTGTCGTCCCCGCGAAGGCGGGGACCCAGTAATCCCGGTCTCGCGATTCAATGAACGCAGGGGTTACTGGATGCCCGCCTTCGCGGGCATGACACTCGGGAGCAGCGGCGGCCGCGCTGGCACCCTTACCTGCATCAACAACGTCGCGCCGACGGCAAAGAAGGCAACCAGCACCGCCATGCCGGCCTTCTGACTTGCGAACAGGCCCGTCACCAGCGCGACGAGGAGCGGGCCGAAGAACGACGTCACCTTTCCCGACAGCGCCAACAATCCGAAATGCTGCGTGACGCGCTCGGGCGGCGCGAGGCGCACGAGCAGTGTGCGCGACGCCGCCTGCAGCGGCCCGGCGGCGATGCCGAGGAGCAGGCCGACGAGCACGTAGACCTTCTCCGCCGCCGAGCCGTAGAGCCCGGCATCGGCCGCGCGCGGCGCCACCGGAATGACGAAGAAGACCGTGTCGCGGCTGATCGAGAGCACGGCGACGGCGCCGATGATGAGCAGCGCCAGCGCGGTGAGGATCACCGGCTTCGGGCCGAAGCGATCGTCGAGCTTGCCGCCGCCATAGGCGCCGATCGTGCCGGTAATGGTGAGGAGAATGCCGAAGACGCCGATCTCGATCGTGTGCCACCCGAAGGTGCCGGCGGCATAGATGCCGCCGAAGGCGAACAGCGCGACGAGGCCGTCGGCATAGATCATGTTGGCGAGGAGAAAGAGCGCGGTGTCGCGCCGCGGCGGCTGGTGGCGCTGCGTGTCCGCAAGCGTCGCACGGCCGGTGCGGCGCGCCGCCACGACCGCCATGCGGCCGGGATGATCGGGCGTGAAGAGAAACAGCGGCGCGACGAAAACAAGGAACCACAGCGCCGAGAGCGGCCCCGAGGCGCGGTCGCCTTGGCGGGTCCCCGCGTCGAGGCCGAACAGTGGCTTCAGCCCGAGCAGCGTCTTGCCGGTCGCCGGGTCGGCAGCGAGGAGGCCGAGCGTGATCACGAGGCTGATGAGTCCGCCAACATAGCCGACGGCCCAGCCGGTGCCGGAGAGGCTGCCGATCTTCTCCGCCGGCACGAGGTTCGGCATCATCGCGTTGTTGAACACCGTTGCGAATTCGACGGCGATGGTGCCGATCGCGAACGCGGCGAGCACGATCGGGATCGTCGCCGCGTCCTGCGGCTTGCCGAGCCAGAGCAGCGACGAGGCGACGACGAGAACCGCGCCGAAGCCGGCGATCCAGGGCTTCCGTCGCCCCGCCGCATCGGCGATCGCGCCGAGCACCGGCGAGCAGAAGGCGATGACGATGCCGGCGCAGGCGGTGGCGTAGCCCCATAACTCCTGCCCGCGCACGGCGTCGGGTGCTACGGCGCTCGCGAAATACGGCGCGTAGACGAAGGTGGTGACGAGCGTGAAATACGGCTGCGCCGCCCAGTCGAACAGGATCCAGCCGGCGATAGCGGAGCGGGGAGCGGATTTACCTGACGGTCTCATCGAGGACGAGACCAAAACCAGTGAGTGTCGTCCCCGCGAAGGCGGGGACCCAGTATGCCCGGGCCGTTCGAGAAGTCGATAGACAGGGCGTACTGGATGCCCGCCTTCGCGGGCATGACACCCAGTGGGTTTGGGTGCGCAAACGGCACCATTAAGAACTCAGAATGGGTCACAGGCCAGCGATCGCCGGATAAAGATCGACCCAATTCGGATTTTTCTCTTCTATGAGCCGGACCTTCCATGCACGATTCCATTTCTTCAGCCGTTTCTCACGCAGGATCGCTTGTTCGATGTCATCGAATTGCTCGTAATAGACGGGATGGACGACGCCATAACGCTTCGTGAATCCGCGCGCGAACTTCTCCTTGTGTTCGAAGACGCGACGAATCAGGTCATTTGTGACGCCGATATATAGCGTGCCGCCGATGCTGCTTGCGAGAATGTAGACGAAGTACATCGTGTTGCGATGCTGCGCCTTGTCGAAAGGCCGGTGAGTACTGGGTCCCCGCTTTCGCGGGGACGACACTTCGCGATTACGGCTTCACGAGATCGCCCACCAAGCTCGCGGCGACAGAGAGCTTGGAGATCGTCAGCGGCGTTGCGGCGATGTCGTCGACGGCGGCGCGGATGCGTTGCACATCCGCCGCGCGCGGCTTCACCCAGGCGTCCACTGCGCTCGGCCCGGCGGCACCGTCGGCGACCATCTGCGCGGTAATGCGCCGTTCCGCCTCGGCGATGGAATCGAGCGCGCGATCGAGCGCGAGCCGGTCGAAATAGTCGGTCGCATGGATCGCGTGTGCCGGCTCGCGGATGCGATCGAGGCCGAAGAAGGCGCCGGCGGCGAAATAGGTCTTCGCCACATCGGCGACTGGCTTTCCGGCGCGATCGGCGATGAGAACGATGTCCGGCGCGGCGGCGAGCGCGCCGAGGTCGGCGATACGCCGGGCCAAGCTGTCGGGCACGCCCGATGCGACAAGCTCGACGACCCGCGCATCGCGGCTCTTGCGCGCGCCTTGCGCAAGCGCGCCGTCAAGCGCGGCCGCGACGTCGGCGATGCCCTTGCCGTAGTGGTCGATAATGCTCGCAAGCCCCTGAGCGAGATCGACATGGCGCAGGAACCAGACGAGCCGGTCGAGGAGAAGGTCCTGCACCGCCGCATAAAGGTCGAGCTGCAGCTTGCCGGGAATCTTGCTGTCGAGCGCGTCGATCTCGCCGTTGAGCGCGGTCATGCCGTAGCTGTCGCGCACGGCGGCGAAGGCCGAAGCGATGCGGTCGGATGGCGCGCCGGTCTGATCGGCGATGCGCACGATGAGCGAGGGGCCGCCGCGATTGATGATCGAATTCGCAAGATGCGTCGCGATGATCTCGCGGCGCAGCCGATGCTTCTCGATCGCGTCGGGGAAGCGCTGCGAGAGCTGATGCGGGAAATAGCGGCCGAGCTCACGCGCGAGATAAGGATCGTCCGGCACCTGCGAATCGAGGAGCTCGCTATAGAGCGAGAGCTTGGCGTAAGCGAGAAGCACGGCGAGCTCCGGCCGCGTCAGCGGCTGATTGCGCTTGCGCCGGTCCGCGATTTCGAGATCGTCGGGCAGGAACTCGATCTTGCGATCGAGCTCGCCGGCCGCTTCGAGCGTCTGCATCAGGCGCTGCTGGAAGCCGAGGTCTTCGATGCCGCGCCGCTCGGTGAGCGAAAGCGCGAGCGTCTGCAGATAATTGTTGCGCAGGACAAGCTCGGCGACGTCGTCGGTCATCGCGGCAAGGAGCGTATTGCGATCGGGAAGCGTCAGCTTGCCCTCGCGCACCGGCGACGACAGCGCGATCTTGATGTTCACCTCCATGTCGGAGGTGTTGACGCCGGCGGAATTGTCGATGGCGTCGGTGTTGAGGCGGATGCCGCGCAGCGCCGCCTCAATGCGGCCGCGCTGCGTCATGCCGAGATTGGCGCCTTCGCCGACAACCTTGCAGTTGAGTTCGCTCGCCGGCGCGCGGATGGCGTCGTTGGCGCGGTCGCCTGCAGCGTCGTCGCTTTCGCTCGAGGCGCGCACATAAGTGCCGATGCCGCCGAACCAAAGGAGGTCGACATTGGCGCGCAGGATCGCGCGCATCACCTCTTGCGGCGTCGCCTTCGCCTTGGCGAGGCCGATCGCCTTCTGCGCCGCGGGCGAGAGCGGAATCTCCTTCAGCGTGCGGGAGAAGACGCCGCCGCCGGCGGAGATTTGTCCTTTGTCGTAATCCTGCCAGCTTGAGCGCGGCAGCGCGAAGAGCCGCGCGCGCTCGTTGAAGCTCAATTCGGGGTTCGGATCGGGATCGATGAAGATGTCGCGATGGTCGAAGGCCGCGAGCAGACGGATCGTTTTCTCGCGCAGCATGCCGTTGCCGAAGACGTCGCCGGACATGTCGCCGACGCCGACGACGGAGAACGCGTTCTTGGAGATGTCGACGTCCATCTCGCGGAAATGGCGCTTGACGGATTCCCACGCGCCGCGTGCGGTGATGCCCATGCCCTTGTGGTCGTAGCCGGCGGAGCCGCCGGAGGCGAAGGCGTCGCCGAGCCAATAGCCGTGCTCCTGCGCGATGCCGTTGGCGATATCGGAGAAAGTCGCGGTGCCCTTGTCGGCGGCGACAACGAGATAGGGGTCGTCGTTATCGTGACGCACCACATCGGGCGGCGGAATGATGCCGTCCGGCCCGATATTGTCGCTGATGTCGAGGAGGCTCGAGACGAGAAGCTTGTAGGCGGCGACGCCTTCCGCCTGCATCGCGTCGCGCGCCATGCCGGGCACGATGCGCTTGGGAACGAAACCCCCCTTCGCGCCGACCGGCACGATGACGGCGTTCTTCACCTGCTGCGCTTTCACGAGGCCAAGAATCTCGGTGCGGAAATCCTGCGGCCGGTCGGACCAGCGGATGCCGCCGCGCGCCACCTTGCCGAAGCGCAGGTGGCAGCCTTCCATGCGCGGCGAATAGACGAAGATCTCATAGAGCGGTCGGGGCGCGGGAAGCTCGTCGACGTTGCGGCTCGAAAACTTGATCGAGATCGTCGGCTTGTCGGCGCCGTCGGTCGTCTTCTGGAAGAAATTGGTGCGTAGCGCCACCTGCACGGCGTTGACGAAACGGCGCAGGATCGTGTCGTCGTCGAGGCTGTCGACGGCGGCGAGCGCGGTCTCGATCTCGCCGGCGATTGCGGCGACTTTCGCCTCGCGCGCCTCTTTCGAGAGATCGAGGTGCGGATCGAACTTCGCGTTGAACAGCGCATGGATGCGCGTCGCGATGCCGGCGTGCTTGCGCAGCGTCGTCCACAGATAGTCCTGCGAATAGGCGATGCGCGCCTGGCGCAGGAAGCGCGCGATGGTGCGCAGCAGCGCGACGTCGCGCCACGGCAGGCCGGCGGCGAGGACGAGGGCGTTGAAGCCGTCGTTCTCGGCTTCGCCGCGCATCACCGCGAGCACGGCGGCTTCGAGCCGCCCGGCGAGCGCGTCGTGCTCGATCGGCTGGCCGTCGTCGCGTTCCAGCAGCATGTCGTGGAACCAGATTTCGGCATTCGGCCCGTCCGCAGGATCGATGCGGAAGGTGCGCTCGTCGACGACCTTGAAGCCCATGTTCTCGAGGACGGGCACGCGCTCCGACAGCGGGATCGGCCGGCCCGCGCTCCATACTTTCAGGCTCGCATGGGTCGGCGGGTCGCCGGCGCGGCGATAGAAGTCGATGTCGACGGGGCGCTCGGCGTTGAGGCCTTCCAGCACGCGGATGTCGGCGACGGCGGTGGCGGCGTCATAGGCTTCGCGATAGCCGCCGGAGAACGCGTTCTTGTAACGGGCGGAGATCGCTGCCGCGCGTTCGGCCGGATGGGCGATCGCGAGCGCGTCGTCGAGCGCGTCGGACCAGGTGCGCACGATCACGCCGACCTCGTGCTCGAGCTCGGCGCGCGGCGGGCGCGGCGTCTCGGCGTCGGAGCGCCCGATGATGAAATGCACGCGCACCAGCGGGCCTTCCGTGAAGAACGGATAGAACGCCGACACGCGGCCGTTGAAAACGCGCGCGAGATACTGCCCGATCGCGATGCGCACGCCGCTGTCGAAGTGGTCGCGCGGAAGGTAGACGAGCACGGAGACGAAGCGGTCGAACTTGTCGCGGCGCGCGAGCACGCGCACGCGCGGCCGCTCCTCGAGCTGCATGATCGCGAGCGCGAAATTGTAGAGCGTGTCCTCGTCGATCTGGAAGAGATCGTCGCGCGGATAGCTCTCCAGCACATTCACCAGCGATTTGCCGGAGTGGCTGTTCTCGTCGAATCCGGCGCGCTTGAGCACGGCGTCGACCTTGCGTCGCAGATACGGGATGTTGCGGGTCGAGCGGGTATAGGCCGTCGAGGTGAAGAGCCCGACGAAGCGGAACTCGCCGATGACCGCACCCTTCGCGTCGAAGCGCTTGACGCCGATGTAGTCCATGTAAATGCGCCGATGCACGCGCGAACGCACATTGGCCTTGGTGATGATGAGCACCTTCGGCTCGGTGAGGAACGCGCGGATCTCCGGCGAGATGCTGACGATCTCGTTGCCGCGGCGCAGGATATGTACGTCGCGCTGGCGCAGGATGCCGAGGCCAGTCTCATAGAGCGGGTCGACATCCGCCTTGTCGGCAGCGAAGGCATATTCGCGCATGCCGAGGAAAGTGAAGTTGTTGGCGCTGAGCCATTCCAGCAGCTGGATCGCTTCGGCGATCTCGTCGGCGGGAAGTGGCGGCGGATTCTCGCGCAGCTCGGCGATGGCCGCCTGCACCTGCACGAGCATCGGACGCCAGTCTTCGACGCTCATGCGTACGTCGCGCAGCGTCTGTTCGAGCGCGGCCGCGATCGCCGCGCGACGCTCGGTCGATTCGATGCGCGGCACGTGGATGTGGATGAAGCTTTCGCGCCCGCCCGCGCCCGCCGCAGTGCGGTTGGCACGAAAGCTGCGCAATTCGCCGCTTGCGCCGCGCTCCACCGTGAAGATCGGATGCACGACGAGGCGCACGTCGACGCCTTGCTCGGTCAGTTCCCCGAGAACGGAGTCGAGCAGGAAGGGCATGTCGTCGTTGACGACCTGCAGGACGGAAATGGTGCCGAGCTGGCGTCCGTCCTTGACCTCGCTTGGATTCTCGAAGCTCACCGTTGTCCGCCCAGCGGCACGCGGGCGCATCAGCAGCGCCCAGGCCTGCTCCGCCAGCGCCGCGATCTCGCGCGCGTCGTAGCGCAGAAGGTCCTCGGGGGCCGCATGCGCGAAGAGACGCGCGGAAAAATCCTTCGGGATGTCGCCGAGATTCGCGCTCAGAATGATCTCCGACTGCGCGATGACCTGACGTGCGGCGCGTTCATCGTCACCGCCGACATACCCAACGACATTCATGACCATCTCCCGGCCGGCCCGATGTCTTGCGAGCCAGCGCCAAGTTTCGCCGAAATCGCGATTTTCGTCGAGGTCGGTGCCCCTTCCGTCAGGGCTTAGGCGGGGATAGCGTCAGGTTTGTGAACGCGACGAGGTCCCTATGCCCAAAAGTGTCTCCACCAAAGCCAAGTCTGCAGCCAAGTCCTCAGCCAAGCCCGCCACCAAATCCGCGAAACCGCGCGCCGACGATGATCCGATCGTTGCGTTGAAGCTGCCGCGCGGGCGCTTAAGCGAGCCGATGGCGGCCTATTTCGCGAAATGCGAGGAGAAGCTCGGTTTCGTGCCCAACGTGCTCGAAGCTTACGGCTTCGACTCGCCGAAGCTCGAAGCCTTCGCCGCCATGTATAACGACTTGATGCTGGCACCGTCGGGGCTTTCGAAGCTCGAGCGGGAGATGATCGCGGTCGCGGTGTCGGCGGTGAACCGCTGCTATTATTGCCTGGTCGCGCATGGTGCAGCCGTGCGGCAGCTCTCCGGCGACCCCATCCTCGGCGAGCAGATGGTGATGAACTACCGTGCGGCGCGGCTTTCCCCCCGCCAGCGCGCCATGCTCGATTTCGCGGTGAAGCTCACCGAAGCGCCGTGGACGGTCGAGGACGAGGACCGCGCGGGCTTGCGCAAGGCCGGCTTCTCCGAGCGCGACATCTGGGACATCGGCGCGGTCGCGGGCTTCTTCAATATGTCGAATCGTGTCGCGTCGGCGACCGACATGCGGCCGAACCCGGTCTATCACCGGCAGGCACGGTAAAGGCGTCCACCGTCGTCATGCGCGGGCTTGACCCGCGCATCCATCGTCTTCGTGAAAATTGATGGGTTGCCGGGTCAAGCCCGGCAACGACGCTATCCCTACACCCGCTCAGCGAGCGCCATCGGGCGCGGGGTCTCGCGCAGCGACAGGTGGATGATCGCGGTCGCAACCGCGCCGGCGACGGCGGCGAACCACGCGAGATCGAACGAGCCGGTGCGGTCGAAGACGAAGCCGGCCATCCAGGCGCCGGCAAACGCGCCGAGCTGATGGCCGATATAGACGACGCCGAAGAGGAAGCCGAGATTGCGCGCGCCCCAGAGGTCGGCGACCAAGGCGTTGGTGAGCGGCACACTGCCGGTCCAGAGGAGGCCGATTGCGGCGCCGAAGACGATGGCCGAAGCGCTCGAGAGCGGCACCAGCAGAAACGCGATCATGGCCGCCGCCCGCGCCAGATAAAGCGCCGCGAGCACATGCGTCTTCATCCAGCGGCCGCCGGCGAGGCCGGCGACATAGGTGCCGGGGATATTGAACGCGCCGATGGCGGCAAGCACGGCCGCGCCGGTCGCCACGGGCAGGCCCTTGTCCACCAGCATGGCGGGCAGATACGTCGCAAGGAACGCGAGCTGGAAACCACAAACGGCAAAGCCGAGATTGAGGAGCCAGAAGTCGCGGTCCGCGCTGGCGGCGCGCGCGGCCGCGCCGGCGCTCAGCCCCGGCGTTGCCGTGGCGCGGGCGCTGCCGTCCTCGCGCAAAGGCAGCGCCAGGAGGATCGAGGTCGCGAGGAGGCCGGAGATGATGAGCATCGCGGTGCGCCAGCTCATCGCATCGAGGAGCGCGCTCGTCGCCGGGACGAGAATGAACATGCCGACCGAGCCGGCCGTTGAGCCGAGGCCGAGCGCGGCGCTGCGTTTCTCCGGCGGCGCGGCGCGGCCGATCACCGCGAGCACGACGGCGAAGGCGGTGCCGCTTTGCCCGAGGCCGCCGAGAACGCCGAGGCCGAGCGCGAAGGTGATGCTGCCCGATGCGGCGGCAGCCACGAGCGAGCCGGCGAGATAGAGGAGCGCGCCGGCGATCACGACCGGGCGCGCGCCGTAGCGGTCGGCGAGCAGGCCGGCGAAGGGCTGCGTCAGCCCCCAGACTAGATTCTGTAGCGCGACCGCGATGCCGAACGCCTCGCGGGAGAGGCCGAGGTCCATCGCCACCGGCCGCAGGAACAGGCCGGAGACCTGGCGCAGGCCCATCGAGACCGCGATGACGAGCGATCCGCAAATCAGGACGGTCATCCAAGGGCGGCGCATGGGGGCGGTTTCGCTCGGCATCATCGTCATCCACTGATTGTCATGCCCGCGAAGGCGGGCAGCACGCCGTCACGCTTGGCTGTCATGCCCGCACACGGGTCTGGCCTTCGGCCAGCCCGAGTACAGGCTCCGGCGGGCATCCAGTACTCCTGGGCTGAACTTAGAATCGCAAGGGCTGCGGCGTACTGGGTCCCCGCCTTCGCGGGGACGACAACGGAGTGTGCTTTATAGTTGTCGCTAAAAGCCCGCTTGTATAGGCAAAATTGAAGGCCTATCGTTTTAATTATCGCAAGAATGAAGGGCGATAAGCGCTTGGACCTTAAATCTGCAAACGGGCTTCTCGACGCGAAGAACGTCGAATTGCTGCGGCTCCTGCTCGCTGACCCGCGCCAATCGGTGTCGGAGCTCGCGCGCCAAGTCGGCATGTCGGCGCCGGCGGTGAAAGAGCGTCTGACGCGGCTCGAAGAGACGGGCGTTATCCGTGGTTATCGTGTCGATCTCGATCCGAAAGCGCTCGGCTTGCCGGTGTCGGCGATCGTGCGCATCCGTCCCGCGCCGGGGCAGCTGCCCCGGTTGATCGAGCTTGCGCAAAATCTTCCGGCCGTGGCCGAGTGCCATCGCGTCACCGGCGAGGACTGCCTCGTGCTGCGCCTGCATCTCG
Source organism: Variibacter sp. (assembly GCA_050187875.1). Classification (GTDB taxonomy): domain Bacteria; phylum Pseudomonadota; class Alphaproteobacteria; order Rhizobiales; family Xanthobacteraceae; genus JAFKKS01. The sequence continues at coordinate 45,333 of JBFWXB010000014.1, forward strand.
ATGCGATCGACAGCCTCGACACGGTGCTCGACCGCTTCCTCGCCTACGGCAACACGACGACGGCGATCGTGCAGTCGACGCCCGTTCCGCCGCGCGCTCCGCCGCTGCCGGGCGAGTAAAATTCTGACGTCATCGCCCGCTGTCATTCCGGGGCACGGCCGAAGGCCGTGAGCCCGGAATCCATACGCCGCAGCCCTGGGATTATGGATTCCGGGCTCGCAGGCTTGCAGCCCGCGCCCCGGAATGACAGCAACTAGTGGAGTGAATTTGACATTCGCTACCTGCTTCGCAGCAACTCCGGCAAGCGAATGTCAAATTCAAAACTCCACTAGCAGCTCATATTTGCTAGTGGTCCTTTGATTCTAACATTTGCAAGAGCGCCTGCCGCAACGGGATGCAAATGTTAGAATCGGACCACTAGGTCGCCGCGTAACGCTCGCGCAATTCGCGCTTGAGCACCTTGCCGCTCGGGTTTTTCGGCAGCGCTTCACAGAAGGCGACGCGCTTCGGCACCTTGAATTGCGCGAGGTGCTCGCGGCAATGGGCGATCACGATCGCTTCGTCGATCGCTTCACCCGGCTTCGCGACGATGATCGCGCTGACCGCTTCGATCCATTTCGCGTCCGGCAAGCCGATGACCGCAACCTCCGACACCTGCGGCAGCCGGTAGATCGCTTCTTCCACCTCGCGGCTCGCGACGTTCTCGCCGCCCGACTTGATCATGTCCTTCTTGCGATCGACGACGGTGATGTAGCCCTCGTCGTCGACGGTCGCGAGATCGCCGCTATGGAACCAGCCGCCGTGAAAGGCCGCGGCGGTCTTCTCCGGATCGTTGAAATAGCCGGTCATGAGATGCGGCGAGCGGTGCACGATTTCGCCGACTTCGCCGGGCGCGACGTCGCGCATCGCGTCGTCGACCACGCGCGTCTCGACATTGACGCAGGGCTTGCCGGCGGAGCCGGCTTTGCGCAGCTGATCCTTCGGCTTGAGCACGGTCGCGAGCGGGGCGATCTCGGTCTGCCCGTAGAGGTTCCACAGGCGCACCTGCGGCAGGCGGCGCTGCATCTCACGCAGCACCTCGACCGGCATGATCGAGGCGCCGTAATAGCCTTTGCTCAGCGTCGAGAGGTCGGTCGTGTCGAACAGCGGCGAGCGCAGCATCGCGATCCACACCGACGGCGGCGCGAAGAACGAGGTGATTTTGTGCTCGGCGATCAGCGGCAGGATCACGTCGGGACGCGGCTGGCCGGTGATGACGTTGGTGGCGCCGAGATAGATTTCAGGGCCGAGAAATACGTCGAGCTGCGCGCAGTGATAGAGCGGCAGCGCATGCAGCATGCGATCGTCTTCCGACATCTCGCATTCCATGACACAGCTTGCGTATTCCCACAGGATCGCCTCGTGGGTGAGCATCGCACCTTTCGGCAGCGACTCGGTGCCGCTCGTGTAGACGATCTGCGCGAGGTCGCGCGTGTCGAGCACAATATCGGGCGGCGTATCGGCATCGGCCAGAAGCTGGTCGAAGGTGGTGATGCCGTCGGGCGCTTCGCTCTTCTCTTCGCCGGGCAGCCAGAAAAGCTGCGCGACGGCTGTGTCCATCGCCGCGGCGGAACAGCCGACATCGACGAACTCCGGCCCGACCGCGAGCGCCTTGGCGCCGGAGCTGCGCAGGATGAAGGCGATCTCCTTCGCGTTGAGCATGAAATTGATCGGCACCAGCACGGCGCCGACACGCGCAAGCGCAAAGCGCATCGCCGCGAACGCGTGCGAGTTGCGGGAGAGGATCGCGACGCGGTCGCCTGACGCGACGCCGGCGCGCATCAACCCATGGGCGAAGCGATTGCAGATGCGATCGAATTCCGCATAGGTCCAGCGCACGCCGCCACAGATGAGACCAGTCTTGTCGGGAAAGCGCGATGCGGTGCGCCGCAGAATGTCGCCGACGGTCTGCCGGCGGACTTCAGGGTGTGCACTATCCTCGCTCATCGCAGACCGTTTCCCGGCATCGTTCATGACTGGCTTACTCCGCCGCGGTCGGAAGCTCCGGTACCTCGCAACCGGTGGCGCAGCAGCGCCCCGGTTGCTTCGACACGCGGCGCCCGTCCGCGAGCAGGCCGCGGTCGAGCAGGCGCTCGACCACCTCCGCCTTCTCCATCACCGGATAGTTGCGCCAGATCTCCCGCTTCATCGCTTCGGGCGAACCGCCGCCGTGCAGCGAGATCAGCGAATACCAGCCGCCCTGGTTCGACGCGGTGAGGTCCTCGATGAAGCGCGCCACCTCGGCGCGATGCGATGCCGGAATGTCCGGCCGCCCGGCGAGTACCGTAGAGAGCGACGCCGCCGTTTCCGGATTGTGATCCTCGTCGGGGCCGGGGAGCGCGACGATCAGCCCGCCGGAGACGTGATGTGCCAAGCGATGCATGTCGTAGATCTGCGTCGCGAGGAGAAGCTTGCCGACATTCGCGAACACCGCGTCCGGCATGATCGTGCCCGACGCGTCCTTCGTGCCGTAGACGGATGCGGCGACACCGCAGGCGAAGAAGCCTTCGACGATCTTGATGAGCTCGACCATCGCGTCGCGCACATGCCCGTGGCGATCGGGGTCGAGCCCATTCGCTTCGATCATCAGCGCACCGGCGCCGATGAGGAGATCGCCGAAGCCCGCGCGCGCCGCGATGCAGGAATGGCGGTGATGCGTCGCATAGCTCGTGGTGAGGAACCCGCCTTCCGCCACCTCACCGGCGAGGAAAACGCGGTCCCACGGCACGAACACATCGTCGAAGATGACGACGCCGGTGGACTGTCCGTATTTCGCGGAGAATTTTGCCGCCGCTTCACCCGGCCGTCCGGCGGGACGCGCGACGATGGTGACACCCTCGGCGTCGATCGGCACCGCGCAGCAGACGGCGAAGTCGGCGTCTTCCTTCGTCATCGTGCGGCACGGCATCACGAGATATTCGTGCACATACGGTGCCGCGGTGACGATCGCCTTCGTTCCGCGGATAACGATGCCGTCCTTGCGGCGCTGGGCGATGTGGACATAGACGTCGGCGTTGTCCTGTGCGCCGGGGCGTTTCGAACGATCGCCCTTCGCGTCGGTCATGGCGACGCCGACGGTGAGGTCGTTGTCCTGCACGTGGTGCAGGTAGTTGACGAAGCGCTGGTGATAGTCGGTGCCGTGTACCTCGTCGGCGCGCTTCGTCGCCTGGAACGCGGCGTTGAGGCAATCATGCGAGAGATAGCGCATGGTGCAGCCGGACTCGCGGCACATCAGGCGGACCGCCTCGAGCTTGTAGAGAAGATCGGTCGAGGTCTCGCCGATATGCAGCATGCGGTTGACGGTCTTGCCCGACGTTCGCTGCGTCGCCGTCATCAGCGGCGCATGCTCGCTCATGCGCGCGAAATCGTAAGACACGCCGATCGCGGCGATGCCGGGCGCCAGCAGCGGCTCGTCCGCGACGCTCTCGATCCGTTGTCCGTTGACGAAGACGCGCGGCCTTTGCGCGCGCAGCGATTCCCGGAAGTCGGCGGCGGACATCAGCATGGCGTTTCCTCGGTCTGCGTTGTCCCACTATGCCACACTGCGACAGACGATGAAGCTGCGGCCTACCGCTGTCTTTCACCCTCCCCGGGTGGGGGTGGGTCGGCCGTAGGAGCGTTTGCGACTGCGGACGGGGTGGGGTGAACCTTCGGACAAAAAGAATTTCACCCCACCCCGCTCGCTTCGCTCGCGACCCTCCCCCTCCAGGGGAGGGTGAAGACGGCCGCTTTCGCGTTGAGAATGACGGCGCGAGGAGGACGTCTATTTCGCGGCTACTGCACTCCGCACGAAATCCGCGAGCTCGCGGCCGAAGCGCGGGGCGTCTTCCCAGAACGGCGAGTGGCCGACACTGTCATACCAGGAGATTTTTGCGCCCGGCACGAGCTCGGCGGTGATCGCCGCCGCCGCCGGCGCGATGATGCGGTCCATGGTGCCGTGCGTGATCAGCACCGGCATGCGCAACTCCTTCAGCGTGTCGCCGCTGTCGCGGGTGCGGTCGAGCACGGCGGCGCGCACCTTCGCCGGCACCGCCATGGTGTAGGAAAGGACCGTATCCATGTCCTCGCCGCCCGGCCGTCCGGCGAAGCAGGCATGCACGAATTTGCGCGCGGCGCGGATGTTGGTGACGAGATCGTCGGACGCCATCGCGATCGTCTGTTTCAGCTCCGGCCCGACGAAGCGGCGGTCGCTCTTCGTCACCGCCGCGACGTAGTTGACGGCGGCAATGCGCTCCTGCCCGTGGCGGCGAACGTAGTCGCCGACGACACGCCCGCCGTAAGACCAGGCAACGAGCGCCGGGCGCTTCAGGCCCGCGGTGTCCATCACCGCCTTCAGATCGTCGGCCCAGATCGCCTCGTCGTGATAGCGGGCATGGTCGGTCGGCTGGTCGGACGAGCCGTGACCGCGCAGGTCATAGGCGACCATGCGGAAGTTTTCCGTCAGCGCCGGGTCGTACATTTGCCGCCGCCAGGACAGGTGGCACTGCGAGAAGCCGTGGATGAAGACGATCTCGGGACCGGCCGGGTTGCCCCATTCGAACGCGGCGACGTTCAGGCCGTCCGGCGCCGTGACAGCGAGCGGCCGGATGGGGAGATGCTCCAGCTTCGGCGTGCGCAGCGGGAGCATCTTGTCTCGGGCCATCGTCCAATCCTGTCATTCCGGGGCGCGGGCGCAAGCCTGCGAGCCCGGAATCCATAATCTCTAAGTCCAGATTTTGCCAATGCAGACTGGGGTTCTGGATTCCGGCTCTCGCCCCTCGATCACGATGATTTTGGATCGAATCGATCCAAAATCATGAACGTGATCGATTCTAATAACCGAGAGCATGATGTGATCCGAAAACCGTTTCACACTTTTCGGCATCATGCTCTTGGGCTCGGCCGGAATGACGAGGCCGGCCATGCCTCAGAGCTCCACGATGGCATTCGGCAATTCGTCGCGATTGATCGCGCCGGGCGGGAAATGTTCGGCGAGCACTTTGGCACATAATCCGATCGCCGCAACGAAGCCGTCGGCGGGGCGGCCCTCTTTGATCTCGCGGGTCAGCGCCGCGACCGCGGTGTCCCAGGTTTCGCGCGGCACTTTCTGCGCGATGCCGGCGTCCGCGAGGATTTCGACATAACGCTCGGCCTCGGACACGAAGATGAGCACGCCGGTGCGCTTCTCCGTGTGCTGCAGGCCATGCGCGAGGAATTGGCGCACCGCTTCGCCATGCGCGCGCTCGCGCTTGGTGCGCGGGAACACCAGCCTGTAGCGGATGGCGGGCTGCCAGAACACGATGATCGCGGCGATGAAGGCGGCAAGCTGCAGCGCGTAGATCACAGAAGCCGGCCAGAGCGTGAAATGGATGAGCGGCAGCGGCACGACGAGCGCGATGAGCGCCGCCCAGGCGAACGGCACGGTGCGGTAGCCGCCGGAGGCCGGCGTCGTCACGCAGAAGATTTCGCCGGACGTCTGCGCCTCCGCCTCGCGGATGGCGGCGACGATGCGGGCGCGGTCGGGATCGCTCAGTTGCATCTCACCAGCTCCCCGACGAGCCGCCGCCGCCGAACGATCCGCCGCCGCCGGAGAAGCCGCCGCCACCGCCGCCGAATCCACCCGACGAGCCCGACGACCACGAGCCGCCGGAGGGAATGAAGACCGGCCCGTTGTAGCCGCGCCGCCGCCGTCCGCCCGGACCGAAGCCGCCGGAGCCGCCGCCGCGGATCGACATGACAACGATGAAGATGACGATCGCGAGCAGGATCAGCGTGCCGACATCGATGGTGCTCGACCTATCGTTCCGCCGTTGCGCCGCGCGGCGCTTGAACTCCTCGGCGTCGCCCGACATCACCTGGATGATGTCGTCGGTTCCGCGCGTGATGCCGCCGGTGAAGTCGCCGGCGCGGAAGCGCGGCAGGATCGCGTTCTCGATGATGAACTTCGTGACGGCGTCGGTCAGCGCGCCTTCGAGGCCGTAGCCAACCTCGATGCGCACCTTGCGCTCGTTCGGCGCGACGATGAGAAGCGCGCCGTTGTTGACGCCCTTCTGCCCGATGCCCCAGGCGCGGCCGAGCTGATAGCCGTAATCCTCGATCGACGTGCCTTGCAGCGACTTCAGCGTGACGACGACGAGCTGGTCGCCGCTCTTCGCTTCCATCGCCGCGAGCTTGTCGGTGAGGGACTGCGCCGTCGCGGTGTCGAGAATGGCCGCCTCGTCGACGACGCGGCCGGTGAGCGGCGGGAAGGTGAGGGCATACGCGAGCGTCGTCGCGCAAACGGCGACGAGCAGGATCACCAAGGCGCATAGCCGTTGGATTTTCACGAGGACCTCGCGCATTCACCTGGATGTCGTCCCCGCGAAGGCGGGGACCCAGTACTCACTGTCGTTTCTAAATCGCAATGACACGGCGTACTGGATGCCCGCCGGAGCCTGTACTCGGGCTGGCCGAAGGCCAGACCCGTGTGCGGGCATGACACTCATCATGTTGGTGTTAATGACCAACGATCAGAACTTCACCGTCGGCGGTTTCTCAGCGCCGTCCGACGCCGTGAACGTCTCCATCGGCTTGTGCGAGGCGTAAAGCGTCTTCGCCCACAGGATGCCGGGGAAGGTGCGCATCTCCGTATTATACGCGCGCACCGCCTCGATGTAGTCGCGCCGCGCCACCGAGATGCGATTCTCGGTGCCTTCGAGCTGTGACTGCAGCGCGAGGAAGTTCTGATTTGATTTCAAGTCGGGATAATTCTCGACCGTCGCAATCAGCCGGCCGAGCGCGCCGGAGAGCTGCTGCTGCGCATCCTGGAACTGCTTGAACTTCGCCGGATCGTTGACGATGTCGGGCGTCACCTGGATCGAGGTCGCCTTGGCGCGCGCATTGACCACAGCCTCGAGCGTGTTGCGCTCCTGGGCGGCGTAACCCTTCACGGTTTCGACGAGATTGGGGATCAAGTCGGCGCGCCGCTGGTACTGGTTATTGACGTCCGACCACTTGGCCTTGGCCTGCTCTTCCAAGGTTGGGATATTGTTGATGCCGCAGCCCGCGACGAGCAGGCCGAGCGCGATGACCAAGAGCGGAATGCGGAGCCGGACGAGCGACGCGGACATGAAAGCCTCCCAGGCACGTTCAACAAAGACGATGGCGTAAATGGCGATGCACGCACGAGTTACAAGATTAACGCGACTGACATGCCCAATGCTAACGCTTCTCGTGGGGTTGTGGGCGTCGGCCGTGGGCGCCGCTTCGATCGCCCAGGCGCAGGACGCGACGAGCGCGCCAATCTTTTCCGACGCGGCACGGGTGCTGCCCGTCTTCGCGAAGCACGGGATGGTCGCGAGCCAGGAGGCGAAGGCGACGCGCATCGGCGTCGACATCCTCAAGGCCGGCGGCAATGCGGTCGACGCGGCGGTCGCGGTCGGCTTCGCGCTCGCCGTGACGCTGCCACGCGCCGGCAATCTCGGCGGCGGCGGCTTCATGCTCGTGCATCTCGCCGATGGCGATCGTACCATCGCCATCGACTATCGCGAGACCGCGCCGGCGGCGACGACGCGCGACGTCTTCCTCGACGCGCAGGGCAATGTCGACCCGAAGAAGTCGCGCGACAGCGGCCTTGCTGTCGGCGTCCCCGGCACGGTGATGGGCCTTGCATTGGCGCATCAGAAATACGGCTCGGGCAAATTTTCGCTCGCGCAGTTGATTGCGCCGGCGGTGGCGCTGGCGCGCGAAGGCTTCGCCATCGACGATGAACTCGCCGAATCCTTATCGCGCGGCCGCACGCGCATCGCGCGCTGGCCGTCGTCCGCGCGGATTTTCTATAAGCCCGACGGTGCCGCCTTCGATATCGGCGATCGTCTCGTGCAGAGCGATCTCGCGCAGACGCTCGAAATCATCGCGCAGCAAGGCCCGCGCTCGTTCTATGAGGGACCGCTCGCGGCGAAGATCGCGGCAAGTGTGCAGGCGGCGGGTGGGCACCTGACGGCGGATGATCTGGCGCATTACACCGCCAAGGAGCGCAGCGTCGTGCGCGGCAGCTATCGCGGTTACGACGTCTATTCGATGCCGCCGCCGTCGTCGGGCGGCGTGCATCTCATCGAGATCCTCAACATCCTCGAGGGCTTCGATTTGCGCGCCAGCGGCGCAGAGTCGGCTGACACGCTGCACCTGATGATCGAGGCGATGAAGCTTGCTTACGCCGACCGTGCGGAATTCCTCGGGGACCCGGATTTCGTGCAGGTGCCGGTCGGCGGGCTGATTGCCAAGGTTTACGCCGAGAAGCTGCGCGCGACGATCGATCCGCAGCGCGCGCGGCCGGCGGCGGAGATCAAGCCTGGCAGATTCCTTTCGCACGAGGGCGACCAGACGACGCATTTCTCCGTCGTCGACGCGCAGGGCAATGCCGTCGCCAATACCTACACGCTCAATTTCAGCTACGGCCTCGGCCTCGTCGCCGACGGCACCGGCGTGATCCTCAACAACGAGCTCGACGACTTCGCCGCCAAGCCCGGCGTGCCGAATGCCTATGGCCTGGTCGGCGGCGACGCTAATGCGCCTGGCCCGAACAAACGGCCGCTCTCCTCCATGAGTCCGACGATCCTGACCAAGGACGGCCGGGTGTTCCTGGTGACCGGTTCGCCCGGCGGCAGCCGCATCATCACGACCGTGCTGCAGGTGATCCTCAATGTCATCGACCACGACATGAACATCGCCGAGGCGGTGGTGGCGCCGCGCATCCATCACCAGTGGCTCCCCGACGTGGTGGCCGCCGAACGGGGCCTATCGCCCGACACGCTGCGGCTGCTGGCCGCGCGGGGGCATACCGTCAAGGTCGGCGACACATCCGGCTCTGCGAACTCGATTTTGCGGATTCCTCAAGGGCTTACGGGCGCCTCGGACACGCGCCAGCGCGGGACGTTGGCTGCGGGGTATTGAGCGGAGCGCCAAATCCGTCCCACAGATGCAGCGATCCACCCTCCCCCTCCAGGGGAGGGTGAAAGGCCCGTCTGACAAAATCGTGCGCGGCCCCGCCCAAGAATCGCCGTTTGACGCATGGACTTAAGGCTCCGGCTTGTGGGAAAAGGCCGGACAGACCCCGATCGGCTTCCGTGAAAGCCCGGCGCCATCGTGTTCCGGCCGGGGTCCCCGCGCGTGAACCAAAAGCCGGTCGCGCCATTTGATGTGAATGAGTTGCCCGGCGCCGGTGGCGCCAGCTGCGGGCCATCTCCGCCGCTTCCCTCTACGCTGATAACCGGAATTTCCTTGCGATGCTCAGGACGATGATGAAGGCGCTGGTCAATCGGTGCACCGCGCATCCTTGGTTGACCATCGCGGTAGCCGTCATCCTGGCCGTCTTGTCCGGCGTCTATACCGCGCGGAACTTCGCCATCACCACGGATATCGGCGAGCTCATTTCGCCGCATCTCGACTGGCGCAAGCGTGAGCTCGCCTTCGACAAGGCGTTCCCGCGGCGGATGGAATCGATCCTCGCCGTGGTCGAAGCGCCCTCGCCCGAATATGCCTCGCGTGCGAGCACGGCGCTCGTCGGCAAGCTGCGCGACAACCCCGGCTTGTTCAAGAATGTCCGCGAGCTCGCCGACGACCCCTTCTTCAGGAAGAACGGGCTCCTGTTCCTGCCGACCGACGAGGTCAAGCGTGTCACCGACGGGCTCGATCAGGCCGAGCCGCTGATCCAGGTGCTCTACTCCGACCCGAGCCTACGCGGCATGACGCAGGCGCTGTCGGTGATCCTCGCCGGCGCCAATTCCGGCCGCATCGCCTTCGACGATCTCGCCAACCCGCTGTCGAAATTCTCGACCGCGCTGGAGCAGGTTGTCGCCGGGCAGCCGACGTCGTTCTCCTGGCAGGACCTTTTGCGCGGCGAGCCATCGAAGCCCTCGGACAAGCGGCGCTTCATCGAGATTGCCGCCAAGCTCAATTTCGACGCGCTCGAGCCCGGCAAGGAAGCGTCCGACGCCATTCGCCAGGCGGCGGCCGACCTGAAGCTCGCCGAGATGTACGGCGCGCGCGTGCGGCTGACGGGCCCAATCCCGATCGCGGATGAGGAGTTCGCGACGGTGAAGGAGGGTGCGTTCGTCAACAATATCGCGACGGTGCTCATCGTCCTCACGATCCTGTGGCTGGCGCTGAAATCGGCGCGCATCATCGTCGCGGTCGCGATCACGGTCGCGCTCGGCCTCGCGCTCACCGCGGCCGTCGGATTGATGATGGTCGGCGCGCTCAACCTCATCTCCATCGCCTTTGCCGTGCTGTTCGTCGGCATCGGCGTCGATTTCGCGATCCAGTTCAGCGTGCGCTATCGCCAGGAACGCCACGAGGTCGACGATCTGCGCAAGGCGCTGTCGAATGCGGCGGCAAATGCCGGCAAGCCGCTGACGCTCGCGGCGCTGGCGACGGCGGCGGGCTTCCTGTCCTTCCTGCCGACCGACTATCGCGGCGTCTCGGAACTCGGGCAGATCGCCGGCGTCGGCATGATCATCGCGTTCCTCGCGAGCGTGACGGTGCTGCCGGCGCTGCTTGCGATCCTTGATCCGCCGGGCGAGCCGGAGCCGCTCGGATACAAGGCGCTGGCGCCGATCGACGACTTCATGGAGCGCCACCGCATCCCGGTGCTGGTCGGCACCCTCGCGGTCGTCATCCTCCTGTCGCCGCTTCTGTATTACGTCGAATTCGACTTCAACCCGATGAACCTGCGCAGCCCCAAGGTCGAGTCGGTCGCGACCTACCTCGATCTGCGCAAGGACCCGCAGACGGGCGCGAGCTCGATCGAGGTGCTGACGCCGAATATCGCGGCGGCGCGCGAGCTTGCCGATAAGCTCGCGAAGCTGCCGGAAGTCGAGCGCACCTCGACGCTCGAGACCTTCGTGCCGCAAGATCAGAAGGCGAAGATCGAGCTCATTCATAATCTCGGGAAAACGCTCGAGCCCGATTTCAATGAGGCAGCCGAGAAGGCGCCGACCGACGCAGAGAACGTTGCCGCGCTCAAGGAATCGAAAGGCGAGATGCTCAAGGCGGCGGAGAAGCATCCCGGCCGCGGTGCCGACGAGGTCAAGCGGCTCGCCGCCGTCGTCGGCAAGTTGGCCGAGGGCTCCGCGGCGTTGCGCGAGAAGGCCGAGTTCGTCCTCACCGATCCGCTCAAGCTCGACCTCGACCGGGTGAAGAGCTGGCTCGAGGCGTCGGAGATCACGCAGGAGAACCTGCCGCCGTCGATCGTCGGCGAGTGGGTCACGGCAGATGGGCGGGCGCGCGTCCAGGCCCTGCCGAATGGCGACCCGAACGACAACGACACCGTGCGCAATTTCGCGAGCGCCGTCCTTAAAGTTGCGCCGAACGCGACCGGCGGGCCGATCTCGATCCTCGAGTCCGGGCACATGATGGTGAATGCGTTCCTGCACGCCGGCGCCTGGGCGCTGATCTCGATCTCCATCCTGTTATGGATCGCGCTGCGCCGCGTCGGTGACGTGCTGCTCACCCTCATCCCGCTGATGCTCGCCGGCGTCGTGACGCTGGAGGTCTGCGTGCTGATCGGGCTCAAGCTCAATTTCGCGAACATCATCGCCCTGCCGCTCCTTCTCGGCATCGGCGTCGCGTTCAAGATCTACTACATCATGGCGTGGCGCTCGGGGCAGACGCAGCTCTTGCAATCGCCGCTCACGCGCGCGGTGTTCTACAGCGCAATGACGACGGCGACGGCGTTCGGCAGCCTGTGGCTCTCCAGTCATCCCGGCACGTCGAGCATGGGCAAGCTGCTCGCGCTCTCGCTGGTGACGACGCTCGCCGCCGCCGTGCTGTTCCAGCCGGTGCTGATGGGACCGCCGCGCGAGACGCGCGACGGCTGAGACGCTATCTTCCTTCTGCTGCTTGTCCCGGTCCGGAGATTGCCTGATGAAAGTTCTGTCCTGTGGAGCGCTTTTCGTTGTTCTTGCCGCCGCCGGCACGCAGCCGGCCATCGGCTTCGAGCTCGAAGGCAACTATCTGCAGGGCAAGGAATGCCGCGGCGACGTGCGTGACCCGAAGCCATTGAAGGTGACGATCGCGCCCGGCGAGATCACCTATTCGGGCGGCAATTGCACGGTGAGCGACAAGCGCGAGAACGGCAACACGATCACCGTGCGCGCGGCCTGCAAGCAGCGCTCCGGCACGGTGCTCTCGGGCGACGTGACCTTCACGATCCGCAACGACAACGAGATCGAGATGGTCAACAAAGATCAGAACTACACCGCCGTCCTGCACCGGTGTCCGAAGTGACACGGATGTCGTCCCCGCGAAGGCGGGGACCCAGTACGCGGTGTGTCCTCGAATCTAGCTGAGGCCGGTGATTACTGGATGCCCGCTTTCGCGGGCATGACAATCGCGGGGGCTTCGGGCTCCGTGCCCTCACGCCTTCCGCAGGTCGTGATTCTTCAGCGGCAGGGAGCGGATGCGCTTGCCGGTCGCGGCGAACACGGCGTTGCACAGCGCCGGCGCAAGGGGCGGCAACGGCGGCTCGCCGATGCCGCCCCAGCCTTCGCCGCTCGGAACGATCACCGTCTTCACCTCCGGCATCTCGGCGAGCCGCAACACCCGGTAGTCGTCGAAATTGCCCTGCATCACGCGCCCGTCAGCGATCGTAATCTCGCCGTAGAGCGCGGCCTCGAGCGCGTAGACGATCGCTCCTTGCGTCTGCTTTTCGATGGTGAGCGGATTGACGACGTGGCCAGGATCGAGCGCTGCGACGATGCGGTGAACGCGTAGCGCGCCGTCATCGCCAACGGAAATCTCGACAACGTGGGCGCACACCGTGCCGCACGCTTCATGCAAGGCGATGCCGCGTGTGCGCCCGGCCGGCGGCGCGCTCTCCCAGGCGGCAGCTTTTGCGGCGGCGTCGAGCACCGCGCGGGCGCGCGGATTGTGCGCCAGGAGCTTGCGGCGGAAGTGATAAGGATCGGATTTCGCCGCGTGCGCGGCTTCGTCGATGAAGCTCTCCTTGAAGAACGCGTTCTGCCCGTGGTTCACCGCGCGCCAGACGCCGGCGGGCACATGCGTGTTGCGCATCGCATAGGAGATGCGGCGGTTTCGCACCGCGTATTCGACCTCGAGCAGCCCGTCGAGGAACTGCTTGTCGAGGCCGCCGGTCATCATCATCATTTCCGGAAGCAGGGAGGCGAGCACCGACTGCCCGGAAATGCGCGTGTCCCATGCGGTCAGCGTGCCTTCGGCGTCGAGCGCGCCGGTGAGCCTCGCCATCACCACCGGGCGATAGAAGTCGTGGCGCGTGTCTTCCTCGCGCGTCCATAGAAGCTTCACCGGCTCACCGACCTCTTTCGCCACCTGCACGGCGAAGCGCACGAAATCCTGGATCATGCCGCGCCGGCCGAAGCCGCCGCCGACCATGGTGCGGTGGACGATGACTTTCTCCGGCGGCATGCCGGCTGCGGTCGCCGCCGTTTCCAGCGCATTCTCGCCGTCCTGCGTCGGTACCCAGATCTCGACGCGGTCAGCCGTCACATGCGCGGTGCAGTTCTGCGGCTCGAGTGTTTCGTGGGCGAGGAATGGCACGGAATAGGTCGCGCTCACGCGCGTTGCGGCTTTGGCCAGCGTTGCGTCAACGTCGCCGTGGTCGCCGGCGATCTCCGCCTCCTCGCTCACCAGGCCTTCGCGCAGGAAGTCGGCAATCGCGGCGCTGGACGCCGCGCCATGCTCGCCCTCGTCCCATTCCACCTTCAGCGCCTCGAGCGCCTTGCGCGCGCGCCACCAGGTGTCGGCGACGACCGCCACGGCATCATCGAGCTTCACGACGCGCGGCGCGCCCTTCATGGCGGCAAGGGCCGAGGCGTCGACCGATTTCAGCGTGCCCTGGAACACCGGACATTGCAGGATCGCGCCATGCCGCAAGTTCGGGAGCGTCACGTCGATCCCGTAAACCGCCTGGCCGGACACGGTGAGGGCGGAGTTGCGCTGGCGCTGGCGCGTGCCGATCAGGCGCCAGTCGCGCTCCGGTTTGAGCGCCACATTCTGCGGCGGCGGCAGGCGCGCGGCGTCGGCCGCGACGGCGCCGAAGGTGACGCTTCGTCCGCTCGGCGCGTGCGTGATGAGACTATTCTTCGCCGCGCATTCGCTCGCCGAGACGTTCCAGCGCGCGGCTGCCGCGGCGATCAGCATCGTGCGCGCGGCCGCTCCGGCCTCGCGCAACATCTCCTGCGAGTGCTTCACCGAGCGGCTGGCGCCAGTCGACATGTCGCCCCACACCCGCTTGCGGGCGAGGTTTTCATGCGGCGCGACGAGCTCGGCGCGCACCTTCGACCAGTCGCATTCGAGCTCCTCGGCGAGCAGCATCGGCAGCGCGGTGGCGATGCCCTGGCCGAGCTCCGCGCGGGCGATACGCACGATCACCGCATCGTCCGGCTGCACCACGACCCAGGCATTGATTTCGCCCGCCGCCGTTTCCGCCTGTGCCGGCGTGGCGGCATGCATCGGCATGGCGATGCCGAGACTTAAGCCGCCGCCGACGGCTGCGGACTGAATGAGGAATGCGCGGCGCGTCTGCACGGATTACGCCGCCGCGCGTGAGGGCGCGCGTTCATGCGTCGAGTAGAACGACGCATTCTGGTCGCCGCGCAACGCCTCGCGTGAGAACTTGATGAGATGGTGGGCGACAAAGCCCATGCCGAAGGCGCCGTCGACACGGCCGCGCTTGATCGAATAGCGTGCGGCATCCCAGAAGGCGCGACGATAGTCGGAAAGAAGGCCGACGCGCACCGCAAGATTGGCGCCGAGCACCAGGCCGCTCATCAGGTTATGCGCGGTAAGTTTGCCCGTCTCCGGCACTTTGATGCGATTGACATAGGTCGCGTCGACCTGATGACGGAAGCGCGCGAACAGCCGCGTCGGGTCGTAGGCGTGGGCGATGCAGCGCCGCCATGTCGCAAGAACGTCGTCATAGGGCCGCAGGAACTTCACATTCGATTCGAGCGCCGGATCGTCGACGATGCGCCCTTCGCTCAAAAGCCGGTCGTAGAGCGGCGTCTTCGGCAGCGCTTGCAGGAGGTTCATCGTCAGGATCGGAATCTGCGAGCGGTCGACGAAGTCGATCAGGGCGTCGCCGGTGTCGTCGGTGTCGCTGTCGAGGCCGAGAATGATGCCGGAGGTGATCTCGAGCCCATAGCTGTTGAGCGTCGCGATCGCCTCGTACATCGGCACCGCAGCGTTGTGCTCCTTGCGCATGGCCTTGAGCGCCCCGAGCTCGGGCGTCTCGATGCCGGCGAAGACGGTGACGAAGCCCGCCTGGCGCATGAGCTCGAGGATGTCGGGCTGCTTCGCGATATTGAGCGTCGCCTCGCAAGCGAATTGCAGCGGGTAGCCGCGCTTCTGCTGCCAGGCGACGAGATGCGGCAGCATCTCGCGCGCGGCCTTGCGGTTGCCGATGAAATTGTCGTCGACGAAATAGACCGCTTGCGGGTGCGGCATCGCCATCATCGCGTCGAGCTCGGCGATGATCTGCTCCGGTGACTTCAGCCGTGGCTGGCGGCCGTAGAGCTGCGGGATGTCGCAGAAGTCGCAGCGATACGGACAGCCGCTCGAGAACTGGAGGCTGCCGATGAGATAGCGGCTGAGCGGAATGAGGTGGTAGGCGGGAATGGGGAAATCGCCGAGCGGCGTGCGGTCCTGCGTGTCGAGCCGGATCTGAGCGGGCGGCGGCGTCACGCTCTCGTCAAGCGCGCGGATTAATTGATCGGTCGCGTCGCCGAGCTCGCCGATATGCAGATAGTCGAACTCCGGATACATTTCGGGCGACGCCGAAACCGACGGGCCGCCGAGCACCGCCGGCTTGCCGGCGGCGTGTACGCGGCGCGCGATATCGCGGATCTGCGGCGCCTGGACGTGCATGCCGCTGACGAAGACGGCGTCGGCCCAGGCGATGTCATCTTCGCTCGCACGGCGGATGTTCTCGTCGATGAAGCGCACCGGCCATTCGGAGGGCAGATAGGCGGCGATCAGCAGCAAGCCTTGCGGCGGCATGAAGGCCTGCACGCGCCACATCAGCGGGTAGGCATGCTGGAATGTGCCGAAGGACGGCGTATAGGCCGGGAAAACGCAGAGGATGTTGCGCTTGCGTGTGGGCTGTCCCGCGTAGCGCATGATGATCTCCCGAGGAGAAATGAAACGCCAGGCCGGCGTCTGCGTTGAGGGAAAAGCCCCTAACGGTCCATATGGGCCTCAGGCACTTTCGATCAATTGCGGGTCAAGGTTGCGCTTTCGATGGATTTCATGCCGAACTAATGCCGGAAATCAAGCTTACCCGACCGCACGAAGACGATCCAAGCACACGGATAGGGCTCATGAACCGAATTTCGCTTGTCGCGTGCAGCATGATCCTCGCGTCCTCCGTCAGCGCCGGCGCCGCCGAGCCGATCGGCGAATGGCTGGTCGAGGGAGGCTACGGGCAGGTCCGCATCGAGAAATGCGGCGACCAGCTCTGGGGCATCGTTTCGTGGGAGAAGACGGCGGGCGTCGACCGGAATAACCCGGACGTCACCAAGCGCGACCGGCCGACGCTCGGCCTGCCGGTGCTGCGCGGCATGGCGCCGACCGGACCGAATCGTTGGGAAGGCGAAATCTACAACACCGAGGACGGGCGGATTTACTCGTCGAATATCAGCCTGGCGAGCGACGATGTCCTGCGCGTGCAGGGCTGCGTGCTCGGCTTCCTGTGCGGCGGGCAGGACTGGACGCGGGTGAAGACGGCAGCCGCCGCCCCGCCGACGGCGCGCGCCGGCGCAGCGAGCGGAAAGCATGCGCAGGCGCCGAAGCCCGCGCGTCCGGGCGCACCGGATGCCGCGCCGAAGAATCTCTCGTCGATCCCGGCGAAGGAAGTCTGCACCTTGGCGACGGGGACCGGCGGCTCGACCTATGGCGGCGACGGCAACCACAACACCGGCAGCCGCCCGCGGCGATGAGCTGACGATCGTATCTGAAGCTCTGCAACGTCATGCGCGGGGCATGACCCGCGCATCCATCATGTAAAATTTTTCGAAGACGATGGATGGCCGGGTCAAGCCTGGCCATGACGAACAAATTCGTCCGGTCGTTTGCTGCGATTAGCTTGCGTGAGCGAGCGCGGGCGCCGCCGCCGCGCTCTCAGGCTTCGCCAAGCGCAGTTCGTAGACACGCAGCGCTTCGATGAAGATCGGGCGCTCATGCACCATGCGGGCGCGGAAACCCGCGCGGGCGCTGAGATTGCCGAGAAGCTGGAGGTCGGCGTCGGTCGAGAGCAAGAGATACATGCAGCCGCCCGGCGCCAGGCGCTCGCGCACCTGATCGAACAGATCGGAGATGTGCTCGTAGTCGCGGCCCGCGACCCAAGCGCGGTCAGCATCGTCGCGCGGCGCGCCGGGAAAGAACGGCGGGTTCGATACGACGACGTCGAACTCCGGCCGCGACGGCAAGGCCGAGAGCAGGTTCGAGCGGATCGCCGTGACGCGGTCGGCGAAGCCGTTGGCAATCGCGTTCTCCGCCGCCGCTTCGACGGCATTGGGATTGATGTCGATGGCGACCACGCTGGCGGCGCCGGCGCGTGCCGCCGCGAGCGCAAGGATGCCGGTGCCGGTGCCGACGTCGACGACGCGCTTGCCGACGAGATCGAGCCGGTCGATGAAAGCGGCGAAGAATTCGCTCGCGACAAAAACGCGCGGATGAAACACCGTCGGCCGCACGGTCAATTCAAAGCCGGCGGCCTTGACCTGCCGGACGCTCTGCCGCTTCAGGAAGAGGTGGTAGGAGAAAAAGTGGATGAAGCGTCGCAGGAACCGGCGCAACGGCCCCTGACGGGTGCCGGCACCCCCAAAACCGTCTGCAAAACCAATGGCTTGATCCATACTCGCGTCCGCGCAGCGCGCGCCCCCAGGCCGACCGTCAAGGGCCGGTCGTCGAACTTTCATACACTATCGAAGCGATATGCAACCGCAATTGGGCCAGCCGATGAAGTTTGCATGACCAGGCCGCTCCGGGGGCAAGCCACCCCAGCCCTCAATCTGAAATTATGGCCGCCCCTCAGGCAAAAGGCGCCGGCCATCCGATGACGCTTTCATCATGTCTGCGCGGACATGATGCGGTGGCGTTGCGCTTCGTCAACCACGCGAAGTGTCGCTGCGACGAGCATGGCGAGTTGGACCAAGAGCACCAGGCGCTACACTGCGACCTGCGTTCCGATCTCCACGACGCGGTCGGTCGGTAGGCTGAAATAGCGCGCCGCGTCGTCCGCCACCCGCGCCAGGCTGACGAAAAGCTGGTCCTGCCACGCCGGCATCGTGGAGTCGGCGGAGGGCTTGAGCGCGCGGCGCGAGAGGAAGAACGAGGTCTGCATGATGTCGAACGTCCAGCCGACGTCGCGGCAGAGCGGCAACGCCTTCGGAACATTCGGCATCTCCATGTAGCCGAAGCGCAGGGTCACCTGCGAGAATGTCTCCGACAACGGCGTGAGGAGCACACGTTCCTTCTCGTTGACGCGCGGGACGTCGGCTGTCTCGACGCTCATGATGACATTGTGCGCATGCAGCACCTTATTGTGCTTGAGGTTGTGCAGCAGCGCCGTCGGCGTCGTTTCGGGACGCGCGGTGAGGAAGACGGCGGTGCCCGGCGCGCGCAATTCCTGCGGGCGGCGTTCCAGGCTCTGCAGCAGTGTGGCGAGCGGCACGTCGGTGCGCCGTGTCTTCTCCGCGAGCGCGCGTGAGCCGCGCTGCCATGTCAGCATCATCGTGATGAGCGTGCCGCCGACAAGTAGCGGAATCCAGCCGCCCTCGATGATCTTCACGAGGTTGGCCGAGAGGAACGTCAGGTCGATGAGAAACAGCGGCGCGATGAGCGCCGCCGCGCTCCAGAGCGACCAATGCCAGCAGGTGCGCACGACGATGAAGGCCATGATGGCCGTGATCACCATTGTGCCCGTCACGGCGACGCCGTAAGCCGCGGCGAGCGCGCTCGAACTGCGGAACATCGCGACGACGAGAACGACGAGAACGAGCAGCGCCCAATTGATGCGCGGCAGATAGATCTGCCCGGCTTGCGTTTCCGACGTCCGGCGGATCTCGAAACGCGGCAGAAGGCCGAGCTGGATCGCCTGCTGGGTGAGCGAGAAAGCGCCGCTGATCACGGCCTGACTCGCGATCACCGTTGCGGCGGTCGCCAAAATGATCATCGGGATCGTCGCCCATCCCGGATAGAGGAGGAAGAACGGGTTCTCCAATTTCTCCGGCGTTGCGAGCAGTGACGCGCCCTGCCCGAGATAATTCAGCGCTAGCGCCGGAAACACGATCGCGATCCACGCGAATTGGATCGGCCTGCGGCCGAAATGGCCAAGGTCCGCATAGAGTGCCTCGGCGCCCGTCACGGCGAGGAAGACGGCGCCGAGCGTGATGAACCCGATCCGCCCATGGGAGACCATGAACCCGATGCCGTGAAGCGGATTGATCGCGGCGAGGATGCCGGGATTGGCGGCGATATGCGGCAGGCCGCCCACCGCGAGTGCGAGGAACCATATGGACGTTATTGGGCCGAACAGCTTGGCGACGGTTTCCGTGCCGCGGCGCTGAACCGCGAACAGCGAGACGAGAATGACGAGGCTGAGCGGCACAACGTAAGGCTCGAGCGCCGGCGTCACCACTTTGAGGCCTTCGACCGCGGAGAGCACGGAAATCGCCGGCGTGATGATGGCGTCGCCGTAGAACAGCGACGCGCCGATCACCCCGAGCAGCGGGATGGCGATCATGGCGCCGCCGGTGCCACGCAGCGCCAGCGCCATGAGCGTCAGCGTGCCGCCCTCGCCGTTGTTGTCGGCGCGCAGCAGGAACAGCACGTATTTGATCGTGACGATGATTGTTAGCGTCCACAGGATCAGCGAGACGACGCCGACAACAGCTTCGGGCGTGATCGGCGCGTCGGCCGAAGCCGCGGTCAGCGCCTCTTTAAGGGCGTAGAGCGGGCTCGTCCCGATATCCCCATAGACGACGCCGATGCTGCCGAGCGTCAGCTTCCAGAAGCCGGAGGTGTCAGGGGTATGCGGAAGGCCATCGCCGATCGGTGGATCGGATGGCAGAGACATGGCTGATGCCACCATGTTGCACCACGTCATGCGCGGCCCCGCCGATCTAGTCCCAGGCGAGGCGCCAAACAACCCGCCCCGGGAGCGATATTTTTTAGGGCAAATTTCCTAGAAAATTGCGGGCCGCGGCGGCCCAATGCTCTGGGACGTCCGATGCTCTTTCACGGAGAAGCCTCGGCGTCGCGGACGTACAAGGTCCATTATGCGGCGGTGCGCCGGCGCGGCAGCAGGTTGCGCAGCGAAACGGTTTCCCACACGCCGACAATCACCAGCACCGCGGTCGCCGCAACGCTGAGCCAGAGCGGCGAGAGGTGCGTAGCGAACGGGATCAGCGCTGCAAAGAGGGCGAGGCCGACCAGATGCGAGAACGGCCAGCGGCCGACGGTCGCGCGCTTGAACAAGAGGTTGCCGAGCACATAGAGCGCCGGGCCGAGGATAAGTACGGCGGCAACCGCCGGCGCCATGTGACCTTCGGGATGCGCGATCACCTGCTCGTCGCCGACGGCGACGACGATGATCGCCGCCACCAGCAGCAGGTGGATATAGGTGTAGGCGAGCCGCGCGAGACGGCCGGGATTGCTCTCCTTCTCGAAGCGATGGCTGGCGCGGTCGGCGCCGGTGTCGAAATAAATCCACCACATCGCGATGCTGCCGATGAAGGATGCGGCGAAGGCGCCGACCGTCTGCCCCGACAACGTCACCTGCGCCGACGTTGCGCCGGTGACGAGGATCGATTCGCCGAGTGCGATGATGATGAAGAGCGCGCAGCGCTCGGCGAGATGCGCCGGGTCGATGTCCCAGTCGGCGGTTCTCGAACGTCCGAGGCCCGGCGTCACGAAGCCGAACATCGGCCCGACATATTCGATGCCGAGCGCGATGATCCAGAGCGCGAGCCGCATCTCGCCGGTCGCGAAAGCGCCCGCGAGCCAGAAGATCGCGGAAACGCAAAGCCAGGCGGTGATGCGCTGGAAGTTGCGGGTGTTGCCGCGGTGATGGCCTGCCAAGGCCCAGATCATGAACAGCGAGCGGCCGACCTGCATGAAGACATAGGCGCAGGCGAAGGGGATCGCCCGGTTGGCGAAGGCCTGCGGTAGGCTCGCCGAAAGAACGAGGCCCGCAAGCATCAGCACCAGCAGCATGAGGCGCACGCTGCCGCGCTCCGGGTCGAGCCAGTTGGTGACCCATGAGGTGTAGATCCACACCCACCACACCGCCATCAGGAGCAGCACGGACTGCACCGCGCCGAGCGGCGTCAAGTCGGCGAGCAGCGTATGCGAAAGCTGCGTGACGCCGAAAACGAAGACCAGGTCGAAAAACAATTCGATGTAGGTGACGCGCTGATGCGCGCCCGGGGGGCGTAAGAGATTCGCTTTCGCCGTTATGGCCCGCATGCCGCCCTCCGCTCACAGCTTCCGCCGTGAGAGTATCAAAATCGCGCACGTTCATAACGCTCGACAAAGAAAAACGTCGGCTCGTCGGCGGATGGACTAACCGCTTGTGCGCAGCGGATTGAAAATGGCGAGGCCGGCGAAATCTTTTTCATTGTCCGTGACGACGACGCAGTCGTTCGCTTCGGCGACGGCGGCGATGATCATGTCGAGTGCGCTGCGTGGCCGGCCGGCCTTCGTTCCATCCGCCATGAGACGCGCCCAGATCAGCCCAGCCTTCTCGTCGAAGGGAAGCACGCGCCCGGCGAACAAAGCCGGCGGACCTTCGGAGCCGAAAAACCAACTCTCCAGGGCTTTACGTTTGCGCCCCGCCGGCATGTCGAGGATGCCGCGGAAAATCTCCGCAATCGTGAGCGACGCCACGAACAGATTGTCATCGGGCTGCTTCTCCATCCAAGCGAGAAGAGACGCGGACGGATGCAGCTTGGTGACGTTGCTGATGATATTGGTGTCGAGCAGATAGCGCGTCACAGGTCGATCTTGCGGCCCGATTCGCGGGGCCGTATCAGGTCGAGGTCGGCGCCGACCAGGGGCGAGCGCCGCAGCGCCGCGACGATGCTCCCCTTACGCGCCGATTCGCCTGCAATGGTTTGGCTGACGGTCGCGCGAAGGCGTGCCGCTTCCGCGTCGCCGGTAGCGAGCCGTTTCGCCAAAGCGCGGATCAAGTCGCGATCCGCGCTGAGCCCGAGGACCTCGAAACGAGCCACCCCGCGCTGCGTAAGGCGGGATCGGTAATTTTGGAGGGCGCGCTTTTGCGATTTGCTGGTCACGGCCATATCTCCGTATAGCCGGTAATATATCCGGGCAGAGTTTGGCGTGCAAGCATGCCGAAGCGCCCTTGGGCTCTGCGCACTTTTACCCGTGCATTTCGGAATGTTTGGAGAAAACTGGAGCGGGCGAAGGGATTCGAACCCTCGACCCCAACCTTGGCAAGGTTGTGCTCTACCCCTGAGCTACACCCGCATCCATGTCCGGCACGTGGCCGGCGGCCTTCCTATGCCAAATGGCGGCCCGCTTTGCAACTTCAAGCCGCCCGCCCGGCCATGACAAAGCCGCGCGGCGCCGGCTGGCGGGGGGTTGATTGGCTTCGGCGGCAAAATCCTCTATCGCAAGCCGATGCCCGCGACCCCCGACGACCTCTTCGCCTTCCTCGACGGCCTGAACATCCCGCACAAGACCATGACGCACCCGCCCGTCTTCACGGTCGAGGAGGCGAAGGCGCTGCGCGGCAAGATCGAGGGCGGGCACACCAAGAACCTGTTCCTCAAGGACAAGAAGGGCGCGGTCTTCCTCGTCGTCGCCCTCGAGCACTCCGTGATCGACCTCAAGGCGCTCAACGGTAAGCTTAACGCGGCGCGCTTTTCCTTCGGCTCGGCGGAGCTGCTGCGTGAGCTTTGGGGCGTGGAGCCCGGCTCCGTGACGCCCTTCGGCGCCATCAACGACACCGGGAAGCGCGTCACGGTCGTGCTCGACGCACCCATGATGGATTGCGCGACGCTCAACTATCACCCGCTCGTCAACACGATGACGACGGCGATCGCGCGCGACGACCTCGTGCGCTTCTTGGAAGCGACCGGGCACCCTCCGCGCATCATGGCGGTATCGGAGCCGGCGCAGGCGGAGGCGGCGAAGTAGCGCTATCAGCCCGGGGCTTCACCTCTCCCCGCAAGCGGGGAGAGGGAGCGCGCTTCATCTGCCGAAATGCTTCGTCACGACGAGCGTGAACCATTCAGCTCATCGCAACTTCACGCCGCGTGCTGCACATCCACCCACGTTCCGGTTCGCTCCGTCGTCGGCGCGCAATCGCCGAATGACCAGCGCCAAGGCATCGCGTCGCGCAGGCGCCAGCCGCGCACGACGTCGACGTGCCAGAGGCGTTCGGCGCCGCGCGGGAGCTGCGCCGATTGAGGATGCCAGTCGATCGTCGCCGTGCCTTGGACGAGCAGCAGGTCGCCGCGCACGAAGTCGACGAAAAGCAGCGCCGTGCGGGGCTCCAGGAGCAGATTGCCGAGCGTGTTGAAGTATCGATTGCCGCGGAAATCGGGGATGCTGAGGCGGCGTCCGTCCACCTTCACGAATCCAGCGCGGCCGCCGCGATGCGAGATGTCGACGCCGCCGTCGCCGGGGTCCGTGCGCGCGGCGCTCGCGACGAAGAAGGTGTCGGCCTCGGCGATCATGCGCGCGGCTTCAGCGTCGATCCCGTCGAAGTGTTCGACGGCGCCTTGCGCCGTCCCGGCGGCGGCGATCATGCGCGTCTGAATATATTGCGGACAGTTGCCGAAGCTCTGCCGCACCGACACGGTCATGGAGTTTCGATCCACCGCACGGATCACGCCGTTGGCGCGGTTGCGGCGACGTGTCGCGAGGTCGAGTCCAAGAATCCCGATGGGACGGCCCGCCGCAACGAGCGGTGCGATGGGGTCGTTTGCTGCCGGCACCGCGGTGATGTGCAGCGTGACCGGGTCGGGGCTTTGCACGAAGCCGGGCATGCCGCTCAACACGCTCGCCACCGGCCAGCCGGCGGCGTCCCGCGTCGCGACGAACAGGTAGGGCAGCATCGCAAAGAACACGCGGTGCTGATTGGGCATGAAGTTGCGGATGCCGGCGCCGCGGGCGGAAACACCGGCGCGCGCCTGCGCCTCCAACTCGCCGGGATGGAAGGGCGCGTGGTTGGATTGCGCGTGTCGGAGGGTGTCCTCGTCGATAGCCATGGCTCACTCCTTGCCGTGGAGGTCCGAAGGTGGCCATTGCGGAGATCGACGCAAAGCAGTCACCGTGGTAAATCAGAATTCCTCTTATTGGAATAATCATGGACCGATTGGACGAGCTGGCTGTCCTCGTCGCCATCGTCGAGACGGGGAGCCTGGCGGCTGCCGCGCGGCGGCTCCATCGCTCGCCGCCGGCGGTGACGCGCATCCTCGCAAGCCTCGAAGATCGGGTCGGCGCGCGGCTCATCGAACGCACGACCCGCCGGCTCGCGCCGACGGATGCGGGTCGCGATCTCGCGGCGTCGGCCGTCCGCCTTCTGGCCGATTACGAGGCCGCTTTGCCCGGCGAAGCCGCGCCGGTGCGCGGGCTTTTGCGCATCACGGCCGCCGCCATGTCGCGCCCATCGTCAATGCATTCCTTGACCGGCATGCCGACGTGCAGGTCGAGCTCATCCTCAACGACCGCAACCTCGATATGATCGAGGAGGACCTGCATGTCGCCGTGCGCATCGGGGCGCTGAGGGATTCGCGGCTCGTCGTGCGGCGCGTAGGCGAGGTGCGCCAGGTTTTGGTCGCCGCGCCGGCCTATCTCGCGCGGCGCGGCACGCCGCGCGCACCGGCCGACCTCGCCGATCACGAGATCGTCCTCAGCGTCGCGTCGAGCGGCAGCGTGGAGTGGCGCTTCGGTCCTCTCTCGCGCGGTCCGGCGGTGCGGCTCGCGCCACGGCTGCGCATCAACGATGTGGAGGCGGTGCTCGCCGCCGTGCGCGCCGGGCGAGGGATCGCCCGCGTCCTTTCCTACCAGGTGGCGCAGGAGCTGGCGGCCGGGACGTTCGTCCGGCTGCTTCCCGCGTTCGAGCCGCCGCCGCTGCCGGTCCAACTGGTCCTGCCGAGCGCGCGCCAACCGGCGGCCAAGGTGCGCGCCTTCATGGACTTCGCCGTTGCGCAGTTTGCACGGCTGGCGGTCATCCAGCCGCACCCTGTCTCGCCCTGAAGGGCTGCGGCGGACGATTGCATTCGTTCCGCTCCTAGCCCATTTAGGGCCTGAAAACGCGCGTGAGGCGATCAATGTCATTGTTGCAGAACGGCGGGGCACCGGCGCCCGCGGCTCCGGCCGGGGGTGACGATCTCGTCAAAGAGACCACGACCCGGACTTTCATGGCCGACGTCATCGAGGCGTCGAAGGCGCAGCCTGTCCTGGTCGATTTCTGGGCGCCCTGGTGCGGCCCTTGCCGTCAGCTGACACCTGTCCTCGAAAAGGTGATCCGCGCCGCCAAGGGCAAGGCCAAGCTCGTCAAGATGAACATCGACGAGCATCCCGAAATCGCGGGCCAGCTCGGCGTGCAGTCGATCCCGGCGGTGTTTGCCTTCGTCAACGGTCAGCCGGTCGACGGCTTCATGGGCGCCTTGCCCGAGGGGCAGGTGACGGCCTTCCTCGAGCGCCTGGTCAAGGATCGCGTCGGCGGCGAGGAGAAGGACCTGCTGGCCGCCGCGGATCAGGCGCTGGCGGACGGCAATGCGGCGGGAGCGGCGGAACTTTATGCGCAGCTCCTGGCGCAGGACGCGACCAATGTCGCTGCGCTTGCCGGGCTCGCGCGCTGCTATGTCGAGACAGGCGCGATCGAACAGGCGAAACAGACCTTCGCGATGATCCCCGAGGCGAAAGCGAACGACACTGCGGTTGCGGCCGCACGCGCCGCGCTCGAGCTTGCGGAGCAGGCGTCGTCGGTTGGCCCGGTCGGCGACCTCGAAGCCAAGGTCGCGGCGAATCCGCTCGACCATCAGGCGCGCTACGATCTTGCCGTCGCGCTCAACGCCAAGGGCAAGCGCAAGGAGGCGCTCGATCACCTCCTCGCCATCGTCGGGCGCGACCGCAAATGGAATGACGACGGCGCACGCAAGCAGCTCGTCCAGTTCTTCGACGCCTGGGGGCCGACGGACGAGGCGACGATCGAGGGCCGCCGCAAGCTGTCGTCGATTTTGTTCTCGTAAAGGATCTTGCTCCGGCGCGCAGGCCGGAGGAGGGCGCAGCGATGCCGATGAACGTCGTTTATCGCGGACCGTCCGATCTTCCGGGCGTGATCCCGGTGTTTCCGCTCGCCGGTGCCTTGCTCCTTCCACGCGGACAGATGCCGCTCAATATCTTCGAGCCGCGCTATCTCGCGATGGTCGATGACGCGATGGCGGATCGCCACCGGCTGATCGGCATGATCCAGCCGGACGCGTCCCATGCCGCGCCGGACGATAAGCCGCGTCTGTTCAAGGTTGGCTGCGTCGGGCGCATCACGCAGCTCGCCGAATCCGGCGACGGCCGCTACCTCCTGCAGCTCACCGGCATCGCGCGCTTCGAGATCGAGCAGGAGCTCGCGGTCGCGACCGCGTACCGGCAATGCAGCGTTTCCTACGCGCGCTTTCGCGATGACTTCGTGGCGCGCAAGGGGGAGGAAGGTGTCGACCGCGCCGCGCTGCTCAAAGCGCTCGATGCATTCCTCACGGCGAACAATCTCAAGGCCGACTGGCAGGGCATCGAAGACGCGCCGAACGAGGCGCTCGTCAACGCGCTCTCGATGATGTCGCCCTATGGCGTCGCGGAGAAACAGGCGCTGCTCGAAGCGCCGGACCTGAAGGCGCGCGCGGAGATCCTCATCGCCGTCACCGAGATCGAGCTCGCCAAGCGCAGGACGCCGGGCGAAACCCCGCTGCAGTGATTTGTCGAGGCTGCGACTAGCGCCTCTCCGTCGTCATTGCCGGGCTTGACCCGGCAATCCATCATTTTTGCGGAGAAGATGGATGCCCGGGTCAAGCCCTGGCATGACGAGCACGGGTCGGCGTGCGCCTCACGCTGCGAGCTTGAGGCCGATGATCCCGGCGACGATCAGCCCGATGCAGGCGAGACGCAGCGCCGTCGCCGGCTCGGCGAACAGCATGATGCCGAGGATCGCGGTGCCCACCGTGCCGATGCCGGTCCACACCGCATAGGCGGTGCCGACCGGGAGCCATTTCAGCGCGAGGCCGAGCAGCGCCACACTCACGATCATGCAAGCGACGGTGAGCAGGGTCGCGAGCGGGCGCGTGAAGCCCTCGGTGTATTTGAGGCCGATCGCCCAGCCGATCTCGCTCAAGCCTGCGAATAATAGAATGACCCACGCCATGGGGACGCTCCATCGATGCCGGGGCCGTCCCCGATGATTTTTGGGAAAACGCGAGGTCGTCCTCGCCGAGGGCATATAGGACGCGTGCTGCGCACGTCCAACATGCCGTGGGCTCACTCGCGCTGGGTGCCCGCAGAATGCTAGAGTGCGGCCAACGCATTGCATGAGGCTTCCGTGACGACCTCTCCACCCGATCGTCCCGCGCAGGGCGTGGACCCGAAACTCCTGGAAATCCTCGTCTGCCCGCTGACCAAGAGCACGCTGGAATACGACGCGACGAAGCAGGAGCTGATCTCGCGCGCGGCAAAGCTCGCCTATCCGATCCGCGACGGCATCCCGATCATGTTGGTCGAGGAGGCGCGGCGGCTGGAGTGACTGTCATTCCGGGGCGCGCCACCGATCTCGGGTCTACCCGAGATCGGCAGTTTAAATGCGCAAGTCGGCAACAGCCGACTTGCGGTGGCGCGAGCCCAGAATCCATAACCCCGGTGTATCGTCCATGATACTGGCAGGGGCTATGGATTCCGGACTTGCCGCTGCGCGGCAATCCGGGATGACAAAGGCCACGGAAGGAAACGCGACATGCTGAAAATGTGGGGGCGTAACAATTCGTCCAACGTGCAGAAGGCGATGTGGGCGGTCGGCGAGCTTGGGCTCGACTGCAAGCGCATCGATGTCGGCGGCCAGTTCGGCAAGACGAAAGAGCCGCCCTATAGCGATATGAACCCGAACGCGCTGGTGCCGACGCTCGAGGAAGACGACGGCTTCACGCTATGGGAATCGAACGCCATCATCCGTTATCTCGCGCGCAAGCACGGCGCCGGCACGCTCGAGCCGCATGACCCAAAGGCGCGGGCGCTCGCCAACCAGTGGATGGATTGGCAGCACACGGTGCTCGGCCCGGCGATCTTTCCGGTGTTCTGGGGCCTGGTGCGCACGCCGCCGGAAAAGCGCGATCCGAACGCCATCGCCGCCGGCAAGGTGAAAACGAACGAAGCGATGCGCATTCTCGACTGGGGCTTGGGCAAGCACGCCTTTGTCGCCGGCGAGACCTTCTCGATGGGCGATATCCCGGTCGGGGTGATGACGTTTCGCTACATGAGGCTCGTTCCCGATCGCCCGCCGCTCGAGAATGTGACGCGCTGGTACGGCGAGATCGAAAAGCGTCCCGCGTTTCAGGAGCACGTCAGCGGCATTCCGTTGACGTAAACGGAAGTGTCATCGCCGGGCTTGTCCCGGCGATCTCGCTTAGGATGGCACTGCGCCCGTTGATCGGGATGGCCGGGTCAAGCCCGGCCATGACGGGTCTCTACAACGCCTCGCCCCGCAAGAGCTTCGGCACGTCGCCGGTCAATCCCGCCGCCTCGCGGATGAAAAGCGCCTTCAACGCCGGCAGGCGCTCGACCACGCCGAGGCCGAAATCGCGAACGAGCTTGAGCGTCCCCGAGGTGTTGGAGAAAAGCCGGTTGAGGCCGTCGGTCGTCACGCCCATCGCCGCCGTATCGAAGCGCCGCCAGCGCTGATAGCGATCGAGGACGCCCGTGCCGCCGATATCGAGACCGAGGCGCGCGGTATCGGCGATCGCTTCCGCGAGCGCTGCGACATCGCGCAGCCCGATGTTCAATCCTTGCCCGGCGATCGGGTGGATCACGTGCGCCGCATCGCCGACCAGTGCGAGGCGCTCGGCGATAAAGCTTCGCGCCATCATGAAGCCGAGCGGAAAAACGCGGCGCGGACCGGCGAGCGAAAGGTCGCCGAGCTCGAGCCCGAAGCGGCGTTCGAGTTCCACGAGGAATTCGGCGTCGGCGAGCGCGACGATGCGCGCAGCCTCCTTCGTCTCCTCCGTCCACACGAGCGAGGAACGATTGCCGCGCAGCGGCAGGATCGCGAACGGGCCGGCGGGGAGAAAGTGTTCCTGCGCGCGTCCGCCGTGATCGCGCTCATGCGCCACGGTCGTCACGATCGCCGATTGCGGATAGTCCCAGCCGACCTTGGCAATGCCCGCCTGCTCGCGCAGGCGCGAGCGCGCGCCATCGGCGGCGACAAGCAGGCGCGCGGCATAGGCGCTGCCGTCGGTGAGGCACGCGTCGATTCTTGCCGCGTTCGGTCTTTCAAAATCTGCGACGCCCTGCGGGAGCAGCGGAATGTTAAGCGCGCGCGCTTTCGCGACCAGCGCTTCGATCAGCGGCGCGTTCTCGACCATATGCGCGAAGGGCTCGCCCGGCGCGACCTCGCCGGCGAAGCTCAGATAGACCGGGCGCAGCACGTCGCTGAGCCTGCTGTCGGTCACGGTCATGTCGAGGATCGGCTGCGCGTTCGCCTCGAGCGTGTCCCACACACCGATGGCGGCGAGCAGATGTCGTGCCGCCGCGGCGATCGCGGATGCACGCGGATCACCCACGCCCTCGCGCGCGAACGCGGGATCGGCGACGGCGAGCGCAAAGCGTTCGCCGAGCGCCTGGCGCAGCGCGATCGCGAGCGCGAGGCCGGGCAGGCCTCCGCCGGCGATCAGGAGGTCGAGACGATCAGCCAGATGCGCCTCCTTTTTCTTTGCCTGAGTGTCGGCCCCGCGAAAGCGGGGACCCAGTACTCCCAGTCTTATCGAGAAGGCACGGCGTACTGGATGCCCGCTGGAGCCTGTACTCGGGCTGGCCGAAGGCCAGACCCGGGTGCGGGCATGACACAGCAACTTGCCGCGCGATGCATCACTCCACCGTGACGCCGCTCGCCTTGATCGGGCCTTCCCACTTCTTGATCTCGTCCTTCACGAACTGGGCGAGATATTCGGGCGTGCGGCGCTCCGGTGCGACGATCTGCGCGCCGAGCCCCTGCAGCCGGTCCTTCACCGCCGGCGTGTTCATCGCCTGCACCGCCGCGTCGTTGAGCTTCTTCACGATCTCGGCGGGCGTGTTCTTCGGCAAGAAGAAAGCGTTCCACGTGTAGCCTTCGACGCCCGGCATGCCGCCCTCCGCCGTCGTCGGCACATTGGGCAACACGGCCGAACGCTCCTTGGTCATCATGGCGATCGCCTTGACCGATCCACCGTCGACTTGCGGCTTTGCGGTCGTGACGATCTCGCAGAGGAAGTCGATGCGTCCGCCCTGCAGGTCCTGCATCGCCGGGCCGGTGCCGCGATAAGGCACATGCGTGATCTTCGTTCCCATCGCCGTGTCGAGGACGACGCAGCCGAGATGCGTGGCGGAGCCCGCGCCGGCGGAACCGAAGGTCATCTTCGCGGCGTTCGCCTTCGCGTAGGTGACGAAGTCCTTGAGATTGTCGGCGGGAAAATCCTTGCGCGCGATGACGATGAGCGGCACTTCCGCGATCAGCGCGACCGGCGTGAAGTCGGTGACGGAATTATAGGCCGGCTTCTTGTAGAGCGTCTGGTTCTGCGCATGCGTGCCGACGGTGCCGAGCACGAACTGGTAGCCGTCCGGCGCCGCATTGGCGACGCGCGCCGAGCCGGTCATGCCGCCGGCGCCGGTCGCGTTCTCGACCACCACCTGCTGGCCGAGGATTGCGCTCATGCGCTCCGCCATGACGCGGCCGAGGACGTCGGTCGGGCCGCCGGCGGCGAACGGGATGACCATGGTGACCGGACGGGTCGGGTATTGCTGCGCCTGCGCGCCGGAGATGAGGGTCAGCAGCGCGGCGACACCCGCCAGCATCGATTTTCGGATCATTCCGTTCTCCAGAATTTATGTCCGTAGGGGGATATCGCATCGCAGGCCCCGGCCGCAACGGCGGCGAGCGGGCGACGTGCCGCAGGTCCCGGGCGGCTTGACTTTCGCGTCCGCGCGCCGCGTGTGTGGGCCCCTTTCCGCATCGAGCCCGCGCATGACCTCCGCCGTCCAGACCCTGCTCGAAATCCTCGATCTCGAACCGCTCGAGGTGAACCTCTTTCGCGGCCGAAGCCCGCAGACGGGCTGGCAGCGCGTCTTCGGCGGGCAGGTGATCGGGCAGGCGCTGGTCGCCGCCTGCCGCACCGTCGAGGGCCGCACGCCGCATTCGCTGCACGGCTATTTCATGCTGCCGGGCGATCCGAGCGTGCCGATCATCTACGAGGTCGACCGCATCCGCGACGGCAGGAGCTATTCGACCCGCCGGGTCGTCGCGATCCAGCACGGGCATGCAATCTTTACGCTGTCGGCGTCGTTCCATAATGATGAGGAAGGGCTGGCGCACCAGTCGTCGATGCCGAATGTGCCTTTTCCGGAGGCGCTGCCGGCCGAATCCGACATCCGCAAGAGCTTTTTGCCAATGATGCCGGAAGCGGTGCGCCGCTATTACGAGCGTGACCGCCCGATCGAACTGCGGCCGGTCGAATATGATCGCTACCTCGGCAAGAAGTACGAGAACGGGAAATTCCACGTCTGGATTCGCACCACCGCGCCGTTGCCGGACGACCCGGCGATCCATCAATGCGCGCTTGCCTATGCGTCCGACCTGACGCTCCTCGACACGGCGCTGGTGCCGCATGGGCGAACGCTGTTCGAGGCGGAGTTCATGGCCGCGAGTCTCGACCATGCTTTGTGGATTCATCGCCCGTTCCGCGCCGACGACTGGCTGCTCTATGCGCAGGAGACCCCGAACCTTTCCGGCGGCCGCGGTTTCTCGCGCGGCTTGATCTTCACGCGCGACGGCCGCCTCGTCGCCTCGGTGGCGCAAGAAGGCATGGTGCGCCAGCGGCGGGCGGAGTGAGATAGCCTGTCATTCCGGGGCGCCGCGACAGCGGCGAGCCCGGAATCCATAACCCCCTCCATGAATCGAAAGACCGGGATTATGGATTCCGGACAGCCTCGCTGCGCTCGGCTTCCGGAATGACAGGTAAGGGCTCGGTTCTGCCTAAAATTTGCGCAGGCGCGCATTCGATAGGCGCTGCAGGAGCTACGCTTCGAACCGACATGTGCCCCCGACGTCGCGCGATTCGCGCCTGTTCTCAGCGCGTTAGCCGCTCCTCCTGGCGTTGGCACGGCCCTTGATTAGGCCCTGCCTAAGCGCCGCGGCGAGAGGGTTGGCTGGACCTCCCACCGCGCGGCGACGAATGCGGGGAGTTTGTCATTCATGAAATTCGTCATGGCTGTCATTAAGCCGTTCAAGCTCGATGAGGTGCGCGATGCCCTCACGGCGCTTGGGGTTCATGGCCTGACCGTCACCGAGGTCAAGGGCTACGGGCGCCAGCGAGGACACACGGAAATCTATCGCGGTGCTGAATACGCCGTGAGTTTCCTGCCGAAGGTCAAGATCGAAGTCGCGGTTCCTTCGGACCAGGCGGACAAGGTCGTGGACGCGATCAGTGCTGCTGCGAAGACGGGCCAGATCGGCGACGGCAAAATCTTCGTGCTCGATCTCAATCACGCCATGCGCATCCGGACCGGCGAAACCGACGCCGCCGCCCTCTAGCTCACGCGCCACGTCTCGACAGGAGTTTCCACCATGACGTTCACGACTTTCCGCCGCGCGGGGCTCATCGGCGGCTGTGCGCTCGGTGCGCTTGGCTTGCTCGCGCTTCTATCCGACGCAAGCTTCGCACAGACCGCCGCGCCTGCTGCTGCTGCTGCTGCGGCCGAGCCGACCGTCAACAAAGGTGACACCGCCTGGATGCTCTCCGCGACGGTGCTCGTCCTCTTGATGACGATCCCCGGTCTCGCGCTGTTCTACGGCGGGCTCGTGCGCGCGAAGAACATGCTCTCGGTGCTGATGCATGTCTTCTATTGCGTCTGCATCGTCACGCTCATTTGGGCGATCTACGGCTACAGCCTCACCTTCACCGGCGGATCGAGCCTCATCGGCGGCTTCTCGAAAGCCTTCATGATGGGCGTCACGCCCGACTCCAAGGTCGGGACCTTCTCGGTCGGTGTCGCCATCCCCGAGATGGTCTATTTCGCGTTCCAGATGACGTTCGCGGCGATCACGCCGGCGCTGATCGTCGGCGCCTTCGCCGAGCGCATGCGCTTCTCTGCCTTCGCGCTGTTCATTCCGCTCTGGGTCACGTTCATCTATTTCCCGATCGCGCATATGGTCTGGTACTGGGCAGGACCCGACGCGATCGACGCCGCTGCAAAGGCGCTTGCCGCCGCAGGCGAGGGCGCGGCGAAAGCGGCCGCGCAAGCGAAGCTCGACGCGGTCAATGCCGACGCGGGCTTGGTCTTCCAGTGGGGCGCGATCGACTTTGCCGGCGGCACCGTCGTGCACATCAATGCGGGGATCGCCGGCCTCGTCGGCGCGCTCCTCGCCGGCAAGCGCGTCGGCTTCGGCAAGGAATTGATGTCGCCGCACTCGCTGACCATGACGATGATCGGCGCCGCGCTTCTTTGGGTCGGCTGGTTCGGCTTCAACGCCGGCTCCAACCTCGAAGCGTCGGGCGGCGCGGTGCTCGCCATGGTCAACACTTTCGTCGCGACGGCGGCGGCGGCGATGGCGTGGATGTTCGTGGAGTGGGCGGCGAAGGGTAAAGCCTCGCTCCTCGGTGCGCTCTCGGGCGCGGTCGCGGGCCTCGTCGCGGTGACGCCGGCGTCGGGTTTCGCGGGTCCGATGGGTTCGATCGTGCTCGGCCTTGTCGCCGGCGCGGTGTGCTTCTTCGCCTGCACCTCGATGAAGAACGCGCTCGGCTACGATGATTCGCTCGACGTGTTCGGCGTGCACTGCGTCGGCGGAATCATCGGCGCGATCCTCACCGGCATTCTCGTCAATCCCGCACTCGGCGGCACGGGCATCATGGATTACGCGACCGGCAAGATCGCCGACTACAGCTTCGCGACGCAGATCGTCGCGCAATGCAAGGCGGTCGCGCTCACGCTCATCTGGTCGGGCGTCGGCTCGGCGATCCTCTACAAGATCGTCGATCTCATCCTGGGCTTGCGCGTCTCCGTCGAGGCCGAGCGCGAGGGCCTCGACCTCACCGCGCACGGCGAGCGCGCCTACACGGTTTAGCAGACGCGACTCCGGCGGAACCCGGCACCGCCGCTGTCGTCGAGAGGCCTCGGACGCAAGTCCGGGGCCTCTCTCCTTTGTGCCGGCGCTTTCCGCAAGTGATCTTTTTAAGGGCTCTCTTGAAGATGGATGCGCGGGTCAAGCCCGCGCATGACGCTTTCAGGAGCGAAGCGAAGCCCAAGCCATTCGTCATTGCCGGGCTTGACCCGGCAATCCATCATTCTTCGCATAGAATGATTGCACTCATCGCGCGCTGGCGCGGCAGCAAGGGGAGGAATGCGAGGTGAAGATCTTCCTCACCGGCGTGACCGGCTATATCGGCGGTTCGATCGCGACCAAGCTCCTGGAAGCGGGACACGCGCTTTCCGGTCTCGCGCGGTCGGACGAGGCGGCCGCGACGCTCGCGAAGCGCGGCATCGAGCCCGTGCGCGGTTCGCTGCAGGATCACGGCGTGCTGCGCGGCGTCGGTGCGCGCGTCGACGCCGTCATCAACACCGCGAATGCCGACAATGCCTTCGCCGTGCACGGCCTGCTGCCGCCGCTTCACGGCACCGGCAAGACCTTCATCCAGACGAGCGGCTCGAGCGTCGTCGGCACCTATGACGAGGGCGAATTCCGCGACGCGGTCTTCACCGAGGACACGCCGTTCCGGCCGGAGCCCGAGAAGGCGACACGCGTCGCGATCGACGCGCAGGTGCTCGCCGCGTCACGCAAGGGCGTGCGCACGGTCGTCATCCGTCCGTCATTGATCTATGGGCGCGGCATCGGCGTCGAGGGCTTGAGCGTGCAGGTGCCGCGCCTGATCGAGGCGGCGAAGGCGGCGCGGGTGCCGCGGCATGTCGGGCGCGGCCTCAACGTCTGGGCGCATGTGCATATCGCCGACGTCGTCGCGCTTTATCTCGCCGCGCTCGAAAAGGCGCCGGCCGGCTCGCTGTTCTATGCCGAGGCGGGCGAGGCCTCCTTCAAGGAAATGACGCAGGCGATCGGCCGCATGCTGGGTCATGACGAGCGCACGCAAGACTGGCCGATTGCCGAAGCCGTCGCGGCGCTCGGCCCCGGCGCGCACCTTACCTTCGGCTCGAACAGCCGCGTGCGCGGCGCCAAGGCGCGCGCCATGCTCGGCTGGACGCCGAAAGGCCCGCCGCTGTTCGAGGAGATCGAGCGCGGGGCCTATCGCGAAGCCTATGGGACGTAGGAGCGGTCGGCGTTGGCGCCCTTGCGGATCGAGTGAGCATTCCTTACTCTTACATGTAAGAGTAAGGAATGTAGCCATGCGCATCACCTCCAAGGGCCAAGTGACGATCCCGGCCGACATCCGGGAACGTGCGGGCCTGCATCCGCACACCGAGGTCGATTTCGACTTCGACGGAAAGGCCGTTCGCATCGTGCGCAGCAAGACGCCCAAGCGGGCGGGGCGCGGTGATCGGCTGGTGGCGCATTTGCGGGGCCGGGGCGACGTCGCGATGAGCACGGACGCGATCATGGCGCTGACACGCCAGGATGGATGACGGCCGTTCTCGTCGATTCCAACGTTCTCCTCGATCTCATGACGGAGGATGCACGCTGGTTCGCATGGTCGTCGCAGACGCTGGCGCGCGCCGCCGACCGCGCCCGCCTCGTCATCAATCCCGTCATCTATGCCGAGGTTTCGATCCGCTACTCGCGGATCGAGGACCTCGACGCTGCGCTTCCGCGCGACATGTTCGAGCGCGAAGCGATCCCCTACGAAGCCGCATTCCTCGCGGGCAAGGCGTTTGCGATCTACCGGCAGCGTGGCGGATCGAGACAGTCTCCGCTCCCGGACTTCTTCATCGGCGCCCATGCGGCGGTCGTCGGCTATGCCTTGATAACGCGCGATGCCACGCGCTATCGGAGCTATTTCCCCAAGCTTGCGCTGATCGCGCCTGATTGAGCGGCCCCGGAGAGGGCTGCATTGTGCCATTTGCCAGTTCCGCCGGCCGATGGTTAATCGCGTCTTAACCTCGCCCCTCTTAAGGTTTCCATTCCATGCGGCGAGTCCTCGAGCGCAAGCGATATCCCATGAGCCCCGCCGATCCTGTTCCGTTTCCGAAAGCGGCCCGCGCGGTCGACAACCGCTCGCCCTTCGTGCGCCTCACCGAGCTGCTCGGCGATACGCCGCCGGGCAAGGAGGTCATCAACCTCTCGGTCGGTGAGCCGACCCATGCGGTGCCCTCCTTTGTCGGGCCGGTGCTCGCCGCCAATCTCGCTTCGTTCAACAAATATCCGCCGAACAACGGGACGCCGCGCTTTCGCGAGGCGGCGGCACAATGGATCACGCGCCGCTACAAGCTGCCGCGGCCGGTCGATCCGGCGCGCGAGGTGCTCGTTCTCGCCGGCACGCGTGAGGGCCTGTTCCTAGCGGCGATCGCGGCGCGGCGTTTCGTCAAGAATCGCGGCGGCCGTCCGGCGATTCTGATCCCCAATCCGTTCTACGCGGTCTATGCCGCGGGCGCGCTCGGCGCCGACTGCGAGCCGGTCTATCTGCCGGCAAGCGCGGAGGCGGGGTTCATTCCCGATCTCGATGCGCTGAGCGACGAACTTCTGTCCCGCACCGTCGCCTTTTATCTCGCCTCGCCCTCGAACCCGCAGGGCGCGGTTGCGCCGCCCGATTATCTGCGCCGCCTCATTGGCCTCGCGCGCAAGCATGGGTTCATGGTGTTCGCCGACGAGTGCTATTCGGAAATCTATTCGCGCACCGCTCCCGTCGGCATGCTCGAAGTCGCGGGTGATGATTTTTCGAACATCGTCATCTTCCATTCGCTCTCGAAGCGGTCGAACCTTGCGGGCCTGCGCGTCGGCTTCGCGGCGGGTGATGCGCGCTTTCTCGCCGACTATCTCAATCTGCGCGCCGTTTCCGCGCCACAGATTCCGATCCCCGCGCAGGAGGTCGCCGTCGCCGCTTACGAAGATGAAACGCATGTCGAGGAAAACCGTCGTCTCTATGCGGCGAAATTCGACCTTGCGGATCAGATCATCGGCGACCGCTACGGCTACAAGCGGCCGGCGGGCGGCTTCTTTCTTTGGCTCGACGTCTCCGCGCATGGCAGCGACGAGGACGTGACCTTGCGGCTCTGGCGCGAGGCGGGCGTGCGCGTCGTACCGGGCTCTTACCTCGCCCGCGTCGGTGCGGACGGGAGCAATCCCGGCGACGGCTTCTTGCGCGTCGCCATGGTGCAGGACGCGGCCACGACCGCCGAAGCCCTGCACCGCATCGTCGATTTGTTGGGTTGAGACGAAGTAAGGATGGGGAACCGCGACACATTGCTTTGCTGTCATTCCGGGGCGCGCCACCGATCTCGCGTTTACGCGAGATCGGCAGTTCAAACGCGCAAGTCGGCCGCAGCCGACTTGGGGCGGCGTGAGCCCGGAATCCATAACCCCTGCTGCGGCGTATGGATTCCGGGTTCGCCGCTTTGCGGCGCCCCGGAATGACGCGATAAGGATTCTGCGACGCATGCCCGCGATCTGGCGCAGTTTTGAGCCCGCAGCGTATCTGCCGGAGGAGCTTCGCAACCTCCTGCGCCGGCGCGCGCGCGAGATCGGCGGCTTGTGTCTGCTCGCGCTCACCGCGGCGATGGCGATCGCGCTCGCCACCTGGTCGGTGCAGGACCCGAGCCTCACGCATGCGACCAAGATGCCGGTGCGCAACCTCATCGGCTATCCCGGCGCCATCGCCGCCGACATCCTGATGCAATTGTTCGGGCTCGCCTCGATCGCGCTCTTGGCGCCGGTCGCGATCTGGGGCTGGCGCATGGTCGGGCACCGGCCGCTCGACCGCGAGAAGCTCCGTCTTCTGGTCTGGCTCGTCGGCGTGGCGTTCGCCGCGGCCTTCGTCTCCTGTCTGCCGAAAAGCGCCAATTGGCCGCTGCCGGTCGGCCTCGGCGGCGTCGTCGGCGACGCCATGCTGAAGGCGCCGGCCTATTTCCTCGGCGTTCTTTCCGGGACCACGCGGCTCGTGACCGCCGTCACCGCCGGCGCGCTCGCGCTCGCAACGATGGCCTTCGCCTCCGGCCTTTGGAGCCGCGATGCCGCCGAAGAGGATGAAGCAGACGATGATGCGCCGAACGTCCGTCCGCGCCGGCGGCACGAGGATTTCGACGACGGGGAAGAATCGACGACCGGCGTGGTCTTTGGCCGCATCGCGCATGGCATCCTCTCGACCAAGGCGCGGCTCACGCGC
Organism: Variibacter sp.; assembly: GCA_050187875.1. Classification (GTDB taxonomy): domain Bacteria; phylum Pseudomonadota; class Alphaproteobacteria; order Rhizobiales; family Xanthobacteraceae; genus JAFKKS01. The sequence goes on from JBFWXB010000014.1 coordinate 83,885, forward strand.
TGGATTGTCTGGGTCTGCGAAAAATTCGCGCATGAGGATGACCTTCCGCATGCGGCGCGCCGCTCGGGCCTCGACGCCCGCGTCGAGCCGCGCTGGCGCGATGCGCCCGACGTTGAGCTGCCGCGCGCGCCAGCGGCCGCGGATGAGGACGTAGCCGACGACGAAGAGGAAGACGACGACGCGGAGGAGGCGGAGGCCGCGCCGCGACCGCAGAAGAAGCGTGCGAAGCCGGCCCCCAAGGCTGCATCGAAGCGGGGCGGCTACGAGCTTCCCTCGATCAATCTCCTGGCCGCGCCGAAGGCGAACGAGCGCAGCGTGATGAGCCAGGACACGATCCAGGAGAACGCGACCGCGCTCGAAGGCGTGCTCGGCGATTTCGGCGTGCGCGGCGAGATCATCAATGCGCGGCCGGGCCCGGTCGTCACACTCTACGAGCTCGAGCCGGCGCCCGGCATCAAGTCCTCGCGCGTCATCGGCCTCGCCGACGACATCGCGCGCTCGATGAGCGCGGTCTCCGCGCGCGTCGCCGTCGTCTCCGGCCGCAATGCAATCGGTATCGAGCTGCCGAACCCGAAGCGCGAGAAAGTCTATCTGCGCGAGATGCTGTCCGCGTCCGACTACACCGAGACGAACGCGAAGCTGCCGCTCTGCCTCGGCAAGACGATCGGCGGCGAGCCCGTCGTCGTCGATCTCGCGCGCATGCCGCATCTGCTGATCGCGGGCACCACCGGCTCGGGCAAGTCGGTCGGCATCAACACCATGATCCTGAGCCTGCTCTACCGGTTCGAGCCGGATCAGTGCCGGCTGATCATGGTCGACCCGAAGATGCTCGAGCTCTCCGTTTATGACGGCATCCCGCATCTCCTCACGCCCGTCGTGACCGACCCGAAGAAGGCGGTGGTCGCGCTGAAATGGGCGGTCAAGGAGATGGAGGACCGCTATCGCAAGATGTCGAAGCTCGGCGTGCGCAATCTCGAGGGCTACAACACGCGCGTCGCCGAGGCGAAGGCCAAGGGCGAGACGCTGATGCGCACCGTCCACACCGGCTACGACAAGGAATCGGGCGAGGCGATCTACGAGGACGAGGCGCTCGATCTCGAGCCCTTGCCGTTCATCGTCGTCATCGTCGACGAGATGGCCGACCTGATGATGGTCGCCGGCAAGGACATCGAAGGCGCGATCCAGCGCTTGGCGCAGATGGCGCGCGCGGCGGGTATCCATGTCATCCTCGCGACGCAGCGGCCGTCGGTCGACGTCATCACCGGCACCATCAAGGCGAACTTTCCGACCCGCATCTCCTTCCAGGTCACCTCGAAGATCGACAGCCGCACCATTCTCGGTGAGCAGGGCGCTGAGCAGCTGCTCGGGCAGGGCGACATGCTCTACATGGCGGGCGGTGGACGGATTTCGCGCGTACACGGGCCTTTCGTCGCCGACGACGAGGTCGAGAAGATCGTGCGGCATCTCAAGACGCAGGGGCAGCCGCAATACCTCGAAGCCGTCACCGCGAGCGACGAGCTCGAAGAGGGCGAGGACGGTGCCGTGTTCGACGCGACCGCGATGGGGAGCGAAGGCGGCGACCTCTACGAACAAGCTGTGCAAATCGTGCTGCGTGACCGCAAAGCTTCGACGAGCTACATCCAGCGGCGCCTGCAGATCGGCTACAATCGCGCGGCCTCGCTCATGGAGCGGCTGGAGAAGGAGGGCGTCATCAGCGCCCCGAACCACGCCGGCAAGCGCGAGATTTTGATCGGTGAGGACGCGTAAGAGTGCGTGTTGCTGCTGCGATGCGCAGAATTCCGGCGCGTTCCCTCCCCCTGAAAGGGGGAGGTGAAGCAGGGGCGGTGAATGTGTGCGAGACAGAGCCGTGAATTCGCCATACCTTCGGCGTAAGGGCGAATGATTCCGATAGAGGCGCGCGTCGGCTGAGGAGCGCGGGCGGGCGCGGAGACAAAAATGCGACATCTCTTCCTTTCCTTGACAGCGGGCGTGTTGGTTTTGGCGAGCGCAGGTGGCGCGTCCGCGGAGACCGCGACCTCCGGCCCCGGCAAACTTGCCGCGACGGCCGCGCCCAATCTCGGCAGCGCGCCGCGCGCATCGAATGTCGCGCAGAGCAGCCAGGCGCTGCCGACGCCGGTCATCCGGCCGAAAGGCGATATCGGCAAGGCCGGCGGCCCGATGACGCCGCAGCAGAAGGCGCTCATTGACCGCATCAACCTCTATCTCACCAGCGTGCAGACGCTGTTCGGCGATTTCGTGCAGGTCGGCCCGGACGGCACGCGCAGCGAGGGCAAGTTCTATCTACAGAAGCCCGGCCGCATGCGCTTCGAATACGACGACCCGAGCCCGCTGGAGCTGATCGCCGACGGCAAGTCCGTCGCCATCCGCGACCGCAAGCTTGCGACACAGGATCTGCTGCTCCTGTCGCAGACGCCGCTGCGTTTCCTTCTCTCCGACCGCATCGACCTCTTCCGCGAGGGCAATCTCGTCGGCGTGTCGTCCGACGATACCTTCGTCATGCTGACCCTCGAGGAGAAGCAGACGATCGGCGGCACGCACCGCCTCGCGCTGATGTTCTCGGCGAAGGACCTCGCGCTGAAGCAATGGACGGTCACCGACCCGCAGGGCTACGACACCACCGTCGCGCTCTACAATGTCGATGTCGGCAAGAAGCTCGATCCCGATCTGTTCAAGATCAATTACGAGCGCATGCGGAACTGAGCGCGCCTTCAATTTCTTCGTCATCGCCGGGCTTGTCCCGGCGATCTCGCTTAGGAAGCCCCGTGCGTTCATGATCGGGATGGCCGGGACCAAAGGGCGTTCACGCCCGTCTTCGACGGGCTATGCCCGGCCATGACGGCAATATGAGTGCTGGCGCGCGCCGCTCTCTCAGTGTCGTCCCCGCGAAGGCGGGGACCCAGTACGCTGTGTCTGTGCGATATCGCGCTGCCGGTGGTTACTGGATGCCCGCTTTCGCGGGCATGACAGCTCCGGGTGGCGGCCCTCTTGCCTCCATCACGCAAACGCGAATACTGCGCGCCGCTTTGGCCTCGTTCCATTCCCCGAAGGAGCACCGCGCATGCCTGCCCATAAGCTCAAGCTCTATTATTCCCCCGGCTCCTGCGCGCTCGCCTCGCACATCGCGCTCGAGGAAGCGGGCGCGCCCTTCGAGCCCGTGCGCGTTGCATTGGCGAATGGCGAGCAGAACACGCCCGAGTACCGCAAGATCAACCCGAAGGGACGCGTGCCCGCGCTCGCGGTCGACGATTGGATCGTCACCGAGAATCCGGCGATCATGCGCTTTGTCGCGCACGCTTATCCCGACGCGAAATTGTGGCCGCAGGACCTGCGCGCGGAAGCGCGCTGCACCGAATGGCTTGCCTTCATGTCGTGCACCGTCCATCCGGCCTATGCGCATATCCGCCGAACCGAGCGCTATGCGACCGGCGAGGAGGCGATGGAGAATGTGAAGGCGAAGGGCCGCGAGACCTGTCGCGACATCTGGACGATGATCGATCAGAAGCTTGCCAAGGACGCGTGGGCGGCGGGCGATCAGTTCTCCGTCGCCGACGGCTACCTGCAGGTGTTCTGGAATTGGGGCAAAGGCCAGGTGCTCGGCTACGATATGGGACAAGAGTTCCCGAACTGGACCGCGCATGCGAAGCGCATGGCGACGCGCCCCGCGGTGCAGCGCGCCTTCGCGCGCGAGGAGCTGCCGCTGCCGGCGTGATTATCCCTCCCCGGAGGGGAGGGTGGACGCCGCGAAGCGGCGGCCGGGTGGGGACAGGTCGTAAAGATGACCCCACCCGTCTCCTCACGCGCTGTGCTCGCTCGGAGCCACCCTCCCCTCCGGGGAGGGAGAAGGTGCGCCGAATATCGGAGCCTTCGTCATTGCCGGGCTTGACCCGGCAATCCATCTTCTGATCGAAACAGATGGATGCGCGGATCAAGTCCGCGCATGACGAGTCAGCGGAAGACCATGCCGTTCAAAGTCACCACCTGGAACATCAATTCCGTGCGCCTGCGCATCGATCTCGTCGCGCGTTTCGTCAAGGCGGCGCGGCCGGATGTGCTGTGCCTGCAGGAGACAAAGTGTCCGGACGACGCGTTTCCGCGCAAGCGCCTCAAGCGATTAGGCTACGAGCACATCGCGCTCAGCGGGCAGAAGGGCTATCACGGCGTCGCCGTCGTCTCGCGCCATCCGTTGGAAGCCTTTTCGGTCGAGAATTTTTGCGGCAAGACCGACTGCCGTCATGTCGCTGTCGAGCTTGGCGAGCGCGCGGGGCTTCGCGACCCGATCACGCTGCATAATTTCTATGTGCCCGCAGGCGGCGACATGCCCAACCCGGCGCTCAACGTGAAATTCGCGCACAAGCTCGCCTTCCTCGACGAGATGCAGGCGCATGCGAAGCTGCGCCCGATGAACGGTGCGCGCGCAATCCTGGTCGGCGATCTCAACGTCGCGCCGCTCGAGCACGACGTGTGGTCGCACAAGCAGATGCTCAAGGTCGTGTCGCACACGCCGATCGAATGCGAGAAGCTTACCGTCGCGCGCACCGCCGGCGGCTGGGTCGACGTGATGCGCGAGATGACGCCGGAGCCGGAGAAACTCTACACGTGGTGGAGCTACCGCGCCGCCGACTGGAAGGCGGCCGACCGCGGCCGGCGGCTCGATCATATCTGGACGTCGCCGGCGCTCGCCGATCGGGTGAGCGGCATCGCCATCACGAAGGATGCCCGCGGCTGGACGCAACCCTCCGATCACGTGCCGGTCACGGCGACGCTGGAGGTTTAGTTGAGCGAAGCGCCGCCACCGCCTCAGCCGTCATCCTGAGGTGCTCGGCCGTAGGCCGAGCCTCGAAGGATGGCCACGAGTCACAGGCCGTCGTCCTTCGAGGCTCGGCGCAAGTGCGCCTCGCGCCTCAGGATGACGGAGAGAGGCGGGCGGCCTTTATCCCTCAGCCGGCGGCGGCGGCGTCGGTGTCGCCGCAGCGGACTTCTGATCCTCGATCGCGGCGAGTTTCCTGCGCACCAGCGCAAGCTCCGCCATCATGCGTGTCGTGCGCTCGGCGATCGCTTCGCGCAGGCGATGCGCGAGCTCGGGATAGCCTTCAAGGATCTTGAGGAACAACGGCCGCGGGATGCGGATGACCGAGGAGGGCTCGAGCGCCGTCACCGTCATCGAGCGGCGTCCTTCCGCGATCAGTGCGAGGTCGCCGAGCAGTTCCGGCGGGCCGACGTCGATCGGCTCGTTTTCCTGCTGCGGGCGCGTGATGCGGAACGAGCCTTCCTGCACGACATAGCCGGCATCGGCGATATCGCCGGCGCGGAAGAGAATCTCGCGCTCGTGGACGTAGCGGTTCTCGGCGCCGATCGCGATGATGCGCAACGGTTCGCGGCCGAGCAGCCTGAGCATCGGCACCGAGCGCAACAGCGCGATGTCGTCCTCAATGGTCATGCGCAGTGCCGCGAACGCGAGGTGAAGCGCGTGGTGCGACTCCCTCCCCCTAAAACGGGGAGGGTCGGGGTGGGGGTCGTTCTCGAGTTTGCGGCCCGCGGGGGGCGCCCCCCCCCCCCCCCCCCCCCCCCCCCCCCCGGCGGGGGGGGGCGGGG
>JBFWXB010000014.1:89507-96147 GCA_050187875.1 Variibacter sp.
GCCCGCGACCCCCACCCGCCCCCACCCTTCCCTCCCCCGCAAGCGGGGGAGGGATAAGGGAGGGGGCGACCTCCCCCTTTTAGGGGGAGGTGAAGCAAGAGGTGCGGTGGAGCGTTCATGGCCGGTGGGATCGCCTTGTCACGGCAGCAGCTTGTAGCCGCCGGCCTCGGTCACGAGGATCGAGGGCGTGCCGGCGTCGCGCTCGACCTTCTGGCGCAGGCGGTAAATGTGCGTCTCGAGCGTGTGCGTGGTCACGCCCGAATTATAGCCCCACACTTCCTGCAGCAGGATTTCGCGCGAGACCGGCTTCTGCCCGGCGCGGTAGAGGTAGCGCAGGATCGCCGTTTCCTTCTCGGTGAGCCGCACCTTGTTGCCCTTGGGGCTCACAAGGAGCTTCGAGGCTGGCTGGAAGGTATAGGGGCCGATGGCAAAGACCGCGTCCTCGCTCGCCTCGTGCTGGCGCAGTTGCGAACGGATGCGGGCGAGCAGCACGGCGAAGCGGAACGGCTTGGTGACGTAGTCATTGGCGCCGGATTCGAGACCGAGGATGGTATCGGAATCGGTGTCGTGGCCCGTCAGCATGATGATGGGCGCCTTGAAGCCGTTTTTGCGCAGCATGCGCACGGCCTCGCGGCCATCGATGTCGGGCAGGCCGACATCCATGATGACGAGGTCGACGAGGCCGGCCTTCGCCGTCTCGACGGCCTTGGTGCCGGTCTCGACGGCGACGGGCTCGAATTCCTCGTGCAGCGCGAGCTGCTCGACCAGGGTCGTGCGCATGTCGGCGTCGTCATCGACGATCAGAATTTTTCGCGTCGTGGCCATAAATTCGAGCTCGTGACTGTCACGGTGGAGCGACTTTATGCGAAGTCGCCGGGGAAGTAGAGGAGGGGTGGTAAATCGTTCGTGGGATTCGTCCGTTGGGGGTATGCCCTTCTAATCGAAACAATCGTGGCGGTCCTGCGGCACAGGCGGGGCGGACCCGGCCGCTCGACATGCTGCATGTGCGGCGGCGGGCGGGAACGCACACCCGCGGCTGGCTGATCGCCGACGGGCGGGCGCTGCCGGTGGCGCTGGGCCGCGGCGGCATTCTCGCCAACAAGCGGGAAGGGGACGGGGCGACCCCGCGCGGCACCTTCCGGCTGGTGCGCCTCTGGTGGCGGCCCAGCCGCGGACCGCGCCCGCGCACCGCGCTCCCGATCAGGGTTTCGGGACCCGCCGACGGCTGGTGCGAGGACCCCGCCGACCGGCGCTATAACCGCCCGGTTAAGCTCGACAAGGCCTCCGGCGCCGACCGGCTGTGGCGGGACGATCATCTCTACGACCTCATTATCGAGATCGACCACAATACGAAGCCGCGTATCGCCGGCCGGGGCAGCGCCGTCTTCATCCACCTCGCCCGGCCCGGCTTCGCTCCGACCGCGGGCTGCGTCGCCCTTCGCGGTGGCGACCTGCGGCGTCTGCTGGCGCGCCTCGGCCCAAGGACAAGAATCGATATTCAGTGAATGGCGCGCCTTTCACACAGCCTGCTTGCGCGGCGCGCTTTTCCTGGACATGCGCCCCAGCCACGCGTGTCGGTTTCCGGCAATTCCGAATGGAAAAATCGGTTTCCCCTTTTCCTGGAATGGCCCTAGATGACCCCGGTCAGGACAACGCGCATGGATTTCCGCGTCCTCTCAGATTCGCTGCGCAACACGGCCGCGGTCGTCGAGACCAACCTCAATCGCCTCGTCGGCCGCACCTTCGTGCCGACGCGTCCGGGCATGCTGCATATCGAGACCTGCAGCACCTGCAATCTCGATTGCTGCTTCTGCGCTTACGGCAAGAAGGAGAGCCCGAAGCTCGCGATGAGCGACGCGCTGTTCGCGAAATGCATCGCGGAAGCGACCACGATGGGCTTCCGGCGCTTTGAGATGACGCCTTGCACCGGCGACGTGTTCATGGACCGGCGGCTGCTCGACCGGCTGGAGGCGCTCGATGCCAACCCCGGCGTCGAGACTTACGAATTCTTCACCAACTTCACCATCCCGCGCGAGCGCGACATCGAGCGGCTCCTACAGCTCAAGAAGCTGCGGCGGCTCACCATTAGCATCTATGGCCACGACGCCGCGAGTTTCTGCGCCATCACCAACGGCACGGAAAAGCTTTACCGCCGGCTCTTGCACAATCTGGACTTGCTGCATCGGCGGCTCGCCGACAAGACGTTCGAGCTCGAATTCGGCTGGCGCTCGACGCGGGACGCGCCCTCGGCGCCGCCGAGCGATGTATCGGAGCGCCTCGCGCGCTTCGAGCGCGACGGCATCGACGTGCGCCGCTCGCATGGCCTCTACAACAATTGGGGCGGCCTGATCACGAAGGCGGACACGCGCGGCCTGCCGCTCGACGTGCGCGGGAGCGATGCGATCTACAAGAACGGTGCCTGCGCCCTTCTCTTTACCACGGTGCAGGTAATGGCGACGGGCATCGTCAACGGCTGCGCCTGCCGCGACGTCAATGCGACGCTGCGCATCGGCGACCTCAATAAGCAGCCGCTCGCCGAGATCGTCACGCCGCGCAACCCCGCCTATATGGCGCTGATCGAGGAGCAGGAGCGCGGCGCGTTTCGCCCTATCTGCAAGAGCTGCGATTTCTACAAGAGCATCTACCGCATGCGCCGCAAATATGGCGACGCCGACTATGTGCTCCAGACCCTCGACGATTTTCGTGGGCGCGGCGCGGCGTAAAGCGCGCACAATCCGCATCTCCGTCGAAAGATCGCCACGGTCTGGCCGCAGGCTTCATCCGCAGATAGGCACTTTGATCGGGGCGAACCCAGGCGCGAACGAGTGCCTTGCGCGTATAAAAAAGAATCAGGGAGGGCAGATCGATTCCTGCGCTCTTGCCGCCCGTCCATGCCGCGGTTGCGGCGCTGGCGCGATGGAGAAAGCGATCGCTGCTCGATCTCCATCCGAACAGCGCCGAGAACCGCTATCGCGCCGAACGGTTTCGTCTGTTCCGAAAACTCGTGCTCGACGAGGTGTTGGCGACGAAGGGCTCCTGCGCGATCCTCGATGTCGGCGGCACCGCCGCGTATTGGCGGGCGTTCGGCGCCGGCCTCGACTGGAATCGCATTTCCGTGGTGCTGCTCAACCTCTCGAGCGAAAGGCCGGAGCGACCGCAAATGCGCTCCCTTATTGCCGACGCGCGCGCTACGCCTTTTCCCGACATGAGCTTCGATGTGGTGCACTCGAATTCCATGATCGAGCATGTCGGCTTGTGGCCGGATATGCGCAGCGTCGCGCAGGAAATCCGCCGGTTGGCGCCGCGCTATTTCGTGCAGACGCCCTACTATTGGTTCCCGATCGAGCCGCATGCGCAGACGCCGTTCCTGCACTGGCTGCCGGAGCCGCTGCAGGCGCGCATCCTTATGGCGCGCCGATCCGGCTACTACGGAAAGGCTGACAATATCGCCACGGCGACCGAGCGCATCCAGAGTGCGTTCCTGCTCGACCGGACACAGCTTCGCTGGCTGTTTCCCGACGCAAAGATCCTGACGGAGCGCGCCTTCGGTTTGCCGAAGTCGATCGTCGCATTGAAGTGCCGCAGCCTCAGCGGGAAGAAGCCGGCGGCGTCTCGCCGCCATCAGGCCGCGGTGGAAATGCCGAACGCGGGCGGATAGGTCACGGTGCCCGCGCCATCGCCCAGCACGCCGGGCACAAGCTCCAGCACCATGAAGGCGTCACCGGAAAACGGCGCGGCAAGCTTTACGGCGCGCGCCGCCGAGAAGCCGAAGCGCGGATAAAAGTCGGGATGGCCGAGCACGACGATGACGTCGGCCTTCGCGGTTCGCGCGGCATCGATCGAGGCGCGCACAAGCGCCGTACCGACGCCTTGGCGCTGACGCTCCGGCACGACCGCCATCGGCGCGAGCGCAAGCGCGCGCAAATGCCGCTCGCTCGCCGTCACAGCGAGGCGGCTCAGCAAGATATGCCCGACAATGTCGCTGTCGTCTTCCGCCACCAGCGAAACGGCGACAAGGCCGTCCGCGCGCAGGCGATCGATCAGCGCGGATTCGTCAGCGCCGCCGAAGGCTTTGTCATTCGCTCGCGCGATCGCTTGGATGTCCGACGGCGTTTCTCGGCGGATATGCAAGCGCGCCGGCTTGTTCGTCACGCCGGCTTCTCGCGATGACCGAAGATGGCGCTGCCGACGCGCACATAGGTGGCGCCGAAGGCGATCGCGGTCGTGTAGTCGGCGCTCATCCCCATGGAGAGCGCGGTCAGGCCGTTGCGCTCGGCAATCTTGGCAAGCAGCGCGAAGTGCGGCGCCGGCGCTTCGTCGAACGGCGGGATGCACATCAGTCCGGCGACCGCGAGGCCGTAGGCGCCGCGGCATTCCTTGACGAAAGCGTCGGCGTGTTCCGGCAACACGCCCGCCTTCTGCGGCTCGGCGCCGGTGTTGATCTCGACAAACAAGGCCGGCGCGCGGTCCTGCCTCTCGATCTCCTTCGCGAGCGCGGCGCAAAGGCTCGGCCGATCGACGGTGTGGATCACATCGAACAGCGCGACCGCCTCCTTTGTCTTGTTCGATTGCAGCGGCCCGATGAGATGCAGTTTCGTATCGGCGAAGCGCTCGCGCAGTGCGGGCCATTTGCGCATCGCCTCCTGCACGCGATTCTCGCCGAAGACGCGCTGTCCGGCCTCAAGCACCGGCGTGATGGCGTCGGCGTCAAAGGTCTTCGACACGGCGACGAGCGTGACGGAGGCCGGGTCGCGTTTCGCTTCGCGTGCGGCGCGGGCGATTTCGGCTTGAACGTCGTGGAGGCGGGAAGCGGCGTCTTGGGTCATGCGGAGGTTATAGGGGCTGCGACGCTGAGCCGAAATGCTTTTGTTGCCGTCATTCGTCATTGCCGGGCTTGACCCGGCAATCCATCATCTTCGCAGGATCTCATTGAATGATGGATGCGCGGGTCAAGCCCGCGCATGACGACGGTGAGGGCTGGTGAAATGCAAAGGCGCGCGCCGGTGTCCGACGCCTCGCCTCACTTCTCCTGCACGACGATCTTGCCGGTCATGTTGGGATGGAAGCGGCAGTAGTAGTCGATCGTTCCCGCCGCCGTCATCACCGTCCGTGCGCTTTTGCCGCGCGCGATCGTCACGTCCCAGGCTTTGTTCCGCGCCGTCGCGGTGTGCGCGATGAAATCGGCATTGATCCATTCGATCGTGTCGCCGACATGCGCCGTCACCTGTGCGGGCGAAAACGCGAGCTTGTCCATCTTGATCTGGATCGTCTCGGCCGTTGCCGGCGCGGCGTACGCGAGCACAAGCGCCGCGCCGGCGAGAACGGAATGACATTTTTTCGAACTGTCATTCCGTTCTCGTTTTTTGATTTGTCGCGCGTCCGGACGGAAAACCGGTTTCCACTTTTCCTGGACGCGCTCCAGAATCCTTCTCGTAAGCATCACACCGGCTCACTTCAGCGAGGCAGCGAGATGTTCAGCGTGCTGTTGATGGCCCTCGAAGATTTTCAGACCCGTGGAAAGAAGGTCCTTCAATTCCGCATTGCTTGCCGATGGAATCAGGGTGTCCTTGAGCGCGGCGTTGACCGCCTTATGGAAGGCAACCTCGTTGTCGACATAGGCCCTGTCGAACGCCTTGCCTTTCAGCTTCGACAGTTCGGCCGTCTTTTCCTTCGCGTTCTTGACGAGCGATTTCGAGATGTCGTTGTCCTGCGGCGTGACATTGAGCTTCTTCACCAGCGCGAGCGCCTTCTCGTTCACCGCCTTGTGGTCGCGCACCATATCCTTCGCGAAGGCGCGCACGCTCTTCGTCTTCGATTTCTTCAGCGCCTGTTGCGCGGCTTTGATGTCGATAACGCCGGCCGTATAGGCGATATGCGCGATCTGCGGATCGCTCGGCTTCGCGCTCTGCGCGCTCGCGCTCATCGGCGCAAACATCAGCGCCAGCACCGCCAGGGCGCTGCTCAATTTCATCATCATCATCCAAACTCCAATTGCCCGGGCGCTGCCCGGTGCGTGCAAACTCACGTCATATTGGATGTCATCGCGCACGAAAGGTTCCCGCATGTTTTGAGAGCAGCGGCGGTGTGCGTGAGGATCGACAAGCTTCGTCATGCGCGTCCCCGGACTTGATCCGGGGATTGACCCGCGCATCCATCAATTCAAAGAACTTTGCGAAGACGATGGATTGCCGGGTCAAGTGTACGGCCCGGAGAGATACCTGACAGCGTTCGGAGAGATGCCTGACACTTTTGGCCGTAAGGCGGAGGGTGTTGGGCATGGGCTGGCGGGAGGTTTCGGTGGCGGATCAGCGGCGGGAGTTTGTGCTGCTGGCGTCGCTTGCGGGAGCGAACATATCGGCGCTGTGTGAGCGCTTTGGCATCAGCCGGCAGACGGGTCATTTATGGCTGCGGCGGTATGCGGCCGGTGCGCCTATGGCGCCTTCGAGCGCGAGGCGCCGAACGCGCTCTGGCAGATGGACTTCAAGGGACGCCTGCGGCTGCGGTGTGGCGCCTGGCTGCATCCGTTGACCGTGATCGACGATCATTCGCGCTTCGCGCTCTGCCTCGCCGCCTGCGCCGACCAGCAGACGCAGACCGTGCAAACGCAGTTGGAGAGGGCGTTGCGCCATCATGGCCTGCC
>JBFWXB010000015.1:0-92433 GCA_050187875.1 Variibacter sp.
CCGACTGTCGAGAGTCGTGATCCCCCTCAGCCGGATCGCTTCGCTGCGCTTGCGATCCGACCTTTCCCCGCTGGGAGAGGTGAAGGAGGAGGGCAATCGGGTGCCCGCTTTTGGGGTATCTTGCCTTTTTATGGGGAAGGCTGGCACGATCCTGGCCTTCATGAATAAGGGTGTCACTGAAGTTTCACGCTAGCGACGCAACCAAACGAGGCCGGCGCGAGGCCGGCCCTAACAGACGGGGAAGGACATGAAGCGGACAGGGTGGGCAGTGCTCGTCGGTGTGGCGGCGCTTACGTTTACGGTGCCGGCATTGGCGCAGAAGACGAAGATCAACGTCTACACGTCGCTCGAGAACGATCAGCTCGGGCCTTACAAGCAAGCGATCGAGAAAGCGGTGCCGGAAGCGGAAGTCGTATGGACGCGCGATTCCACCGGCGTCATCACCGCGCGCTTCCTTGCGGAAAAGGACAATCCGCGCGCCGACATGGTGATCGGCCACGCGGCGACGGCGCTCCTTCTGTTCGAGAAGGCGGGCCTGCTCGACACCTACAAGCCGCAGGGCGCCGACAAGCTCAAGGAAGCCTTCCGCGACACCAAGGAGCCGTACACCTGGACCGGGCAGGACGCCTATCTCGGCGTCGTCTGCTATAATACAGTCGAGGCCGGCAAGATCGGCGCCAAAGCGCCGACGTCCTGGAAGGATCTGCTCGACCCGAAATACAAAGGCAAGCTGGTGATGCCGCATCCGGCCTCGTCCGGCACCGGCTATCTCATGGTCGCCGGCTGGCTGCAGATGATGGGTGAGCAGGAGGGCTGGAAGTTCATGGACGGCCTCCATGAGAACATCGCCACTTACCTGCATTCCGGTTCGGCGCCTTGCGTGCAGGCGGCGCGCGGCGAGCACGTCGCGGGCATCGCGCTCGATATGCGCGGCGCGTCGGAAAAGACCAAGGGCGCGCCGATCGACGTGATCATCCCGAAGGAAGGCACCGGCTGGGAGATGGAAGCCGCGGGCATCGTCAAAGGCACGAAGAACCTCGCGATCGCCAAGAAGATCGCCGACTGGATCGCGACGAAGGAAGCGAACGAGCTCTATTCCAAGAGCTACGCGGTCGTCGCCATGCCGGGCGTCGAGAACTTCCCGCCGAACTATCCGAAGAATGCCGAGAAGGGCATGATCAAGAACGACTTCACCTGGATGGCGGAAAACCGCGAGCGCATCCTGGCGGAGTGGTCGAAGCGCTACGAGTCGAAGGCCGCACCGAAGAAGAAGTAAGCTCAGTGCAGCTCACCTCTCCCTGCTTGCGGGGAGAGGTGAACGCGCGAAGTGCGGCCGGATCAATGGGCGATGTCCAAACCTCAATCCGTCATCCTGAGGTGCTCGCGAAGCGAGCCTCGAAGGACGACGGCCCGGGCTGTCGCCCTTCGAGGCTCGGCGCTTCGCGCCTCGCACCTCAGGGTGAGGTTTGGGTCCAGTGCTCAGGGTGACGGTCTAAGTTCGGTGCTTGGGGCCGGTACATGGGAGCTTTTGTTTATATGCTGTTGTGTGCCGATGGCTCTTATTACGTCGGAAGTGCAACAGGCGACGACCTGACGAAGCGTATCGCTGAACACGAGAGCGGTGTTTTCGGCGGCTATACATCGACACGGCGGCCGCTCACTCTGGTCTGGTCTGAGCATTTCGATCGCATCACCGATGCGATCGCTGTTGAGCGGCAGATCAAAGGATGGAGTCGCGCAAAGAAGCAGGCGCTGATGACTGGTAATTGGAATAGGCTGAAGATGCTCGCTGGACGTCGTGGCGGTCGAAAATGAGAGAACCCATCGCAGCGAATGCAGCGAACGGCCACGGCCGCTCGGAATCCGGGTCGACCTTCCTCAAGGTCAGCGACCTCACCAAAAAATTCGGCGCCTTCATCGCGCTCAAGCGTATCTCGCTCGAAGTCAAGCGCGGCGAGTTCGTCTGCTTCCTCGGACCATCCGGTTGCGGCAAGACCACGCTCCTGCGCGCCATCGCCGGCCTCGATCCGCAGGACGAGGGCAAGATCGAGATTGACGGACGCGATGTCTCGCGCTTGCCGCCGGCGATGCGCGACTTCGGCATCGTGTTCCAGTCCTATGCGCTGTTCCCGAACCTCACGGTCGCCGCCAATGTCGGCTATGGCCTCGTCAACCGGCAGCGCGGCAAGGCCGAGATCGCGGATCGCGTCCGCGAGCTTCTCGCGCTCGTCGGCCTGCAGGACCAAGGCCTGAAATATCCGGTGCAGCTCTCCGGCGGACAGCAGCAGCGCGTGGCGCTGGCGCGCGCGCTCGCGACGGCGCCGGGACTGCTCCTGCTCGATGAGCCGCTCTCGGCGCTCGACGCGCGCGTGCGCGTGCGCCTGCGCGACGAGATCAAGACGCTGCAGCGCCGCCTCGGCGTCACGACCATCATGGTGACGCACGACCAGGAAGAGGCGCTCGCCATGGCCGATCGCATCGTCGTGATGAACGAGGGGGTGATCGAGCAGGTCGGCACGCCGTCGGAGGTCTACCGGCATCCAACGACGCCGTTCGTCGCTGATTTCGTTGGCGCGATGACCTTCCTCGATGCGGAAGTCTCCGGGCCGAAGCGCTTGCGGCTCGGCAAGGCGGAGATCAGCTGCAACGACGACCGCGGCCTTGCGCAAGGCACGCCGGTGCGCATCGGCTTGCGGCCGGAAGAAATTCGCGTGCGCAATGTCGACAGCCTCACGCCGAACCGGCTCGCGACCCATGTCGTGCTGATCGATTTCCTCGGCGCTTTCTGCCGCGCGCGGCTCGAGCTCGATGATGACCGCCGCGTCGCGTTGACCGCCGACTTCTCGGCGAACCTCATGCGCGACCTCGATGTTGCGGAAGGGCAGACGCTCACCGTGGCGCTGCCGCCGGAATCGCTGCGCGTCTTTGCGAAGGCCTCATGAGCGTCACGACGGTCACATCGGCCTCCGTGCCCCGCGTGCCGCGGGCCGAGCGGGTCGTTCGCGACGAGTGGGTGATGCGGCTCGGGATCGCGCTTCTGATCGCGTGGCTTCTCCTGACAATCGCGTTTCCGCTGTGGACGCTGCTCTCCAAAAGTTTCCAGGATAACAGCGGGCACTTCGTAGGCCTCGCGAACTATGTCCGTTACTTTTCGACGCCGGCGCTGTTCGGCTCGATCTTCAACAGCGTGTGGGTCGCGTTCGCGACAACCGTCATCGTCATCCCGGCCGCCTTCGTCTATGCGTTCGCGCTGACGCGCTCGACCATACCGTTCAAGGGGCTTCTCTACGCCGCGGCGCTGCTTCCATTGTTTGCGCCGTCGCTTTTGTCTGCGATCTCGCTCATCTATCTGTTCGGCAATCAGGGCCTGATGAAAGGCCTCTTAGGCGGCGCGACGATCTATGGCCCGATCGGCATCGTGGTGGCGCAGATCTTCTACTGCTTCCCGCACGCGCTGATCATTCTCGTGGCCGCGCTTTCGCTCGCGGACGCGCGGCTCTATGAGGTCGCCGAGGCGCTCGGCACACCGAAATCGCGCGTCTTCCGCACGGTGACATTGCCCGGCGCGAAGTATGGGTTGATCAACGCGACCTTCGTCGTGTTCACGCTTGTCGTCACCGACTTCGGCATCGCCAAGGTGATCGGCGGGCAGTTCAACGTGCTCGCGACCGACGCCTATAAGCAGGTCGTCGGCCAGCAGAATTTCGAGATGGGGGCGGTCGTCGGCATGATCCTGCTCACGCCCGCGGTGCTTGCCTTCTTCATCGACCGCTTCGTGCAGCGCCGGCAGGTTGCGCTTCTCTCCGCGCGCGCGGTGCCGCTGCAGCCGAAGCGGGACGTGCGGCGCGACCTCGCACTCGGGCTCTATTGTCTGGTCGTCGGCGGGCTGATCGCCGGCGTTCTCTGCGTCGCGATCTGGGCGTCGTTCATCACTTACTGGCCCTACAATCTCGCGCTGACATTGAAGAACTACGATTTCGGCGCCTTCGACGAGAGCGGCTGGTCGTCCTATTCGCATTCGGTGATGATGGCGGCGGGCGCCGCGATCCTCGGCACGGCGATCGTCTTCACCGGCGCCTATCTCATCGAGAAGACCAAGGTGTTCCCGACCGGGCGGGCGATCGCGCATTTCCTCGCGATGCTGCCGATGGCGGTGCCGGGCCTCGTCATCGGTCTTGGCTATGTGTTTTTCGTCAACGCGCCGTGGAACCCGCTGAATATCCTCTACGGCACGCTCCTCGTCCTCATCATCAACTCGGTCGCGCATTTCTACACGGTGGCGCATATCACGGCGCTCACCGCGTTGAAGCAGATCGATCCGGAGTTCGAGTCCGTCTCGGCGTCGCTGAAGGTTCCGTTCTGGCGCACCTTCCGCCGCGTGACGCTGCCGATCTCGCTGCCGGCCGTGCTCGACATCATGATCTATATGTTCGTGAATGCGCTGACGACCGTCTCCGCCGTCATCTTCCTCTATGGGCCGGGGACGAAGCTCGCCTCGATCGCGATCATCCATATGGACGAAGCGGGCGTCACCGCCGGCGCCGCGGCGATGGCGACCCTGATCGTCGCGACGGCGCTCGCCGCCAAGCTCATCCACATCGCACTCGACCGCCTCGTCTTCATGCGCCTGCAGGCGTGGCGCAAGCGGTGAGTTGAATTGCGCAAGTCAAGGGGCTGACCGTGGACATGAAGACGCCCGCCGAATCCGAAAGCGACACCAATCTCTCGCCGCAGCGGCGGGCGTGGGCGGATCGCAACATCAAGGGCGACGCGCGCGCGCTGCTCGGTGAGGACGAGGCGTATTTCCTGCGCCAATCGGTGTCGACGCCGTGCCTCAACGCCATCGTCAAGGCGGAGGGTATCTGGATCGAGGATACGGCCGGGCGCCGCTACATGGATTTCCATGGCAACAACGTGCACCACATCGGCTACGGACATCCGCGCCTCAAGCGCGCGATCGCCGAGCAGATGGATGCGCTGCCCTTCACGCCGCGGCGCTATACGTCGGATGTGCCGGTTGCGCTGGCGCGCAAGCTTGCGCGGATCACGCCGGGTGACCTCTCGAAGGTTCTCTTCACCACCGGCGGATCGGACGCCAACGAGGTCGCGATCAAGATCGCACGCGTCGCGACCGGGCGCTACAAGACGCTGTCGTTCTGGGATGCGTTCCACGGCGCCGGTTATGGCGCCTCCGCGATCGGCGGCGAAGCCTTGTTCCGCGCCAGCGCGCTCGGCCCGCTGATGCCGGGCGCCGAGCATGTCGCGCCCTTCGGCAGCTATCGCTGCCCCTATGGAACATCGAGCGCGGAAGAGTCAGGCGAAGCCTGCGCGCGCATGATCGACTACGTGCTCGGCCGCGAGGGCGATGTCGCCGCCTTCATCGCCGAGCCGATCCGCGCGGTGCCTTACGTTCCGCCGCCGGGTTTTTGGCGCAAGGTGCGCGACATCTGCAACAAGCACGGCACGCTGCTCATCCTCGACGAGATCCCGACCGGCCTCGGCAAGACCGGTAAGATGTTCGCCTGCGAGCATGATGGCGTCACGCCCGACATCCTCGTGCTCGGCAAGGCGCTGGGCGGCGGCATCCTGCCGATCGCCGCCGTCGTCGCGCGGCCCGACCTCGACGTCGGCGGAAACTATGCGTTCGGCCATTACACGCACGAGAAAAATCCGGTGACCGCGCGCGCGGCGCTCACCACCATCGAGATCATCGAAGACGAGGGTCTGGTGGAGAATGCCGCCGCGGTCGGCGCCTATGCGCTCGATCGGCTCGGCGACCTGATGCAGAAGCACAAGCTCGTCGGCGACGTGCGCGGGCAGGGGCTCGTCATCGGCATCGAGCTCGTCACCGATCGCGACAGCAAAACGCCGGCGAAGGAGGCAGCCGAGGCCGTCATGTATCGCGCGATGGACGCGGGCCTCTCCTTCAAGACGACGTTCGGCAATGTGTTGACGCTCACGCCCTCGCTGACGCTCACCAAGGACGAAATGGGCCAGGCGATCGACATTCTCGATGCGGCGATCGGCGCGGTGGCGCGAGAGCACGCGCGGCGTTAACAGCGCGGCGTTGATCTGCGTCGCGGCCGCGCGGCAAGATAGAAGGCGAAAGGTCAGGGGGGCGGGCATCAATGGCGGGCAATCTCAGCTTCGCGGAGCTCAAGAAGGCGGTCGGCAACGGCAGCATCGACACCGTCGTTGTGGCGATGGTGGACATGCAGGGCCGTCTCATCGGCAAGCGGTTTCACGGAAACTTCTTCGTCAATGGCGGGCACGAGGAGACGCATGCCTGCGACTATCTCCTCGCCAACGATATCGACATGGAGCCGGTGCCGGGCTACGCGGTGGCGAGCTGGGAGAAGGGCTACGGCGACTTCATCCTGAAGCCGGACATGACGACGCTGCGCAAGATTCCGTGGCTGCCGGCGACGGCGCTCGTCATCGCCGACGTGCTCGACCACCACCACCATGATCTCGCGCATTCGCCGCGCGGGGTCCTGAAGGCGCAGCTCGCGCGGCTCGCGCAGCGCAAGATGCGCGCGTTCTTTGCTTCCGAGCTCGAGTTCTATCTGTTCGACGAAACGTACGAGAGCGCGCGGCAGAAGCACTACGCGGAGCTCGCGACCGCGGGCCAGTACATCGAGGACTATCACATCCTGCAGACGACGAAGGAGGAGGGCGTGATGCGGGCGATCCGCAACGGCCTCTCCGGTGCGGGCATCTTCGTCGAGAACTCGAAGGGCGAGTGGGGCCCGGGTCAGGAGGAGATCAACGTCCGCTACGCCGACGCGCTCGAAATGGCCGACAACCACGTCCTCATCAAGAACGGCATCAAGGAGATCGCCTGGGCGCAGGGCAAGGCCGTCACCTTCATGGCGAAGTGGAATTACGGTCTCGCCGGATCGAGCTCGCATGTGCATGCGTCGCTCTGGGATGCCGCGGGGAAGAAGCCGCTGTTCTTCGACCCGAAGGGCGAGCACGGTATGTCGCCGCTGATGCGCTCCTTCGTCGCCGGGCAGCTCAAATACGCGCCCGACATCACCTATTTCCTCGCGCCGTACATCAATTCCTACAAGCGCTTCCAGGTCGGCACCTTCGCGCCGACGCGGGCGGTGTGGAGCCGCGACAACCGCACCGCCGGCTTCAGGCTCGTCGGTGAGAAGTCGAAGGCGATCCGCATCGAGTGCCGCATCGGCGGCGCCGACCTCAATCCGTACCTCGCCTTCGCGGGATTGATCGCGGCGGGGCTCGCAGGTGTCGATGAGAAGCTGACGCTCGGGCCGCCGCATTCGGGCGACGCTTATGTCGACACGTCGCTGCCGGAAGTGCCGAAGACGCTGCGGGACGCAGCGGCCGCGCTCGAGCGCTCAACGATGCTGCGCAAGGCGCTCGGCGACGCCGCCGTCGACCACTATGTCCATACGGCGAAGTGGGAGCAGTTCGAATACGACCGCCGCATCACCGACTGGGAGCTCAAGCGCGGCTTCGAGCAGTATTGAATTCACCACGTCATGGCCGGCCAAGAAGAAACGCGCAGACGCCACGCCACCTCTCACATCCCGATTGCCTCTTCAAGCACATGCGGATGCCGAATCGACAAGCTCTCAGAAGCCGATGAAGATGAGCCAAAGGATGATTTCGAGTCCGTCGCCCACCTTTTGAATACGATGAAGGTGATGTTTGAAGAGAAGCTAGAAAAAATTGTCGCGCTTGCTCGCACAAGGCAGGTGCGCAAATGATCTCTCTCAGCAGCAAGTGGCTCAAATGGCCGTTGCTTGTTGGTAAGGCAGTTATCTTGGCGGCATTCGCAATCATTCTATCGCCCGTCGCTCTGGTCGTGGGCATTTGGCACAAAATCAGAGGCGGAGCTGACACCACCCCACATGAATTGGCCGACATATTGCGTGACGCGTCTGAAGACCGCCACGCCGCCTGGGATGAGCTTGAGTGCGTTGATCTCCGGGACGCACGGCTTGAGGCCATTCGCCAGGAAGCTTTGAAGGTTTCGGAGCCGTTGACGCCTGACGATCGGTCAAAGTTGATCAAATTGGCTGAACAGGCCGACGCCCTCGTATAGCCGTGGGTTTGCCGAGTGCGAAGCGATCCGGGTGGGGATCGTAGGCGTGGACAAACGAGGACGACCCCCACCCCGACCCTCCCCCTTTCAGGGGGAGGGAGAGACCATGAACGTCAGGCGAGGAGACCGTTACGGCGTCGCGTCCGCCAGCGCCACCGACACGGCATGTTTGAGAACGCCGGGCGAGATCGGCTTGGCGAGGACCGGAGCGTCGGGCACGAGCTCGCGGATGCGCCGAAGCGTTGCCGGGTCGCTATAGGCGGTGATGAAGATGACCGGAGTGTCGCCATGCTCGCGAATCCGCCGCGCGGCCTCGACCCCGTCGATCGTTCCCTGAAGGTTGATGTCCATCAGCACCAAGTCGGCGTGCAAGCGGCTCGCGCGGTCGACCGCACTTTCCCCGTCGGGGACGAGGCCGCAGACCGCGCAGTCGAGGTCCCGCAGCGTCGCCTCAAGGTGCCAGGCGACGAAAATCTCGTCCTCGACGACCAGAACCCGTGGTTTGGATGCTTTTGGGGAGGAAATTGAGGATTTTCGGGTCAAAGAGGCCTGTTTTGGGGGCCTTTTTCCCATCTGCCGTGCATTCATCAAAGTCATGAAAGGCCCCACTTGGTACGCAGAACGCGCAACCTCTCAAAAGGTTGCAGGAAACTCCAAGATGTAGACGATGCCTTCCGGTCCGTACTGGATGTCGACAGTGCCGCCGAGTTCATGGCGGACGCTGGCTTCGATCATCTTCGTCCCGAACCCGACCCTCCGCGATTTGACGAGGCCCTGGACCCCAGTCTCCCGCCAGGTCAGATGCACCCGGCGGTTCTCCGAATTCGAAACCCTCCATTCGACGAAAATGCGACCGGAAGGCACTGACAGGGCGCCGTATTTTGCCGCGTTGGTTATCAATTCGTGAAGAATCATGCTCATCGCCAAGGCCGCTTTGGGCGCGAGCAGGACCGGGGGACCGGCAATGGTGATCTGGTCCGGCGGGTGGGCATGGTCTGCGCCTTCGGGATTCTCGTCGGTCGTGTGCGGCTTGGCGTAGGGGCCAAGGAGATCTTCGACGACCCGGCCGAGCGGCATCGCCTGCCAGTGCCCTTCCGTGAGCAACGTGTGCGCGCGGCCAAGCGCCCCGAGGCGAGCCATGAAGTTGGTGTTGAAGGCGGCTATCGAGCGGCTCGTGCGGGCCGTTTGCGCGGCGATGCCCGAGACGACGGCCAGCATGTTCTTCACACGGTGATTGAGCTCGGCGAGGAGGAGGTGCTGATGCTCCTCGACGCGGTGGCGCTCTTCGAGTTCCTTCTCCAGCCGCTCGTTGGTTTCGGCGAGTGTCGCGGCCTGCGCACGTAAGGCCTCCTCAGCGCGGCGGCGCTCGAACACGCGCCCGACCTGCGCGCCGATTGCTTGCAGCGCCAGCATGAGGTCGTAGTCCGGCGGCGTCACGGCGTCATTGAAGAATTCGAAGATGGCGACCGTGCGCGAGCCCACCCGGATTGGTAGCGCGAAGGCCGCACCGATCCTGGCGCCGGCCCCACGCGCGCGCGGGCCGTTCGGGTTGGCATGCACGTCCGCGATCCATTCCGGACGTCCGCTGGTCCACACGCGGCCGGGCAAGCCTTCGCCCGGACTGAAATAGGTCGTCTCGGTCAGCGTGCGGAAGGCGGCGTAA
Source organism: Variibacter sp. (assembly GCA_050187875.1). GTDB lineage: Bacteria > Pseudomonadota > Alphaproteobacteria > Rhizobiales > Xanthobacteraceae > JAFKKS01. The sequence goes on from JBFWXB010000015.1 coordinate 9,738, forward strand.
TCGTCGAGGCGTGAACCGTGCCAGATGCCGGACGGCATCAGCACCACGGGCTCGGACTCCGTTGGCAGATAGACGTGCCCGAGCGGCCAGCCGGCAAGCTCCTGCATCGATGCCAGACACAGCCGCAGCGCTTCATCGAACGAATGCGATTCGCTCGCGAAGTCGATCACGCGGTTGAGGATTTCGGCCTTGTGCGCCTGCTGCTCGCGGAACTGTTCGTCGCGCTTGCGATCACTGAGATCGCGCAGCGTGACGATGAAGGTCCAATCGTTGTCGCGCCGCAACGGCGAGATGGTGAGCTCGACGGGTATCTCCACGCCCGATTTCTGCGTCGCTGTCGCCTCGATGCGCCGGTTCATCAGCGCGCCGGTTCCGTTGCGCAGGAATTTGGCCAGTCCCGTGGCGTAGATTTTCCGCTGCCGCGGGGGCACGAGCAGGTCCGCGAGGGGACGGCCGAGCGCTTCGCTCTCGCGCCAGTGGAACAGCCGGGTCGCACGCACCGTCCAGTGCGTCACCGCGCCGCGCGCGTCCATCACGACCACGGCGTCCAGGCTCGTTTCCAGAAAAAGACGAATCGGATCCGAGAGTTCTGGCGGTTTATTCACATGCAGTTCCTCGGGGAAAACGCCACGAATCCGAGGCCTGCGATCTAGCCGCGATTTTGCCGGTAAAGCAATGTGACGCCGCTGCGCGCTCATGCCATAAGCGGCGCGGCTCAGCGGACCCTGAAAACCCATGACCGATATCGTTTGTGTCTCGCCCGTCGATGGCCGTGAAGTGACGCGTCGAACGCCCCTATCGCCGAGCGCGATCGCGCAAGCGGTGAAAGACGCGCACGCTGCGCAGGCGGCGTGGCGCGCGGTCCCGATCGCGGAGCGGGCGCGGCTTCTCTCCGCCATGGTCAACGCGATGCTGGCCATGCGCACGGACATCGCGCCCGAGATCGCATGGCAGATGGGCCGCCCGATCAAATATGCGGGCGGCGAGCTCGGCGGGTTCGAGGAGCGTGCCCGCGCGATGATCGCGCTCGCCGAAAGCGCGCTTGCGCCGGTCGCGCCGGAGCCGAAGGCGGGGTTCAAGCGCTACATCAAGCGCGAGCCGGTCGGCGTCGTGCTGACCGTCGCGCCGTGGAACTATCCGTATCTCACGGCGGTGAACTCGGTCGTACCGGCGCTGATGGCGGGCAATGCGGTGCTGCTCAAGCACGCGGCGCAGACGCTGCTTGTCGGTGATCGTTTTCAGCAAGCGATGGACAAAGCGGGATTGCCGCGCGGGCTTTTCCGCACGGTGACGCTCTCCCATGAGGACACGCTCGGGCTTATCCGCTTCGGCATGGTGGACCAGGTCTGCTTCACGGGGTCCGTCAATGCCGGCAAGGCGATCGAGAGCGCGGCCGCCGGCACCTTCGCCGGCGTCGGCCTCGAGCTTGGCGGCAAGGATCCCGCCTATGTGCGCCCCGACGCCGATCTGACGCATGCGGTCGAAAATCTCGTCGACGGCGCGTTCTTCAATTCCGGCCAGTGCTGCTGCGGCATCGAGCGCATCTATGTGCATGCCGACGTGTACGATCGCTTCGTTGAGCAATTCGTCGCGCTGACCAAGCAATATGTGCTGGGCGATCCGCTCGACCCGGCGACGACGCTCGGCCCGATGGCGCAGGCGCGGCTCGCCGCGACGGTGCGCGAGCACATTGCCGAGGCGGAAGGGAAGGGCGCGCGGCCCCTCATCGACACGAAAGTCTTCACGCGCGACGCGCCCGGCTCGACCTATGTCGCGCCGCAGGTGCTCACCAACGTCGATCACGGCATGAAGGTGATGATGGAGGAGACGTTCGGCCCGGTCGTCGGCATCATGAAGGTCGGCGGCGACGACGAGGCGGTGCGGCTGATGAACGACTCGCCTTACGGGCTCACGGCGTCGGTCTGGACGCGCGACCTTGCGGCGGCTGAACGCATCGGCGACCGCATCGAGACCGGCACCGTCTACATGAACCGCTGCGATTATCTCGACCCGGGCCTCGCTTGGACCGGGGTGAAGGATACGGGCCGCGGCGCGACGCTCTCGCGCGTCGGCTACGAGAGTCTCACGCGGCCGAAGAGTTTCCATCTGCGAGAGGTGTAGGCTGTCATTCCGGAAGTCGCGAAGCGACTATCCGGAATCCATACGCCGCAGCGCTGGATTATGGTTTCCGGGCTCGCGGCTTGCGGCCGCGCCCCGGAATGACAAGAGAGGACATCCATGCAACTGCGCGGCAACTGGAATTTCCCGACCACGGTGCGTTTCGGCGCCGGACGCATCGCCGAATTGCCGGAGGCGCTGGCGGCCGCCGGCATCAAGCGGCCGCTGCTGGTCACCGATCCCGTCGTCGCGAAGATGGCGATGACGGCGGATGTGCTGGCGAAGCTCAAGGCCGCCGGCATCGCCGCCGCGGCGTTCTCCGACGTGCAGCCGAACCCTGTCGAAGCGAATGTGAAGGCGGGGATCGCCGCGTTTAAAGCGGGCGGTCATGATGGCGTCATCGCCTTCGGCGGCGGCTCGGCGCTCGACGCGGGCAAGCTCGTCGCCTTCATGCATGGACAGAGCCGGCCGGTCTGGGACTTCGAGGATGTCGGCGACTGGTGGACGCGAGCCGACGGGTCAAAGATCGCGCCGATCGTCGCTGTGCCGACGACGGCCGGGACCGGTTCGGAAGTCGGCCGCGCCGCTGTCGTCACCAACGAGGACACGCACACCAAGAAGATCATCTTTCATCCGGCGATGATGCCGAAGGTGACGATCTGCGATCCCGAACTTACCGTCGGCATGCCGCCGATCATCACCGCCGGCACCGGTATGGACGCCTTCGCGCACTGCCTCGAGGCGTATTGCGGGCCGTTCTATCACCCGCTCGCGGACGGCATCGCGGTCGAGGGCGTGCGCCTCGTGAAAGAGAATCTCGCGCGGGCCACGGCCGACGGGAAGAATATCGAAGCGCGGGCCAACATGATGGCGGCGGCGGCGATGGGGGCGACCGCGTTCCAGAAGGCACTCGGCGCGATCCATGCGCTCTCGCATCCGGTTGGCGCGCTCTACAACACGCATCACGGGCTCACCAATGCGGTGTTCATGCCCTATGTGCTCGCCTTCAACCGCGCGGCGATCGAGGAGAAGATCGTCCGGCTCGCCGCCTATATCGGACTCAAGCCGTCGTTCGATGCCTTCCTCGACTGGGTGCTCGAATTGCGCAAGGAGATCGGCGTGCCGCACACGCTCGCGGGATTGAAAGTGGACGGCAAGCAGGCCGATCTGATCGCAACGATGGCGCCCGATGATCCGACCGCCGGCGGCAACCCGGTGAAGCTCGATGCGACGGCCGCGCGCAAGATCTTCGACGCGGCGCTTGAAGGGAAGCTTTAGGCGGACGTGGGAGATTCAGATTTTGAATCCGAAGATAAGCTCAACCCCTTGTCGTCATTGCCGGGCTTAACCCGGCAATCCATCCGCTTCGCGAAGAAGATGGATGCCCGGGTCAAGCCCGGGCATGACGTCTGAAAACGCGGAGACTCTGAAATCAAATCGCTTGAGCGACGGCTTACTCCCGTCCGACGACGCGAAGCGGCGAAACGTCGTGGTCGATGCCTTCGAGCAATTCCTTCGGCCCCTCGCGGCGGAGGCGGCGCACATCGGTCGGACGGTTGATGTCCCAGAGCTGCGCCGGCTCGCGCCACGACAGTCCGAGATGCGTCAGACGGTGGCGCGTCTCCGTCATGACGCTATCGGTGCCCCACGCCATGTCCTTGAACAGCGCTGGCTCAGGCTTGCGCAGGCCGATCAGCGTATAGCCGCCGTCGTCGGAGGGGCAGACCACGGCGTCGGTGCCGCTGCGCAGCACCTCAGCCGCGTCGCGCAGATGCTGCGCGTTGAGGACCGGGCAGTCGGTGCCGACGACGATCGCCGGTCCGCTCGCATGGACGAGGGCGGTGTGGATGCGCGTGCCGAGGTCGCCTTTCGGCTGGCGCGCGACTGGGAAACCATGCTGCTCGACCAAGGTTTTGAAGAGTGGGTGGCGTTCGTCCGGGTGGGTCCACAGATGGATCGGGCCGGCCGCCGCCTCGCGCGCCGCCTCGACGGTGCGCAGAATGAGGCGCTCCTGCAAGGTCGCCGCACCATAGACGCCGAGCATCATCGCCAGACGCGTCTTCACCGTTCCCGGCACCGGCGCCTTGGCGAGAATCGCGATCGTCACCGGCGCGGCGTTATCGGTCGGCCCGACCATAACACCTCCCGGCAGCCCTGTTTGTCCCTGTCGTCACGCGCCCCAACGTGCCGCCCCAGTCTCTCCGGCCATATGCCCAGCCGTCTTGCCCGGCGCGATAGTGGATTTGGTGTGGCATCCGCGCAAGGGCGTAAGTGGCTTACAACCTTGAGAAAAATGCCGAGTGTGGCCGGAAAAGCATGATCGGTGGCATCGGTAGCGATCCGTGCGCAATAACGAGCGCAGACGGCCGCCAAGGCGGCGGCGCAAAGCTCTGCATCTTCAAAGGGAAATGCCGAATCGCTCAGCCGGCGATTCAATGCGTTGCGGCGTTGGCTTCCGTCGCTGTGGGGAACGGAAGGCCGATGCGGCCGAAACCAGGGAGCTTCAGCGCCGGCGCCTTGAAGTCGAGGCCGCTGACGAGGCCGAGCAGATTGACCTCAAGCCCTTCGACCCAGCCGAGCTTCACGCCGAGGAGCCCGAAGACGCTCATCTCGATGCCGGTGCCGCTGTCGGTCAGGCCGACATAGAAACCTTCGTTGCGAAAGTCCTTGCCGACGGCATTGGGCGGCAACGCCACGCCAAGCTCCGGGACCGCACGAAGCACGGTAGCGACGAAGGTGTTGCTGTTCGGGCCCGGCCACAATCTGTAATCGCCAAAATGGGAATAGCGATAGCCCTTGATCGCCGCCTCGACTTTAGGGATGAGCGCCTCGGCCTCGGCGCCGCGCACGTCGGCGACCACGGTCGGGACGGAGCCGAACCAGCGCCCGTCCGCCACCCAGCCGTTGAGCCGCACCGGGCTGCCCCAGCCGACGACGTCGTAGCGCGACCAGGCCTTGGCGTTCGCCCGCTTGACGACGACCCAGCTATGGACCGCGACCAGGCCCTTGAGGCCACCGGTGCGCCCGGAGAAGATCAGCAGCCGCGCGTCCGGCGCATCGGCAGGCTTGGGAAGCAGGCCGGCGCTCGACCAATCGGCATCGCGCCAGGTCGCGGGCCGGTCCTCGAATGCAAACAAGGCGGCGCGCGCCGCGAGCGGCACGAGGAAGATTCCGAGGAGGATGGAAGCGATCAACTTGACGCGGGTGCGCATGATGCGCGCAATGGAGGGATGATTTCCGACCTAAATGTGGCTGCCGACGGCCGCGCGCAAGGAACCCGGTGAGCAATCCCGTCCTTATCGAAGCTTGGCGCGGCGAGCGCGTCGAGAGCCGCCACCGTGGCAGCATCGCCGTCGTCGACGCCGACGGCGCGACCGTCCTGGCGCTCGGCGACGTCGAGCAGGCGGTCTATCCGCGCTCCGCCATCAAGGCGTTGCAGGCGCTGCCGCTGATCGAGAGCGGCGCGGCCGACCGCTTCAAGCTCGACGACGAGCAGCTCGCGCTCGCTTGCGCCTCGCATAACGGCGAGCCCGTGCACGCGGCGACCGCGGCGCGCACGCTCGCCGCCGCGGGGCGCGACGCGACGACGCTCGAATGCGGCGCGCATTGGCCCTCGAACGACGCGGCGGCGCGCGCGCTTGCGGCCACAGGCGCGGCGCCGAGCGCGCTCCACAACAACTGCTCGGGCAAGCATGCTGGGTTCGTGTGCGCCGCCTGCGCGATGGGCGTCGACCATCACGGCTATGTCGACCCTCGCCATCCGCTGCAGCGGGAGATTAAGGCCGGCATCGAGCGCATCGCGGGCGTCAAACTCGACGCCCCTGCGATCGATGGCTGCTCGGCGCCGAACTGGCCGGCGCCGCTACCGGCGCTTGCGTTCGCCTTCGCGCGCTTTGGCGCGGGCCAGGGGCTCTCTCCCGAGACGGCAAAAGCCGCGGCGCGGCTGCGCGCAGCGTGCGCGGCGAAGCCGTGGTTCGTCGCCGGCAGCGGCCGCTTCTGCACCAAGGTCATGGAGCATTTCGGCGCACGGGTGTTCGTCAAGACGGGCGCCGAGGGCGTGTTCTGCGGTGCGCTGCCGGAGCTTGGGCTCGGCATCGCGGTCAAAGCCGACGACGGCGCGAAGCGCGCGGCCGAGACGATGATGGCGGCGATGATCGCGCGCTTCGTTTCGCTGATGGACGCCGACCGTACGTTCCTCGATCCGCTGCTCGCGCCGGTGATGACGAACTGGAACGGACTCGAGGTCGGTAAGCTGCAAGCGACCGATGCGCTGATCGGCGCGCGATAGCTGTGGATTGGTCGCGCGCACTGTCCACCACTTAGGTGTCATGCCCGCCAACGGGTCCGGCTTCGCCGGCCCGATGACAGGCTCCGGCGGGCATCCAGTACGCCCTGCCTCGATCGAAATCTGTGAGTACTGGGTCCCCGCCTTCGCGGGGACGACAACTGGAGATGATGGATCAGCTTACGATCCCTTGAGCGCCTTCTCGATTTCCGGCTTGAGCGTGCGCGCGAAATTGTCGGGCGTGATGGGGCCGACGAGCTTGAAGGCGATGCGGCCGTCGCGGCCGACGACAAAGGTCTCCGGCACGCCGTAGACGCCCCATTCGATTGCGGCGCGTCCATTCGCGTCGACGCCGGCGACCGCGAACGGATTGCCGTAACGTCCGAGGAAGCGCCGCGCGTTGTCGGGCTGATCCTTGTAGTTGATGCCGACGATCTGAACGCGCTTGTCCTGCGCGAGCTGCATGAGGAGCGGCGCCTCGTCGTGACAGGGCACGCACCACGACGCCCACACATTCACGACGCTCACCGCGCCCTTGAACGCTTCAGGTGTGATCCCAGGCACGGATTTGCCGTCGCGCTCGAGGCCGGACAGCGCGGGCAGGGTGGTTGCGGGCGTCGGATGCCCGATCAGCACGGACGGAAGCTTCGAGGGATCGCCGGCGCCGAGCCGCAGCGCGAACAGCCCGGCCAGCGCTGCAAAGAACGCGAGCGGAATGAGCAGCGGCCAGCGCCGCGGCCTTGTGGAGGCCGCGTCCGTTCCCGCGCGATCGTTCGTCGCCGTCATGATGCAGGCGTCCGCGCATCGGAGCGGCGCATCACGCCTTTGCGATCGAGCTCGGCGAGCGTGCGCCGCTGCGCGCGATGGTCGGCGACCACCCACGCGATCAAGCCGGCCACGACGATCGTCGCCGCGGCATAAGCGGCGACAATGAACGAGGCGTGAGGTCCGAGATTCATCTCACGCCGCCTGCGCCTGCATCAGCCGCATCGCGCGCACGCGCCGGCGCAGAATCTCGTTGCGCATCGCGGCGACGAGGAGCGTCGCGAAGAGAAGCGTCATCGCGAGCGCCATGACGAGCAGCGGGTGGAGGATCGACGGGTCGATCGCCGGACCGCCCATGCGCACGACCGACGCCGACTGGTGCAGCGTGTTCCACCAGTCGACGGAGAACTTGATGATGGGGATGTTGATCGCGCCGACGATGGTGAGGATGGCGACGGCGCGCGCCGCGCGCGTTGGATCCTCGACCGCGCGCCACAGCGCAAGGATGCCGAGATACATCAGGAAGAGCACGAGCACGGAGGTGAGCCGCGCGTCCCACACCCAATAGGTGCCCCACATCGGCCGCCCCCAGAGCGAGCCGGTGAGGAGACACAGGAAGGTGAAGGCCGCGCCGATCGGCGCGGCGGCTTTCGCGGTGACGTCGGCGAGGGGATGGCGCCACACCAGCGTGCCGAGCCCGGCGACGCTCATCAGCCCCCAGCACGCCATCGAGAGCCACGCGAAGGGCACATGCAGGAACATGATCTTCACGGTCGCGCCCTGCTGGTAATCGTCGGGCGCGACGAAGAGCGCGAGGTAAAGCCCGATGGCGAGCGTGATCGCCGTCGCAGCGACAAGCCATGGCAGCGCGCGCCCCGCGAAGGTGAGGAAGCGTGACGGGTTGGCAAGGTCGATCAGCGGCATTGTTTGGCTTGCTTTCGAGCGCTGTCTTAGTGCACGCGCCACCGTCAACACAATCCAGTGTAAGCGCGCGGGCTTCAACAGCTTGCGAGCGTCATTCCATGGCGTGACGTAACGCGGCTGCGCCGGCAAACGGCCCGATGACGAGGCTGGCGAGCGTGAGCGCGCAGAGGATCGTGAACGGCGCCTCGAACGGCATCGGTCCGACCACGACGGCATTGCAGGCGGCGACACCGAAAATCAGCACCGGTATCGTGAGCGGGAGGATCAGGATCGGCAGGAGCAAGCCTCCACGGCGCAGCGCGACGAGGAGCGCCGCGCCAATGAGCCCAATCGCCGTCAGCGCGGGCGTGCCGACGAGGAGTGTCAGCGCGACCGCCGCGGTGCTTGCCGGCTCGAGATTGAGCATGAGGCCGAGAAGCGGCGAGGCGATCACGAGCGGCACGCCCGTGGTCAGCCAATGCGCGGCTGCCTTCGCGATCAAGGTCAGCTCGAGCGGCAGCGGTGCGTTGAGGATGAGATCGAGCGAGCCGTCTTCATGATCGACCGCGAGCAAGCGGTCGAGCGCGAGCAGATTGGCCAAGAGCGCGCCGAGCCAGAGAATCGCCGGGCCGATGCGCTGCAGCAGCGCGAGATCGGGGCCGAGCGCGAACGGCATCAGCGTCACGACGATCAGGAAGAAGAGCACCCCCATGAAGGCGCCGCCGCCGGCGCGCGTGGCGAGCCGCATGTCGCGCGCGAGCATGGCGGCGAAGGCGGTCACAGCGCCATCGCCTCGGCGGCCGAAGGCGCGCCGAGCCGCAGCTCGCGTGCGTCGATTGCCAGCGGGCTGTGCGTCGCGGCGATGATGATGCCGCCCTGATCGAGATGCGTGCGCATCAGCTGCGCGACATCCGCTTGTGCTGCGGTGTCGAGCGGTGCCGTCGGCTCGTCCAGGAGCCAGATCGGCCGCGCGACCGACAGAAGCCGTGCGATGGAAAGCCGCCGGCGCTGCCCGGCGGAGAGGTATCCGGCCGGCAGGTCGGCGAGGGCCGCCAACCCGACCGATTCGAGAGCGGCCTCGACGCGTTGATCGTCGCCGCCGAGAAAGCTCGCCCAAAAGCGCAGGTTCTCGCGCGCGGTGAGCGACGGTTTGAGCGCATCGAAATGGCCGAGATAGTGGGCCTGCTCGCCGATCGTTTGTTCCGGGTCGCCGCCCTCCAATATCACCGTGCCGCTGTCGGAGCGGATCAAACCGGCCACGAGGCGCAGCAGCGACGATTTGCCCGATCCATTGGGGCCGGTGACGACGAGCGCCTCGCCGCCCACGGCCGCAAAGCAAAGATCGGTGAAAACCTGGCGGCCGCCCCGCACGCACCTCAAATAAGAACCTGACAGGCGCATCAAAACCGCCGCGAAATCAACGATAAAGGCTTGGCCGAAGAGGTGAACTAGGTCTCACTTCTTAAAGGCGAGGGACGCATGGATGTCCCACTCAAGAACGATAGCAGACTACCCGAAAAGACCTTATAAGCCGGGACGTTGCCCCGACACGCCCAGGGCCTGCCTTCCGGCCTGCCTTGGGTTTCGCCCGCCAATACACAGACGGGCAGACGCGAATTCTCGCGCCGTCGCTCCCAAGGCCGATGGAAACCGATAATCATGACCTCACTCGACAGCTTTAAATGCCGCAAGACCCTGAAGGTGGGGTCCAAATCCTACGTCTATTACAGCCTGCCGGCCGCCGAATCGAACGGCTTGCGCGGCATTTCCAAACTGCCGTTCTCGATGAAGGTGCTACTCGAGAACCTGCTGCGGCACGAGGATGGCCGCACGGTGACGAAGGACGACATCAAGGCGGTCGCGGCCTGGCTGAAGACGCGCAACTCGACGCTCGAGATCGCTTACCGGCCGGCGCGGGTGCTGATGCAGGACTTCACTGGCGTTCCCGCGGTCGTCGATCTCGCGGCGATGCGCGACGCGATGAAAATGCTCGGCGGGGATACGAACAAGATCAATCCCCTGGTGCCGGTCGATCTCGTCATCGACCATTCGGTGATCGTGAACTTCTTCGGCTCGAACAGCGCCTTCAAAAAGAATATCGATGAGGAGTACAAGCAGAACGAGGAGCGCTACAAGTTCCTCAAATGGGCGCAGGAAGCCTTCCATAATTTCCGCGTCGTGCCGCCCGACACTGGCATCTGCCACCAGATCAATCTCGAATACCTCTCGCAGGTCGTCTTCACCGCGAAGGAGAAGGCGAAGGTCGACGGCAAGTCGGCGACGGTCGAGGTCGCTTATCCCGACACGCTCGTCGGCACGGACTCGCACACCACAATGGTCAACGGTCTCAGCGTGCTCGGCTGGGGCGTCGGCGGCATCGAGGCGGAAGCCGCGATGCTCGGCCAGCCGGTGTCGATGCTGCTGCCGGAGGTGATCGGCTTCAAGCTGACCGGCAAGCTGAAGGAAGGCGTGACCGCGACCGACCTCGTGCTCACCGTCACGCAGATGCTGCGCGCGCATGGCGTGGTCGGCAAGTTCGTCGAGTTCTACGGTCCCGGCCTCGAAGGCCTGGCGCTCGAGGATCGCGCGACCATCGGCAACATGGCGCCGGAATATGGCGCGACCTGCGGTTTCTTCCCGATCGACAGTGAGACGCTGCGCTACCTCGACGAGACGGGCCGTCCGAGCGCGCGCGTCGCACTGGTCGAAGCCTATGCGAAAGCGCAGGGCATGCTGCGCTCGAAGTCGACGCCCGATCCGGTGTTCACCGATACGCTTTCGCTCGATCTCGCGTCGGTCGAGCCGTCGGTGGCCGGGCCCAAGCGTCCGCAGGATCGCGTGCTGCTGCGCGAGGCGAAGGCCGGCTTCGCCGCGGCGATGGACAAGGAATTCAAGAAGGCGGGCGAACTCGCGAAGCGCTTTCCGGTCGAAGGCCGCAAGCACGATCTCGGTCACGGCGACGTCGTGATCGCGGCGATCACGTCCTGCACCAACACGTCGAACCCAACGCTGATGCTCGGCGCCGGTCTGCTTGCGCAGAACGCCGTTGCGAAGGGCCTCAAGGCCAAACCGTGGGTGAAGACGTCGCTCGCGCCCGGCTCGCAGGTTGCCGGCGAGTATTTCGAGAAGTCCGGCCTGCAGAAGGACCTCGACGCGCTCGGCTTCCATCTCGTCGGCTTCGGCTGCACGACCTGCATCGGCAATTCCGGGCCGCTGCCGGAAGAGATTTCGGAATCGATCAACAAGAACGACATCGTCGCGGCCTCGGTGCTGTCGGGTAACCGCAACTTCGAAGGCCGCGTCAATCCGGATGTGCGCGCGAACTATCTCGCGTCGCCGCCGCTCGTCGTCGCGTATGCGATCGCCGGCTCGATGCAGGTCGACATCACGAAGGACCCGCTCGGCACCGGCAAGGACGGCAAGCCCGTCTACTTGAAGGACATCTGGCCTTCCAACAAGGACGTCGCGGCGCTGGTGCGCAAGACGCTGTCGAAGGCGATGTTCACGAAGAAGTACGCGGACCTGTTCAAGGGCGATGCGCATTGGCGCAAGATCAAGGTGACGGGCGCGGAGACCTTCAAGTGGGAGCGGCGCTCGACCTATGTGCAGAACCCCCCTTATTTCGAGGGCATGACGCGCACGCCGACGCCGCTGACCGACATCATCGACGCGCGCATCCTCGGCCTGTTCCTCGATTCGATCACGACCGACCACATCTCCCCGGCCGGATCGATCAAGGAATCCTCGCCGGCGGGCGAGTATCTGCGCGACCATCAGGTGCGCCCCGTCGACTTCAACCAGTACGGCACGCGGCGCGGCAACCACGAAGTGATGATGCGCGGCACGTTCGCGAACATCCGCATCAAGAACCAGATGCTCCAAGGCGTCGAGGGTGGTTTCACCACGCACTATCCGTCAGGCGAGAAGCTGCCGATCTACACCGCAGCGATGAAGTACAAGGCGGAGAAGGTGCCGCTCGTCGTCTTCGCCGGCAAGGAATACGGCACCGGCTCCTCGCGCGACTGGGCGGCGAAAGGCACGGCGCTGCTCGGCGTGCGCGCGGTCATCGCGCAATCCTTCGAGCGCATCCATCGCTCGAACCTGATCGGCATGGGTGTCGTGCCGCTCGTGTTCGAGGAGGGAACGTCCTGGCAGTCGTTCGGCATCAAGGGCGACGAGACGGTGACAATCCGCGGCCTCGCCAATGACCTCAAGCCGCGTCAGCGCCTGATCGCCGAGATCGTCGCGGCCGACGGCGGCTTGCGTTACCTGCCGCTGATCTGCCGCATCGATACGCTCGACGAACTCGACTACTTCAAGAACGGCGGCATCTTGCAGTACGTCCTGCGCCAGCTCGCGGCGTGAAGGTATCGCAGTCCCGGCAGCGCAATGCTGCCGGGAGTCTCACCGCAAATTGAGTGGTCGGTGACAACGTCTACGCCTAAGACAAAGGCCTGCGCAGACGCCGGGAGGAAAGCCATGCAGGGAAGACGCTATGCGCTCGCCGCCGGCGTCACCCTTGCGCTTCTCGCCGGAGGCTCGGTCGCGACGATGGCCGAGCCGCGCGCGGTGCTCGAACTTTTCACCAGCCAAGGCTGCTCATCGTGTCCGGCGGCGGACAAGCTCCTTGGCGAGCTCGCGCGCGACGGTTCGATCGTCGCGCTCAGCCTGCCGATCGATTACTGGGATTATCTCGGCTGGAAGGACACGCTCGCGCGGCCGCGTCACACCGCGCGCCAGCGCAGCTATTCGGCCGTGCGCGGCGACCGTCAGGTCTACACGCCGCAGATCGTCGTCAACGGCAGCGTGCAAGCGCTGGGCAGCGATCGCAGCGCGATCGAGGATGCGATCGATCGCACGCAGCATGGCGCGGCGCTGCCGGTCGCGGTCGCAGTGAAACCGAGCGGCAGTGCGCTCGACGTTGCGGTGTCGAACAAGACCGAGCAAACGGGCGAGGTCTGGCTTTGCGGCATTGCCAAGGCGGTGCGGGTTGCGATCGGGCGCGGCGAAAATCGCGGGCACACGATCACCTATCACAACGTCGTGCGGCGCTGGGTCAAGGTTGGCGAATTGAACGGCCCGACGAAAACGTGGAGCGTGCCGCGCAGCGAGATTGAAGGGGAGGGCATCGACGCGGTCGCGGTGCTGGTGCAGCGAAGCGCGCCGAAGGGCCCGGGTTCGATGCTGGGCGCGACCATCGCGCCGCTGCATAACGCGGCGCTCTCCGCGCAATAATTTTTCCGCTCAGGAGAATCATTCTCACCGTTCGTCCCCGCGGGAGCGGGGACCAACGACTATGTAATTTTGGATTCTCGCTTGCGCGGGAATGAGCAGGGCGAGGCGCAATGCTAGCCCAAAGCAGTTCTGCTTTTTTTGACGATGAGGGCCCGTCTCTGCGGCGCACAAAAAAAGGGCCGACAGCGTCGGCCCCGTGCCCGCATGGCAAGAGTTGCGGGCGACGGGCCCGGCCCATCCGAACCCCGGGGGGCTTGGGGGGCTGAGGAATCCGGTGCTCGAAAGACCGGGCCCTGAGTGCGCATGTATCGCAGCCCACCGCGGCACGCGATGGGCCGAAATCGGGCAGCAATATGATTTTCCTAACGAATCTGTGAGGGAAATTGCGGGCTTTCGCCTGCTTCGCCGCGCCCGATTGGCCCTTGCGAGCGCGCACGGAGGGGCGCAATCATAGGCGGGACGAACGGAGGCGCCGATGAGTGTCCAGTCGGGCGATGCCGAACCCAGCGAGTTGAAGGGGGGCGGCCTTCAAGCCCCAGCCGCTCCCCGCGATCAGGTCATCACCTTCAACCGGTATGAGCTCGACCGCATCCTCGACCTCTACGGCCGCAAGGTCGCCGCCGGCGAGTGGCGCGACTACGCGATCGATTTCCTCAAGGACCGCGCCGTCTTCTCGATCTTCCGGCGTGCGTCCGAAATGCCGATCTACCGCATCGAGAAAGACCCGAAGCTCGCACGCAAGCAGGGGGCCTACAGCGTCATCTCGATCACCGGCCTTATCATGAAGCGCGGCCACGAGCTCGACCGGGTGCTGCGCGTGCTCGATAAATCGTTGCGGCTGGTGACGAGTTAGGCCAAGCGCCTGGGCTCGTCTGGAAGGACAGACCTGCTGCTGCCAGGCGGCGGGGGGCACCATCGCGCCCGACTTTGGACGCGCAGTCGCCCGGCGCGCACGTATTGCGCGAACCAGGAAAAATCGTTTCAATTCATGCCGTACAAGCGGGCGTGGGTGGGGAAACGAGGTGGAGTGGTATTTCAGAGACATATCTGACGACCCCAGCGAGAAGGAGCTGACGCAGCAGGATCAGTTCAACAACGATGAGGTCGTCCTCGCCGAAGCGCTGGTGCGCGAGACCATCCAGAACTCGACCGACGCGAGGGGCGCAAAGGACGAGGTCGTGCGAGTGCGCTTCGCGATCAGCGAGCCCCGCTCTTTCGAAGCCCACGATTTTTTCAGAAAACTCCTCAAAGGCCTGACGCCTCACCTGAAGGCGTGCGGGATTGCGCCTCCCGACGATGCACGAAAGTTTTTGGTCATCGAGGATTTTCAGACAACCGGGTTGCGAGGCGCGATCGACCGCAAGGACAACGGTGAATTTTGCGGGTTCTGGCGCCGCTTCGGCCGCTCGAACAAGAGGGGATCTTCCGGCGGCCGCTGGGGTCTCGGCAAGCTCGTGTTCTCATCCTCGTCGCAGATCAGGAGTCTCATTGGGTTGACGCGACGTTCCGCGTCTCCCGAAACATGCCTGATGGGCCAGGCGATATTGAAGAACCACACCCTCCACGGTGTCGAAATGGATTCCGTGGGCTTCTGGTGCCGTGAGGGCGAGAAGAAGGGTTTGCCTAGCACCGATGAAAATTTCTGCGAAGAGTTCAGGCGCATCGCCGGACTTGAAAGGAAGGGCGAGACAGGGCTGTCCCTCGTCGTTCCCTATGTCCTTCCCGACATCGAGCCCGAGCATCTCATCACGGCGGTGCTCAAAAATTATTATTTCCCCATCCTCACCGGGGGGCTCGTCGTCGACGTCAATGAGAAAACGATCAGCGCGGCGACGTTCGATCAGATTTCGAGCGAGCTCGGCAGCGATGCAATTCCGCAATCGCTGTTGAGCTTTGTCCGTCAGCTTCAGGACATGCGCCGTTCGAAAATCGCTTTTGTGCTGCCGCCGACGTGGCAAACGACGCCGATCACGGCCGACCTGCTGGGCGAGCAGAATACGTCGAAGCTGCGGGAGCAATACAAGGCGGGCGAGATGCTATTCATCCGCGCGCCTTTGACGGTGGAGCCGAAAAGCGGGACGGCGCACAATACGCATATCGAATTGTTCTTGCGGTCGGCGACGCCGGGCGAGCGGCCGCAAACGCTGGTGGTGCGCGGCTCGATCACGGTGCCGACCGAGGGCAAGAAGGCGCAGCTCCCCGACAGCCATGCGGCGCTCGTCGCCGATGAGGAGCGCATCAGCCAGCTTCTGGGCGATGCTGAAAACCCGGCCCACACGCAATGGAATGAGCGCGCCGAGAAGGTCCGCGCCAATTGGAACAATCCGTACAAGGTGCTGCGGCGCGTGCGGGCTGTGCTTCAGGAAGTCCACGCGCTGGTGGCCGATCGGATCGAGCGGGACGATCCACTCGCTCTGCTCGACTTCTTTTCAATTCCGAAGTCGAAGGAAGCCGGGCGCGACCGGAAAGGGACAACGCCGGGGATAATCGAATTTCCTGCAGCGCGTCCGAAGCCGTTCCGCATCATGCGGCGCGATGGCGGCTTCACAGTGCTGCCAAATCCCAAAGTTGCGCTGGAGGGCTTTCCGCTCAACATCCATTTGCGATGCGCCTACGACGTGCTCAATGGCAATCCGTTTCGCCGCTTCACCGACGACGATTTCAGCTTTTACAGAAGCGGCTTGAAAATTGAAAAGCAGAACGCCGACTTTTGGCCGACGGACGCAAACGAAGCGGATATTCGCGCGACCTCCCCGGATTTCAAAATTGACGTGATCGGGTTCGACGGCAATCGCGATCTCGTCGTCGAAGCGCAGATTTAGCGATGCGCTCTCTCCAACGGCGTCTGAACTCCACCGGCCGCAAGCGCATCCCGCGCGATCGCGTGCTCATCAAACTCACGCCGCCAGCGGATGCCTTTTCCTTCCCATCCGCGGAGGCGACGGTCAACCTCAGCGGCCTGAGCTTGGATGCAAAAGCGTCGGTTGTTCTCGAAGCCTATTTCCGCAGTTCCTCGATGCGGTTTCGCTGCGGAACGGCAGAAGCGCCCAGAGCCCCGAAGCCAATGATGTTAACGGAGGTGGATCGCGGCGGGGCGATCCAGTTCCGTCTCCTTGTGATCGCTGCCGACGATTCCGGGCGAATCCTGGCGTCGGCCGAAGGTATCAGACCGCATCAGAAATCGGACTCGCCGGATCGGCAGCCGCTGCTCACCCTGCGCGAAACGGACATCGGCGAAGAACTGTGGCGATTGGACCCTGACACGCGAAACGGCCCGGTGCTCTTGATCAACAGCAAGGTTCCGGGATTGGCCGCGCGGCTTCGCACCGAGCCGCTTCTGCAGGGCCTCATTTTTCCGCATGCGCTCCGCGAGGTGTTACGCGGCCTTCCCGCCGAAAGCGACGCGGAGGACGACGATGATTGGGGAGCCGACTGGCGCAAGTTTCTGACTGAGCTCGACGTGTCTCCGGAGCCTGACGATCCAACGGACGAGGAATCGAAAGAGGGTTGGGTTGAGGAAGCCGTGACGAGGTTTTCGTCTTTGAAGCGGTTTGCCGAGCTTGTTCGCGGCGAGGCGATGCGAGGCGAGGGCGACCATGCCTAGCGTGCTCTCGCGATTTACGCCGCGCGGTATCGACGAATTCACGCGATGGATCGGCCGCGGCGCGCCCGGCGAGGTTCCGAGGGATTTGCTGGAAGGTTCGGATTTTGTTGTCCAGCTGGCACTCGAACCACAGATGCCGCGCAAGACATTCGCGGACCGTTATGAATTCGGCGTGATGCTGGTCGAGCTCCTGAATGGATACGACCAGCAGCAGATTTCGTTCGATCGCGGTTTGTGGAGCTGGCTGGCGGCCTACTATTTCGAGCAGCTCTGCCCGAGAGATCACGAAGGGAAACGGGCGCTGCGCAAGGACTACGTTTACGTGCTCAGTCAATCGCGCATCTATTATCGACATTTGGTGCGTACGCCCTGGTATCTGGTGAAAACGCATGGCGAGCGATGCCGATATCTTCTGGCATCTCAGCCTTCAGACCCCGCGCCGTTAGGCCGACAGAGTTCTTTGCTGGAGGAGCTCGCGGCGCGTCAGTTCGTCATTTCAAGCCCGGCGCTTGTCGGCGCTGCGGCGCGCCTTTATTCCGATCCGCGCACCGGTCGCCCCATGCGAGGTGCCGGCGCGAAGGGCGGAGGTTCGCCACGCCGCCTTGCCCTCATCGCCAACCAGTTGGCCTTGACCTACGACATCCACAACATGCCGCCTGACCGGCTGCTGCAGCTGTTGCCGGAGGAGTTCGGAACCAGGTGGCGCGCCGCGGCGGAGTGAACCACTCTCAGCCGGAAGGCGCCGTACCATCGCCTCTCCCCAACGCCCGCTGCATCAGCACGGTGTCGAGCCAGCGATCGAACTTGAAGCCGACCGACTCGATCGCGCCGATCATGCGGAAGCCGAGCGCGCGGTGAAGCTCGATCGACGGCGCCTGCGCCGAATCGCCGATCACCGCGATCATTTGGCGGAAGCCGCGCTTCTCCGCCTCGTCGATCAGCGCGGTGAGAAGCGCGCGGCCGACGCCACGGCGATGCGCGTCGGGCGCGACGTAGACGGAATCCTCGACACTGAAGCGGTAAGCGGGCCGCGGCCGATAAGCCCCGGCATAGGCGTAGCCGAGGAGACGCTCCTGCGCCTCCGCGATGACATAGGGGAAATTGCCGTCAACCAAGGCCTGCTGGCGGCGCGCCATCTCCGCCTCGCTTGGCGGCTCGAGCTCGAACGATGCGGTGCCGTGGCGGACGGCGTGGGCGTAGATAGCGGTGATGGCGGGAATGTCGGCGGCCTTCGCCGCACGGATGGAAATCGCGTTCATCGGACCTGTGGGATCAAGAAATCCCGGCGCGCCATTCTCTGCGGTGACGGCGCAAAAGAAAAGGCCCCGGCGAACCGGGGCCTTCTTAATCTGCCGTGTGGACCGCTTGCTTACTGATCGCGCTGCCCGAGGAGCTGCAGCAGCAGCGTGAAGAGGTTGATGAAGTTCAGGTAGAGGGAGAGCGCGCCCATGATCGCGGACTTCTCCAAAACCTCGCCTTCCATCGTGCCGTAGAGGTAATCGCTCTTGAGCCGCTGCGTGTCCCAGGCGGTCAGGCCGGCGAAGACCAGCACGCCGACGATCGAGACGACGAACTGCAGCGCGCTGCTCGCGAGGAACAGATTCACCAGCGAGGCGATGATCACGCCGAACAGGCCCATGATCAGGAACGAGCCCATGCCGCTGAGGTCACGCTGCGTCGTGTAGCCCCAGAGGCTCAGCGCACCGAACGAGGCGGCGGTGATGAAGAACACCCGCACGATCGAGGTGTGCGTGTAGACGAGGAAGATCGAGCTTAGCGACAGGCCGATCAGTGCCGCAAACACCGCGAACATGATCTGCGCGGCCGCCGGCCGCATGGTCTGCATGCGGAAGCCCATGAAGAAGACGAGCGCAAGGGGCGCGAGAATCACGACCCACTTGAGCGGGCTCACGAACAGGCCGTAGCCGATCGGCGTCAGGTAGGTGCCGGCGCGCAGCGCGAGGGCGCCGCCCGTCGCGCCGCGTACGGCGCTCGCCGGATCGCTCGTCACCGACAGCATGTAAATGCCGAGCGCGGCGAAGCCGGTGATGGCGAGGCCGAGCACCATGTAATTGTAGACGCGCAGCATATAGGCGCGCAGGCCAGCATCGATGACCGTGGATTCGGCCCGGGAAAGCGGCCGGCCCCACTTCGCCGCGGTGGCATTGCGATTGAAATCTGACATCGTCGAAACCCCTTTGTTTCCCGTCGCGTGATCTAGTTTCATTGCTTCGACAGCGCCAGCCTGCCAGGTCCGCGTCGGGCACGACCACTATGGGCAAACCGGCCTTTGGCCTCAAGATCATTATCCGGTGGCAGAAATGAAGGCCCCGCGCTGCCGCGCGGCGGTTTGTCGCAAAGAGATCAAAGGTTTCGCAGGACGGAGGCGGGCTTGTGCCGCAGTGCTGAAAACGTGCCGATCAGCCCGAATCCGACCGTAATCGCCAGTGCCGAAAGCGCCGCGGCGAAGGCCGGCGCCGGTAACCATACGAAGGGCAGATTCATCACTTCTGCGACAACGAACCAGGCGGCGAGCGATCCGGCGGCAATTGCGAATACGGCCGTCGCGCCCCCCAGCGCCAGATATTCGAGCGCATAGGCGCCGAGCAGGCGGGGGCGCGTTGCGCCCAGGGTCTTGAGAATCACCGCGTCATAGACCCGATGGCGGTGGCTTGCCGCCAGCGCCCCGCCAAGCACCAGGATCGCCGAGAGCAGGCAGATCATGCTTGCCCCCCGCACGGCGGTGACGAGGTTCGCGACCAGGGCGCCGATCGTGTCGAGCGCCTCCTTGACCCGGATGATCGTGACGCTCGGGAAGGCGGACGCGAGCGCGCGCACGAGCGCCGTTTCGCGGGACACGTCGCCGCCCCCGTCGGGATAGGTCAAGGTGGCGATCGAGGTTTGCGGCGCCCCGCGGAACGTATTCGGGCTGTAGACGAGCACAAAATTGATGCCGAGCGACTGCCAGTCCACTGTCCGGAGGTTGGCGACCTCGGCGCTGATGTTGCGGCCCAGGACATTGACGACGACGGGGTCGCCGATCGCCACGCCCAGACCGTCGGCAATCTTCTTCTCCATCGAGACCTTTGGCGGCCCCGCGTAATCGGCCGGCCACCATTCGCCGGCGGCGAGGCGCGAGCCGTCGGGAATTTTGCTCGCGGTCGTGATCCCGCGGTCGCCATGCAGCGCCCAGGCGGTTTGTGGCGACGGCTTGAGCTCCTGCGCCGGCACGCCCTTCACGGAGACGATGCGCCCGCGCAGCATCGGCACGCGTTCGAGCTGCGCGCCAGGCGCGTCCTTGGCGATGAAAGCATCGAAACGCGCGGCGTCGGCTTGCGGGATGTCGAGGAAGTAGAAGGCGGGCGCGCGCTCGGGCAGCGCCGCCTCGAACTGGCGGCGCAGGTTGCCGTCGACGAGGATGACGGTGACAAGCAGTGTGAGGCCAAGCCCGAGCGAGAGGACGACTGTCGGCGTCAGCGCGCCGCGCCGGTGGATGTTCGCGATCGCCAGCCGGAGTGCAGTGTTGCGCGCACGCGGCAGCCGCCGCGCGGCCGCCATCAGGGCGCTTGCGACCAGCCGCAGCGCGAGGAACGTCGCCGCCGCCGCGGCAACAAAGATCGTCGCAATGCGCCTGTCATAAGCCAGCGCGATGGCGAAACCCGCGAGCGCGAAAATGATGACGGCGGTCGTTGCGACATAGCGCGGCCGCGGCAGGCGGCGCTTGTTCGCGACGGCGTCGCGATAGAGCGCCGAGACAGGCACGTCGTGCGCGCGGCCGAGCGGCCACAGCGCGAAGGCGAGTGCCGTCGCGATGCCGTAGGCTGCAGCCAACGCAAGCTGACCGGGATGGATCGTCGGCGCGATCGGCAGCGGCATGACCGCGCCGAATAGGCTCGCGATCAGGAAGGGCAGGGCGATGCCGGCGACGAGGCCGATGGCGGTTCCGATCGCCGCCAGGATGACCACCTGCGCAAGATAGATCGCAAAGATGCGCCCGCCCGTGGCGCCGAGCGCCTTCATCGTCGCGATCGCCTCGCGCTTGCGCTCGAGATAGCTCTTCACCGCATTGGCGACGCCGACACCGCCGACCAGCAGCGCGGTCAACCCGACCAGCGTGAGGAATTGCGAGAAGCGTTCGATGTTGCGCTCGAGCTGCGGCGAGGCGTTCTTGCGCGTGCGTACTTCCCAGCCGGCTTGCGGGAATTTGGCGTTCGCGTTCGTTTCCGCGGCGTCGAGGGCGCGGTCACTCGCGTTTTGCGCCGGCAGGCGGATGCGATAGCGCCAGCGCACAAGGCTCCCCGGCTGGATGAGGCCGCTCGCGCGCAGCGCTGCGTCGCTGACGATGAGCCGCGGGCCGAAGCCAATGCCGCCCGCTAGCCGGTCCGGCTCGCTTTGCAAGGCGGCGCGAATTTCGAGCGTCGCCGTGCCCAACGTGACGCGCGTGCCGATCGGGATGTTGAGCCGCGCCAGCAGCGCCGGATCGGCGACGGCGCCGAAGACATTGTCCTTCGCTGCAAGGCTGGCGGCGAGATCGCCGGCCGGTTCGAGCGTCACGCTGCCGTAGAGAGGGTAGGCCGAATCGACCGCCTTGAGCTCGACCAGCGCGGAGCTTCCGTCCGCAGTGCGCACCATCGCGCGCATCGTCGCGACGGCGGAGACGTCGCCGAGGCCCTGCATGAAGGCGCGTTCGTCGGCGCGCGCCTCGCGCTGGATCAGCGAGAAGACGAGGTCGCCGCTGAGGATGGCGCGGCCTTGCTGCGCCAGGCCTTCCGAGAGGCTGCGGGCGAACGAGCCGACGCCGGCGATCGCCATCACGCCAAGCGCAATGCAAGCGATGAAGATCACAAAGCCGCGCAAGCCCGCGCGCATCTCGCGCAGCGCAAGACGCAACGACAGGAACGCCGCCGGCGCCGTCGCGCGGATGTCGGCTGTGCTCATGCGTCGGCGTGCGCGTGCGACGCGCTGCGATCGATCGCGCCGGAGCGCAGCCGCACGACGCGGTCGCAACGTGCGGCGAGCGCGGCGTCGTGCGTCACCAGCACGAGGGTCGAGCCGCGCTTGGCGTGGCTTGCGAAGAGAAGATCGATGATCTGCTGACCGGTCGCCTCGTCGAGATTACCGGTCGGCTCGTCGGCGACGACGATCGCCGGGTCGGGCGCGAGCGCGCGGGCGATGGCGACGCGCTGCTGCTCGCCACCCGACAATTGCGCCGGATAATGATGCAGGCGGTGCGCGAGACCGACGGCGGCGAGCTCGGTCTGCGCGCGGGCGAAGGCATCGGGCGCGCCGGCGAGCTCGAGCGGCACGGCGACGTTCTCGAGCGCCGTCATTGTGGGGATGAGATGGAACGACTGGAAGACGATGCCGACCTCACGGCCGCGGAAGCGGGCGAGGGCGTCTTCATCGAGAGCGCCGAGGTCGGTGCCGGCGACATGCACCGTCCCGGAATCGGGCCGCTCCAACCCGGCCATGACCATCAAGAGCGTCGATTTGCCCGAGCCTGACGCGCCGACGAGACCAACCGCCTCGCCGCGGCCTATATGCAGGTCGATCTGTTTGAGGATATGGACGCGCGCCTCACCCTCGCCGAGGGACAGATCGATCGCCGTCAGGGCGACCGCGGACGCCTCTGGCTTGGACATTTGGTTCATGCGCGTGATTGCCGCTCGGAAAGTGGGCGCCGCCGGGGGCTGATATGGGAGAAGGAATGGCCTTGGTCCAGGGATGGCGGATGGCGCGCAATGCCGCGGCGATGCTGGTAGTTGTGGCGGCGGCTCTCGTCGCGGGGGCGGCACCGTTTGGAGCCGCGGCTGCGGAGCGGCCGGTGAAGCTCGTCGCTTTCGGCGATTCGCTCACCGCCGGGTTTGGCGTCGCCGCCGACGAGGCGTTTCCCGCCAAGCTTCAGGCAGCGCTGCGGGCCAAGGGCTGTGACGTCGAGGTGATTAATGCCGGCGTGTCGGGCGATACCGCATCCGGCGGGCTCGACCGGCTCGATTGGTCAATCCCTGATGGCACCGATGCCGCGATCGTCGAACTGGGGGCCAACGACGCCCTGCGGGGGATCGATCCCTCCGTCACGCGCAAGGCGCTCGATCAGATTCTCGAACGTCTGAGGGCGAAGGGTATCAAGGTGCTCCTCGCCGGGATGCGCGCGCCACCGAATATGGGCGAGGCCTACGCGTCCCAATTCGACGCGATCTTCCCCGACCTGGCAAAGGCGCACGGCGTGCCGCTCTATCCCTTCTTTCTCGAGGGCGTTGCGGGCCATCGCGCCCTCAATCAGCCGGATGGCCTGCATCCCTTACCGGCGGGCGTCGACGTCATTGTGCGGGGAATTCTTCCGCAGGTGGAAGCGCTTCTCGGCACCAGATCACGATGATTTTGGATCGGATCGATCCAAAATCATGAACGTGATCGATTCTAATATCTTAGAGCGGAATGCGGGCGGAAAACCGCTACACACTTTTCCTCATCCCGCTCTATGACGGCCAAACCCAAAAGCTGAACTCGCCCGGGTTGCCGGGCGGCGGGAAAGCTCGCATGCTTTGGCGATTCTTCGTGTCAGTCGCCGTGCCATGCCCCGTATCTTCACCGGACTGGAAGTTCCCTCTGCGGTCGGCCAATCGCTGGCGATGCTGCGGGGCGGGCTGCCGGGCGCGCGCTGGATCGACGTCGAGAACTATCACATCACGCTGCGCTTCATCGGCGACGTCGACGATTCCGTTGCGCGCGAGGTCGCCTCGCTGCTCGGCCGGGTGCGCCGGCGGTCCTTTGAAATAAGGCTCGAGGGGGTCGCCTCCTTCGGCGGCCGCAAGCCGCGCGCGGTTATCGCGCCGGTCGCGTCGAGCCAGTCGCTGATGGAGTTGCGGGCCGAGCATGAGCGGCTGATGCAGCGCGTCGGCCTGCCGCCCGAGGGGCGCAAATACACGCCGCACGTGACGCTGGCGCGGCTGCGCGACTCGTCGAGCCGCGACGTCGCCGCCTATCTTGCCGAGCGCGGGCCTTTCCGTTCGCAACCCTTCGAGGTTTCGCGGTTTGTCCTGTTCTCGGCGCGGGCGTCGGTCGGGGGAGGGCCCTATCTGGTGGAGGAATCCTACCCTCTGGCCGCCTG
Organism: Variibacter sp.; assembly: GCA_050187875.1. Classification (GTDB taxonomy): domain Bacteria; phylum Pseudomonadota; class Alphaproteobacteria; order Rhizobiales; family Xanthobacteraceae; genus JAFKKS01. The sequence goes on from JBFWXB010000015.1 coordinate 33,759, forward strand.
AGCGCGAGCGGACAACGAACGGAGCGACCGATGGCACAAAAGCTCGCCGGCGACGCGCGCAAGCAGGCCCTCGCCAGCCTCGGCGGCTGGAAAGAGGCACAGGGCCGCGACGCCATCGCCAAGACCTTCACGTTCAAGAACTTCAACGAGGCCTTCGGCTTCATGGCCCGCGTCGCGCTGGTTGCCGAAAAGATGGACCACCATCCGGAATGGGCGAATGTCTATAAGACGGTCGAGGTGACGCTTTCGACCCATGATGCCGGCGGGTTGACCGATCTCGATGTCAAGCTCGCCCAGGCCATGGACCGGATCGCGGGCGGGTAGCCATCGCGGGGGCGCTTGCAGCCGCCTCAGCGCGGGGCCATCTATGCGCCCAAGCGAATCGGATCGAGGAGGCGCAGGTGGGGCGCAACCAGTCGCAAACATGGGACGATCGCTCCTGGGACAACGCGTCCTGGGAGGATTTGGGACCGCACGCGGCGCGCAAGGCGGCTGCGGACGAGGCGACGGTGCGCCGGGGCTTCTGGAAGAAGTTCCGCGGTGTCTTCGCAAACCTGCCGTTCGCCGAGGACCTCCTCGCGGCCTATTACTGCGCCTTCGATCGCGATACGCCGCTGCACGTGAAAGCGGCGCTTCTCGGCGCGCTCGCCTATTTCGTGCTGCCCTTCGATTTCGTCCCCGATATGCTGCCCGTTCTCGGCTTTGCCGATGACGCGGCGGTTCTCGCAACGGCGATTCGCATGGTCGCGACGCATATGCGCCCTGAGCATCGCGACGCGGCGCGCCGCACGCTCGAGCGCGAACGCGCCTAGACCATATCCTTTGCCCACATTGCTCACCGGCGCGGACGGCGTGTAAGGTCGCGCCCCGCTCCCCTCACGGAATATCTGTATGGCCCGCGACCAGGTCGATATGACCCCGATCGAAACGCGCGACGAACTCGTCGCGTGGTTCGAGGCGGGCTGCAAGCCGAAGTCCGCTTTCCGCATCGGCACGGAACACGAGAAATTCCCCTTCACGCTCGGCTATCACGACCCGGTGCCCTACGAGGGCCCGCGCGGGATCGGGGCGCTGCTCAATGGCATGAAGATGCTGCTCGGCTGGGAGCCGATTCTCGACGCCGACAACATCATCGGCCTGTTCGACGTTACCGGAGGCGGAGCCATCTCGCTCGAGCCCGGCGGACAGTTCGAGCTTTCGGGTGCGCCGGTCGAGACCGTGCATCAGACCTGCACGGAATTGCGCGCCCATCTCGCGCAATTGCGCGAGATCGCGCGGCCGCTCGGCATCGGCTTTCTCGGTCTCGGCATGACGCCGAAATGGACGCGCGAGCAAGTGCCGGTGATGCCGAAGCGGCGCTATGCCATCATGACACGCTACATGCCGAAGGTCGGCACACGCGGCCTCGACATGATGTATCGCACCTCGACGGTGCAGGCGAACCTCGACTTCTCCTCGGAAGCCGACATGGTGAAGAAGCTGCGCGTCTCGCTCGCGCTGCAGCCGGTCGCGACCGCGCTGTTCGCGAATTCACCGTTCACCGAAGGCGAGCCGAACGGCTTCCTCTCGATGCGCTCGGAGATCTGGCGCGACACCGATAACGATCGGGCCGGGATGCTGCCCTGGGCCTTCGAGCCTGGAATGGGATTCGAGCGCTACGTGGACTATGCGCTCGACGTGCCGATGTATTTCATCAAGCGCGGCGACGACTACATCGATGTCGCCGGACAATCGTTCCGCGATCTTCTCGCCGGCAAGCTCAAGTCGATGCCGGGCGAGCGCGCGACGCTGTCCGACTGGGCGAACCATCTCACGACGATCTTCCCGGAAGTGCGGCTCAAACGCTTCCTCGAGATGCGCGGGGCGGACTCCGGTCCCTGGAGCCGGCTGCCGGCGCTGCCGGCGCTCTGGGTCGGCATCCTCTATGACGATGCCGCGCTCGATGCGGCGTGGGAGCTGGTGAAGGGTTGGAGCGCCGAGCAGCGTCAGAAGCTGCGCGACGACGTGCCGAGGCTCGGCTTCAAGGCGACGGTCGCGGGCCGCTCGGTGCTGGACCTTTCGACACAGTGTCTCGAGATCGCGCGCGCCGGCCTCAAGCGCCGCGCGCGGCTCGATCGCGAAGGCGACGACGAGACGCAGTATCTCGATCCGCTCGACGATTTCGTTGCGCGCAAGATCACGCCCGCCGACGAACTGCTGCAGAAATTCCACGGGCCCTGGCAGGGCTCCGTCGATCCGGTGTTCGACGAATACGCTTACTGAGCGCGGCATGGCGACCGGCACGCCCGCGACCGTTGCGCTGCAGAAGGCGGGCGTCGATTTCAAGCTGCATCAGTACGATTACGATCCGGACGCGCCGCGCATCGGCCTGCAGGCGGCGGAGGCGCTCGGCATCGCGCCGGAGCGTCTGTTCAAGACGCTGATGGCGAAGGCAGGCGCCGAGATCGTTTGCGTTCTGTTGCCGTCGGATCGCGAGCTTAACCTCAAGCGTTTCGCGGCGGCGCTCGGCGTCAAAGACACTGCGATGCTTGCGCCGGCCGAAGCGGAGCGGATCACCGGCTATCGGATCGGCGGCATTTCACCGCTCGGCCAGCGCCGGCGCGTGCGCGTCTTCATCGACGAGAGCGCCAAGGCCCACGCGACCATCCTCGTCAACGGCGGCAAGCGTGGCCTGCAGATCGAGATCGCGCCTGATGTGCTTGTTTCGCGGCTCGGGGCGAGCGTCGAGTCGCTGGCGTCATAGTCGGGCAATTCATCCAAAGCTCTCGCCGTGTCGTCCCCGCGCAGGCGGGGACCCAGTACGCCCGGTCTCTCGCATCAAATTGATGCCGGGATTACTGGATGTCCGCTGGAGCCTGTACTCGGGCTGACCGAAGGTCAGACCCGGGTGCGGGCATGACACTCATGTGGATGCAATGCTCTCCGGAAACACGTGCTTTCCGTCCGTGCCGCGCGGCAGCGGTGCGACCCAGTGGACGGCGTCGGTGCGGAACTCGCCGTAGAGATGCGGAAAGAGATCGCCGCCGCGCGAGGGCTCCCAGCGCAGCGCATCGCCGAGCGTCGTCACATCGAGCGCGATGAGCATGAGGTCATCCTGCCCGGCGAAATGCTTCGCGGCCGTTTCGGCAAGTTGCGCGGCCGTCGAGAAATGAATGTATCCGTCGCGCAGGTCGACCGCGACGCCACGGAAGACGCCGTCGTTGACGGCCGCGCGCCAATGCGCCGCGGCGCAGATCTTGTAGACGACGGCCGCGGGCGCAGTCATCGCGCAGCGCTCATTCGAGATCGAGATGGAACGGATGACCTTCGGCACTTTCCACGCCGCGCCCGATCCCCTCGATCGCCGCGATCATGCGCCCGTCGCGGCCGAGGATCTTGTCGGCGAAGCTGACGAGTCGCGGATTGGGAAACGCGGTCGGCGATGAATCGCGAATCTGCTGCGCGATCGCCGCTTCGCTGCGCTTCGGGTTGAGGGCGCAGGCGGTGATGAACGCGGCCGCCGTCGAGCGGCTGATGCCGGCGAAGCAATGCACGACCATCGGCGTGCGGCGGTGCCAGCCTTGCACGAATGACAGGAGCCGGAGGACGTGATCTTCGGCCGGCGCGCGGAAGCCTTCGATCTCGGTCGCGATGTCGTGCATGCCGAGAAAGAGGTGGTCGGCCTCGGCGACGCTTGCGGGGCGCACGACTGCAGTCTGGTCGTTGATCAACGTGACGATATGGCGGGCGCCGGTGTCCTGGACGGTCGCGTGCAGACGGGCGAGAGAGCAGACGTGAATCATCGGGTTTCAAGGCTTTCGTACATGTCGTCCCCGTTGGCGGGCCTGACAAAATCGCGGTTGGTCGCGGACGTCAAGGATTCTGATGTACAGTAGCGCGACTACGCTTCGATCAACTCTTCGACCCGCAGACGGTAGCGCTTTTCCGCTCGTTCCGCGGGCCATGGCGTGAGATAGTCACGTTCCGTGGCGGCTGCCAGCGCCGGCGGCTCACCGAAAAAGCGGCGCGCCTCGGCGACGGTAAATCCCGCAAGGCGGGTCGCCTCGAGATGCGCGGCGGCGCGGTCCGCACTTTTGATCAGCCGGGTCGCTTCGGCCGTGCGTTCCGGGGGCAAGCCGAAGCGCAGATGGATGGCGCGCAGGAGCCGCGCTTCGACCGCTTTGTAGGCGTCGCCGATCACCGCCTTGAACGGCGATATCATGTCGCCGATCACGTATTCGGGCGCGTCGTGCAGGAGTATGGCGAGGCGCAGCGAACGATCGAGGCGCGGATTGCGCGTGCGGGCGACCGCTTCGACCAGCAGCGTATGCTGCGCGACCGAAAAGATATGCGCGCCATGGGTCTGGCCGTTCCAGCGCGCCACGCGCGCGAGGCCATGGGCGATATCGCCGACCTCGATGTCGAGCGGAGAAGGGTCGAGAAGATCGAGCCGCCGCCCCGACAGCATCCGCTGCCAAGCCCTGCTCATATTGCGCGGCTCATTTGCGCGCGACGCGCTTCGCCGCACCGCGCGTGCCGAGCGCTTCGCACGCGGCGTGGCGGTGGCACTTCACCATATGGTCGTTGACCATGCCGACCGCCTGCATGAAAGCGTAGACGATGGTCGGGCCGCAGAATTTGAAGCCGCGCGCGGAAAGCTCCTTGGAGATCGTGCGCGAGAGCGGCGTCTCCGCCGGCACGGCGCCACGGCTCTTGTAGTGGTTGATTTTCGGTTTGCCGTCCATGAAGCCCCAGAGGAAATCGGCGAAGCTCTCGCCTTTCTCCTGCATGTCGAGATAGGCGCGGGCGGAGGCGACGGCGCCGACGATCTTGGCGCGGTTACGCACGATGCCGGCGTCCTGCATCAGCGCTTCGATCTTCTTCGCCTTGTAGTCGATGATGACGCCCGGCTCGAAACCGTCGAAGGCTTTGCGGAAGTTGTCGCGCTTGCGCAGGATCGTGATCCACGACAACCCTGCCTGGAAGCCATCGAGCACGAGCTTCTCGTAAAGCGCGCGATCGTCATATTCGGGAACGCCCCATTCTTCGTCGTGATAGGCGACGTAGAGCGGATCAACGCCGCACCATGCGCAGCGGTGTTGGCCGTCGGCGTGCTCCAACGGGGCCATATTCATGATGCCGATTGCATGGCGGGCGGAACATCGAACCGCGCCCAGCCCGGTTTCACCGGTGTGATGGGAACGCCGCCGGCGGTGAGCGGCGCGCCGGCCTCGATGCCATCGGCGACGCGGTCGATCCGCAGCTTGGCGATCCCGCGGCCGCGGATCGCGGAGCCCATGATGCCGATCGTCTTCTCGCCGGAAAGGACCGGCACGCCGCATTCCGGCGCAAAATCGGCGAAGGTCACCGCGACGATGCGCGTGCGCGCGGTGCCACGGTGCTGCATGCGCGAGACCACTTCCTGGCCGACATAGCAGCCCTTGTCGAAATCGACGCCACCGAGCTGATCCATGTCGGCCTCGTGCGGGAAGACGTCGTTATAGGCGAAGTCCGCGCCGCCGCGCGGCACGGCGAGTGCGATCCGGTGCGCCTCGTAGGTTTCGAGGTCGCCAAGGGGCGCGCCGAACTCTGCCGCGGCGTCCTTGGCATGATCGGCAGGGACGATGGCGCGATGGCCAAGCGCCGGGAGGCGCGGGTCCGGATAAACGAGGCCGTATTCGGTCTCGCCGCTGCCGTCCCAGATGGCGAGGACGGAAAGCGAATCGGACAGGTCCTCGATCGCGATCTTCGCGCGCAGCTTGTACATCGTGAGCCGCGTGAAGAGCGTATGCGCGAGCGCGCGCGGGCAATCGAGGAAGAAGCCGCCGCCGTCCTCTTCCGACGCCTCAACGACGATGAAATCGGCAATGATCTTGCCTTGCGGCGTTAGCAGCGCGGCGAAGCGCGGCGCATCGGGCGCGACTTTCGTCATGTCCGATGTGACGAGGCCATTGAGAAAATCGCGGGCGGTTTCGCCGGCGACCTTGACGACGCCGCGGTCCGACAGCAGCGCTATGCGCATGAAGCCCTCTTGCGTGTTGAGCCGCTGGAACGTAAGGCCCCCTGGGGGCCGCCTCAAGGGCCGCCGGTCAATCCGCAGGGGATGCCGCTGATGCCTGAGACCTTCGACCTGATCTTCAAGGGCGCAACCGTCGTCAATCATGACGGGGAGGGGGTGCGCGACATCGGCGTTTGCGACGGTACGATTGCGGATATCGGAGATCTCGGGGCTAGCCAGGCGGGCGAAACCGTCGATTGCCGCGGCTTGCACATCCTGCCCGGCGTCATCGACACGCAGGTGCATTTCCGCGAGCCCGGCGCGACGCAGAAGGAGGACCTCGAGACAGGCTCGCGCTCCGCTGTCATGGGCGGGGTGACGGCCGTTTTCGAGATGCCGAATACGAGCCCGCTGACGACGAGCACGCAGACGCTGGCCGATAAGGTGGCGCGCGGGCGGCATCGGATGCATTGCGACTTTGCGTTTTTCGTCGGCGGCACGCGCGAGAACGTCAAGGACCTGCCGGAGCTCGAGCGTCTGCCTGGGGCGGCCGGCATCAAGGTGTTCATGGGCGCGTCGACCGGAACGCTGCTCGTCGAGGACGACGACGGCGTGCGCGCGATCCTCAAAGCGATCCGCCGCCGCGCCTCGTTTCATTCCGAGGACGAATATCGGCTGAACGAGCGCAAGGGCGAGCGCATTCCCGGCGATCCGCGTTCGCACCCGGTTTGGCGCGACGACGTCGCCGCGATGATGGCTACCGAACGGCTGGTGCGGCTCGCGCGCGAGACGGGGAAACGCATCCACGTTCTGCACATCACGACCGCGCAGGAGATCGACTTCCTCGCCAAGCACAAGGATGTCGCCTCGGTCGAGGTGACACCGCACCATCTCACGATGGAAGCGCCAGAATGCTACGAACGGCTCGGCACGCTGGCTCAGATGAACCCGCCGGTGCGCGGGCCGGAGCACAAAGCGGCGCTGTGGCGTGGACTCGCGCGCGGCATCGTCGACGTCCTGGGCTCCGACCATGCGCCGCACACGCGCGAGGAGAAGGCGAAGGAATATCCGGCGAGCCCGTCCGGTATGACCGGCGTGCAGACGCTGGTGCCGCTGATGCTCGATCACGTGAATGCCGGGCGGCTTTCGCTCCTGCGTTTCATGGACCTCACAAGCGCGGGGCCGGCGCGGCTCTTCGGTATCGCGCGCAAGGGGCGCATTGCCGTCGGCTACGATGCCGACCTCACCGTCGTCGACCTCAAACGCCGCGCGACGATCACCAATAAATGGGTCGCCTCGCGTGCGGGGTGGACGCCCTATGACGGCGTGCAGGTCACGGGCTGGCCGGTGGGGACGGTGGTACGCGGGCAGCGGGTGATGTGGGAGGGCGATCTCGCGCGCCCCTCGCAGGGCGAGCCGATCCGCTTCCTTGAAGCTTTGTGAGGCCGCGCGCGGCGACTACTGGCGCGACAGTGTCAGGGAGAATTCGCCGTTGCGGATGCGCGTGACGAGGCCTTCGGCGTAGGTTGCGGTCGCATCTTCACCATAGGTCGTGACGAGCTCCGCCAGCGCCGCAAAGAGGCAGGCCTGCGCCAGGCAATCGGGATCGACGCCGTCGTGGACCGCCTCGGCCCAGGCCTCGCGGACATAGCCGACGGCCATGCGCTTCTGGTCATGGTCCGAGACCGGCTGTTGGGCAGCGACGCCGTGCATCATTGGGCGGATTTCCATTCATCGTCCGGCGCGACCGGCGCCGGAATCCCTTGGCGCTGACCTTTATCACGCGTTAACGCGTGGGATAGCCACAATCCCTAATAACGGTTAACGCTTGTGGATTGAGCGTGCCGCTTCAGTTGGCGTAGCGCGCCGTGATGTCGCGCGCGATTTTCGCGCCCTCGTCGAGATAGCGGCGGATGGCGATGTCGGCTGCGGGGGTGCAACTGCGATAGGTCTGCTGGAAGCCGCGATAGCCGCGGTTGAAGCTCGCCACCATGCGGTCGCGCCGCTCGCCGGTCGGCGCCTCGGTATCGACGAGCGCCTGCATCTCGTTGCGCCACATCTGCCCTTCATTCGCGCCGCAGATGCCGCGCAGATAATGCAGCGCGCCGAGAATCTCGGCGAGGCGCTGCAGGTCGCGGTCGTAGGGCGCGGGGCCTCCTTCGGCGGCGAGCGACGCCCTGCAGGGCAGGACAAGCAGGCACAGAACGAGGGCGAGGCGCATGAGCATGGGTGGGGTCCGGTCGCGCAGGTATGCGCCGCCGCCTGTGCCCTGACAAGGCGGCCGTACCGTGGCTAAGGCGCTGCGAGGAGGGCGAGCGCGGCGCGCACGATCTCGCCCAATCCCTCGGTCGTTTTCAACGTCTCGAGCTCGGACGGGGCGATCCAGCGCGATTCGGCAAGCTCCTCGTTGAGCACAGGCTCGCCGGCAAGCCAGCGCGCCGCGAAGGCGAGAATGACGAAATGGCGGGCGACCCGCGCGTCCTTGTCGCGGATCAGCACCTCGCGATGTCCTGCAAGCCCCACCGGCGCGATCGACAGGCCCGTTTCCTCCTGCACCTCGCGGATGACGGCCTCGTGCAGCGTTTCGCCGGCCTCGACGCCGCCGCCGGGAAGGGTGAACACGCCCACCGCCGGCGGGCGGGCGCGCCGCACCACGAGCAGGCGGCCGTCGCGCACGATCGCGGCGCTCACGGCGAGGTAGGGACGACCCGGGTAGGCACGGGGGTCGACTTGAGGGGACTGCGCTTCGTTCACGAGAGCTCCGCAGGCAGCTTCGACATTTCGTTGGCGTAGCACCCCGCAGAGGGCACAAGACAGACAAAATTTTCGTGCTATGAACCCCGCGCCCCGCTGCGGCGACCGACCTATGGCGCCGCGCGTGGAGACGTCCCACATGGGCGGCAAAGTGGAGGCGGATGCGGGACGCGGCCTTGCCAAATCTCGCAGCAAATCCTAGGGTTTGGCCGCTCCCAGAAGCTTTTATGCAGCTGTAGCTCAGTTGGTTAGAGCGCCGGTCTGTGGAACCGGAGGTCGGTGGTTCGAGCCCACCCAGCTGTACCACGCATTCCCCAGCAAAATCAATATTTTGCGGCCGTACTCTCGCCGGGCGTGCCAGCGGGGATGGCAATTCGGGGTAATCCCAGGGGTAAACAATTGGCCTTGCCCCAGGGCGAGCCGCCCAGGGGGCGGCCGCCGTGGCCGCAGGGCAAGGGGCGGGCCGCCGCGCCGGGGCCGCCAGCGGGTCGCTGCGGGGCCCGTGCCGTCACTGCCCGGGGGCGGGGCCGGGTGCCGCCCGGGCGGGGCTGGTTTGTGGTAATTAGGCACCCCGCACCGGGCGTGGCCCCTGCGGAGCCAGGGCGAGCCGCTGGCAGGCGCGGCAGCGCCGGGGGGCCTGCGGGTGCGCCTCGGCCGCCCCGCCGCACCCTGGGGCCAGCCTGGGGGCTGGGCGGGTCGTCCTCTAGGAACGTAGTCCTTGTTCCCGGAGCCGGGGACCGCTAGCCCTGGGGCATGACCAGAGCCGCCGCCCGCCGCCTTGCCCGCCACCTGCGCCGCCTGGGGTACGCCGTGCGCCTGCGCAGTCGTCCGCTGCCCGGGGGCGGCCGGACCTACGCGGTTGAGCGTGAGCCTGCGCGGGTCTGCCCGTTGGCAACACCGAGAGTGTGATACTCGTCGTCGGGCTTGGCCGCTATGCGGAAACCGTCAATGTCGAAAATCGCTCCGTCCTCCCTGGCCGCGCCCGTCGCGGCCTGCGCCGCAGCTCAGGCTCGCGCTAGGCTGCACGTGATCCGCCCGACGTTCGTCGGCGCGTTGGCGCCTTGGTCGGGTGGTTTGCGCTCGGCGGCATTGGCATTGCCTTGCTAGGCACGGCGTTCGGGGGCCCGGGGGCGATCCTGCTCGGGCTCGTCGGCGCCTTCGGAAGTCTCTGCTTCGCCATCGGTCGAGGCAGGAAGTAGCGGACTGATCGGTCGGGTCATTCGTTCAAATTGTCTACTCGCATAGGGCGAAACCCTAACGGTCGCGCGTGCATGATCGGCGGCTGCGGGAAGGGAACGGATGCTTGCTGTTCTGATGCTGGTGTGCGTTGGCGGGGTCGCCGCGTTCCTCTACATGGGAGGGATGCGGGGCAAGAAGCTCGCGCTGAGCTCGGGCGGTGCCTTTCTGGCGGCGTCAACCGTCGTCGGAGCGGTGACGCCGAAGCCCGCGCCGAAACCCGAACCGCAGCTCGAGGCGTGCGCCAGAGGTTACGCGCGCGGCACCTCCGGCGAATGCAGCCTGACGTGCGAGGCTTTCAAGTTTCGCGCGCCGAAGGCCGGCGAGGAGCGGTATCATCGCTACTGCGAAGAGGCGTTCGCACGAATGGTCGATCAGCGAATTCAGAACAGGCAGTGGCCTTACCGATAACGATCTTCGTCTTCCCTCGGGCGCCCTTGGATGTCGTTCTGAACTCGCGGGCGACACCGGCCAAGCTGCGATCATGGTTAGGCCGAACGAGAGTGAGAGTGAAAGTGAAAGGACGAAAATCACTACGCGCGTTGGGCGCAACGTAAACCGAAAAAGATATAGCTCACTGCCAGCTTACGGCGACTGCCTCGGCCTGCCGAATGACAAGATCGACTGCCGCTTTCTGCAGGTCCGGCGGATAGCCGTAGCGCGCCAATAATTTGCGGACTTCGATGCGCATCTTGGCCCGTACGCTTTCCTTGCGGGTCCAGTCGATCGTGGCCGAGCCACGAATCGTTTGTACGAGCAACTGAGCCAGCAGGCGAAGCTGCTCGTGCGCCATCAGCGCCTTCGCGGATCCATTCTCAGCCAGAGCGTCATAAAACGCGAGTTCCTCGACGTTGAGGCCCAACTCGGCGCTTCGAGCGTTGGCTGCACTGATGTCTTTCGCTAGCGCGATCAGCTCCTCAATTACCTGCACGCTATCGACGGCGCGGTTATGGTAACGGCGCAGAGTATCGTCCAGCCGGTCGCTCAATTTCGTGGCCTCGACGATGTTGGACCGTGACCGCGCCTTGATCTCATCCGCCAGCAGCCGTCGCAGCGTCTCGACGGCTAGGTTCTTCTCCTTGGTCTGTCCGACCTCGGCGAGGAACTCGTCGGAGAGGATCGACAGGTCCGGCTGGTGGAGCCCGGCTGACTTGAACACGTCGAGGATACCATCCGCCATCACCGCACGGGAGAGTAGTTGTCGGATGTCGCGCTCAATGCTTTCGCGCCCCGGAGCCAATCCGGCTGTGTACTTGACGAGATTGGCGCGGATCGCGGCGATCAAGGCGATCTCATCCCGGCGCGCCGTCACGCGCTCGTCGCCAGCGCTCAGCGCGTAAGCAACTTCCAGCTTGGTGGCTGCGTCGACAAAGTCTTCGCGATGCCCGTCGGCCAGCACGTGTTCGAGACATTGCTTGAGGACGGTCAGTCTTCCTGCCGGGCCGGCTGGAAAGAAATCGCGCCAGGGCGCGCCACTGAGAAGCGCTTGAGCGCTCTCCAACCGCATCAATGTCTGTCGAACGCCTTCATCTGGATCGAGGCGCACCTGATCGCGGTCGCGAGCGGTGTACTGCGCCAGCGCCGCCCGAAGCTCCGCGCCGATCCCAAGATAATCCACGATCAGTCCGCCGGGCTTATCGCCCCAGACCCGGTTCACGCGGGCGATCGCTTGCATGAGGCCATGCCCGCGCATGGGTTTGTCGATGTAGAGCGTGTGCAAGGCCGGCGCGTCGAAGCCGGTCAGCCACATATCGCGCACGATGACCAGATCGAAGCCCGAGGTTGGGTTCTTGAACCGCTCCGCAAGCGTCTCAAGGCGTTTTTTGGTCCGCAGGTGCGGTTGCAGCGGCGCGGGATCGGCATTGCCATTGCCGGTGATAACGACCTTCAACATGCCGGAAGCGTCGTCACGCGGATCGGCCGAGACCCAATCCGGCCGCAGCGTTGCGATCTGATCGTATAGCTCGACCGCCACGCGCCGGCTGATCGTGACGATCATGCCCTTGCCGCCCGCCATGGCCTCGCGGCGGCGCTGGAAGTGCTCAACGATATCCGCAGCGATTTGGGCAATTCGGTCGGGAGCTCCCACCACCTCTTCGAAGCGAGTCAGGTTACTTTTCCCGCGTTCGACTGCGGCTTCGTCGCCCTCCGTCAGCTCCTCAGCGAGCGCGTCCAGTTCAGCACGCTCGTCCTCCGTCAGGTTGAGGCGGAGCTTGGCCAGCCTGGCCGTGTAGTGGATTGGCACCGTCGCCTTGTCGGCGACGGCCTGGGTCATATCGTAGGTGTCGATCACCTCGCCAAAGACACCGACAGTCGAGCGGTCTTTGTCATCGATCGGCGTACCGGTGAAGCCCACGAAGGTTGCGTTCGGAAGTGCCTGCCGCAGATACTCCGCGAAGCCGACTTGCTCGCGCACGCCTCCGTCCGCGATCACGAAGCGTTTCTTGAACCCATATTGCGTCCGGTGCGCCTCGTCGGCGATCACCACTACATTGGAGCGAGGCGTCAGCAGCGGATGCTCCCCATCGTCGCCCCGGAACTTCTGGATGGAGGTGAACACGAGACCGCCGATGTCTACTGTGAGCAGTCGGCGCATCTCATCAGCACTATCGGCTTGAGCAGGTGTGGTGCGTAGGGCCGAGCTATGTGCGTTGAAGGTGCCGACAAGCTGATCGTCCAAGTCATTCCGGTCCGTGACGACAACGATTGTTGGGTTCTTGAGCGCCTTGGAGAGCTGGAGTTGGCGGACGAAGAACAGCATGGTGAGCGACTTGCCCGAACCTTGCGTGTGCCAAACCACGCCGCCCCGGCGTTGGCCGTCCGAACCTGCCGCCTCGACCGTAGAAGCAAGAGCCTTCCGTACCGCATGGAACTGGTGATAGCCGGCGAGTTTCTTCGACTTCACGACACCGTCCACCACCTCGAAGGCGACATAGTCGACGATCAGTTCAAGGAAGCGCTCGAGCGCGAACACGCCACGGATCAGCACCTCCAGTTCCGATCGGCCGGTGTCGTCGAGCGCGGAGCCGTCGATGGTGCGCCAAGGAGCGAACCGATCAAGGCCCGCCGTCAGCGAGCCGATGCGCGCCTGGATGCCGTCGCTGATGACTAGCGCCTGATTGAACCGCAGCAGTTCGGGGACCTTGGTCCGATAGTTTCGAAGCTGCGTATGCGCCCGCTCCAGCGTCGCTTGCGCGTCCGAGGGGCTTTTCAACTCCAGGAGCGCAAGGGGAAGCCCATTGACGAACACCACCACGTCGGCCCGGACCACGTCGCGCTCGTCCGCGCCCTGGACGATAAATTGGTTCGCGATGAGCAGACGATTGTTGCCTGGATCGGCGCGATCAATCAGTCGCAACCCTACGGTTCGCGTGTCACCGTCTTGGTTGAACTCGACCGGAATGCCAGAGGCCAAAAATGGATGAAATACGCGATTGTTCTCGACCACATCTTGACTTGGCGTCGCGAGGACGGTGCGCACCGCAGCGTCGATCATGGTCGGAGTTGCGTCGGGGTTCAGCGTCGCGAGGGCGCTACGCAGCTCAGGCTCCAGCACTGCTTGCTTGTAGCTAGTCCGCGCCCCCATCGGGCCATCCGGGGCGAGATAGTCGCCCGGGACAGTCTTCCAGCCGATCAATTCGAACCAAGACAGGGCTGCGAGTTCAACCGCTTCCTCTCGAAGCCCAGAAACGCTTGGTGAGGAGGGGATAGGATAGAGATCGGTCATGCAGCCGCTTCCTGATCTGCTTCGGCCACTGACTGGTCAGTTTCCCATTCAATCCTCGCTGCCTCGTATTGTGTGTTGTCGAGAAGGTAGAGAACTTTGCTTGGTTGGAATACGGAACCGGCGATCTCGATATCGCCGTAATCGTCATCGAGCGAGGCGTTGAATGCGACGAAGTCCTCATATCGGGGAGAGGCGGGCGGTGTGGTCTGCGCTATAGGCCGTCGCCACGCCACGTCAAACAGGAAGCTGACCAGGGTGTCGCAGAGGCCCCCCAGCATCAGGGCGTGCTGGCGTTCAAGGGTTCCCCAGTCGAGCGAGCCGCCATGCCGAAGGTTCGGGATGTTGCTCAATCTGGCGAGCGCGAGCGCCATGTCCTCGATCGCGAGCGTCAGCTCTTTAATGTGAGTGTTAATCTTCTCTGCTTCGGGATGATTGGATACCGAGAAGTCAAGCGCAGCGATGACGCCTTTCATTCGACCAGGAAAGCCGTTGTTTTTGGTAAAATCCACTCCAAGCAGAGGCGCGATCGTTACATGGGCGGCCTCGAACAGCGCCCGCACGTTCTGAAGGCAGAACGCAGGCTGGGTCTCGATGCTTAACTCCAGTGCTTCGACGTGCCGCCTGAGCGGGTCTGCCCGATCAGGATGGGCCTCCATCAAGGCGTGAAGGGACTGAAGGCGGTATGGCATCACGCAGCCGAGACTTGGGCTTCGGCGTCCGTGATACGCAACTCACCCGAAATTAGTTTGGGGAGGAGCGTATCGCGAAGGGCCTTGATGCTGGAGTTTTGCTCAATGACAGAAAGCATCCTAAGGTAGATCGGTCTGACAGTATCCTCGAATGCGAGAACGACCTCTGGGCTGGCGGTCGTAACGCGGGCTGTATTCAGTGTCGTTGTTGTTATGGTGTTGAAGACTGAGCCGTGTGCGCCTCGTACCAACTCATCAACGAGATACGTGAACGTACAGGCAAGCCAGAACGGAGCCCCCCCAACTGATTGGAGGGCATAGCAGGTTTGGTTCATGGCCATCTCGCGTCCGAACAGGCAGTGCCTACCTGTTGTGGCTCCGCGTGCCACGACGACCGTGGCAAACTTGGACACCAAGCGCGTTGCGCTTTCTTCAAGCCCGCTCTGCGTGATAGTTCGCTCCGTGGTGATCAGGAACCTGTCCGGGCATTGACTGACGTCCTTGGCGCTTGCCCATAGCAGATCCCCATCCCAGTAAGTCGGCTCCGAAGTCTTCGGGGTACCTCCTGAGATCAAGCGCGCGTGGTCTAACAGAGGGGTGCGGCTCCACCCATCTGGCAATCCATCGTCGCCGAAGCTCCCGGGGAACAAGGCAGCGAGGTCGTTGGACAGGCCGGTCGCACGCCCTTCCGCTTTTGCGTGGACCGGGCCAAAGTCGACGAACCAGTTCTTGAACAGCGCTCGCCCCATCGCCTCCAGCGTCTCCGCCATGCGCCGATTCAGCTCGATTTTGTCGTCGAGTGAACCGAGAAGATCGGCAATAGTCTCCTGCTGATGAATGGGCGGCAACCGAAGAGGTAAGCGTTCAAGAATGCCCGTATTGAGGTTAGGCATCACAAGCCCAACAGCGTGCGCTTGAAGCCATTCGCGCGTTTCGGGGCTGCTGATGTGAAAGGCTAAATATCGAGGGAGGCTGCGGGCTTTATCTACACGCGCTAATAGACAACCTGTACCGCACAGCCAGCCCTCGTTTTCCTCCGTGACCAAAGCGCATTTGTCGATTTCACCACGACGCGAAAAGACCACATCTCCAATTTGCAACTTGTGGCGCGATAGTCGATCAGCATCAGTTTGGGAAACCTTGGCGATCGCTGATGAATCAATCCGCCGATCCACAATGTTGGTCGGCATGACGACGGGAACACCAACTTTCTTGTAATCCTGGGCGTGGAGCTGGCTTCCGAACGGTCCTGTTTGGATTGCTGCAACTTGTCCTAATGTTCTGTAGGCGAAGTCACCAGCCATGCCCGACTCCGGCTAGCGCTTTACGGAGATGTTCGTCCAAGCGCGCTCCTTCAGCCATTTGCTCCCGCAGCGTAACAGTCAGCCTTTGCATTCGATGTTCAAACGGCTCTTCATCCTCGTCGATTATCCCCGCGCCAACATAGCGACCGGGAGTAAGCACGTAGGCTTGCGCTGCGATCTCGTCCGTGCTGACTGATTTAGCGAAGCCGGGTTCGTCCGAATATCGGCCGCCTGTCTCGCGCCAAGTGTGGTACGTGTCCGTCACCTTGATGATGTCCGCATCCGTCAGCACCTTGAGCGTCCGCGTCTGCATCGTGCCGAGGCTGCGCGCATCGATAAACAAGGTCTGTCGTCTCCGGTCCCGGAGTTTCATGTCGCGCACGAGCCCATTCGACTTGTCGCGGGTTATGAACCAGAGGCAGACCGGAATCTGAGTTGTGAAGAAGAGCTGCCCAGGCAGGCTGACGATGCAGTCAACAAGGTCGGCGTCAATGATCGCGCGCCTGATGTCCCCCTCGCCTAACTGCTGGCTCGATAAGGAGCCATTCGCCAGCACGAAGCCAGCATAGCCATGAGGGGCAAGGTGATGGATGAAGTGCTGCACCCAGGCAAAGTTGGCGTTGCCGACTGGCGGAATGCCGTATTGCCAGCGGTCGCCCGACCGCAGCCGGTCGCCGCCCCAATCGCTATCATTAAAGGGTGGGTTGGAGAGGACAAAGTCGGCCTTGAGACCGGCATGCAGGTCCTCATGGAAGCTGTCCGCCCACTTCGGTCCTAGGTTCGCCTCGATGCCTCGAATGGCAAGGTTCATTTTGGCGAGCCGCCACGTGGTCGGGTTCGACTCCTGGCCGAAGATGGATACATCGTTGCGTTGGCCGTTATGAGCTTCCACGAAGCGTTCTGATTGGACGAACATCCCGCCTGAACCACAACAGGGGTCATAGACACGGCCCTTGAAAGGTTGGAGCATCTCGACCAGCAACTGAACGACGCACCCGGCCGTGTAGAACTGGCCGCCTCGCTTACCTTCCGCGATGGCAAACTGGCCGAGAAAGTACTCGTAGACGCGGCCAAGCACATCCTGCCCGTGGTGTTCGTCCTGGAAGGTCAGATCGGAGAAAAGCTTGATGACCTCGCCGAGCTTGGTCTGGTCCAGCTCTGGGCGGGCATAATTCTTGGTTAGCACGCCTTTGAGGCTAGGATTTTCCGCCTCAAGGTCCAGCATTGCACGATCGATCAGCGAGCCGATCGTGGGATCGGTGCTCGTAGCGTTCGCCTTAAGATAATCCCACCGGGCGTTCTCCGGCACCCAAAAGACGTTGTCGCCGACATACAGGTCGCGCTCATCGACGAGGCTGGCCTCTTCCGGGTCAGCAAGCGCTTTCTGTCGTCGCTCCTCAAAGCCATCGGAGATGTATTTCAGAAAAATGAGGCCAAGAGCGACGTGCTTGTATTCGGCGGCATCCATATTGCCGCGCAGCTTGTCAGCAGATGCCCATAACGTAGCTTCTATGGAAGTATTCGAATTTCGGCCATTGCTTTTGGCTCGTTCTTTTTTCGCCACCGCACATCCCCGCTCGCCCGTAGGTAGCGGACCATTGCAGATGCCTGTGGTGATGCCAAGACTACTGTTGGCGGGGCCACGAATATGGATCATGCACCGAGTGCCGGAAGGTCGGCAGACGCAGATGTCGTGTCATCCTCGGCACGTCGCCGCCTGGATGCACAAAACCCTTCATGTCGCGCGCAACCAGCTCTGCCAGCAGCAGGCGCGGTGCGCCGCCGGGCAGCTCGTGGCCGTTGACGTACTCGACCATCCTGTCGTTCTCGACGATGCGCGCCATGAGGCCGGCGAGCTGCTCGGCGAGCCGGGGGTAGAGCGCAGAGAGCTCGGCGGCGAGCTGATCGCGTTCGGTCCGAACCCGCTCGTAGACCTCGCGACGCTTCTCGTCCTTCTCTCGGTCGCGTGCGTCCCGCAGCAGATCGCGGAGGCGCTCGACGGCGGCGCGCATGCGCTCGCGCCTGAACGCGGCGTCCTCCATGGCGCGTCTTGCATCCGCGACCTGGGAAGCGGTGAGGGCAGGGTCGAGCGCGCGGACGCGGGCGGCGTCCGCATCGGCCTCGGCATCCCGCGCGGCCTCCGTCGCCTCGGCGACAAGCTCCGAGATCACCGACGACGGCGCCGGTCGCGCGAAGGCGTCGGCGATGCGATCGTCGAGCGACAATTCCGTGGTGACGCTCACGACCGTACCCTCCATGCGTTGCTCAGGCGACGGTCGCGCTCCTCGCGAGCCTCATCGACCGTCATTGCTCGCGGGGCGGCAGGTGTCACGCGGACGGGCGTCGTCGGGGAAAGCCGCAGTGGCCGGGGGCCGCGCCAGGCGTCCTGCAGCTTCTGATCGCGCCCCGCGCGCGCGTCCTCGCTCGCGGTCCTCGCTCCGTCGGCGAACACGTAGCCGGGGCGATGCCCAGCAGCGGCGCCGAACGCGTCCGTCATGCGCGCAGTCCTCGACGGGCTCCGCTGCATTCCGTCCATCAGGTGCATGGGCACGGTAACGCGAGCGCCGTCGCGCAGCACGCCGCGCTCGTCGAGGTCCTCGGGGTCGAACAATCGATGGGTCATCTTCTTCCTCCTCTCATGTGATCGTGTTCCAGTGGGGGTAGCCCGGCATGACTTGCCGGTTTCTGATGCGCCGTAGGTCTTCGTCGGAGACCATCCACTTGGCGCTTGTGTCGTAGCCGACCGGTCCGGCCAGCACGTTGATCACGCCGGCCACCGCATTTGCGATATCGTCGTGCGCGCCGGGAGCGTGGTCGATGCTGTCGCGGCCGCCGCGCGCGGTGCGCCGCTCCAGACCGACGAGCTGCGCCATGAGCTTGGGATCGTCGAGCAGGTCGACGCTGCGGCTGTTCAACGCTGGAAGCAGATCGCGATAGAGATCGGACTTCGGTTTGGGCGCGGGCTCGTACGATATGCCGTGCGCGCGGAAGGCTTCGCGCGGCCACTCGCCCGCATAGCGATCGCCCGTCACGCTGGTGATCCCGTAGCTCTTGAGCAACGCGGAGAAGTCGGCGACCACCGCAGTGGGGGCGAACGGTGGTCGCCGCTCGCGGATCACGTCGAGAAGGGAGTTCCGGTCTTCTCGATGAGCGATCGCGAGTGTGAACGCGTCTGCCGATCCGCCCGATGGATCGACGAACGCCCTATAGGTGAACCCGGCAAGACGGGGGCGCTCCCGAACACCGAGTGTGATGCAGGCATCGACGACCTCGCGCGTGACGAAGCTCTCGATGTCGGAGCGGAACTGCGCGCCGTATTCGGCGGCGGCGCTCGCCGGGTCGCGCTCCGTCGCCTCGTCGATCACGCGCCGCGGAACGGTGGGATTCATGTCCCGCGTGGCCGCCTGCCAGACGAGAACCGGGTCGCCGTCGCGGCCGAAATGCCTTCGATGCGCGTCCCACAGTGCGCCGCGCCGGGCGTAGGGCGAGGAGGCGCAGAGCAGCATTGCACCGGGGATGGTCGCCATGCCGGGGCGAACGGCCGCGAGGATCTCGTAGTCGGGATTGGCGGCGTCGTCGGTGCGGAAGAACGCGATCTCGTCCAGCAGCGCCGCGAGCAGAGTGTAGCCGCGCACGCTGCGGAAGCTGGCGGCCGAGACCTCGATTGTGACCGCGTTGCTGAGATCGAAGCCGCTGGTCGTATCGCGCTCGATTATGCGCCGAAGCATCGGCACCTGCGTCAACAGCGCGCTGACGTAGCGAAGGATGACGCGCGCCTGTCGCCGGTCGGTGGCGATGATGAGGATGGTGCCGCGCTCGCCGGGGGCGAGATGCGGAAGCCAGCTGCGAAAGGTCGCGAGGAACACGGCGACCAGCGCCAGCACGAACGACTTGCCAGCGCGCCTGCCGCAGACCAGCCACGCCTCGCTCGCGGGCGCGGTCGGCGGCGCGGTGCGTCCGGTGCACCGCTGATACACTGCGAGCTGCTCGGCCGTCATCGGCAGCGCGAACAGCGCGGCGAGGAACGCGAACCACGCTGCGAAGGTCGCTCGATCCTTGAACCATGGCGCGAACAGGTTCGGATCGGCGGTGGCATCGAGAATGCTGCTGATGCGTCGCCGGCTCATGCCGCCTCTCCCTCGATCTCGGTTCCGTCGAGGTAGTCCCGAAGGGACGGCGTGACGTTGCGGGAGCGGCGGTCGACGCCGATGCGCTGCGCGATGCGAACGCAGGTGCTGGCCAGATGCGCGTGGGCGGCGACCTCGATCTGCTCGCCGTTGGCCATGCGGGCCTCCATCGCCTCGGCGAGAACGGAGGCGGCGGCGAAGCGACGAATGAGCTGAATGCGAGCCTCGCTGCATCGGTCGAGACCGCCCTGGTCGTTGATCATTGCGACCGCGATGTCGCGATATCGGCGCGCCACGACGCTGCGTCCGTCGATGCCGGGGAGCAGGTCGGCGTGGTTCGTCACGCGGCTGCGGGCCTCGGGCTTGGCGGGTGCTAGGCGGCGGCTGCCAGTGGGCATGTTTTGTTGCCTCCGGGGGTACCCGTAAATGGTAGCGCGGCCGCATGATGGTCCGCAATGACAGTGTTTTAGGGTTTTTTTGTGCTTCCGACCACCTAACTTGCAATGCGGTGGTCTGATGCGGAAAGCGGCCCGGATTTTTCCATCTCCAGGGGTCGGAAATCGGCCTGGGGCGGCCGGGGGCGATAACAGCAGCGGGGTCATGGAGGGGCCCTTACGCCCGGCCCTTACGCCCAAGTGCCGGGCATGGCTGGTCTTTTACCCTCCCGTAATGGCTGTAAGGGGCGTAAGGGCCTAGTTGGAAAGGTAGAGGTCAAGGAAAGGGAAGGGGGAGGCGGGAGGGCCCGGGATGCAGGCGAGGCAACTGTTGGCGGATGCCCCTACGGGCCTTACGCCCTTACACCACCCTGGGCTACGCGCTGCATGCCGCCTCACGGGAGATCTTCAAGATACGCGATCACCACACCGGCTTCCGGGCTGCGATGTGCGTCTATAGTGCGGTAGGGCTGCGGCCCCTTGACGTACGCGGAGACCACCTTGCCTTGGATGCGGATGACGCCGCCGCCCTTGGGCCGCTTCCAGCCCAGCGTACTCATCGCCTGGCCTAGTCGGTTGTTCTGATCCTGGGTGCGGTTCCCCGGCTTGACGTCCAAGATTTCCCACACGCCGGCAGCGCTGATCTTTCCTTCATAATCGCCGAGAGCAATTTGCAACGTGTCCACATACGGGTCCTGAGTGAGCCGCTGAGCCTGTTGTTCTGCAGCCGCCGTCCAGAGCTTTGGATCGAGGCGAATGCCAATCCCCTGCGCCTCGCGCTGCGCCGCCTCCGCCCAGAGTTGATCGCGATCTCGTCTAAGCGCGTCGAGGTCGAATTGTTGGATGCGCACCGGCCAGAACCTTCGATTGCCGGTGGTGTCGCGAAGATATTCGTCGGCGTTGGTCGTGCCCACGATGACGGCCTGGCGCGGCACTTCCGTAAGAAGGCGGCCGTACGACATCCGGGCCCGATCAATATCCCGCGATAGGAACGCCTTGAGGTGCTCGATGTCCGTGCGCCGCATGCCGCTTAGCTCGGCGGCCTCGACGATCCACCTTCCGCGCAGCTGCTCGATCACGCGTTTGCCCTCCGCATTCAGCGGGAGGTCGTCGGCGAACCAATCTTCGCGGATCGCGAGCACCTTGAGCGCCGAGGACTTGTTCGTGCCCTGGCCGCTCTCGAAGACGACGAGTTCGTCGAATTTTGCTCCGGGACTTCGAACGCGACGCACAGCGGCGACCAGCAGCAGGGACCCGACGGCGCGTGTGTATTCAGTGTCGTCGGCGCCCGCGTAAACGGTCAGCCAGCGATCGACGCGCGACTTGCCGTCCCAGGTTAGCCCGCCGAGGTAGTCCCTCACGGGATGAAAAGCATTGATCCGGGCTGTATCCTGAAGCACCGTGATGAGCAGGTCCTTCGATGGCTGAAAGTGGAAGCGCTGGTCCAGCAGGAGCCAGAGTCGGTCTACGGCCGCATCCTCCAGCGTGGGCCCGAAGTCTTTTAGACCATCAATGAGTGTGCGACCGGCGAAGAGATCATATCGCACGGTCACGCCCATCTTGAGCAGCGCCACCCGAATGTTGACTTGGCTTTTCCAGGGCCGGCCTTTCGCGTCCTTCTGAAAGTCGATCTTGCGCGCGGCCTCCGTCGCCTGTCGCTTCGCGTAGGCTGCCGGATTGCCCTGGTCGTAGATGTGCGCGGAGATGCCGTTGCCGCGATCGAGCAGCACCGACACGACAGTTTCGGGCCGGTGACCGCGCCGAAGCATCTCGTTGGTGACATAGTACACTGCCTTGGATCGGTCATCGCCGAAACGATCGGCGCGACCCGTGCGAATGATGTTTTCGAGATCGTCCTCGTACTCGGCGGCGGGTGTGACGGCTTCGCTCGTAGCACCCGTGGGCGTCGGCGGTCCCGGCGCGGGGAGGGGAAAGGCATCGAGAGGGTATGCCGCGACATTGAAGCGCAGTGTCCGCGTCTCGCATGGGGCTCGTCCGACCCTGCGTTTCTTTTCGTTCGGTAGATTGATGGTGCCGGGCAGTCGAAGAACGCGATCGACGTTCTGCGTTCCGGCGCCGCCGCCCAGCGAGACGATCAATGCTTTCGTGCGAGCCTCGACGTCGGGAAAGGCGTCCGGCATGGCTGGAGACGCGAGCCGCCACAAAGCCTGGATGCCGTTTCCTGAATCGACAACGGCGGTCGGCGGCAGCTCGAATTGTTGCAGCCGGGCGAGGTAGCGGTTCTTGGCCTCGTCCGGCGTCTCGTCGTCCTGCGGGTCGAGATCGGCCAGCACGAATTCGGCGGCGACGATATCTTTCTTCGACGCCTTCTTGGTCGTCGCGCCGGTGAGCGGATTCACCGAGTAGTAGATGTTGCGGCGTCCGTTGTGCTTCCTTACGAAGGAGATCACATCCGCCTCGGTGAAGGCGGTGATCGTTGTAGTCGGCCCGTCCGGCACGATGGCCGTTAGAACCCAGGGACCGCCGGCGCGCAGCTTCTGCAAGAACTCAACCGACGCCTGAGGGGCAGCAGCGATTGGTTGTTCTCTGTCCTGTTCGGCGCTCACTTCTGCGCCTCCGCCCATCGATTGAAGGCGCGCCGCGATGCGATCTCCCACTGGCGCGCCGTGATGCGCTGAGGAATGATGCCGAGGCTTTTTGCGCGGCGCTTTAGATTGTCGAGCCAGATAAGCTGCCGGATCGTGACCGTCAGCTCGACGCGCTGCCCGTCTGGCTCCGTTGGAAGCGCGATGCGGTAGACGTTGTTTTCCTGGCCAATGACCTCGATTTCGTAGGGCGGCTCGACGCGCACTTGGGCTCGCGCGCGCATGTCACGCCGCCTCGCCGCCGCGAGCGGCGATCGACTGGCGCAGCATTCGCTGCTTGAACGCTTCGAGTTGCTTTCGGCTGCGGAAGTTGCGGCCGCGAATTTTCGTGGGCGGGGGAAATCCCAGCTTGGGATCGTGCGTCCATCGCCAGAGTGTCATGAGGCTGATGTCGAACTCGCGCGCGACCTGTGGGTCGGGAACGAGAGCGTCCTGCTCGGTTTCGTTGTGGCCCATAATGTTGGCTCCTGTTGTTACGGAGCCCGCACTAGTAAGCGCACGTTACGCGGCGCGCACAGCCATATTGCCCGCTTTATTGGCTGTGACCGCCCGCTCGCGATCTGCGCCCATCTCGCCCGCGCGCCATCCCGGCGTGTGTAAACGAAGAGGACGCCGAACATGTCGAGCAAGAAAGGGCGAGTGGTGAACTCGTGGCGCTCACCGGAGAAGCTGCTGATGAAGGCAATCGCCGTAGCGCTTTACGACGACGGCCTGCGTGGGCGCCATCTTGAGGAAACGTTCGAGAAGATCGTGCCGCATTGGCGCAGCTACTTCAGTAATGCGGTGTCGGCGAACGCGCTCTCGCAGCGCGCGGACAAGGCGAGGAGATATCCTCGCGAGTTCGAAGTGCTGCGGCCGTATTGGCAGGCGGCGCGGCGCATTGCGCGAGGCCGAGCGCGCGTGGGAAAGCGGGAGATGCGCGCGCTGTCGCGCGGATGAGGAGAGACTATCGGCGGTCGGTCTTCTTGTTCCGGCCGCCGCGATCAGTCGCGTAGCGCTGATCCAGCCCCCGGCGCTTGCGCGGACGCGCGAGCAGGCTGCGAACCAATTTCCGGTTCACGGTTTTGCCGCTCGTCTGCTCGATGCTCTTGCACGCCTGCTCGACGATTTCATCTGCGTCGAGTTCCTTAGGGGAGCCGACCACTCGCAGGAAGGTTGCTTCCTCACCATTGCAGGCGTCGATCTCCGCGCGCGGCGCACCAGTCGCCGCGAGCAACGCCTTCGTGCTGATGCGATACAAGTCGGTTCGACCGGATGCGATCTCACTCTTGGTCGCCACGCGCAAACTGCCTTGGCCCACCGCTACGGGTAGCATCTGCTTGTTGGCGAGGAGTAGCGTCGCAAGACGGGCGGCCTCCTGAGCGCCTTCGTCGGGCCGACGACCAAGCCGCTTCTGCGGTAGCGCCACTTCAATGGCGTCGGCGAGAAGTTCGAACTCATCGCCCGAGAGTGCGCGACGCGCCCGCAGCAGGTCGATGACCCGCGACGGTCGCCCGAGCCGAAGTTGCATGATCGGCTCGCGATAGCCGTGCTCCCATCCGCTGCGAAGTTGCGAATCGAGGTCGCGATGCGCCTTGGCCCGCAGCTTTTCCCGCGATTTTTTTAACTCCGTCACGGCTTCGTCCCTCCGCGAATGCTGACGACGTTGTTCTTCTTGCCCGACACGACGCCGTGCACGTGCGTGGCCCATCGCGCCAACGCCGCTCTCTTCTCTTCGCTGTACGCCGCGCGGTTGTAGGTGCCGGCGACACCCGCCCGCGCGCCGCTGACGTGGTTCAGCGCCGCCTCGACGATGTGCGGCGGAACGCCGAGGTCGGCCATGCCGGTGGCCGCCGTACGGCGAAGATCGTGCAGCCGCCACGGCGGAATGCTGACGTCGTCCTGGTCGCGCCCGGCCGCCTCGGCCTCGGCGCGCGCCAGTCGAAGCATCTGCTCGTCGAGCCGCGCCTTGGTCTTCGACCAGCCTGACGGCGGCGACGCGCCGGTAGTCGAGAATATGTGACCGGCCTTGCCCGCGACCGACGTCTTTCTGCCCGCCTCGATCTGCTCGCGGGCCAGCGGGGCGAGCGGCACGACGTGAGGCTTCTTGTTCTTCGTGCGCGCGCCCGGCAGGTGCCACTCGTCTCCCCCCGGCAATTCGCTCTCGACCATGCCAGCGACCTCGCGCAGGCGCGCGCCGGTCAGCAGCAGCAGCCGCAGCAGCGGGCCGAACGGGCGCGGCTGCTCCCTCTCGTTTCCGTCCGCGTCGTACTGCGGTCGCGGCGCGTCTACGTGATCCGTCGCGAGCCAGAACAGGCGAACCTCGCTCGCTGTCAGCACGCGCTCGCGCGCCGGGGGAGCCGGGGGGCGGAAGACGCCGACGCAGGGATTGCGCTCGACGCGGCGGTGCCGCAGCAACCAGCCGAAGCATGACGACAGCGCCGAGTACAGCGCCCGCGCCCGCGCCTCGGACGGGCCGTCGCTGCGCGCATCGAGCCCCGGCACGCCGGTTCGCCGCGCCTCGTCCACCGCGCCGTAGATGTCGTGACCGTCGATCTCGCGCGCCGGACGATCCGCCCATCGGTCGGCGAGGCTGCCGCGCGCGACCGTCGGCTCGCCGCCGTCCAGCGGGTACACAAGACCGAGCAGGCGCGCGGTCTCGCGCCAGCGTCGCGTCTTCGGCCGTGCGTGCTCCTCGACGAAGTCGCGCGCCCCGGCCGCGAAGGTGTTCGTCGTCGCCTCCTGCTCGACGAGGATGCGCCGCCGCCTGCTCGCGGCGTGCTCCGCGACTACGTCGCGTCCCATGGCGCGAGCGCGGTTCACGGCAGCGGCCAGCTGCCGCGCTCCGGCCAGCGTCAGGGGGCCGCCGATCACGGGCTCGTCCGGCATCTCCGTCCCCGAGATATCGACGGGCCCGAGCGCGAGCTTGCCCGCGCGGCCGTCGGGACGGCGAAACCGCATGCACCACGACTTGCCGCCGCCGCGCCTGCGGCCGCGCCGCTTCGGCTTCCTGCCACCGTCGTCGGTCGCCGCGTCCTCCCCCCGGCCGACCGGCTGGATGACGAGATACAGGCCGGGGGTGCCGTCGTCGCGTATCTCGCGCCGCTTGCGGCCGGGGGCGAACTTCTCGACTGCGGCGGCCGTGAGCTTCGGCATTGCCTTCCTCCTTTGCGAATTCGGGGTACCAGCGGGGTAAACAGCGGAGGCTGTTATGCCCCGTTAGGCCACAGTGCCAACGTAGCATAACGCAGGCGCGAAACCATCAATGTTTCCGGGCATAATTTGACCGAAAGCTGCTAGGCAGCGTGGGGGCGTGCGGGGCCATGTTAGGGTGTCGGCGCGTAACTGTGGAACCGGAGGTCGGTGGTTCGAGCCCACCCAGCTGTACCATTTCCCGCCTTTTTGCAGTCATCCGCGCCCGTCCCTCCCCGGAGGGGGAGGGTGGACAGCGCGCAGGGGACCCGGAACTCGGCAGCGGCGCGTATTCGCGCTAGCCTCGAAACTCCATCCCTCGGGCTAAAAAAATGCGGATTCAGGGTTCTCGATGAGTGGCTTGCTTGACGGCGTTCGCGTTCTCGATCTCACCAATGTCCTCGCCGGCCCCTATTGCGGCTACCAGCTCGCGCTGGTCGGGGCGGATGTCATCAAGGTCGAGCTTCCCGGCAGCGGCGACCTCGCCCGCGCGCTTGGTACGACGCCGGCGCTCAACCGGGCCAAAATGGGGGCTTCGTTCCTCGCGCAGAATGCCGGCAAGCGCTCGATCGAGATTGACTTCAAGAGCGCCGACGGCAAGGCGAAATTCTTCGCGCTCGTCGCCGACGCCGATGTCCTCTTGGAGAATTTCCGCCCCGGCGTGATGGAGCGTCTCGGGCTTGGCTATGCGCGGCTCAAGGAGGTGAAGCCGAACCTCATCTATTGCGCGATCTCGGGATTCGGACAAACAGGCCCGCTCAAGGACAATCCCGCCTACGACCAGATCATCCAAGGCTTCTCGGGAATCATGAGCATCACCGGCACGCGCGAGACGGCGCCGCTGCGCGTCGGCTATCCGGTGTGCGACACGCTCGGCGGCCTGTTCGGCGCGTTTGCCATTTCCGCGGCGCTGGTGCGGCGCGATCGCACGGGCGAGGGCGCGTTCCTCGATGTCTCGATGCTCGAAAGCACGTTGTCGGCCTTGGGCTGGCCGGTCTCGAATTATCTCATCTCCGGCATCGAGCCCTCGCCGATGGGGAACGAGAATGTGACGGCAGCGCCCTCCGGCACGTTCGCCACGGGCGAGGGTTTGCTCAACATCGCTGCCAACAAGCAGGAACAATTCGTCAGCGTCTGCGCCGTCATCGGCCGGCCGGAGCTCGCGCGCGACCCGCGCTTCGTCACGGCGGAAGACCGCATGGCGCATCGCTATGAGTTGCGCACGCTGATCGAGGAATCGCTGGCGGCGGCTTCGGCCGCGGAATGGGAGGCGCGCCTCAACAAGGCCGGCGTGCCGGCGGGGCGTGTTCTCACCGTACCGCAGATTCTCGCCGAACCGCAGGTGCGCTCGCGCGAGATGGCGGTGACGTTCGATCGCGTGCCGCACGTCGAGGGACCGGTCACGATCGTGCGCGGTGGTTTCCTCGTCGATGGAGCGCCGCCGCGGCCGTCTTGCCCGCCGCCAGCTTTGGGGGAGCACAACGATGAGATTCTCGGCGCCGTGCCGCCGGCAAAGGCGGCGTCGTGAGCTGGTTCGCACCGCCGGCCGAGATCGCGACGCAGGTGCACACGCGCCTGCCTGACAAATTTCGCGACCCGCAGCGCACGGAATGGAGCGACGCCAATCGTGGCGGCTTGCCAACGGACTCATTTCTCGAAGGGCCGTGTTTCGCGGAAGGCGGCACGCTTTACGTCGTCGACATCCCGTTCGGACGGATTTTTGCGATCGACGCGAGCGGCGACTGGCGCATCGTCACGCAATATGACGGCTGGCCGAACGGCATGCGCGTCGCGCCGGACGGGACGCTCGTCGTCGCCGACTATCGCCGCGGGCTGATGCGCGTCGATCCGAAAAGTGGCGACGTTTCGTGCATCCTCGGTCACGCCTTCAGCGAAAGCTTCAAGGGCGTCAATGATCTTCAGCTTCTGCCCGACGGCTCGATCCTGTTCACTGATCAAGGCCAGACCGGCATGCACGACCCGAGTGGCCGGCTCTATCGCTATTGGCCGGATGGGCGGCTCGATCGGCTCATCGCCAATGCACCGAGCCCGAACGGCGTTGCCGTGTCGCGCGAGGGCACGCATGCGTTTCTGGCGCTGACGCGCGCCGCGCAGGTATGGCGCGTTCCGCTCGCGCCCGGCGCGTTGTCGGCGAAGACGCAGGTGTTCGCGCAACTGCCCGGCGGATTGTCAGGGCCCGATGGCCTGGTGGTGGATGCGCAGGGCCGCCTCATCGTCTGCGATCCCGGCCACGGCTGCGCCTGGGTGCTCTCGCCCTCCGGCGTTCCGCTCTATCGGCTCGTCTCGTGCGCCGGCCGCTCGGTGACCAACGCCGCACTGATGCCGGATGGCGAGACGCTGCTCATGACGGAGTCCATGACCGGTCAGGTGTTGCGGGCGCGGATACCGAGGTAAGCGGCTGTCATGCCCGCGAAGGCGGGCATCCAGTAACCCCTGCCTGTTTTTGAATCGCGAGACTGGGGATACTGGGTCCCCGCTTTCGCGGGGACGACGACCTGTCATCCAAACAGCCGGGTTGCCTCGAAGGCGAGCGCGGCGATCAGGGCTGCCGCGGGAATCGTGATCACCCACGCGACGACGATGTTGTTGGCGACGCTCCAGCGCACGGCGGAGACGCGCCGCGCTGCGCCGACGCCGATGATGGCGCCGGTGATCGTGTGCGTCGTCGAAACGGGGATGCCGAGATAGGTCGCGAGGAATAGGGTGATCGCGCCGCCCGTCTCGGCGCAGAACCCTTGCGCCGGGGTGAGCCGCGTGATGCGCGATCCCATCGTCTTGACGATGCGCCAGCCGCCGAACAGCGTGCCCAAAGCCATGGCGAGCTGGCAGGCAAGGACAACCCAGAACGGCACGTAAAAGCTGTCGCCAAGCAATCCCTGAGAATAGAGCAGCACAGCGATGATGCCCATCGTCTTCTGTGCGTCGTTGCCACCGTGGCCAAGCGAGTAAAGCGAGGCGGACGCAAATTGCAGCACACGAAACGTGCGATCCACCGCGAATGGCGTGAACTTGGAAAAGACCCAAGACATCGCGAGGACGAGCAGCAGCGCCAGCAGAAACCCTAAGAGCGGCGAGAGGACGATCGCCGCGCTCGTTTTCAAGACGCCGCCCCAGACGATGGCGCCGAGCCCGACCTTGGCGACGCCGGCGCCAAGGAGGCCACCGACGAGGGCATGCGAGCTGCTGGAGGGAATGCCGATGACCCAGGTGATGATGTTCCAGCTGATCGCGCCGAGGAGCGCGGCGAAGATCACGCGCGCGTCGACGACATCCGCCGAGACGATCCCGGTGCCGAGCGTCTGCGCCACGTGCAGGCCGAAGAACAGGAAGGCGATGAAATTGAAGAACGCGGCCCAGAACACCGCATATTGAGGCCGCAGCACGCGGGTCGAGACGATGGTTGCGATCGAATTCGCCGCGTCGTGCAGGCCGTTGAGGAAATCGAAGACGAGCGCAACGGCGATCAGCGCGACGAGCAGCGGAAAAGCGATCGCCGCGTCCATGCCCCGGGCTCCGCCGATCAGACGTATTCGAGGACGATGCCGTGGATCTCGTTCGCCACGTCATCGAAGCGATCGACGACCTTTTCGAGATGGTCGTAGACCTCGTTGCCGACGATGAAGGCCATCGCGTCGGCCTTGCCTTGGGTGTGGTAAAGTTCTTTGAGGCCCACGTCATGCAGGTCGTCGGCGCGTCCCTCGAGCTCGGAAATCCGCCGCGTGAGGCCGACGATGCGCGCCGATTGCTTATTGATCTCCTTCAAGAGCGGCATCGTCTCGCCGACCAAGGTGGCGGCCTGGACGACCGCGTCGCCCATGGCTTTCATCGTGGGCGTGAAGCTGTGCATGTCGAACAGCGCGATCGCTTTCGCCGTCTTCTGCATCTGGTCGATGCTATTGTCCATCGAGGTAATCAGGTCGCGGATGTTGCCGCGATCGAAGGGCGTGATGAAGCTGCGGCGCAGGCTGATGAGGACTTCGCGGGTGATGTCGTCGGCTTCCTTTTCATGCGCCATCACAGCGTGGTAATGGGCGTCGGCATTGCCGTCGCCTTCAAGGAGCGCGCGCAACGCCTTCGCGCCGGCGAGGACCGCCTCGGCATGCCGCTGGAATAGATCGAAGAAGCGCTCCTCCTTCGGCATCAAGGCATGGAACCATCGCAGCATCGCGGACCCCATTCGCTAACCACACGCCGACTCAAAGGAGGATGCCGCGAGACGTGGCATAGGGCGGTCCGGCCCGTCTCGCGGTCGTTAACGCTGTCCACAGGGATCGGGTTGCCGGCGCGTCGCGGAGGACAGAAAATCACCACCTCGCGGACCATTGGCGTGTGCCCAGGGCGGTTCTCCATGAGCAGTCGTTGCGCAGGAGGCGCCAGACGAAGGCGCCGGAGGCCGCGGAATGCCGCGCTCCTGCCCTTCCGGTGCTCGAAAAAAGCCTTGCGTACACGCTCGAAATCCGGCGGCATCGCGTGCGCGAGCCTATTCGGGAAGGACCGCGCCCGGCGCGGCGAACCAAGAGACGGTTGCCATGAAGCTCGGTTTTTTCACCATGCCGATCCATGTCCTGGACAAGGACTGGCGGCAGTCCTTGCGCGAGGACCGCGAGGCCTTCATCCTCGCTGACGAATTGGGTTTCGTCGAAGGCTATGTCGGCGAGCATGCGAGCGACCGCGCCGAGAACATCACGTCGTCGGCGATGTTCCTCGCCACGCTCGCCGAGGCGACGAAGCGCATCAGGCTCGGTACCGGCACCGTTAACCTGCCGAACAGCCACCCGGTCGCGGTCGCGTCGCAGATCGCGATGCTCGATCATATGCTCGATGGGCGCTTCATCTTCGGCATCGGGCCGGGCGGCCTGATGTCCGACGCCGAGGCCTTCGGCAATCTCGACGCCGACCGCAATGCGATGTTCGTCGAGGCGATCGACCAGATTCTGGAAATCTGGAAATCCGACCCGCCGTATCGCATCGCCGGAAAATATTGGAACGTGACGATCGAGCGCGAGCTGATGCTCCATGTGGGGCAGGGCTATCTGCCGAAGCCGCTGCAGCGTCCGCATCCGCCGATCATCGCGACGGTCGTCGCGCCATTCTCAAAGGGCATCACCGAGGCGGCGGCGCGCGGCTGGGACGCGATCTCCGCCAACTTCCTGATGCCGATTTGGGTGCGCAGTCATTGGCCGAAATATGTGGAAGGCTGCGCGCGGGTCGGGCGCCCGGCAAAACCCGCCAACTGGCGCGTCGCGCGCAGCATCTTCGTCGCCGATGACGATGCGACGGCGCGCGCTTACGCGACCGACCCGCAAAGTCCGTACCGCTTCTATTTCAACAATCTCTACACCAAGCTCAAGCACGCCAACCGGCAGATCGCCTTCAAGAGTCGGCCCGACCAGCCGGACGACGAACTCACGCTCGATAGCATCTGCGATTCCTTGGTGATCCACGGCTCGCCCAACCGCGTCGTCGACCAGCTGCTCGCCTTCCGCGAGACGGTCGGCGATTTCGGCACGCTCCTTTATGCCGGCAAGGATTGGCGCGACCGGGCGCTGGCGCGCCGCTCCATGATCCTGATGGCGGAGAAGGTGATGCCTGCGCTCAATGCTGCCATCGGCCGCAGCGTCGCCGCGGCGAAGTAGGTAGCGGGACTCTCTCCCCTGCGACGAGTTGGGGTGAGGGGAGCGAGCCCCCTCTTTCCGTCATCCTGAGGTGCGAAGCCGACGCAGTCGGCGAGCCTCGAAGGATGCACGGCCCGGAGAATCTAGGGCCGTCGCCCTTCGAGGCTCGCCGCTTCGCGCCTCGCACCTCAGGGTGACGGGAAAGGGCGTGGGCGGAAGAACTGCTGTTTCGAGCGCTATCTTACGCCATCACCGATTTCGCGATGTCGATCGCCCGGCGGATCAATGTCTCCGAAGCTTCTTGCGTGCGAAAGGCGCTGTGGGCTGAGAGCGTCACGTTGTCGAGCCGCGTCAGCGGGTGATCCGCCGCCAGCGGTTCCCGATCGAAGACGTCGAGCCCGGCATGCAGGATCGCGCGGCGCTCGAGCGCGTCGACGAGCGCCGCCTCGTCGAGCAGCGCGCCGCGCGCGGTGTTGACGAGGATGCAGGTCGGCTTGAGTATCGCGATGCGCTTGGCGTCCAGGAAGTGGCGCGTCTCGTCGTTGAGCACGAGATTGATCGAAACCACGTCGCTTTGCGTCAGCAATTCGTCGATGCTAACCATCGGGACCGGCGCGTCGGTAAGCTTGCTGCGGTTCCAGCCGATCACGTTCATGCCCATGCCCTTGGCGATGCGCGCGACCTCGCGGCCGATGCCGCCCATGCCGATGACGCCGAGCGTCTTGCCGAGAAGCTGTACGCCTTCGCGCGTCTCCCACACGCCGGCGCGTATCGCGCGGTCCATCTGCGCGAGATCGCGGCACGCCGCCCACATCAGCGCGATCGTGTGCTCGGCGACGGCGGTGTCGCCGTAACCCTTGATCGTGTGCACCTTGACGCCGAGACCGGCGAGCTCGGCGATGTTCATGTAGCTCGCCGCACCGGTGCCGAGGAAGACGACGTGCTTGAGCGCTTTGCACTGCGCGACGACGTCGGTCGGAAGGTAAGAGTGATCGTCAAGGGTGACGCCGTAGCCGTCGAGGATTTGCGGAATGCGCGCGCGATCGTAGGGCTCCATATTGACCGTGATCGGCGGGTCGTCGGGGCGATGGACGCGCTTGAAGATGGGGCCCAGCTGATCGTTGCAGTCGAGAAAAATGGCCTTCATGACGCGTCCCGTTGAAAATTCGGATGTGGAGCTGCTGCGCGCCGGACGGCGTGCGGCGACACATTACCGTCTTTCTGTGCCCTGTCACGCCGCGCCAATCGTCGCGTTTCCACAGCGCGGGCGGGGCAGGTTGATCGGGCGCGTATCCTGGGCCATGGTCCGCCGCCTCGATGAAGGCGGCTGCGGGCGGAGCGCTGCATTCTGCTAATGTCGGCGGTTTCGGGCCCGCTTCAATTCGAAAGAAGAGCGCGGCGTGTCGCTAGTGGTCCGATTCTAACATTTGCCTCCCATTGAGGCAGGCGCTGTTGCAAATGTTAGAATCAAAGGACCACTAGCAAATATGAGCTGCTAGTGGAGTTTTGAATTTGACATTCGCTTGTCGGATTTGCTGCGAAGCGGGTAGCGAATGTCAAATTCACTCCACTAGTGAAGTTGAAAGAGTAAGAGTATGGCGGAAGAATCTCGTGCAGCGTGTGTGATCGGCTGGCCGGTCAGTCACTCGCGTTCGCCGATCATCCATAAATATTGGCTCGAAAAATACGGCATTCCCGGCGATTACCGGCGCGAGGCGGTGAAGGCCGAAGATTTCGACGCCTTTGTCGGGGCGCTGCGCGAGAAGGGCTATGTGGGCGCGAATGTGACGCTGCCGCACAAGGTGAGGGCGCTCGAGGTCAGCAAGCCGGACCGGCGTGCGGTCGTGGTCGGCGCAGCCAACACGCTGTGGCTCGACGACGGCGAGTTGAAGTCGACGAATACCGACGTCGAGGGCTTCATCAACAGCCTCGATGCGGCGGTGCCCGGATGGGACAAGGCGATCGACAAGGCGGTCGTGCTCGGCGCCGGCGGCGCGGCGCGCGCGGTGGTGCAAGGATTGCTGGAGCGCGGCGCGGAACGCATCGCGCTCGTCAATCGCTCGCAGGAGCGGGCGAAAGCGCTGCGCAAGGTGTTCGGCTCCGTGGTGGAGCCGTCGCGCTGGGATGAATGCACGCCGCTGCTGAGCGGCGCGGCGCTGCTCGTCAACACGACCTCGCTCGGCATGGCCGGACAGCCGGAGCTCGAGATCAATCTGCGCTCGCTGCCGCCCAGCGCGGTCGTGGTCGACCTCGTCTATGCGCCGCTCAAGACCGAGCTGCTGCGGCAAGCACAGGATCGCGGGTTCCGCACGGCGGACGGGCTCGGCATGCTGCTCTATCAAGCGGTGCGCGGCTTCGAGCTTTGGTTCGGCGTGAAGCCGGAGGTGACGCCGGAACTGCGCGCGCTGGTCGAGCGCGATATCGCCGAGAAGCATTGAAGGGTTAGCGCGCGCGTTGTGTCGGCGCATGCGCGGTGCCGTGCGCCGGCACGTCGAGATGCGCTGCGATGTCACCCGCTTGATCGCGCGGATGACGAAAGGCGGCAAGCGAGCGCGGCCGTGCCGACCGCTCGCGGTTTTCTGAATGCGGGTGTTTCACCGCGTCCGCGCGCGCCAAGGCTTCGATCGGCGGCGCGCTCTCCATCAAGGCCTTGAGCATCGGCGTCAAGTCTTCAAGGCGTTCCGAGACCACATGGATGACGCCGGATTCGTGCTGCAGCTTGCCGGTTGCGGCGATGAAGCGCGCGCCGAGGATGACCGGGCGGAAGCGCTCGAAAATTCTTGGCCAGACGATGATGTTCGCGATCGCCGTTTCATCCTCGATCGTGAGGAAGGTGACATTGGCCGATCCCGGGCGCTGGCGGATGGTCACGAGGCCGGACACGGTGACCAGAGCGCCTGAGGGGCGCGTACGCAATTGTGCATTCGGGATGATGCCGCGGGCGGCGAGGTCTTGGCGCAAGAATGATGCGGGGTGCGCGCGCAGTGAGAGGCTGAGGAAGCGATAGTCGTTCACCACTTCCTCGCCGAGCGGCATCGCGGGCAATGCGACGTGGGGTTCGGTGTGAGCGGTTTTCTCATTCGAAGCGGGAAACGCGAAACTCGCCGCGGTTTCCTCCCTCCCCCTGAAAGGGGGAGTGGGGCACCCCATCGCGCTAGCGCGATGGGGATCCCGGCTGGGGTGGGGGTCGTCCTCGTTTCCCTCGACCGCGACCCCCACCCGGCTCGCTTCGCTCGCCGACCTCCCCCTTTCAGGGGGAGGTAAAGAATCAACTTGCATCAACGGCAGATCATCCTGATCACCGGCGCGGCCGAGCGCTTTCACCGCCCAGAGCGCCTGACGGCGCGTGAGGCCGAGCGAGCCGAACGCATCGGCGTCGGCGAGCCGTTCCAGCACATGGATTTTCAAACCGGTGCGCAGCCAGAGATCGCGAAGAGATACGAAGCGCCCTGCGATCGAGCGTTGCTTCACGATTTCATTCGCATCCTCCTCCGAAATCCCCTTGATCGCGCGCATGCCGAGACGCAGCGCATGCGTCGCGCGGATGTCGCCTTTCATGGTGTGATGCACCGCGTGCGCGCGTCGCGCGGCGCGCGGTCCGGGCTCTAGCGTCACGTCGTAATTGGAAAAATTGATATCGACCGGATGCACTTTGACACCATGCTCGCGCGCATCGCGCACGATCTGCGCCGGCGCGTAGAATCCCATCGGTTGCGAATTGAGAAGCGCCGCCGTGAACACGTCGGGGTAGCGGCATTTGAGCCAGGCGGACGCGTAGACGAGGAGCGCGAAACTTGCGGCGTGGCTCTCGGGGAAGCCGTATTCGCCGAAGCCTTCGATCTGCTTGAAGCAGTTCGTGGCGAAGGCTTTATCGTAACCTTTCGCAACCATCCCATTGATCATCTTGTCGCGGAACTTGTCGATGGTGCCCGTGCGCTTGAAGGTCGCCATGGCGCGGCGCAGTCTGTCGGCCTCGGCCGCTTCGAAGCCGCCGGCCTCGATAGCGATGCTCATCGCCTGTTCCTGGAATAAAGGAACACCAAGCGTGCGCTTGAGGATTTTCTGCAGCTGATCCTTCTTGCCGAACGTCGGGGAAGGGATGATCACCGGCTCCTTGCCCTCGCGGCGACGCAGATAGGGATGCACCATGTCGCCTTGGATCGGGCCGGGACGCACGATCGCGACTTCGATGACGAGATCGTAGAAGCACTTCGGCTTGAGGCGCGGCAGCATCGACATCTGCGCGCGGCTCTCGACCTGGAACACGCCGATGGAATCGGCGCGCTGAAGCATGTGGTAGACGGCTTTTTGCTTGGCCGGGATCGACGCGATGGTGAATTTGAGCGGCTTACGGTCGGGCGCAGCCGATTCACTCGCCGCACACTCGGCCTGCTCCCTCCCCCTGAAAGGGGGAGGGTCGGGGTGGGGGTCATCTTCGTTTCTCTCGCCCACGACCCCCACCCCGAATGCTTCGCAATACGACCTCCCCCGTTCAGGGGGAGGTGACGCAAGAGTCGCTATCTCCTGGGAGCGAGCAAATGAGTTTGCCGGCATCGCGTCGGGATAAATCTTTTCCAGAACCTCGAACGCCTTGCGGATGCAGGTGAGCATGCCGAGCCCAAGCACGTCGACCTTGAGGAGATTGAGCGCGTCGAGGTCGTCCTTGTCCCATTCGACATGGGTGCGCTTGTCCATCGCGCCGTTCATGATCGGCACGACTTCGTCAAGGCGGCTGCGCGTGATGACGAAGCCGCCGACATGCTGCGAGAGGTGGCGCGGAAATCCCTGGATCGCGTTGACGCAATCGATGACGTGCTTCACGCGCGAGCTCTTCGGATCGAGGCCCGTGCGCAGCAAATCGCTTTGGCGGACATTGCCGCCGCCCATGCCCCAAATCGAGGAGGCGAGCGCCCCGATCATGTCCTCGGAGAGACCGAAGGCTTTTCCGACCTCGCGGATGGCGGAGCGTCCGCGATAGCTGATCACTGTCGCGGCGATGCCGGTCTTGTCGCGGCCGTAGTGATCGTAGATGTGCTGGATCACCTCTTCGCGCCGCTCGTGCTCGAAATCGACGTCGATGTCGGGCGGCTCGCCGCGATTGTCCGAGATGAAGCGCTCGAACAGGAGCTGATATTGGCTGGGGTCGACCTCGGTGATGCCGAGGCAGAAGCAGACGGCCGAATTCGCCGCCGAGCCGCGGCCCTGACAGAGGATGCCTAGCGAGCGCGCATACTTCACGATGTGATGCACGGTGAGGAAGTAGGGCGCGTAGTCGCGCCGCGCGATGAGGCCGAATTCGTGCGCGATCCGCTCGCGCGTCTTCTCGGGGATGCCTTTCGGGTAGCGCGCCTTCGCGCCCTCCCAGGTGAAATGCTTCAGCGCCTCTTGCGGCGTGGCGAAGCCAGCGCGATTTTCCTCCGGGTATTCCGATTTCAGCTCGTCGAGCGTGAAGGTGAGCGTATCGCTCAAGCGCACCGTCTCCGCAATCGCGTCCGGATAATCCTCGAACAGGCGCGCCATTTCGCTTCCCGGCTTCAAGTATCGCTCGGCATTGGCGGCGAGCTTGCGCCCGGCCTTGTCGATCGTCAGGTGCTCGCGGATGCAGGTGAGGACATCCTGCAGCGGGCGGCGCTCGGGATGGTGATAGAGCACGTCGTTCACCGCGATCAGCGGGACGCCGAGTTCCGCCGCGAGCTTTGCGCGCGCGGCGATGCGGGCGCGGTCATTGCCGCGGTAGAGCATGCAGGCGGCAAGGCGCACGCGGCCGGGCGCCGCTTCGCACAAGCGCTGGAGCGTTGATGCATTCCGTTTGTCATGCCCGCACCCGGGTCTGGCTTTCGGCCAGCCCGGGCGCAGGCTCCAGCGGGCATCCAGTACGCCCTGTCTTTCAATGGAAAGCACACGGAGTACTGGGTCCCCGCTTTCGCGGGGACGACACTCGTGTTCTGGCGCAGCGATCGTTTCCTCCTTCCCAAGCCGCGGCTCCTCCCCAAAGAACGTGCGCGATTTGTGCAGCCGCTGCGCCGGGGTCTCGCGTGTCGATTCCGGCATCACGATGAGCTCGAGCCCTTCGATCCATTGGATGAGATCGTCGAGATGGAGGAGGCAGTCGCCTTTCTCGGCGCGGAGATTGCCTTGCGTCAGCAGTCGGCAGAGGCGGCCCCATGCAGCACGGTCGCGCGGATAAGCGAGGATGTCCGGCGTGCCGTCGTCGAAAACGAGCCGCGCGCCGGCGTGATACTTCAGGGTGATGTTCTGCTCACGGCGGACGAGATAGGCGCGCACGACGCCGGCGACGCTGTTGCGATCGCAGAGCCCCAATCCGGTCAACTGCAGATGCGCCGCCTGCAGCATCAACTCTTCGGAATGCGATGCGCCGCGCAGGAACGAGAAGTTCGACGCCACCGCGAATTCGACATAGGGCGTCGCTTCGACAACCGTTTGTTTCGCTGGCGGCGCGAACGGAAGGATTTTCGGCGTGTCGCTCATGCGAACAATCCGTGCATGAACCACGAGAGCTTGAACTGCTCTTCCTCCTCGTTCCAAAGCTTGGAGCGAAAGAGCCAGAAGCGCAGGCCGGCATCGTCTTGGACGCGGAAGTAATCGCGCGTCGGCGCGTCATCCGCCGTCATCCACCACATCGCTTCAATGCGCTCGGGACCGTCGGCGGCGACAACCTCGTGCCAAGCCCGTCGCCATCGAAATTTCTTCGGATGCGTATCGATCACCGTCGGCGTGACGGCGATCGGCTCCGGTTGCGCGAGCAATCGCAACGGCCGCGGGGCGAGGTCGGCGCGTTCGAGGAAGGCGCGGAACGCTGCCCATTCCGCATCCTCTATCGCGCGGTGCGACTGGGCCGGCGCAATGAGGCTGGCGAGCTCGGGACTGTGCGTGTCCTGTGCCACCAGCCGGCCGACGCGACGGCTGCCGAGGCGCGCGGCGAGACGGTCGACGAGACCGTCGACGGCGGCCTCGCGGGTATCGCCGCCGAATGCGATTTGTGCCGGAGCAAGCGGATCGGCCGCCTGCACCGAGAGCCGGGCGAGGTCGAAGCCGAAGCCGGGGTCGAGCGTATCGCCGAGAGCCGCGATGCGTTCGACGAAGAGCGCCTTCACCGCGCCCGGGTCGCGGATCGGTCGCGATGTGCCGGCGGCGATGCGCCGCACGGCGCCATCGGTGCGGAACAAGCTGAGCTCGACGCGCCGTATGCCCTCGCCGCGGCGCTCCAGCATGACGGCGAGGCGGCGCGCCAGCTTTTCGATGATGGCGCGCACGTCTTCTTCTCGCGCAATCGGCTCGGCGAAGGGCTGATCGGCGTAATAGGGCGGAATGGGAAAGCGCGGGGTGAGCGGCTCGCTCTCGCGGCCGAGCGCACGGTCGCGCTGCTGCAGGAGTTGATGGCCGAAGCGCGCGGCAAGCGGTGCGCGCGGAATGTCGATGATGTCGCCGATGCGCTTCAGGCCAAGCCGCGCCAGCACGCTCACGGTCTCTCCCGGCAGGCGCAACGCCGCGAGCGGGAGCGGCGCAAGCAGAGCGCGTTCATCGCCGCTTTCGATCTGCGTCGCATCCGAATAATGCGCCGCCGCCCAGGCGGCGCCGATCGTGCCGGCGACCGCTGCCTGCACCGTGAAGCCGTGACGGCGCAAACGCATGATGAGATCGTCGCGCAGCGCCGCCTCGCCGCCGAAGAGATGCGCGCAGCCGCTGATATCGAGCAGAATGTCGTCCGGTGATTTTTCCACCGTCAGCGGCGTGTAGCGCTGGCACCAGTCGGCGATCGCGGCGAGCAGGCGTGCATCGGCGGCGGGGTCTTCGGGAATGGCGTCGAGATGAGGATACATTGCGCGCGCTTCGGCGAGCGCGAGGCCTGGCGCGAGGCCGAGCGCTTCCGCCGCGGCATCGACGGCGATCAGTCGGTCCGCATTGTCATATTTCGCAAAGACGGCGTGAGGTGCTTGCTCTGTAGACTCTCGCCCCAGAGCTTCTCGCTCAACCTCACGCCACCGCGCGATCCGGTCGGTCAGCAGATGCGGAAGCCACAGGCAGAGGATCCGCTGGCTGCGTGCCCTGTCCTGTCGTGAGACGGAAACGCTGTTCGACACAATTCCACTCCAAGTCCCAAGCACCCAAACGACCGTGACGATTGCGCACGAGTTGCGCGTGGAAGGTCGGCGGGCCGACGCCATGCTCCGGCGAGGCGGATGCGGCCGGGCCGATGACCCAGCGCGTTTCCGCAACGACGCTTTGCGCGACGGCGGGGCGCAGCAGGAGCGCGAGGGTTTCGTGCGCGCCGGCGGCCAGCGAGAGGCGGCGCATCGCCACGTCGTCGATGGCGTTGGGCGCGCGCATCTCGCCAAGGACGGCGGCGAGCGCACGGCAGCGCAGCCCTTCCTCCATCGCCCACAGCACGTCGCGCGGATGCGTGGCGCTCACCGTGATGAGGCGTTCGGGCCGCAGACCGATCGCATCGAGACCGGGACCGTAAGGCGCGCCGCTTTCGAGCAGCGACATGTCCTCGGCAACCCACAGGATCGGTTGCGCCGGCGCTTCGCCGGTCGCGCCTGCGGCAAGCGACAGGGCAAATCCCGTGGCGGCGACAATGGCGGGTTCGTTTGCCGCGGCGACCTCATGCAGCGCCGCGGTCGTGAGCCCGCCGCCGAGGGCTTCGTCCATCTCCGCAATCCCAAAGGGACGCTTGCTGCTGTCGCCCGCCAGTGTCTCGTGCCGCTGCTCGATGGCCCGGATTGCCTGCCGCAGGCGCGCAACCAGAGCCCGTCGTCGCGGCGCGCCGGCTTCGGGGGCAGGGTTGAACGCCTGAGGCATAGAAAACTCGGTCTAGCAGCTGGTTTATGTTCTTGTTTTGTTCTTATAGATTCCCAAACGTCCGGGCAGCGTCAAGGCAAATTCCTTGTGGCGTTATTTCTTGACGTTCCCATAGCGGGAACATTATTTATTTATTCCCAAATCGGGAACGGGTGCTCTGTGGATGCAGGTTCTTTCCAAGCGGATCCTTAGGGAGTTCTGGATTGTCCGCCCTCCGGCAAAGAGACCCCTTTCCGCTTGGCATGCCGTCGTCTCAAAAGCGATCTGGTCGAAGCCAAACGATGTGAAAGAACAATTCGGAGCCAATGTCGATTTTGTCGGTGACAGCCGCGCCATTTTCGACATTGGCGGGAACAAGTACCGGCTCGTGGTGCGAATTGCCTACGCGCCGTTCTATCGCGTGATGGTGAAGTTCGTCGGAACACACGAAGCGTACGACAAGATAAATCCGGAGACGGTGTGATGATGGATGTGCGCGCGCTCCACACGGATGCAGATTACGCGTGGGCGCTGAAGGAGATTGAGCGCTACTTCGATAACCCGCCGAAGTCCGGGACTGCCGAGGCAGATCGGTTCGATGTGCTTTCTGTGCTCATTGAGAAATATGAAGACAATGAGCATGACGTACCCGTATCCGACCCCATCGACGTGCTGCATTTTGCGATCGACAGCATGGGGCGATCGCAGGCGGATTTGGCGCGCATTGTGGGATCGCGTGCGCGCGCTTCCGAAATCCTCAACCGGAAGCGACGCCTCACTTTGGATATGATCCGCGCAATCAGCGCGGCGTGGAAGCTCCCGATCGAAACGCTCACGGGCCATTACGAATTGGCCCGCGAGCACGCTTAGTTTCTCGTCATGGCCGGGCATAGCCCGTCGAAGACGGGCGTGAACGCCCTTTTGTCCCGGCCATCCACGTCTTCCTTGCGGCGGTAAGGAAAGACGTGGATGCCCGCAACAAGTGCGGGCATGACGGAGCTAGGTGAGGGAGCCTGATTTCATTAGGTGTGTGACGGCCGGTTCGACGGCCATTCGTCGGCGAGCGCATTGCGGTCGATCTGGTCGATGGTCCGCATTCCCGTGAGCGCCATCGAGATGTCGAGCTCCTTGCGGATGACCTCGATCGCGGTGCGAACCCCCGCTTCGCCGCCGGCGCCGAGCCCGTAGAGAAACGCGCGGCCGATCAGGCAGCCCTTGGCGCCGAGCGCGAGCGCGCGCAGCACGTCCTGTCCCGAGCGCACGCCGCCATCGAACAGCACCTCGACCTGCGAGCCGATCGCATCGACGATGCGTGGCAGGGCCGAGATCGAGGAAGGCGCGCCGTCGAGCTGACGGCCGCCATGGTTCGAGACGATGAGCGACTCGACGCCGGCCTTCGCTGCGATCTTCGCGTCTTCGAGATCGAGGATGCCTTTGATGATCAGCTTGCCGGGCCACATGTCGCGGACCCACTCGATGTCCTTCCAGTGCAGCGTCGGGTCGAACTGGCTGGCGGTCCACTCGGCGAGGGATTTCACGCCCGACATGCCAGCGACGCGGCCTTCGAGGTTGCCGAAGGTGCGGTGCTTGCTGCTAAGCACGCTCATTACCCATGACGGCTTCGTTGCGATGTCGATGATGTTGGCGAGCTTGATCTGCGGTGGGACGGTGAGGCCGTTCTTGATGTCGCGATGCCGCTGGCCTTGGATCTGCAGATCGGCGGTGAGCATCAATGCGGAGCACTTCGCCGCGGCGGCGCGCTCAATCAGCGAGCGGGCGAAGCCGCGGTCGCGCATGACGTAGAGCTGGAACCAGAACGGTTTCGGGTTCGCGGCTGCGACGTCCTCGATCGAGCAGATCGACATGGTCGAGAGCGTGAACTGGATGCCGGCCGCATGCGCCG
The DNA here is from genome assembly GCA_050187875.1 of Variibacter sp. Classification (GTDB taxonomy): domain Bacteria; phylum Pseudomonadota; class Alphaproteobacteria; order Rhizobiales; family Xanthobacteraceae; genus JAFKKS01. The sequence goes on from JBFWXB010000015.1 coordinate 76,125, forward strand.
CGCGACAGGCGAGAATCTCGCCATCGCCGTGCTGCATGCCGGTGAGGCCTGTCGGCGCGAGGACGATCGGGAGCGCATGCGGCTCGCCAGCGATGGTCGTCGCGGTGCTGCGCTTATCGACATCGACGAAGACGCGCTGGCGCAGCTTGATCTTCTCGAGATCCTCGCGGTTCGCGCGCAGCGTTTCCTCGGCATAGGAGCCGCAGTCGGCATATTCGAAGAAGGCGCGCGGCACCCGGCGTTTCGCCATCAGCCGCAGGTCCTCGATCGAGGTGACGTTCTTCATCGTGTCGGTCATCGGTGTTCGTCCTCCCGCTTGTCCGATAACACGGCTTCGACCTGGTTGCGACAAGGAGCCTAAAGGCTTGTCCCGGCGGCCGATTGCGGGCCTTGGGAACGATTGAGGGCGTCCGGCCGTTAAGAATACCGACACTCGCGAAATGATTGCGGAGCTTGGATATGACCGTTCCGCGCCGGAAACAGGATTTCAAGGACGACGCTTCGGCCAAGCCGAAGAAGCAGCGGTCCGATCTTGACAGCGAACTGGACGAGGCTCTCGAGGAGTCGTTTCCTGCCTCCGATCCGCCGGCCGTTTCACAGCCGACCGGGACCGAGCCCGCGGGCGACCCGCGGCGCAAGTCCGGCAGGCGGTGAGGCTTGGCTAAGTCGTCAGCGTGGCGAGCTTGGCGAGATCAACATTGGCGCCGCAGAGCAGCACACCGACGCGCTCGTCTTTCTGCGGCCGATAGGCGCCGCTAAATAACGCGGCAGCCGCGGCTGCGCCGCCGGGCTCGGCCGCGACGCGCAGGCGCTGCCATAGCGTCGCCTGTGCTTGCGTGATCGCCTCGTCTTCGACCAGCACCACATCCGCGATCGCTGAACGCGCGATTTCAAAAACGAGATCGCCTGTGCGCTTGGCCCCTAACGAATCCGCGGCGATGCTTTCGACCGGAACGTCAACCGGCGCACCGGCTTCGAGCGCCGCGTGCAGACATCGCGAGCCCTTAGGCTCGACACCGACGACCTTCACGCGGCCGGCGTACCAAGCCGCGATGCCGGCGATCAGGCCACCGCCGCCGACGCCGACCAGGAGCGTGTCGAGGTCCGCGCATGTTTCTTCCCATTCGCGCCCGACCGTTCCCTGTCCGGCGATGGTCTCGACCGTGTCATAGGCGTGGACGGAGAGGGCGCCCGTTGCGGCGATAAACGCATCGCACGCCTCGAGCGCATCGGCATAACGCGCGCCGCCGACGCGCAGATCGGCGCCATGCGCGCGGATCTGCGCGATCTTCACCGGCGACGAAGTTTCCGGCACGAAGATCGTCGCCTTGTGGCCCAGACGCATGGCGGCGTAGGCGACGGCGGCGCCGTGATTGCCACCCGAGGCGGCCGCAACGCCGGCGGCTCCCGGCTTCGACGCGAGGAGCGTGTTGAAAGCGCCGCGTGGCTTGAACGAACCGGTGTGCTGAAGATATTCGAGCTTAAACGTAATCGGGGCGCCGGCGTCCAAACTGAAATTCGCGCGTTCGTCGCGCAGCACCGGCGTGCGGCGCGTCCACGGCGCGATGCGGTTCGCGGCGGCGGCGATGTCGTCGCGCGAGACCGGGAGCGTTGCCGCTTGTGACTTGGCCAGTTTAGTCATGCGTGATCAGAGCGGCGCGCGCGTCCAGTGGCAGTCCTGCCCGGCGTAGAGCACGCTGCCGCCCCACTGCGGAATCCAGCGCTCCTGGAAGACCACGTGGCAGTCGCGGCGCAACGGGCCGCGCAACGGGCGCACCTCGATGCGAGGGCGGGCGCGCGCGCGCCGCGCGGGCGGGCGGTTCTGCGCGGATATGTCAGTCGTGACGGTGGCGTGCGATCGCGTCGGGCTCGCTACCGCTGGAACGACAACCGCAGATGCAGCCGTCAACGCGCCAGCCACGGTCACCATCGCCCATCTGCCGATCATATCATCCCCGCTATTCTTGTCCCGCTGATCCTAGTGTGGCGGATTTGAAGTTCCTAAGATTTTGCAGCTTACTCAGATAGGAACTTCAAATCCAAAGCCACACTAGAATCATTAACTTGCTAGTGTCCTTCGATTCCGAAGTTCGATCAGCGCGTGTGGCAACGTATTACGAACTTCGGAATCGGGACACTAGAGGATTTCGCCCTGATGTGGAGTCCGGTTGGCGTCCGCGTGGCATCTTCCTATGCTGGGAGCATGGCGGACGATCCTCCACGGCGGGACCCCGATGCGGCGCGGGCGGACGAAGCGCGCGCGCTGTTGAAGGACCTGGAGCGCCCACGCGGCTGGCTCGGCGGCTCGGCGCTCGCCGACTCCGTGCGGCAAGCCGCCGATCATTTCGGCGGGAAGGATGCGGCCGGCACCGCGTCGGGCGGCGGCACCGATCCCATCGAGCTCTGGGGACGGCGGATCGGGCGGGCCTTAAGCCTCGTCGGCTTCGTCGCGCTCGCGATCTACCTTTACGTGACGTATTGGCGCTGAAATCTACGCGTTTGCGGGCTTGTGTGACTCCACGGCGACACGACGGAATTTCCGCATGGCCGGTCGGCGCCCATGCGCTGGACATGACGAACGGGCTCGCCCAATCTTTCGGCCATGAGGATTGACCGCAGGGCTTTTTTATCGGGGGCGCTGGCCACGCCGCTTGTCGCGGGACCTTCGCAAGCGCAGCTTTTCCGGCCGCTTGAAAGCATTCCGCAGCCGACGATCCAGGACGTCGATCCCGGCGTCGACCACGGCTCGTCGGACTCGGCGTTGCCGACCCAGTTCCGCCGCCAGCCGGTTTATTACCGCTCGACCGAAACGCCAGGCACGATCATCATCGACACGTCCGAGCGGTTTCTCTTCCTCACCCAGCCGAACAATGTGGCGCTGCGCTACGGGATCGGCGTCGGCCGCGATGGCTTCACCTGGGCGGGCATTCTCAAGATCACGCGCAAGGCGGAGTGGCCCGACTGGACGCCGCCGGCGGAAATGATCCAACGCCAACCCTACCTGCCGCGCTTCATGGCGGGCGGTCCCGGCAATCCGATGGGAGCGCGGGCGCTCTATCTTGGCAACACGGTTTATCGCATCCACGGCACCAACGCGCCGGAGACGATCGGGCATGCCGTCTCGTCAGGTTGCTTCCGGTTGGTCAACGATGACATCACCGATCTCTATCCGCGCGTTCCGGTCGGTACGAAGGTGATCGTGCGCCACTAAGGGGTAGCGGCCGAGCGGAACTTCACGGACTCGTCGCGACGGATACGGTCGAGGAGATCGACTTCCCACGAGAGATATTCATTCATCGCGTCCTGGACGTTGGCCGCGCGCTCATATGGCTTGAGCCAGAGGTCGACCGCTTCATTCGCCAGGCGCGGATCGTCCGCCGTCAAAGGATAGCCCGCGGCTTTCCAAGCGGCGTTGCCGCCGTCGAGGTAGCGAACGCGGCGATCCGTCATTGCGGTAGCGTCCGACGCCGCCAACGCTGCAAGGGTACCGTCTTCGGAGGTGAAGACGAGGCCTTTTGACGCGGCGATTGTCGCGAGCGCCTGCGCGAGCTGCGAGCGGATGGCAAACCAGGCGCCGGAAATATGCGCCCGGTGATATTCGCGGCTGTACGAAAGATCGACGACCGTCGCCGCGTTCTTGGCCAGCAGTGCGGCAAGCTTCGCCGGTGCGATCGCGAGGTCGCGGCGCGGCGGATCGCCGATCAGTGGCGCCGCCGGCCAGCCGGTTTCCGTACCGCTTTCGGTGAGCACGGCGACGTCGGTCCAACCCATCTGCAAGAGCCATGAGGCGGTCATGATGGCGCGCACCGCCTTGTCGTCGACGAGAACGATGCGCGCGCGGAGCGTTCCGACATATTGGTCGGTCGCCTGCACGAGCTGGCCGCCGGGTGCGGAAATCGCGCCGGGCACATGCCCCGCCTCGTATTCGTCCGGATTGCGCACGTCGAACACATAGAGCGTGCGCGTGTCGGCCTCAGCACGCCAGTGATCGAACGTCGCGCGTTCGATCACCGTGACGCCAAAGCGCTGCGCGACGCGTTGCGCCGCCACTTTGGCGTTGGCGAGGCCGCCGGCCGAGACGTCCAGCGCACGGCGGTTCTTGCCGCTGTCGCATTGGAAGCCGGCGAGCGTCCAGCCCATCGTGCCATTGCGCAACGCGACGACCTTGTTGGGAATGCCGGCATTGATGAGCGACTGAGCGCCGATGATGCTGCGCGTGCGGCCCGCGCAATTGACGACCACCGTCGTCGCGGGGGAGGGGGCGAGGTCGTGAACGCGCAGCACCAGCTCCGCGCCCGGCACGTTGGTCGATGTCGGGATCGAGATGCGCGAATATTCGTCGAACGGCCGGCTGTCGAGAACGACGATGTCTTCGCCGGCGCGCATCATCCGTGCGAGCTCGTCGGCGCCGACATTCGGCGTTCCGCTGTCGTGCTCTACGAATTCACCGAACGCCTTGCTCGGCACATTGACGCCGGAGAACAACTCATAGCCCGCCGCCGCCCAAGCGCCGACGCCGCCGTCGAGCACCGACATGTCGGTATAGCCGGCGCGCCGAAGGATCGCGGCGGCGCGCTCCGCCAGTCCATCATCGTCGTCGCAGAGAACAATGCGCGTGCCGCGCCGTGGCACGAGACGCGCCATCTTCATTTCGAGCCGGCTCAGCGGCAGTGAACGCGCATGCAGGAGATGATTTTGCGAGAAGGTCAATTCCTCGCGCATGTCGAGGAGCGCAAGCTCCTCGCCATCCGTCAGCATCCGCCGGAGCGCGTCGGCGCCGACGCGCTGGACCTTCTCGCCGCCCGAGTGCATCGCGTCAGGTCGCCTGTTGAGCCGCCATCCGCTTGATCTGCCCTGTCGCGAGATCGAAGGCGTCGCGTGAGATGCGATCGAGATTGGCGCCGGTGACGCGGATGAAGCGCGCGCCCTCCGGATAGTCGATCGAATGGATCGCGCCGTCCTGATAGATGCCGGCATGTCCCGGCGTCAGGCGATATTTCTTGACCGGCTTGAGCTCGGCTTTGCCGGGATCGGAGCGGTCATCGACGCGCTCCCACTCGGTCATGTCGGTATACTTCGTCGCCTGACCGTAGATCGCCCAGGATGTGCCGTGGTCGTGCGGCGGCGACACGCGCGCCTTGGTGTTCACATGCGCAAGGATTTGAAAGCCGAGGTCCTTGTCCTCGTAAAGAAGCTTCAGTCCCGTGGGCGCGTTCTCGCCGCACGTCTTCTCGACGAAATCCTTGTTGTTCAACAGCCGCTCGAGATCCTGCCTCACGCGGTCGCGCCCCGCTGGTCCAGGGTCACGCGCCAACATCTGGCGACAATCCGCGACGAAGGTGTCGAATTCGTACGGCATGATCTCCCTCCGGGACTATTCCTTATAATTCGGCTGCTCGCGGTCGAGCTTGCGCTTGAGCGCCGCGAAATGCCAATCGCTCGGCGCGCGGCCGCCATAGGTCCGCCCGCTCTGGAACTCCTTGATCGTCGCGTCGATGACATTTTGCGGCAAGTAGCGCAGCTGCTTGCCGGTCCACATGGCGTAGAGCTGCACCTGCGCCACCCGCTCCGTGTAATAGAGCAGGTCATAGGCTTGGGCGATGGTTTTGCCGACCGTTGCAATCCCGTGATTGGCCATGAACAGCACGTTCTTGTCGCCGATCACCTTGGCAAGCCGCGCACCTTCGGCGGGATCGAAGGCGGGACCGTCATAGAAATCGTCGTAAGCGGTGCGGCAGGCGATGCCGAGCTCGGTCTGGCCGATCGGCAGGATGCGCGGATCTTCGAGGCGCGTCAGCGCACTCGCGAACGGCATATGCGTGTGGAACACCGCTTCCGCCGCTGCGATATCGCGGTGCATCGGCATGTGGATGCAGTAGCAAGACTCCTCGACATAGCCCTCGCCATTCTTCACCTGGCCGTCGAAGCCGACTTCCATGAAGCAGCTCGCCGTCACCTCCGACCAATGCAGGCCGAAAGGAATTTGATAATAGCGATCGGTGGAGCCGGGCACCCGCGCGGTGAGGTGATTGAAAATGCCCTCGTGGAATCCCTCGACGACGCACATGCGATGCGCGGCTGCGAGGTCGACGCGCGTCTGCCACTGCGCCGCACTGACATCGATATCGGCTTTCTTCTCCATAAGCATCGGGGCGTCCTCCGCATGCGGCCATGACGGCGCGTCGTGTGGGATCATCCGCCCGCCACCGGCCGCCGTCAACGATCGTCCCTGCCGGGACGTCGCAAAGCTGCACTGCAGAAGGATCAATCCGTCTCGATCATGGCGCGCACCCGCTCGGTCAGTGCGTCGATCGAGAACGGTTTGACGATCATTTCCATTCCGGCGTCCAACGCGCCTTCGCTCAGCGCGGCCTTTTCGGCATAGCCCGTCATGAACAGGACGCGAAGATTGGGACGGAGGCTGCGCGCCGCATCGGCAACTTGGCGTCCATTGAGGCCAGGAAGGCCGATATCGCTGATCAGCAAGTCGACGGTCTGCGGCGATTGCAGGATCGCCAATGCCGATGGGCCGTCATGCGCTTCGAGCGTGCGATAGCCGAGCTCGGTGAGCACATCGACGATCAGGCCGCGTACTACGGGCTCGTCCTCGACGACCAGGATGATGGAGCCCGTCGACGCCTTTTCGTCGCCCGCCGCGCCGGACGTCTCCACATCGGTGTCGGTGTGCCCGCTATAGCGCGGCAGAACGATCGTCACCGTCGTGCCGCGCCCCACCATGCTGCTGATCTTGATGTCGCCGGCGGATTGCCGGACGAAGCCGAAGATCATCGACAGGCCAAGCCCTGTGCCCTGGCCTAGCGGCTTGGTGGTGAAAAACGGATCGAAAACGCGGTCCAGCACATCGCGCGTCATGCCGATGCCGGTATCGGCGACGCTGATGCAGACATATTCGCCCGGTGCAAGGTCGGAGCGGCCGAAGGCGAAGGTCGGGCCGACCTCCAGATTGCGCGTCTCGATCGTCAACGTGCCACCGCCCGGCATCGCGTCGCGGGCATTGATGACGAGATTGAGGATGCAGTTTTCCAATTGGTTACGGTCGCAAAGCGTCGACCAGAGGTCGCGCTGGAGCACGAATTTCATCTCGATGGATTCGCCGATCGTGCGGCGAACCAGCTCCTCCATCGACGTCGGGAGAGGGTTCACGGCGACCGAGCGAGGATCGAGCGGCTGGCGTCGCGCGAACGCCAGCAATCGATGCGTCAGCGCCGCCGCGCGGTTTGTCGAGGTTGCTGCCGCCGCGATGAAACGGTCGATGTCGCCGGTGCGGCCTTTCGCGATGCGCGACTTGATGAGGTCGAGCGAGCCGGCGATGCCCTGCAGCAGGTTGTTGAAGTCATGCGCGATGCCGCCGGTGAGCTGGCCGAGCGCTTCCATCTTCTGCGCCTGACGCAACGCTTCTTCCGTCGCGCGTTGCTGCGTGATGTCGCGGCCGATGGCGTGGAACACGCCGTCGCCCGGCACGGCCGTCCAGGAGATCAGGCGGTACGAGCCGTCGACGTGCACCAGACGATTTTCGAAGTCGGTGACTGCAAGCCCGTCCTTCAGCGTTGCGATGATGTGGGCGGAGCCCTTGAGGTCGTCAGGATGGACGAGCTCGGTGAAAGGACGCGACAGCAATGTCTGGCGGTCGAAGCCGAGGGTGTGCGTCCAGGCCGGGTTGGCGGACTTCAGATAGCCGTCGAATCCGGCGACGGCCATCAGCTCGCTCGAGTTGTTCCAGATGCTGTCGCGCTCCTGCGTGCGCTCGCGCACGAGCGCTTCCAGCGCATCGGCCGCAAGCTGCGCTTCGGTGACGTCGACGTTGCAGCCGACATAACCGAGGAAATTCCCGGCGCCGTCGTAACGGGGCAGGCCTTCGCAGCGCAGCCAGCGCAATTCACCGCGCCGATTGTAGACGCGTATCTGGGCCTTGAATGGGGCGTGAGCGGCGAAGGCCTGGCGAAAGTTATCGGCGAAGGTCGCCCGGTCTTCGGGAACGACGATTTCGAGGAGGTCCCCGCGCTGCAGGCCGTGAGGGTTCAAGCCGAATTCGATCTCGTGGCGCTGATTGGCAAAGGTGAGCTCACCGTCCTCGTCCGTCGCCCAGATCAAGGCCGGCGCGCTGTCAGCCATCACGCGGAAGCGCGCCTCGCTTTCGCGCAGCGCCTCTTCGGCGCGCTTGCGCTCGGTGATGTCGGAATGAGCGCCGACGAGGCGGACGGCGTGTCCGTCCGGCGCCCGTTCAATCACCGCCTTCGCGGCGATCCAGCGCACTTGGCCGTCGCTCGGCCGAATGATGCGATATTCGGCGGCGTAGTCGCGCGCGCTCCCCGCGACGGACTCGATGAAATGCCGCTCGGTCTGCTCACGGTCGTCAGGATGGATACGCGCGACCCAGGCCTCGTGGGTTTCGTGCGTCGCATCGGGCGGCAGGCCGTGAAGCGTCAAATATTCCGCGGAGCGGCGGTTGCGGAAACCTGTCTCGAGGTCGACTTCGAGGCCGCCGATGCGGCCGATCTGCTGCACGCGCGCGAGCTCGGCCTCGCGTTCGCGCAGCGCTTGCTGTGTACGCACGCGTTCCGTCGTTTCGATGACGATCGCGAGAACGCCTGCCGGCTTGCCGGTTTCGTCGAGGACGGGACTGTAATTGAGGTCCATCCACACGCTTTCCGGCTTGCCGAAGCGCCGAAGCACAAGCTGCTGGTCCTGGAACGACAGGCTTCGGCCCGCGAGGACGGCGCGCATCACCTCGCGGTTGAAATCTGCGACTTCGGCCCAGCCTTCGAGAACGGGGGCGCCGAGAAGTTGCGGGTGGCGCTCACCGGCGAAGACGGAGTACGCGTCATTGTAGATCATGACGCCGTCCGCGCCCCAGAGCATGACCATGGGCAACGGCGACTGCAAAACGATGTCGACCGCGGTGCGCAGGCTCTGCGGCCAGAAAGCCAGCGGGCCGAGGCGCGTGCGGGACCAGTCGAAGGCTCGGACCAGAGCTCCAAGCTGGCCGCCGCCACGGGGAAACGTGGTGATGTCCTGCTCGATTGCGGTCATGGGCGACCCGCAACCTAGCCTAAGAGCGCGGGCCCGGCGACGCCTTTCGCCGGAGCCTGTCGTTTTAGCCGCGATCTTGGAGGTTCGGTGGGACCTCAGTTTGTCGCGAAACAGTACAGGAGCCCGGCGCCGCCGGTCCCGCGCAGCGCGGCCTGGCTGCAACCTCCGCCTTCACCGCGCGACGGGTGCGACGAATTCCACGATTTCGCCGGCGCTGAATCGTCAAGCCCGGAGCGATCGTGGTGGCCGACCATCGCCGCGCCTTCGGTGCTGCTCGTCCAGTTCTTGCAGGTGCGGTCCTCGGAACCGGCAAAAGCCGTCCCGTCGGGCTGCGAGCCGGTGAGGATGTCGTGGGTGTTCGGGGTATCGCCGCGGCCGTTGATCGGCGCTCCCTTCTCGTTCAATGCGGTTTGCTTGTTGATCTTGTTACTGTCGCTGTGCAGCTCAGCGACATCCTTGGCGATCACCTCGCCCTTGGCGTTCTGCCACGGTCCGCGCCCGATGCGATCGCGGGCATTGACGGCGGGCTTTCCATTCGCGGCTTGCGTCGACAGATAAGCGTGCCACGTCTTGCTGCCGCCTCCGGCGGCTTGCGCGAGCTGCTGACAGTGCCGGTCTGCGCCCTCGAGGCCGCCGAGGTCGGCGCCTTTCCCGAGCCCGCTGCTCGTTACAAAAAACGTCATCGCCGCCCCGCTCTGTTGGGCGAAGGCGTCGCCCGTGACCGGCGCTGAAACACAGATCGCGCCAATTGCAACCGACCAGATCAAAGTTTTCATGAAATCCTCCCGACCTATGTCATGCGCACAACGGAGCCCGCACGCTTGCGTATGTGAGAACACGCCGCACAATGCTAAATTCCCATAGGGCATTCGAATAACAAGGGGATGGGCCGGCCATATGATCCTGGAAATTGCACAAATCGACATCAAGCAGGGCGCGGAAGACGAGTTCGAGGAGGGCGTCAGAAAGGCGGCGCCGATTTTCCAGCGCGCCAAGGGCTGCAAGGGAATGGAATTGCAACGCTCGATCGAACGGCCAAGCCGTTATCGGCTTTTCGTTCAATGGGAAACGCTGGAGAACCATACCGTCGATTTTCGCTGCTCGGCCGATTTCCAGGAGTGGCGCAAGCTTGTCGGGCACTGCTTCACGCAGCCGCCGGCCGTCGAGCACACACTGCTCACCGTGAAGAATTTTTAGCCTGAAAATTCGCCGCTGCCGCGGGGAGGCGCAGGTCCTCTCAGCGGCGCGCAGCGCGCTCGTTGCAGCGCCGATAGAGGCCGTCCAGCTCGCGCCCTTGCAGCAGCAGAGTCTTGCGCGAGAGACCGCCGTGGCGCTTGATCCAGGCCTGTACTGCTTTGGGATAGGTCGCGAACATCAGCCGTGTTCCGCCCGCATGGGTCACAGGCCGGCCGCGTCGGCCAGGGGTCCAGGCCGCATGAAAGCCGAGGATCGCGCGTTGCGTGACGCAGATGCGATTGCGCGGCACGACGCTCAGGACCAGCGTGCAGGCGGAGAGGCAGGGGCCGTCGATCACGACCCGTTCCCCCGACTGACGTACCAGCGCAAAGAGGGTGAGGTAATCGCCGATGCGGCCGCCCGCGCTCGATTCAATGCGGACGGTCGCTGACGCCGGATCCGAGAACGTCGCGAGCATCACGGCGACGATAAAGCCGGCCACCCCTGCCAATTTCAACGCGCGCACACGGTCTCCCTGCCGTTGTCCGCTCCCCAAGATACATTCCATCATGGAGGCTTCGCCCATACAAGCGGAAACCACGGGCGGCCGCCCCGCCCGGCGCGTTACGTGCGGGATTTCCTGCGTCGGCGGCTGCGTCATTCGCATGTCATCAACTTGATTCGTCTTCTTCGCCCATGGGCTGGGTGATTCTTATTTGCGCCGCCGCGAGTGCGGTTTTTCTCGTCATTCACTGCGCGACGATTGCGACCGTCGCAATCCGCCTGAGACGGCCCGCGCCCATAAGCGATGACGTGGCCGCGCTTCCGCCGGTCACGGTGATCAGGCCGGTTTGCGGGCTAGAGAATTTCCTCGAGCTCACGCTCGCGTCGTCGTTCTGGCTCGACTATCCGCGCTACGAAGTCGTCTTCTGCGTTGCGCATGAGAGCGATCCGGCGGTGCCGCTGATCGATCGGCTGATGGCGATGAATCCGAACGTGCCGGCGCGCCTTCTCGTTGGGCGCGGCGGCATCGCCATCAATCCGAAGCTCGACAATATCGTCAAAGGCTGGCACGCGGCATCGCACGACTGGATCGTCATGGCCGACAGCAATGTCGGCCTGCCGGCCGACTATCTGCGGCGGCTGTTCGCCGTCTGGGATGCGAAGTGCGGATTGGTTTGCTCGCCGCCTGCCGGGGCATTGCCGCAGAATTTCGCGGCGCATCTGGAATGCGCTTTCCTCAACACGCATCAAGCGCGGTGGCAGTGCTTTGCCGACAGCATCGGCTTCGGGTTCGCGCAGGGCAAGACGATGTTCTGGCAACGTCGGATCCTTGACGATCGCGGCGGCATCGCGGCGCTGGCGGCGGAAGCCGCGGAGGACGCCGCTGCCACCAAGCTCGTTCGTTCGTCCGGCCTGCACGTCAGGCTGGCGCGCGCGCCGTTCCTGCAACCGTTGGGGCGGCGCCGGCTCGGCGGAGGCGGCGCGGCGGCGCGGGGCTGCGCTGGGCGAAGCTGCGTCGAAGCACGTTTCCCCTAACGTTCCTGCCGGAATGCCTGTGCGGCGTTCTCCCTGCCTTGACGTGTGGAGCCGTCGCGGCCGCGTTCGCTGAAGTGCCCGTGACGTTGATCGCTCTTTCGATCGTCGCTGTCTGGTATGGCGCCGAGATGCTGCTTGCGTGGATCGCAGGATGGCCGGCGACGGCGCAAACACTCGTCGCCAGCCTGCTGCGCGACGCGTTGCTGCCGGCGGTCTGGATGGCTGCTTGGCTGAGCGACGGATTTGACTGGCGCGGCAATGATCTGCGCGCCGCACGACGAGAGCGCGTCTATGAGAGTTGACAGCATGCTGGGCGTTGCTTCCGGACCTGCCCATCGGTCATCCGCAGCGACACCGGGTGAAGACGAGGTCACCCATGTTCGCGCATTATTTCTGTCCGATTTGCATCTCGGGATGCGCGGCTGCCAGGCGGAAAAGATTCTCCGCTTCCTGCGCCACTACGACGCCGACGTGATCTATCTCGTCGGCGACATCGTCGACGGCTGGGGTCTCAAGTCATCCTGGTATTGGCCGCAGAGCCACAACGATGTGGTGCAGAAGCTTCTGCGCAAAGCGCGCAAGGGCGCGCGGATATTCTACATTCCCGGCAATCACGACGAGTTTCTCCGAGAATATTACGGCACGCATTTCGGCGGCGTCGAAGTCGCCGAACAGGTGATGCATACGACGCAGAGCGGCCGCCGCTATCTCATCGTGCATGGCGACCTGTTCGACGTCGTCATCCGCCACGCGCATTGGCTGGCGCTGCTCGGCGACAAGGCCTATGAGCCCACCGTGCCATCCGGCCAAAGCTAACGGTGCAGACTGCTGCCAATTGGCTGGGCATGATGCCGACCGTGGTCTTTTCTGCAGCCGTTATCTCTCCCATATTCGGGCCATGCCCAAGCCACCGAAAAAGCCCCGCGACCCTGCGAAGCCGACGCGGGCAAAGGCGGCGCGCGAGCACCTTCCGCCGCTTGCTTCCGCGCTTGCCGAGCTTCTCAATCCGGGAATCAACCGTGGGACGGCCGGCGTCGGCTCGCAAACGGGGCTGACCCCGGCCGAGAAGCAGAAACCGGGTTCGCGCCTGCAGCCGCCTGCCGACAATTCCTTCTCGCGCCGTGCGGATTTTTCCGACGCGCACAAGGCGCGCGAGTCGACCGACAAAGGATTCCAGGAAGCGCCACAGCGCGGCTACACCGCGCGTGAGCCGCTTGCGCCGGACGAGGATGGCCGCCGGCGCGGGTCTCGCAGCCGCGGCTATGGACCGCTGGTGCGTCCATTGGCGTCCGAACGCGCTGCGCCAGGACCGCTCGATCCCGACGTCGCAAAGCAGTGGGGCATCGAAGACGAGACATCGCCGTCCGGCGAGGAGACAAATCTGCCGCCGATGCCGGGTGCTTTTCCCGGCAGCACGATCGCCCCCGGCCCGACGGCACGGCGCAAGCGCACGCAGGACATCGGCGGGCCGATCGCCGGCATCGCCAGCCAAGCCGCGCTCGATACTTTGCTGCGCGAGGGCCGCGCCGAATTCGCGGAAGGAAGTTCGGTGTGGACGCCGCACCGTCCGCCGCGGCCGGAAAAATCCGAGGGCGGCGTGCCGCTCGTCATCAAGTCGGACTTCCTGCCGAAGGGCGACCAGCCGCAGGCGATCGCCGATCTCGTCGAGGGCGTGAAGAACCACGACCGTACGCAAGTGCTGCTCGGCGTAACCGGCTCCGGCAAAACCTTCACGATGGCGAAGGTGATCGAGGCGACGCAGCGCCCGGCGCTGATCCTCGCGCCGAACAAGACGCTGGCGGCGCAGCTCTATGGCGAGTTCAAGGCCTTCTTCCCCGACAATGCCGTCGAGTACTTCGTGTCGTACTACGACTACTACCAGCCGGAAGCCTACGTTCCGCGCACCGACACCTATATCGAGAAAGAATCCTCGATCAACGAGCAGATCGACCGCATGCGCCACGCGGCGACGCGCGCGCTGCTCGAACGCGACGACGTGGTGATCGTCGCCTCGGTGTCTTGCATCTACGGTATCGGCTCGGTCGAGACGTATTCGGCGATGACGTTCTCGCTCAAGAAGGGCGAGCGCATCGACCAGCGCCAGCTCATCGCCGATCTCGTCGCGCTGCAATACAAGCGCACATCCGGCGACTTCTCGCGCGGTACGTTCCGTGTCCGCGGCGACACCGTCGACATCTTTCCGGCGCACTACGAGGATCGCTCCTGGCGGGTGAACCTGTTCGGTGACGAGGTGGAATCGATTGAGGAGTTCGATCCGCTCACGGGCCGTAAGTCCGACGAGCTGAAATTCATCAAGGTCTATGCGAATTCGCACTATGTGACGCCGCGTCCGACGCTGATCCAGGCGATGGCCTCGATCAAGCAGGAGCTGCGCGCGCGCCTCGATCAGCTTAACGCGACAGGACGCTTGCTGGAGGCGCAGCGGCTGGAGCAACGCACGCTGTTCGACCTCGAAATGATGGAGGCGACGGGAAGTTGTGCCGGCATCGAGAACTATTCGCGCTACCTCACCGGGAGGAAGCCCGGCGAGCCGCCGCCGACCTTGTTCGAATACGTCCCCGATAACGCGCTCGTCTTCGTCGATGAGAGCCACGTCACCGTGCCGCAGATCGGCGGCATGTATCGTGGCGACTTCCGCCGCAAGGCGACGCTCGCGGAATACGGCTTCCGCCTGCCGTCCTGCATGGACAACCGGCCGCTGCGCTTCGAGGAGTGGGACGCGATGCGGCCGCAGACGACGGCGGTGTCGGCGACGCCGGGCGGCTGGGAGCTGACCGAATCCGGCGGCGTCTTCGCCGAGCAAGTGATCCGCCCGACCGGCTTGATCGACCCACCGGTCGAGGTGCGCCCGGCGCGCACGCAGGTCGACGACCTCGTCGGCGAAATTCGGCAAGTCGCCGCGAAAGGCTATCGCAGTCTCGTCACGGTGCTGACCAAGCGCATGGCTGAGGACCTGACGGAGTATCTGCACGAGCAGGGCATCCGCGTGCGCTACATGCACTCCGACATCGACACGCTGGAGCGTATCGAGATCATTCGCGATCTACGGCTCGGCGCGTTCGATGTCCTCGTTGGCATCAACCTTCTGCGCGAAGGCCTCGACATTCCCGAATGCGCGTTGGTCGCGATCCTCGACGCCGACAAGGAAGGCTTCCTGCGCAGCGAGACGTCGCTCATTCAGACGATCGGCCGCGCGGCGCGCAATGTCGAAGGCAAGGTCGTGCTCTACGCCGACACGGTCACCGGCTCGATGCAGCGCGCGATCGAAGAGACGGAGCGCCGCCGCGAGAAGCAGCAAGCTTTCAATGCGGAGAACGGCATCACACCGGAGTCGATCAAGAAGTCGATCGGCGACATCATGTCGAGCGTGTACGAGCGCGATCACGTGCTCGTCTCGACCGAAGGCGGTCTTGCGGGCGTCGGCGACGACGAGGTCGCAACGATCGGCCATAACTTTGAAGCGGTCATCGCCGATCTCGAGAAACGCATGCGCGAGGCGGCGGCCGACCTCAACTTCGAGGAAGCGGCGCGGATGCGCGACGAGCTCAAGCGGCTGCGCGCGACAGAAATGGCGGTCGTCGACGATCCGACGGCAAAACGTCCGGCATTTTCCGGCTCGCGCGGTTCGACGCGCGCGCCGGCGCCACTGCCACGCGGACGTCCGGAGCGCGGCCCGCGCAAGCCCAGTCTCGACGAAATGGGACCGGGAACGGAATCGATTCCGTCGCGTCCGTCCCGCTCGACGCTGGGCCGACCCGGCATGCGCGGCGGATGGAAGAAGAGGGGACGTTAAGGTCTACGCCCTACCATCGTAGCGGTGTCGCATATGCGACACACATTTTGTATCGATAGTGTCTTCGCCATCCCGCGGCCGTTTTATGGCCGCTTTTGACTCGGTATGTGCCGGCTCTCCCAAGCCAAGGAAGGGTTTTCCAGTGAAGTTGAGGATTTTGTTTGCGGGCGCATTGCTCGCCGCATTGGCGGCTCCGATCGCCGCGCAAGCTCAGGGCGTTCCGGGCGGTGTCGCCCACGGCGTCTCTGAAGGTGGCCGGATCGCCGGCCCGGTCGGCGCCGTTGTCGGCGGTGCGGTCGGTGGCGTCGTCGGCGGCGTCGAAGGCGTCCTTGGTGTCGATCGGCGCTACTACGTGTCGGCCGAGCCGGGTTACGTCGAGCGTCCCGTGTATCGCGGCCGCCGCCACTACCGTGGACACCGTGTCCATCGTCATCGCGTGACGCGTCATCATCGTCATGCGCGGCGGCATCATCGTTCGCGCTACTGATCGCGAACGAGGATCACACGATCAAGGCCCGCTTCGGCGGGCCTTTTTCGTCGGACGGAAATAAAGAGGCCCCGGAGGGGCCTCTTCTTTTTTGCGCGGGCTTCGCGGGAAATTTTAGAGTCTTTCACATTTTGACGGAAGCATATCCGGCGTTGGCGAAGTAGTTGCTGCATTCGTGGGGTTCGATTGCGGCGACGAGATCACCGATGTGACGCCAAGTGTCGGGGATTGTGCGTTTTTGC
>JBFWXB010000016.1:0-91494 GCA_050187875.1 Variibacter sp.
GCATCAGAAGCCAATCGTTAGTCCTCGACGCGGTCTGGGGGCGGCGCAAGCCCGAGATCGAGGTCGCCGTCTTCCAACGGGTCCTCGACCTCGCGCAGCGTAGCGTCGTCAGAGGGGACCGGCACGTCGAAGCCGGGCGGCAGGCCGCCTTCGATGAGACCTGCGCCTTTGAGTTCCTCAAGCCCCGGCAGCACACCGATCGACTCCAGCCCGAAATGGCTCAGGAACTCCTCGCTGGTGCCGTAAGTCACTGGCCGGCTGGGCGCCTTGCGGCGGCCGCGCAGGCGCACCCAGCCGGTCTCGAGCAGCACGTCGAGCGTGCCCTTGGAGGTGGAGACGCCGCGGATATCCTCGATCTCGGCGCGCGTCACCGGCTGGTGATAGGCGATGATCGCGAGCGTCTCGAGCGCCGCGCGCGAAAGCTTCTTCGGCTCGACCACGTCCTTCGAAAGGAGCCAAGACAGGTCGTTAGCCGTCCGGAACGCCCACTTACCCGCAACATTGACGAGGTTGACACCACGTGGCGCGTACTCCGCCTGCAGCTGTCGCAGCGCGGCGCGCACATCGACGCCGTCGGGCATCCGGGAGGCCAGAACCTTGTCGTCGAGCGGCTCCGACGCGGCAAACAGAAGCGCTTCCAGCAGCCGCAATTCATCCGGACGCGCCGCCGGTTCCGTCCCTTCCGCTTCGTCGGCCGCAGCGACCGCTTCCGCTTCTTGCTCCGCCACCACCTCGGGCTCCGGATTGGATGCCGCCAGAGTCAACCTATGTCGGACTACAGCGTTCATCGGCGACCTCCTTATTGTTGAACAGGCAGGATCGGGGCCGCCGAGCCACCGTCCGCCGGCATTTCGGGCGCGCGCTTGCGCAGATAGATCGGGCCGAAGGCCCCCTCTTGATGCACTTCGACGGCGCCCTCGCGCACGAGTTCGAGGGTGGCGGCGAGGCTCGACGCGAACGCCGTCGCCCGCATCTCGGGCTCGACGACGTAATTGATGAGGTAGTGGTCGAGGCGGCTCCAGTCGGTTCCGACATTGCCGACCAGCCGTTCCAGGGTCTCACGCGCCTCGGCCAGCGACCACACGGCGCGGGGCGCGAAGCGCACATGGGCGAGCGCCGTCTTGCGGCGCTGCGATGTGTAGGCCGAAAGGAGGTCATAGAGCGTCGCCGACCATTCCGGATGCTTGATGGCCGTCACCGGCTGCGGCATGCCGCGCGCAAAGGTGTCGCGCCCGAGCTGTGGCCGCTCGACGAGGCTCGCGGCGGCGGCGCGGAACGCTTCCAGGCGCTTGAGGCGGAAGGCAAGCGAGGCGGCGAGTTCTGCAGCGGTCGGGCCCTCGCCGTCCTCCTTCTCGGCAGGAATGAGCAGGCGCGATTTGAGATAGGCAAGCCACGCCGCCATCACGAGGTAGTCGGCGGCGAGTTCGAGATGATGCGCGCGCGCTTGCTCGATGAAAGCGAGATACTGGTCGGCCAGCGCCAGGATCGAAATGCGCGTCAGGTCGACCTTCTGCTGGCGGGCAAGCTGCAGCAGCAGGTCGAGGGGCCCTTCGAAGCCGTCAACGTCGACGATGAGGGTCGGCTCATCGATGACGGGCGGCGGAGGCGTAGGGCTTTCAAACGGAATTACGTCAGACGTCATGTCGCCGCTGTTGAGTCGGAGATTCGCGCCATCATAGCCGAAAACTCCGCCCGCGCCGCCGCTCGATCGATATCTACAGGCTTCTTGCGCGCCCGCAGCGCCGCCTCGGTCCGTCGCAGAGATTCTCCCGCAAGCAGAGGTGCTTCCGTCGCGACGCTCGCCATCTCCTCGAAGCGGCCATTGCAGTGAAGGACGAGGTCGCAGCCCGCGGCAAACGACGCTTTCGTGCGCTCCGCGAGCGTGCCGCTCAGCGCACCCATCGAGACGTCGTCGCTCATCAGCGCGCCATCGAAACCGATATGCCGCCGGATAATCTCGTCGATCATGCGCGGTGATGTCGTCGCCGGCGCGACCGGATCGATGGCGGCGTAGACGACATGCGCCGTCATCGCGAGCGGCAAATCAGCAAGCAGCCGGAAGGCCTTGAAATCCGTGGCTTCCAGGACCTCGCGATCCGCATCGACGACCGGCAGGCGCTCATGGCTGTCGGCGTTGGCGCGACCATGCCCCGGGATGTGTTTGAGGACAGGCAGCACGCCGGCGTCCGCCAATCCGTCGGCCACGGCGCGGGCAATCGCCGCGACCTTGTCCTGGCTGTTACCATAGGCGCGATCGCCGATCACGGCGTCGGCCCCGGCAATAGGGACGTCCGCGAGCGGCAGGCAGTCGACATTGATCCCGAGATCCGCGAGATCGCTTCCGATCAGCCACGCTCCGAGGCGCGCGGCCGCCAAGCCAGCCTGGCGGTCTTGATCGTAAAGTGCGCCATAGACGCGGCCGGGCGGATAGGCCGGCCATTGCGGCGGGCCGAGACGCTGAACACGTCCGCCCTCCTGGTCGATCAGTACCGGCGCATCATCGCGCCTGACGGCATCGCGGAACGATCCGATCAGCCGACGGATCTGATCGGGCGTACCAACGTTGCGGCGGAAGAGAATGAGGCCCCACGGCCGGCTGTCGCGCAGGAGGGCCTGCTCGTCGGCCGTGAGCGCAAGCCCCTCGACGCCGGTGATAAATGCGCGTGCGCCCATGGTCAGGCCGATCGGTTCACGCGCCGCAGAACCGCATCAGTTCTTCTGAACGATGCACTGACCGCCGGCGGATTTCAGGGTTCCGCAGAACTCGTTGGCTTCATCCGCCGCCGAGAAGGGGCCAACCTGGGCACGGTAGTAGATCCCCTTGTCGCCGAGATCGACGCGACGGATCAGCGGCTGACGGTCTCCGAGCACGCTCGGATATTTCGTCTGCAGCCCGCGGAACGCCGCCTGCGCCTCGGCCTCGCTCTTATTCGAAACGAGCTGGACGACGTAGCTGCCCGCCGGCACGGCCTGCTGGCTGCTCGGCGGAAGCGACGCGGTTCGGGCCGGAGCCTGCTGCGGCCGTGCGGTTGGCGTGGGCGGAGGCGGCGCGGCGGCGCGGGGCTGCGCGGCCGGAGCCGCCGCTTGCGGCGGCGGAGACGCGTTCGCGACGCGCGCGCCCGATGCAACCGGCGCGCCCGAGGCGTCGGTAATGATGGAGCCGTCGGGCCGGATCGCGAAGGTGCGAACCTTTCGCGGCTCATTTCCGTTCGCAGGCGCTGCGCCTTGGGTGACGTCGCGGGGCGCTGCGCCCTGCTTCACGTCCATTGGCTGCTCTTCACGCGAAACCACGCGCTCGCCTTGCGATTTGTCCGCGCGGTCGTAGATCGCCTTGTTTGCCTGGTCGCCATTGTTCTGCGGCGTCGGCGTGATCTTGCTCGGACCGCCCAGCGCGTTGATGACCGGCGGCTGGCCGTGGCTGCCGCTTCCGCTCCAGCTGCGATAGCCGAAGGCCGCGGCTGTGCCGACAAGCGCGACACCGATCACCGCCGCGACAGTGATCAGCCCGCCGCGACGGCGTTCGACGACAGGCGGCTCGTCGTAGGCGTCTTCGCCGTAGTGAGCGCCCTGCTCGAACGGCTCGGCCGTTTGCGTGTCGGCGGTCACGACGTCCTGCGCATAATCGGGATGCGCCGCGGCGGCCGATTGCTGATCCGCATAAGATTGCGGATGCGCATAGCCGGCCGCGGGTTCTTGCCAGGATCGCGCGTCCTGGGCGGTCCCCTGCCCATCATCGTAATCTTCGTATTGGCGTTGCGCGCGGCGCGCCGCGCGCACATTGTCGGGACGCGCGGCGCTATAGCCGGAATGGCCGCGCACATCGTCAGCGCCGCCGTAGGAACCGCGCAGACCATGCGAGTCGTCGCGGCCGCTGTAAGTCCCGCGCAGCTCTTCCTCGATCGACTGCGACGCACGCCACGATGAACTCGCCGGCGCGCGGGTCTCGGTATAAGGCTGTTCAGGCGCGGGCTCGCTATAGCGCGGATTGCTCCGCGGCATCGGACGGCTTGAATCCTTGCGCATTTGATCGAAGAGATCGTCCTGCCCGATCAGGCGGGCCAGTTCAGCCAGCGGATCGCCCCCGGACGTTCGGCCCTCGGCCGCCGACGCACCACGCGTCGCATAGGCGTCGGACCGGTACGGTCTCGTCTTGCTTTCGTCGGCCATGTTCTCACTACCATTGATGGCGGTCCCGTCCGCGCGTTCCGGACGCATCCGCACCCCGTGCCGACCCCCTCAACACCCCTTAGCCTACCGCATCTCGTCCGGCGCTTCGACCCCAAGCAAAGCAAGGCCAGCCGCCAGTACGTTAACGATGCCTTGCACCAAAGCAAGGCGGGCCGTGGTGATAGTGGGATCATCGAGGATAATGAAGCGTAAATGAGGCGCTTGATTGCCTTGGGTCCAATGGGCGTGAAGTTCGCTGGCAAGGTCGTAGAGGTAGAAGGCGATCCGGTGCGGCTCGTGGCTTGCAGCCGCTGCCTCCACCACACGGGGAAATTGTCCTAGCCGTTTGATCAGGGCGAGCTCGCCCGGATGGTCGAGCCGCTCCAGCGGCGCTTTGGCCAGGAACGCGGCGCGCGCGGCCGGGTCCGCCGGAAGCTCGGGCACGGTCTCCTTGGCGTTGCGCAGCACCGACTGGCCGCGCGCATGACCGTATTGGACATAGAACACCGGGTTCTCGCGCGACTGCTCGATGACCTTGGCGAGATCGAAATCGAGGACCGCGTCGTTCTTCCGGTACAGCATCATGAAGCGGACCGCATCGCGCCCGACTTCATCCACAACTTCACGAAGCGTCACGAAGTCTCCGGCCCGTTTCGACATTTTGACCGGAACACCGGCGCGCAAGAGGCGCACGAGCTG
Source organism: Variibacter sp. (assembly GCA_050187875.1). Taxonomy (GTDB): domain Bacteria; phylum Pseudomonadota; class Alphaproteobacteria; order Rhizobiales; family Xanthobacteraceae; genus JAFKKS01. The sequence continues at coordinate 4,867 of JBFWXB010000016.1, forward strand.
GACGATCTTGATGTCGAGGGTTGCCTTGCCGCCTGACACCGCCCTGACCGCCGCCTGCATCCGCTTGATGTAGCCGCCGTGGTCGGCGCCCCAAACGTCGATCAGGTCGTGGAAGCCACGGTCGAACTTGGACTTGTGATAGGCGATGTCGGAGGCAAAGTAGGTGTAGCTCCCGTCCGACTTCTTGAGCGGGCGGTCGATGTCGTCGCCGAACGCCGTCGAACGAAACAGGGTCTGCTCGCGATCTTCCCAGTCTTCCGGCGGCGCGCCTTTCGGCGGCGGCAGCCGGCCTTCGTAGACCTCGCCGGCCTCGCGCAAGCTTTCGATCGTGCGCCCGACTTGGTCAGGCGCCCGATTCGAACCTTCGGGGCCGGCGCCTTGCGTCAGCGATCGCTCGGAGAAGAAGACATGTTGGCGGACATTGAGCGCGGCAAGGTCGTCGCGAATCGCGTCCATCATCATCGCGACGGCCACGTCGCGAACGATCGGGAGCCACTCGCTCTCGGGCAACGCGAGTAGCGCCCGCCCGTGCTTTGCCGCCAGCGCCTCGCCGACCGGCTTGAGATAGTCGCCCGGATAGAGCCCTTCGGGGATCGGCCCGATGGCCTCGCCCAAGGCTTCACGGTAGCGCAGGAACGCCGAGCGGGCGAGCACGTCGACCTGGGCGCCCGCATCGTTGATGTAATATTCACGCGTGACCCTGTAGCCGCTGAAATCCAAAAGGTTTGCGAGCGCGTCGCCGAACACCGCGCCGCGGCAATGGCCGACATGCATCGGGCCGGTCGGGTTCGCCGAGACGTATTCGACATTCACCAGCGCGCCGCCGCCGAGGTTGCTGCGGCCATAGCTCGCGCCTTGGGCGAGAGCCTCGCGAAGCTCGCCGTACCAGGCGTCGCGCTTGAGGGTCAGGTTGATGAACCCGGGCCCGGCGACCTCCACCGCCTCCACCAACGGGTCGGCGGCGAGATGGACCTTCAGCGCATCCGCGATCTCGCGCGGCTTCTTGCCGGCATCCTTGGCCAGCACCATCGCGGCGTTGGTCGCCATGTCCCCATGGGTGGCATCGCGGGGCGGCTCCACGAGAATACGCGAAGTGTCGAGGCCGGCCGGCAACGAGCCGGCCCGCTCCATCGCGGCGACGGCGGCGCGGACGGAGCCAAGAACGCGGGCGAAGATATGAGACGGCGCGGTTTCTGCGGGCATGCTTTGTGAGGGTATCGGCCATGGCGCCGCGCGATCGCGGCCGGCCGGACGGTCGCGCGCTATCGCAATTCCGGCGTGCTGTCAAAGAAACGGGCATGTTCGGCGAGGGCAAACCCGTCGGTCATCCCGGCGATGAAGTCGCCGGCGCGGCGGGCGCGCTTCGCTTCGTCCCCGGCCAAGCCATCGCGCCAGCCTTCCGGCATTGCCTCCGGCTGCGCCACGAAATGCCGGAACAGGTCGCGAACGACGCCTTTCGCGTCCCCGGTGATGCGGATCACGCGTGGATGGCGATACATCCGCGGAAACAGGAAGGCTTTGATTGCCCGCTCAGCCGCGGCCATCTCGGCGGAGAACGCCACGAGCGGCTCGTCCAATCGGCGCACGTCATCTGGAGAGCGCGGCGCCCGCTCGGCCGCGCGTCGCGCGGATTCCGCCGCCACATCGGCGATCAAGCGGGCGATCAGCCGCCGCACCAGTTCGTGAGCGACGCGGGCGGCGTCGAGCCCGGGGTGCTCGGCGTCGATCTGCGCGAGAATCGCTGCAAGACAGGGCACCTCGAGCAGATCCTGGAGGGTGAAGAGTTCTGCGCGCAGCCCATCGTCGATATCGTGGGCGTCGTAGGCGATATCGTCGGCGATCGCGGCCACCTGGGCCTCTGCGCTCGCCTGCAGCGACAGATCGATCTCGCGCTCCTGCGCGAGCCGCCGGATCGGCTCGGCGATGCCGCGCGCGCGGTAGCGGCCGACCGGCTCCCCGTCGGCATCCGTGAGGGGGCCATTGTGCTTGATCAGCCCTTCGATGGTCTCCCACGTCAGGTTGAGGCCGTCATAGTCGGGGTAGCGCCGTTCAAGCGACGTCACGACTCGCAGCGTCTGGACGTTATGGTCGAACCCTCCGAAGGTGGCGAGGCAATCGTCGAGCGCCGTCTCGCCGGCGTGACCGAATGGCGGATGGCCGAGGTCGTGCGCCAGCGCCAGCGCTTCAGCCAGGTCCTCGTCCAGACCGAGGGCACGGGCGAGCGAGCGCGCCATCTGCGTGACTTCGAGAGTGTGCGTCAGGCGGGTGCGGAAGTGGTCGCCCTCATGGGCGATGAAGACCTGCGTCTTCTGCTTCAGGCGGCGGAAGGCGGTCGCATGGATGATGCGGTCGCAGTCGCGCCGGAAGGCATTGCGGTTGCGGTCCTCCGTCTGCGGCCACAAGCGGCCCCGGCTGAGACGCGGGTCGGAGGCATAGGAGGCACGCGCGCGGGGAGCGTCGATGGCCATGTCGAGGTGGCTTTCTGCAATTGACCCGTTGCCGAGGCGACCTTACCTATCCCGTTGGAGGATGCGCGCAAAGCCGCGACGCCTCCGGAAGCACGCGAGATGAGAAATGAGCGACATCCGCCTCAGTGAGCGCGCCGCCAAGCGGATCGGCGAGATTCTCAGCACCGAGCCGAGCGGCACCATGCTGCGCGTCAGCGTGGAGGGCGGCGGCTGCTCCGGCTTCCAATACAAGTTCGACATGGAACGCGAGCGCGGCGACGACGACGTAGTGATCCAGAACAACGGCGCGACCGTGCTCGTCGATTCGGTCTCCGCGCCCTATCTCGCCGGCGCCGAGATCGACTTCGTCGACGACCTCATCGGCGCGGCCTTCAAGATCAACAACCCGAACGCCACCGCGTCCTGCGGCTGCGGGACGAGCTTCTCGATCTGATTCCGACTGGGCCGGCCTCGGCGCGGCCCCTTCCAAAACGAACGCTGGACTATTCGGCCGCGATCGCGCGCGGCCGCTCCGGCTCGCCGACCTCCTCGAGTTGCGGCTCAAGACGACGCCGCAGCCGCCGGTCGATCTTGTCGAGGTAGAGATAGACGATCGGCGTGATGAACAGCGTCAAGAACTGTGACAGGCACAGGCCGCCGACGACCGCGATGCCGAGCGGCTGACGCAGCTCGGCGCCCTCGCCCGTCCCGATCGCGATCGGCAGCGCGCCGAAGATCGCGGCGAACGTCGTCATCATGATCGGGCGGAAGCGCAGCAGGCAGGCTTCGCGGATCGCGGCTTCGGCGCCGACGCCGACGCGGCGGCGTTCGATCGCGAAGTCGACGATCATGATCGCGTTCTTCTTCACGATGCCAACGAGCATCACGATGCCGATCATGGAGATCACGGTGAGCTCCATGTTCACCGCCATCAGGGTCAGCAGCGCGCCGATGCCAGCCGACGGCAGGCCCGAGATGATCGTGATCGGGTGGATGAAGCTCTCGTAGAGAATGCCGAGCACCACGTAGGCCGCGAAGATGGCGGCGAGGATCAGGATGCCCTGCCCTTTGAGCGAATCCTGGAACACCTGCGCCGTGCCTTGGAATCCCGTCACCACCGTCGCCGGCAGGCGCGCCTCTTCCTCGATGCGCCGGATCTGATTGACGGCGTCGCCAAGCGAGTGGCCTGGCGCCAGGTTGAATGAGATCGTCACCGCCGGCTGCTGGCCTTGGTGATTGAGCTCGAGCGGGCCGACGCTCGGCTTGATCGTCGCGACCGCGTTCATCGGCACGAGCTGGCCCGACTGGGTCTTGAGGTAGATCTTGGAGATATCCGACGGGTTCTTCTGGAACCGCGGATCGTTCTCCATGATGATCTGGTAGTCGTTCGACGGCGTATAGATCGTGCCGACTTGGCGCGTGCCGAAGGCGCTGAAGAGCTCGTTGCGGACCTGGTTGACGGTGATGCCGTAGACAGCCGCCTTCTCACGATCGACGTCCACCGACATCTGCGGATTCTTGATGTAGAGGTCGGTCGTCACGTCGCGCAGACCATCGAGCTTCGCGATCCGGTCACGCAGCTCGGGAGCGATGCGATAAAGTTCGTCGGTATCGCTCGATTGCAGCGTGTACTGATATTCGCTCTTGGAAATGCGGCCGCCGAAGCTGATGTTCGGCACGTTCTGGAAGAAAACCTTCACGCCCGGCACGACGGAGGTTGCCTGCCGCAAGCGTTGAATGATCTCGGTCGCCGAATGATTGCGCTCGGATTTCGGCTTGAGGCCGACGAACAAGCGTCCTGAATTCGCCGACGTGCTGCGCCCGGCCGCGCCCACGCTGGAATTGATGAACGCGACCGCCGGATCGGCCTGGACGATTGCGGCGACCTGTTTCTGGCGCTCGATCATCGCAGGGATAGAGGTGTCGGTCGCCGCCTCCACGGTTCCGGAGAGGAAACCGGTGTCCTCGATCGGAAAGAAGCCTTTGGGGATGGCAACATAGAGCCAGATCGTGCCGGCGACCGTCGCAAGCGTAATCACGAGCATGAGCGCGCGGGCTGCCAGAGCCTTGTCGAGCATCCATTCATAGCCGCGCAGCGAAGCTTGGAAGACGGCTTCAGACGCGCGCAGCAGCGCCATCGGCCGCTTGTGCTCACTGTGCCCCCGCAGCATGCGCGCGCACAGCATCGGCGTCAGCGTCAGCGAGACGAAGCCTGAGACGACGATCGCAACCGAGATCGTCACGGCGAATTCGCGGAAGACGCGGCCAACGACGCCGCCCATCAGCAGCACCGGTATGAACACCGCGATCAGCGAGAAAGTGATGGATATGATGGTGAAGCCGATCTCGCGCGAGCCCTTGAGCGCCGCCTGGAACGGTTTCATCCCGCCCTCGACATGGCGCACGATGTTCTCGAGCATGACGATCGCGTCGTCGACCACGAAGCCGACCGACAGCGTCAGAGCCAGCAGCGTCATGTTGTTGATCGAGAAGCCGAAGGCGTACATCGCCGCGCAGGTGCCGATGAGCGAAATGGGCACCGCGAGCCCGGGGATGATAGTCGCCGAGGCCGAGCGCAGAAACAGGAAGATCACCAGAATGACGAGCGCGATCGCGATCGCCAGCGTCTCCTGCACGTTGGCGACCGCCTGACGGATCGAAACCGATCGATCCATCAGGAACTGCATGTTGACCGACGGCGGCACTTGCGCGCGGAAGCTCGGCAGCTTCGCGCGCACCGCGTCGACCACCTCGACGGTGTTGGCATCGGGCTGGCGCTGGATCGCCAGCACCACCGCGCGCGTGCCGTTGAACCAGCTCGCGACCTGATCGTTCTCGACGCTGTCGATGACGTGAGCGACCTCGTCGAGCTTCACCGGCGTGCCGTTACGCCAGGCGATTGTCACCTTGCGGTATTCTTTCGCCTTCTCCAGCTGTCCGGTCGCCGTCAGCGTAACATTCTGCTTGTCCCCGGCGAGCACGCCCACGGGGACACTGGAATTCGCACCCGCAACGGCAGCGCGCACGTCTTCGAGCGCGATGCCGCGCGCCGCCGCCTTTTCGGGATCGACCTGGACGCGCACGGCAAATTTCTGCGAGCCGTAGACCAGCACCTGGGCGACGCCCGGAATCTGCGAAATCTGTTGGCCGAGCAGCGTCTCGCCATACTCGTCGACCGTCGAAAGCGGCAGCGTCGGCGAATTCAGACTGACGTAGAGGACCGGATAGTCCGCCGGGTTGACCTTGCGGAAGAACGGCGGATCCTTGACCTCCGGCGGCAACCGGCGCTGCGCAATCGAAAGTGCGGTCTGCACGTCGAGCGCGGCGCTGTCGATGTTGCGGTTGAGATCAAATTGGACCGTGATGGTCGTGCGTCCGAGCGAGGACGTCGAGCTCATCGAGCTGATGCCCGGAATGGTCGAGAATTGCCGCTCGATCGGAGACGCGACGGAAGCCGCCATGGTCTCCGGGCTCGCGCCCGGGAGCGTCGCGGTCACGCTGATCGTCGGGAAATCCACTTTCGGAAGCGCGGAGACGGGCAGCAGACGGTAGGCGAAGGCGCCGAAGACGATGAACGATGCCGTGATCAGCGTCGTCATCACCGGCCGTCGGATACAGGCCTCCGAGAGCTGCATCGGTCAGGAACCCGCCTTTGCTTGGCGCACGGAGACTTTCGTTCCCTCCGCCAGCAGCAATTGGCCATCCGTCACCACGACCTCGCCGCCCGAAAGCCCTTCAGCGATGACCGATTCCGCATCGACGGTGCGGTCGACCTTCACGGGTCGCACCGTTGCAACCTCATCCTTGACGACGAAAACGTAAGTCCCCTTTTGCCCGACCTGGACGGCGACCGAGGGCACCACAACCGCCTCTTCGACCCGCAAGGTCAGCTGCGCATTGACGAGCGTGCCGGGCCAGAGCGCTTCGTCGTCATTGGCCATGCTTGCGCGCACAGGCACCATGCCTGACGAGACGTCGACGCTGTTGTCGATCATGCTCACGGCGCCTGACGCCGTCGCCGCAGAGCCCGGAATGATGGCGTCGACATGGGTCGAACCGGCCTGCATCGCGTCGCGTAAGCCGGGAAGCGAATTCTGCGGAATCGAGAAGACCACATAGACGGGCTTCATCTGATTGATCGTCGCAAGCGGCGCCGTATCGGCCGGGCGCACGAAATTACCGACTTTCACGTTCGCCGCGCTGATGCGCCCACTGATCGGCGCGTAGATTTTCGTGTAAGTCTGCTGGACTTTGAGGTTCGCAAGCGCGGCCTCATCGGCTTTGATGCTGGCGCGGAAGGTGTCAGCTTGCGTCTTGGCATTGTCGAGATTGACGGTCGGTGTCGCGTTCTTGGCGACAAGCTCGGTGTAGCGGCGGACGTCGCGCTCCGCGCCTTCGAGCTGCGCCCGATCGCGGGCGAGAACGCCCTCGGCCTGCGCGACCTGCGCGTCGAGCACGCGCCCGTCGAGCGTGAAGAGAAGGTCGCCCGCCTTAACGGCAGCGCCGTCGTTGAAGTGAACCCCTTCGATCGTCGTCTCGAGCCGCGCCTTGATCGCCACGCTGGCGATCGGCGTGACCGTGCCGAGCGCATCGATCCGGACGGGCGTCGGCTTCTTGACCGCGGTCGCGATGTCGACGGGAACGGCACGTTGCGGAGCGGCCTTGCCGGCCGGCGCCTGCGCGTTCGCACCGTAGGGCGTCCAGTACGAGCGCGTAGCGATGCCGACCACGGCAATGGCCAGCACAGCGAGCCCTGTTATGACCCAAGCGCGCTTTCTCATGGCGAAGACAGTGCCTTGTCCCCTTGGCCGAAACTCGCCAAATTGCTCGGCGCCCAGTGCCGCTCGGCCGTGCAGCGTCGGCACGCGGCATCTTCTGGTCCCGAAATCACAGATAGCATATGCAAGAAAGTCCTAACATAGCGGCGCAATTCGCATCCAATAAACGCGCTTAATGCGGCAAACCTGCGCGGGCGGGATGAGGAAAAGTGTGTAGCGGTTTTCCGCCCGCATCACGTTCATGATTTTGGGTCGAATCGATCCAAAATTATCGTGATCTGCTTGTCCGAAAATGATGCGGCCGGCGGGACCGGTCGCGGCTCTCCCCCTCCAAAGCAAGAAGAAGGCCATGCGGATTGCCACGTGGAACATCAATTCCGTCAAACAGCGGCTGGAGAACCTGCTCGTCTGGCTCCAGGAAACGAAGCCGGATATCGCCTGCCTGCAGGAAACCAAATGCGTCGATGAGGCTTTTCCCCGTGAAGCGCTTGAATCTGCTGGCTATAACGTCGCCATCCACGGGCAGAAGGCGTTCAACGGCGTCGCCATTCTCTCGAAGCTGCCCTTCGACGAGGTGACGCCGCGGCTTCCCGGCGACCCGGAAGACGACCATGCCCGCTTCCTCGAGGCGGTCGTCTCGACCAAGACCGGCGCGCTGCGGGTCGCCTCCGTCTACTTGCCCAACGGCAACCCGCCGCAGACCGAGAAATACCCCTACAAGCTGCGGTGGATGGAGCGGCTGATGAAATACGTGCCGGAACGGCTGGCGCTCGAGGAGCCCTTGGTGCTCGCCGGTGACTACAATGTGATCCCGGCCGATGCCGATGTGCACGACCCGGCCGCCTGGGCTGGCGACGCCCTATGCCTGCCGCAGACCCGTGACCGCTTCCGCGGCCTGCTCGGCCTCGGCCTGACCGACGCCCTGCGCGCAACGACGGACGCCCCTGGCCTCTACACGTTCTGGGACTATCAAGCCGGCGCCTGGCAGCGGAACAACGGCATCCGCATCGACCACCTGCTGCTCTCACCGCAAGCGGCAGACCGGCTGACGGCCGTCGGCATCGACAAGCATATGCGCGCGCGCGAGAAGCCGTCCGATCACGTGCCGGTCTGGATCGATCTTGCGTTGGAGACGCGCTGAAGGCCTAGGCCGAAGGCTATTCGCGCCGCGACTTCATCCAGCGCTCGAGATAAACGAGCGCCAGCGAGCGCTCGTCCTCGGTCGCGAGCTTGAATGCGGCGTCATACATGTCGCCGATCCACTTCTCGCCTGACCCGCCGGCGGCGTCCTTCGCCAAGGTCAGCCACATCAAGCCGCGCGCGGCCTGGCGCGGGACGTATTCGCCCTTGAACAGCATATGGCCGAGCAGCGCCTGCGCCTGGTACTGCCCCTTATGGGCGGCAAGGCCGAGCCAGCGTGCGGCTTGGCGCGGGTCTTTCGGCGAGCCCGTGCCGTCGAGGTACATCCGCGCAAGATTGTATTGCGCGTCAGGGTCGCCGAAATAGGACGCGGCGTAAGCGAACATCTCGCGCGCCCGCGGCGGATTTGCCTTCACCGCGCTGTTGGGGATGCCGTCGAGATAGTACTGGCCGAGCGCAACGAAGGCGCTCGCGACAAAGCGTGACTGCGGAGTCTCCGGATTATCGTCGGCGTGCTGATTGGCGATGCGGCTGAAATACTCGAAGGCGCGCAGGTCGTTCTGCTTGACCCCCTCGCCTTCCGCATACATGCGGCCGAGCTTCCACTGGGCTGCCGTGTGGCCCTGCTCAGCGGCATATTCGAGCGACGTGACCGCACGCGCCATATGGCCTGCGCGCAGCGCCTCGGCGCCGTCGCGGAACGCCTGCAGCGGCGTGAGCGCGGGCGAATTCGGAGGAACGCGGGTGCCGTCGAAAGCCAGTGCCGGCGGCGCTGCGGGAGCGCGTGCCGGAGGCTTGGCGCCATCGAACGCAAAGGCTGTCGCGGGCCAACTGAGCCCGATCAGGACTGCGATGCCGATGCGCTCAACTATCCGCATAGGATTGTTTCTCGGCCGCACCGCCGGGGTGCGTCACCGCGCCATGAACGGCGGGACCGACTTGTTGCGCGTACTTCCAGAGATACCCGGACGTGTAATCCGTCTCGCGCGGCGTCCAATCCCTCTTGCGCTTGGCGAGTTCATCGTCGCCAAGCTTCACGTCGAGGGTGCCGGCGACCGCGTCGATGGTGATGATGTCGCCGTCACGTAGCAAAGCGATCGGCCCGCCGACGGCCGCCTCGGGGCCGACATGGCCAATACAGAAACCGCGCGTCGCGCCGGAGAACCGCCCATCGGTGATCAGCGCCACCTTGCCGCCCATGCCCTGACCGTAAAGCGCTGCCGTCGTCGAGAGCATCTCGCGCATGCCGGGACCGCCGCGGGGGCCCTCGTAGCGGATAACGAGGACTTCGCCTTCCTTGTAGGTCTTGTTCTTGACAGCCTCGAAACAGGCTTCCTCACCGTCGAAGCAGCGCGCCGGACCGGTGAATTTCAGCTCCGTCATGCCGGCGACCTTCACGATCGCGCCTTCCGGGGCGAGGTTGCCCTTGAGACCGACGACGCCGCCGGTCGGCGTGATCGGGTTGTCCGCGGGACGGACCACATCCTGCGCGTCGTTCCACTGCACGTTCTTGAGATTCTCGGCGATCGTGCGGCCGGTGACCGTCATGCAGTCTCCGTGCAGGTAGCCGTGATCGAGCAGCGTCTTCATCAGCAGGGGCACGCCGCCAGCTTCGAACATATCCTTGGCGACATAACGGCCGCCGGGCTTGAGGTCGGCGATATAGGGGGTGCGCTTGAACACCTCGGCGACGTCGAACAGCGTGAACTCGATCCCGCATTCATTCGCAATGGCGGGAAGATGCAGGCCGGCATTGGTCGAGCCGCCCGAGGCCGCGACGACGGTTGCCGCATTCTCCAGCGCCTTGCGGGTGACGATGTCGCGCGGGCGGATGTTTGCCTTAACGAGATCGAGGATCATCTCGCCGGCGGCGGCGCAGAACTTGTCGCGAAACTCATAGGGCGCCGGCGCACCGGCCGAATACGGCAGCGCGAGGCCGATCGCCTCGGAAACGGTCGCCATGGTGTTGGCGGTGAATTGCGCGCCGCAGGCGCCGGCGGAGGGGCACGCAACCTGCTCCAATTCATCGAGATCGGCGTCGGACATGTCGCCGACCGAATGACGGCCGACCGCCTCGAACACGTCCTGCACCGTGACCGGCTTGCCCTTGAAGGTGCCGGGCAGGATCGATCCGCCATAGATGAAGATCGACGGGACGTTCAGGCGCACCATCGCCATCATCATGCCGGGGAGCGACTTGTCGCAGCCGGCAAGCCCGACGACCGCGTCATAGCCGTGGCCGCGCATCGTCAGTTCGACGCTGTCGGCAATGCATTCACGCGACGGGAGCGAGGCGCGCATGCCGGCATGCCCCATAGCGATGCCGTCGGTCACGGTGATGGTGCAGAACTCGCGCGGCGTGCCGCCGGCCGCGGCGACGCCCTTCTTCACAGCCTGCGCCTGGCGCATCAGCGAGATGTTGCAGGGCGCAGCTTCGTTCCAGCAAGTGGCGACGCCGACGAAAGGCTGATGAATCTGCTCGGTCGTCAGCCCCATCGCGTAGTAGTACGAGCGATGCGGCGCGCGCGCCGGCCCTTCGGTGACATGGCGGCTCGGCAAACGCGATTTCAAATTCGTCTTGGCGTCCATTGGACCTTCGAGCCCCCTCACGATTCCATGCCCCGGTTTTTCACCGCCGGGTTAGCCACGCTCCTCCATTCGCTTCGACTTCGGGGGCCCCCACCCTTGCGGTCGTAACAAGACGCCTTCGCAGACAAGCGAGGCACCATGATGGCTCGTGACGCTTTGGATGTCGTGTTTATGTGTGGCGGAATCGCGGCGTGGCGGGTGAGCAGGCGCTCTCACCTTCGCATTGTCCTAACGTGTTGCTGAGGCGACACATGTGTGACGGTTAATACACGTTAGGAGATCGGCATGCTTTCGTCAGACCGTCGCCTTAACGCTGCTTTCTTTGCCCGAAGCGTCCACAAGGTTGCTCCCGATCTGATCGGAGCCGTGCTGCTTGTGAACGGCGTCGGCGGGCGGATCGTCGAGGTCGAGGCCTATCACCACACCGAGCCGGCGGCGCATTCCTTCCGCGGGCCGACGCCGCGCAATCAGGTCATGTTCGGCCCGCCGGGGCATCTCTACGTCTACCGCTCCTACGGCATCCATTGGTGCATGAATTTCGTCTGCGAGCCGGAGGGCAGTGCCAGCGCCGTGCTGATCCGGGCGATCGAGCCGACGGAGGGGGTCGACGCCATGCGCAAGCGGCGCGGTCTCGACGATGTCCGTATGCTCTGTTCGGGACCGGGCAAGGTGTGTGAAGCACTCGGCATCACCGGCGCGGACAACGGCCTGGCGCTCGATGCGCCACCCTTCGCCGTATACGCGCGCAAGCGCGCGCCCGCCGTGGCGGTCGGCGTTCGGATTGGCATCACCAAAGCCGCCGACCTGCCCTGGCGCTACGGAGAATCCGATTCAAGATTTCTCAGCAAGCCTTTCAAAGGGATGGGATAAGTACCTTCCTAAGCCCGGCAATGACGGTCAGGACGTCTAAGATGACGCGCCGTTGATCTCCAGCAAGACCCATTCAGGCTGTGCCGCGATGCGCAACGGGAGCGCACTGCAGCCGAGGCCGCTTGTCACATACATGCGCTTCCCATCCTCCTCGATCATCCCATAGGTCCAGCGCAGCGGCGCCCATGAGGCGTTCCGCAGCGGTCCAAAGCCCGGCAGGCAAATCTGGCCGCCATGGGTATGGCCGGCGAGCATCATGTGCCCGGGACGCATTTCACCGAACCACCAGGGATCATGCGCGAGGACGATGGCTGGCCGGCGCGGGTCGAGGGCCGCGAGCACCTCGCGGGCCGCCGGGCGGTCGCGGCGCGCGTCGTGCAAGCCGGCTATCGGGAGCGTTGCGCCTTCGAAACTCACCTCGCAGATCGAATCAAAAAGTACGGTGATCCCCTTGGTTCGCAAGGCGTCAGCAACCTCGTCCGGCCCGTAGTTGCGGTCGTGATTGCCGAGCACGGCGACCCGCCCGAGCGGTGCATCAAGGCGGCCCAGAATCGCGGCGACGGTTTGCGGCGGCACCCGTCCGCCGCCGAAGGGAATGAGATTGACGTAGTCGCCGCCGTAGAGGGCGAGGTCGGGCCTGTGGCGTGCCGCCTCCTCGACGATCCGGGCGAGCCTTGCAACGTCGCCGCTGTGCGAGCCGACGTGAAAATCGGAGAGATAGGCGACCCGCAGCGGCCGGCTCCATCGCGGCCAGCCCGCAAGCGTCAGCACAAGGCGGCGAACGGCATGCGATTGCGCATGGGCAAAGGGGGTGAGGATGCCCTTACGTCCTTCCGGGTCGCGGAACGGCGGCCGCGTCATCGCCCGGAACAGGCGATCGCGCCAAGCGCTCATGCGACGGCCGGGCGCGGCTGCCGGTAGATCACGAACGGCATGACCATCAGCGGCACAATCGCCATGCCGATCGGCACAAACGCCGCCCGCACAGCGCCGGTGACGTCCCAGGCGGCGCCGCCGATGATCGAGACGATCACCGCGGTGGCGTAGCCAACAATGAACATGCCCGCCGAGACGCGCGCGACATCTTCCCGCTCGCAGAAGATGACCGGCAATGTGAGAACCAACGTCAACGCGGCGGCCAAGGACCCGCCGAGCAATGCTGCGTATGCCGTGGTCCAGTGGCTTGCCGTGGTCGCCATGCCGATCAAAGCAGCCATCGCTATGACGCCGATGACCGGAAGCGCCCAGACCTGGCGCGCCATCCGGCCCGCGAAGAACAGCAGCAGGACCGAGACCGGCAGCTGCCCGGCATTGAGCGCGGTGAGCACCTCGCCGATGAGGTCGGCGCGGCCGGCGGCGTCGAGATAGCTCGGGACGAAGGCGTTGCTGCCGAAATAAGTCGCGGTCGCACCGATGAAGGTGCAACCGAACAGCCAAACCTGCTTGCCGCGCCAATCCGGCGACCAATGCGCCGTCGCGGTCGGACCCGTCCCCTTGTCCGCGCGGCGGCCCGTGAGCAGGAGCGACAGCGCGGCAATGGCGAAGAGCGGCAGGCTCCAGAACGCAAGCGCAAGCCGCCAGCTTTCCCCAACCAGCGGCAGGACGAACGTGATGGTCAAAGCAACGGGAAGGATTTCGCCGACCAAAAGCCCGTTGGTGTAGAGCGCGGTCGCAAAACCGGCGTGTTCAGGCATCCAGCGCCGCACGGCCGCGGGCAGCGCGACCTGCATCATCGCGATCCCCGCCCCCATCACCACCGTTGCGGCAAATAGCGCGACCACATGCAGCACGGCGCCGCGCAAGGCGGCGCCCGCCGCGCCAATGAGAAGCCCAGCGACCAACGTTGTCACGACGCCGAAGCGGCTGACCACCAGCGATCCTGGAAGCGCGAACGCGGCGAAGACGATCACCGGCAACGCGGAGAGGAGACCCACCTCGGTGCCTGACAGCGACAGGTCGGTGCGGATCGAGGTGATAACCGGCGGGATCGAGAGAATCGTCAGCCGCAGCGCGACGCCGCACAGCCACAGGAGCGTGAACAGGCGAAGGGGCACACGGGGCGGCATGATGTGTGCCCTGCCCTAGCTCGCGACCTTCAGTCGCTCCAGGGCCTCCACGATCTTCTCGTAGCGCGCCTGCGCGTCGGCGCGCTTCTCCCGCTCGCCCTCGATCACGTCTTCAGGCGCGCGCTTGAGGAAATCGTCGTTGCCGAGCTTGGCGTCGACCCGCGCGATGTCGCTCGCGACCTTCGCCATCTCCTTCTGCAGGCGCCCGCGTTCGGCGTCGAGATCGATCACGCCCGCAAGCGGCAGCGCGGCGACTTCGCCGCGCACGACGAGCTGCACCGCATTCGGCGGCGCTACGTCGGCAAATCCGATCTCCGACACCCGCGCCAGCCGCTTGATCATGTCACCCCAGCGCTCAGCCCGCGAACGAGTCTCCGTCGCCGCCGCAACCAGCTGCAAGGGGGTCTGCGCACCGGCCGGGACGTTCATCTCCGCACGCGCTGAGCGGATCGCCGACACGAGGTCGATGATCCAGCCGATCTCGGCCTCCGCCTCCGCATCCTCCAAGCCATCGAGCGTCGGCCAATCACTGAGGATCAGAAGCGTGTCGCGTTTGGCGCCGCCTTCGGCCGTCACCGCCCAAAGCTCCTCGGTCACGAACGGCATGAATGGGTGCAGCAGTTTCAAAATTTCGTCGCGCACCCAGGCGGTCATCGCTCGGGTTTCGTCCTTGGTCGCGCCGTCGGGTCCGAGCAGCACCGGCTTTGCAAGCTCAAGATACCAGTCGCAATAGATGTTCCAGACGAAGCGATAGAGCGCGCCCGCGGCCTCGTTGAACTTGAACGCGTCGAGCGCCTCCGTCACGGCGCGCGCGGTCGCGGCGGCTTCGTGGGCGATCCAGCGGTTGAGCGTCTCGGTCGCGGTTTTCGGGTCGAAGCCCGGTACGGTGACGCATTCGTTCATCTCGGCAAAACGCGCCGCGTTCCAGAGCTTGGTCGTGAAGTTGCGATAGCCTTCGACACGCGAGGTCGAGAGCTTGATGTCACGGCCTTGCGCCGCCATCGCCGCGAGCGTGAAGCGCAGCGCGTCGGCGCCGTATTGGTCGATCAGCTCCAGCGGGTCGATGATGTTGCCCTTGGACTTCGACATCTTCGCGCCCTTCTCGTCGCGGACGAGCGCGTGGATGTAGACGGTGCTGAACGGCTTCTCCTTCATGAAATGGTGGCCCATCATCATCATGCGGGCGACCCAGAAGAAGATGATGTCGAAGCCGGTGACCAGCGTGCTGGTGGGATAGAAGCGCGCGAGCTCCGGCGTCTCGTCCGGCCAGCCGAGCGTCGAGAACGGCCACAGCGCCGACGAGAACCAGGTGTCGAGCACGTCTTCGTCGCGGGTGAGGAAGCTCGCGCGGCGGTCCGCATCCTTGGCAATCTTGTCGGCCTCGGGCTTTGTGAGGACGCCGTTGACGACGTAGTAGGCAAGCGCGTCGGCCAGCGCCTCTTCATGGCTTTCGGCGACGAACACTTTGTCGTCCGGCCCGTACCAGGCGGGAATCTGGTGACCCCACCAGATCTGGCGCGAGATGCACCAGGGCTGGATGTTCTCCATCCAGTTGAAGAAAGTCGCTTCCCACTGCTTCGGCACGAAGACGGTTTGCCCGTCGCGCACCGACGCCATCGGCAGGTAGGACATCTCCTTCGCGTCGACGTACCACTGATCGGTGAGATAGGGCTCGACGACGGCGTTCGATCGATCGCCATGCGGCACCATGTGGACGTGCCGCTCGATCTTCTCGATCAGCCCCGCCGCCTCCATCCGCTCCACGACGCGCTTGCGCGCATCGAAGCGGTCGTAGCCGTCCAGCGCGAGCGTCATGTCGAGCTCGGCCGACGCGGGAACGTCATCGAGGAACGCCTCGTTCTCGCGCAGCGCGAGACGCGCCGAGCGGTCGAAGATGTTGATCAGCGGCAGGTGGTGCCGCCGCCCGACTTCAAAGTCGTTGAAGTCGTGCGCCGGGGTAATCTTCACCGCGCCGGAACCTTTTTCGGGATCGGAATACTCATCGGCGACGATCGGGATGCGGCGGCCAACAAGCGGCAAGATCGCATGCTTGCCAACGAAATCGCGGTAGCGCTCGTCGTCGGGATGCACTGCGACCGCCGTGTCACCCAGCATCGTCTCCGGCCGCGTCGTCGCGACCGTGATGAAAGTCTCGGGGTCTCCCTCGATCGGATATTTGAAATGCCAGAGGCTTCCCTTCATCTCCACCTGCTGCACTTCGAGGTCGGAGATGGCGGTGAGAAGCTTCGGGTCCCAATTGACCAGCCGCTTGTCCTTGTAGATGAGCCCGGCTTGGTAAAGCTCGACAAACACCTTCACCACGGCGCGGGAGAGCCCCTCGTCCATGGTGAAGCGCTCGCGTGACCAGTCACAGGAGGCGCCGAGCCGCTTGAGCTGGCTGATGATGGTGCCGCCAGACTCCTCCTTCCATTCCCAAACGCGCTTGATGAAGGCCTCGCGCCCCATCTCGCGGCTGCCGGGCTGCTGACGCTCGCGCAGCTGCCGCTCGACCACCGCTTGGGTGGCGATGCCGGCGTGGTCCATGCCCGGCTGCCAAAGGACATCCTTGCCGCGCATGCGCTCGAAGCGAACCAGCACGTCCTGCAGCGTATTGTTGAGCGCGTGCCCCATATGCAGGGAGCCGGTAACGTTCGGCGGCGGGATGACAATGCAGTACGGCGAAGCGTCCTTGCGCTCCGGCCGGCCGCACCGGAAGGCCTTGGCCTTCTCCCATGCGGCAAAAATGCGGCCCTCGACGTCCGCGGGCTGGTAGGTTTTTTCGATCATTCCGGCGCTTTCCAAACAGGCGCCGTAAAAAGCCCCTGCCGCTCCCCGCTGTCAATCAGGGAGAGGGCGGGATAGCCAATGCCGCGCTTTTTAGCTTCGGCCGCGGGAGACGCGCTCGATCTCGGCGCGGACCAGCCGTTCGACGATGGTCGGGAGGTTGTCGTCGAGCCAGGTCTTGAGCATCGGCCGCAACATTTCGCGCACCAGATCCTCGAGCGTGCGCGCATTCTTGACAAGGACCGTATGCGCCAAGGCGCCAAAGGCGCTTGCAGCCGCCGATGTGGTCTGCTCCGAAAGCAAGGCTTCCGCATCCGCTTCCAGATGCGACCGCGGCGGCCGGTGGGGTTCGGCTTGCGGCTCGACCTGAGGTTCTGCTTGCGGCACGGCATCATCGGCGAAAACCACATCCGACATGCCGTCGATCTTGCGGAATGCCGGCGCCTCCTCCTCGACCGCTTCCATCGCTTCCGTCAATTCGAGGACATCGGCCGCGTCGGCGCCGGCCGCGGCCGTCTGCTCCTCGGATGGCGTCGCCGGCGGAGATTGCGGCGCCTCGGGCTTCGCGTCCGACGGCGTCGCGGTTTCCGTGCCTTCAAAGCCGGCGAGCATCGCGTCGATATCGTTCTGGCTGATCGCCGACGGCTCGGCAGGCGGATGTGCAGCGCCGTTGGCCGCCGGTGCAGGAGCCGGCTTCGATTCCGACTTCGCGCCCTCATCATCGGCGATGATGCGCCGGATGGATGCCAGGATTTCCTCCATGGAAGGCTCTTGCGCCTTCGCCGCCTGACTCATGGCTACTTCCCCGCGCCGCGTCCGACTGTGGACTCCCCACCGAATCACCCGAAACGCTGCGATACTCGCCAAGTACGAATGCGCGCGTGGCCTGTCAAAGGTTCATCGCGCGAAGCGGCCGCGAAACGGCGTTACGATCCACAACGTGTTGCAGATGCGTCGCCTCACCGGCCATCAGGTGTGCGCAGGCCATCCCAAGCGTCACGCACCTGATGATAGTGGATGCGCGAGTCGTAAAGCGGCACGCCAAGCTTGAGCACTTGCGGTGAGAGCCGACCGGTCGCCGACAAGAGCGTGTAGGAGTTGACGACGCGATCGCGCTGCGCCGTCACCAAAGTCACACGCGCATTCACCAATTCCTGCTGGGCATTGAGGACGTCGAGGGTCGTGCGCTGCCCGACGCGAGCTTCTTCGCGCACGCCGTTGAGGGCGATTTCCGCCGCCGTCACCTGCGCCTGCGCCGCCTGGATCTGCGCCCGCGCGGCTTCGAGCTGGCCCCAGGCCTGCACCACGGTGGCGCGCACGGTGTCGCGCTGGAGCTCAAGATTGAGACGCTGCTGGCCGAGCGTCTCCTTCGACTGGCGGATCAACGAATATTCGGTGCCGCCCTGGTAGATCGGAATGGAGAGCTGTGCCACGGCGGATGCCGAAAGCGTGCTCTGGATGATGGGCGAGCTGTCGTATTGTTGCGAGATGTTCCCCTGCACGGTCAGCGTCGGGTAAAGCGCGCCCTCGCTGATCTTCACCTGCAGCAGCGCGACATCGATGCCATAGGTCGCGCTGGTCACGGACGGGTTCTCGACGATGCCGCGCGCAACCGCCGCGGCCACGGTGCGCGGTGAGAGCCTATCGACCGGCTGGCCGGGCGTGAGCTTCGTCGGCTCGACGCCGATCACGCGGCGATAGGCGGCGCGCGACGCGGACAGGTTTGCTTCCGCCGCCAATGACGACGAACGCGCAGCGGCAAGCCGCGATTCGGCTTGCGCGACGTCGGTTCGCGTCACCTCGCCGACATTGAAGCGATCGCGCGTCTGGCGCAGCTGCTCCTCGAGGACTTCGACGTTGCGCCGCTGCAGCTCCAGGATCGCGGTGTCGCGCAAGACGTTCATGTAGGCGGTCGCTGCGTCGAGCATCACCTGCTGCTCGAGCACGCGCAAAGCTTCGCGTCCGGCCAAGACCTGCCCTTCGGCGGCGCGTGTGCGATTGGCGGTGCGGAAGCCGTTGAAGATCGTCTGCGTGCCGGTGATGCCGGCGCCGCGCGGAATCGTCGTGCCGACGGCCCGGCCCGACGAGGTGGTGCTGTCGTAATACTGGGCGCCGATATTCGCCGTCGCACTGAATTGCGGACGGTAACCGGACAGTGCCTGCGGCACGTTCTCGTCGGTCGCGCGCTGGCGCGCCCGCTCGGCATTGAGCTGAGGATTATTCTGATACGCCTGCGCGAGCGCCGAGTTCAGGGTCTCGGCGCGGGCGGCGTGAAGCGGCACGAGGCCGGCTAGCGCCACGGCCACCATGAGCGCGCGCGGCCTTGCAAATCCCGACCCCCTCGTCATTCGCATTCCAAATAGCCTTCCCAGTATCGACGCAAACCCGGGCAAACTTCTTGCGGCAGCTTGTTACCGCCTGACATTAACGAATTTTGCACCATACGCACGGATCGCCGCTTACCGTCCGGAAACGCCGATCCCCAGACTCACCGGCGAGCATATCAGCAGTCAGCCCGATGGCGCCCTGCGATAAAGGGAAGCTTGTGCAAAAGACACCAGCTGGCGCGTTCGCGCCACACCCAGCCCTAAGCTCCTATCAGCGGATCAGAAAACGAACGCGCGGGGCTTCGCGAAGCCGGGCAGCGCGGTCGCCGAGGCATCGAAGATCGGGCGGCCGCTAAACGCGTCCGCGGTGCGATAGTAAAGCATCGCCTTGCCCACTGGGCCGCTTTGCTGCACGCAGACAAGACGCCCCCGTTCGGAAAGCTGCTCTCTCAGCGTCGAGGGAATGTCCTCAATGCTGCCTTCGATCAGGATGACCGCGTAGGGCCCCCCCTTGGCGAAGCCGCCCGCCAGCGGGCCCGTTTCGACCGCGACCTCGGCAATCCCGAGGCCCGACAATGTCGCGCGCGCGATGCGTGCGAGGGAGTCGTTGTCTTCCAAACCCACGACAGAGGCTCCGAGCCGCGCCAGCAGCGCGGCGGAGTAGCCGGTCCCGCAGCCGACAACAAGCGCGCGATCCCCCTCCCTCACATCGGCCGCCTGCACGAGTTTCGCGAGCACCATCGGCTTGAGCAGGCAGCGCGAAGCAACGCCCGGCCGCGCATCGGTCAAGGGAAGGTCGAGATCGAGATAGGCCAGGGCCGCCTTGCCGTCGGGGGCGAAGCGCTCCCGCGGGATCTCCAGCATGGCCGTTATGATCGCGGGGTCGGTGACGTCGCTGGTGCGAACCTGGCCATCGACCATCATCCGCCGCGCCTGTGCGAAATCGAGCATCGCAGTCCTGGAAAGCTTCAAATCAGCCCGGCGGTTGTGCGGTACGGTTCGAAAAAAGGCAAGCGGCGCGCGCCGCTCAGTTGCGCGCTGCGTGCTTGATGGCGCTGCGTCCCGCGAATTTCGCCTGCGGCCCGAGCTCCTCCTCGATACGCAGGAGTTGGTTGTACTTCGCCGTGCGATCGGAGCGCGCCAGCGAGCCGGTCTTGATCTGCCCGCAATTGGTCGCGACCGCGAGGTCGGCGATGGTGGAATCCTCCGTCTCGCCGGAGCGATGCGACATCACGGCGGTGTAGGCCGCCTTGTGCGCCATCTCGACCGCCGCAAGCGTTTCGGTCAGCGAGCCGATCTGGTTGACCTTCACCAGGATCGAGTTCGCGATGCCGCGCTTGATGCCGTCGGCAAAGCGCGTGACGTTGGTCACGAAGAGGTCGTCCCCGACCAGCTGACACTTCTGTCCGACCGCGTCGGTCAGCGCCTTCCAGCCGTCGAAGTCGTCCTCTGCCATCCCGTCTTCGATGGAGACGATCGGGTAGCGCCCGACGAGATCGGCGAGATATTTCGCCTGCGCCGCGCCGTCGCGCTTTTTGCCTTCGCCCTCATAGTCGTAGACGCCGCCCTTGAAGAATTCGGTCGCGGCGCAGTCAAGCGCGAGCACGATGTCCTCGCCCGGCTTGTAGCCGGCCTTCTCGATCGACTTCATGACGAAGCCAAGGGCATCGTCAGCCGAGGCAAGGTTCGGTGCGAAGCCGCCTTCGTCGCCGACATTGGTGTTATGTCCGGCGTCGGCCAGTCCCCTCTTCAAAGTGTGGAAGACCTCCGAGCCCATGCGCAGGCACTCGGCGAAATTCGCCGCGCCGACCGGCATGATCATGAATTCCTGGAAGTCGATCAGATTGTCGGCATGGGCGCCGCCGTTGACGATGTTCATCATCGGCACGGGGAGAAGCCGCGCGGCGACGCCGCCGACATAGCGATAGAGCGGCAGGTTGGTGGCGATCGCGGCGGCTTTCGCCGCGGCGAGCGAGACGCCGAGAATGGCATTGGCACCGAGCCGGCTCTTATTCGGCGTGCCGTCGAGGGCGATCATCGTCTCGTCGAGCTTGACCTGCGCCTCCGCGTCCATGCCGCCGAGCGCGTCGAAGATCTCGCCGTTGACGGCGTCGAGCGCCTTCTGCACGCCCTTGCCGAGGTAGCGCGTCTTGTCGCCGTCGCGCAGTTCCACCGCCTCGTGCTTGCCGGTCGAGGCGCCGGACGGCACCGCGGCGCGACCGAGCGTGCCGTCCTCCAGAACGATGTCGACCTCGACGGTCGGGTTACCGCGGCTGTCAAGGATTTGGCGGCCGATGATGTCGACGATAGCAGTCATGGGACTCCGGCGGCGTTGCTTTGGGGAGATTGCATGGGAGACCGGCCGCTTCTACAGGATGCCCGCGCCGCGGCAAAGGCCGCATGCATGCCGCTTGCGTATCGGAGGTTCCATGGCCCTCAAGACCAAACATCTCGGGAAGCCGTCCCGCATTCCCGCCTCGCCGGCGAAAGCGGTGCTCGATCGCGTGCCCAACCCGCATGCGGACACGGATTATGTCGCGCGCTTCACGGCGCCGGAATTCACCGCGCTCTGCCCGATCACCGCTCAGCCAGATTTTGCCACGCTTGTCATCGACTATGTGCCGGATCGTTGGTTGGTGGAGTCCAAGTCATTGAAGCTTTTCCTTGCAAGTTTCCGGAATCACGGCGCTTTTCATGAAGACTGCACGGTCGGCATCGGCAAGCGCCTGGTCGAGCGGCTGAAGCCGCGGTGGCTGCGGATCGGGGGATACTGGTATCCGCGTGGGGGCATGCCGATCGACGTGTTCTGGCAATTCGGCAAGCTACCGCAAGGCACCTGGGCGCCGGACCAGGGCGTGGCGCCTTACCGTGGACGCGGCTGAATGATGCCCCGCCTCATCATCACGAACGGCGACGCGGCGGCGGATCGCATCCGCGCTGCCGGGATAGAAGCGGAGGTCCTGCCGTGGCGCGACGTGCTCTACGAAGGGCCGGTGCCGGCGGGCCTCATCCTCGAAGCACTCTCCCTGATCCGTGCCCAGTTTCTCGCGTCGGAGCTGTCGCGGCCGGCGACGGAACTGCTCGATAATTTCGCCGCACGCGACGCCGCCGTGCGCAACCACGGCCAGCATGAGCGCGTCGAGCTCTGGTTCGAGCATGACCTTTACGACCAACTGCAGCTCGTTCAGCTCCTGACCTTCTTTGCTGACGAGGGGCGGCTGGAAGGCCTCTATCTCGTGCAGGCGCAGGATTATCTCGGCCTGCAGAGCGAGGAGGCGCTGCGCGAATTGCAGACGACAGCGCGCCCGATCACGCCGCGGCATTTCGACAACGCCAAGCGCGCCTGGGAAGCTTTCACGTCGCCGACGCCGGAAGCGCTCGCCCTTCTCGCGCAGCTCGATCTGCCGGCCCTGCCCTGCTTGGCGACGGCGCTACGCCGCCTGCTGCTCGAACTGCCGGCGCAGCATTCCGGCCTTTCGGCCACGGAAGAAAACATCCTGCGCTCGCTCGCCGAGGCGCCGGCGCAGGTCGGGCCACTGTTCGGCACGGTCGAAGCGAAGGAGCCCGCGCGCTTCATGTCCGATCTGAGCTTCTTCCGCCGGATCGACGGGCTTGCATTCGCGCCGCAGCCATTGGTCGCCGGACTGCGCGTGCCCTCGAGCGAATGCGCACAGGGCCCCGACAGCGCGCGCTACCGCATGTACGCGCGCTCGGAGCTCACCCTCACCGACGCCGGACGGGCGACGTTGGCCGGACAATTCGACCATGCGCGGGAAAACAAGATCGATCGCTGGTTCGGCGGTACGCATCTGACGCCGGACACGCTCTGGCGGCGCGACGCACGCGACGGCGTCATCGCGCCAGTGGCTTAGACAGCCGTCCCCCACGCCGCGATCAGCGCCTGCACCTCCGCGCCGGGATCATGGGCGCGCATGACGCCGCCCATGACGGCAATGCCTGCAACACCGGCAGCGCGCAGTGTCGCGACGTTATCGGACGTGACGCCGCCGATGCCGATCACGGGAAGCGAGGTGGCGGCCGCTATCGCGCGCAATCCGTCGAGCCCGAGTGCGGGACCGTAGCCCGGCTTGCTTTTGGTGAGGAACGCCGGCCCCGCGACGATGTAATCGACCAGGAACGGGTTCGCAGCCGCCGCCTCGCCGGCGCCATGAACCGACAGACCGAGCAGTTTGTTTCGACCGAGCGCAGCACGTGCGGCTTCGACGTCCCCGCCCGCCGGCAGATGCAGCCCGGCAAGGTCGGCGGCCAGCGCGGGATCAGCGGCGTGGATCGTGAGCGCCGCGTTCCATTTCGCCGCGACCGGAATCAGCGCATCGCGCAGCGCCAGAAGATCGTCGTGCGCCAAATCCTTTTCGCGGATGCTCGCCCAGCGGCAGCCGGCGGCAAAGGCCGCTGCGAGGATATCGGGAAGCGGTGTTCGCGCCTGGCTGCGGTCGATGACGAGAAGGAGCGGCGGATCGGAAAGCGTCACGTTCCGACGAGACCGAATTGCGGACTCGACGGCTCCGCATTGACGCGCTTCGGAATGCGGCCCGAAAGACGCGCAAGCCGTCCGGCTTCGACCCCGGCTTTCATGGCCGCCGCCATGCGCACGGGATCGTTCGCCCTCGACACCGCCGTGTTGAGAAGCACCGCGGAGCAGCCAAGCTCCATCGCCAGCGCCGCATCGGAGGCGGTGCCGATGCCGGCATCAAGCACCACCGGCACCGGCGAGCGAGCGCAGATGAGTTCGATCAGATGCGGATTGGAGATGCCGAGGCCGGAGCCGATCGGCGAGCCGAGCGGCATCACCGCCGCTGCGCCGACATCGGCGAGCTTGCGACAGGTGACCGGATCGTCGTTGCAGTACGGCAGTACGATGAAGCCCTTGCCGACGAGTTCTTCCGTGGCGCGGACAAGCGCCTCGACATCGGGATAAAGCAGTTCGCGATCACCTATGACTTCGAGCTTCACCCAGTTGGTGTCGAGCGCCTCGCGCGCTAACTCGGCGGTGAGGATCGCGTCCTTCGCCGTCTGACAGCCCGCGGTGTTGGGAAGGAAATGCGCGCGGCCCGCAAGAAGATCGACGAGGCTTTCCTCTTCGCCGGCCAAGCTGATGCGGCGGATCGAGGCGGTGACGAGCTCGCTGCCGCTTGCTTTGAGCGCATCGAGCATCACCTGCCGGTTCGGATAGCCGGCGGTCCCGAGGAAGAGCCGCGAGTTGAGACTGCGGCCGGCGATGGTGAGGGTGTCGGTCATACTTTTTCTCGTCATTCCGGGGCACGGGCGCAGCCCGTGAACCTGGAATCCATAATCCCAGCTGCGGCGTATGGATTCCGGGCTCGCCGCGATGCGGCGCCCCGGAATGACATAGGCCGGGATGAACACATACTATCCGCCTTGCTTCGCGTGCACGATCTCGACCGCGTCATCAGCGCGCAAGGCCGTGTCGGCCCACGCCGCGCGCGGCACGACCGCGCCGTTGAGCGCGACTGCGACGCCACGGGCGCCGGTGTCGATGCCTTTGTCCGCGAGCAAGGCGCTCAGCGTATCGGCCGCGACCGCTTCCTGCTTTCCGTTCACCTGAATCATCATCGTCGGATCATAGCCACTTGCTTTGAGACTCATTCCGCCGCCTGCGCCGGCGCAAAACGTTCGATGCCGAAAGGCTGCACGAGCGCATCCATCTCGCTTTCGGCGACGAAGCGGGCGATGGCATTGGCCGTCACCGGCGTCAACAGAATGCCGTTGCGATGGTGTCCGGTAGCGTAGACGAGGCTTGGCACCGCAGCGGGACCGAGGATCGGCGCATCGTCACGACTGCCCGGACGATGCCCGACCCAGGTTTCGACGATCGGAAGCTCTTCGATCGCCGGAATCACGCGCCATGCCGCTTCGAGAAGCGTGAGCATTCCGCCCGCCGTCAGCGTCGCGTCAAAGCCCTTTTCCTCGACGGTCGCGCCCAGGAGAAGGCGGCCGTCATTGCGCGGCACCATGTAGATATTCGGCCCCCAGAGAACATGCGTCAGCAAAGGCGCCGCCGCATCCATCTGCAGTGTAAGCACCTGGCCCTTGATCGGGCGCACCGGCGGGCGGAGCTCCGCCGGCAGGCCTTCAATGCCGCGTGTCCAAGGTCCCGCTGCGAGGACCGTGATATCGGCGCGCATCTCGCGGCCGTCCGTCAAAGCGAAACCAGCGACCCGCCCACGCTCGACCAGAAGGCGCGCGACCGGCGCATGTTCGTGAAGGCTCACCCCCGCCCGCTCCGCTGCAATCCGCAGCGCCGCCGCGAGCTTGCGATTGTCGGCCTGATGATCTTGCGGCGACCACAGCGCACCGGCCAGTCGGGCGCCGAGATGCGGCTCGCGCTTGCGCGCTTGGGCCGCCGTGATCCATTCCACCGGCAAGCCGAGGTGCTTCTGGAAATCGAGATGGTGATGGATGCGCGCCTGATCGTCGGCGGTGAGCGCGACGACGAGCGTGCCCTCCTGCCGCAGGTCGATGCTCATTCCGGAGGCCGCTTCGAGCTCCGCCGCGAAATCGGGCCAGAGCGCCTGGCTCGCGCGGCCGAGCGCGATGAGATTCTCTTCGCCAGGCTCGGCCTCGGCGCAGGCCGCGAGCATGCCGGCAGCCGCATGGCTCGCCCCAGAACCGGCCGCGCCTTTGTCGACCACCGTAACCGTATGGCCGCGCTGCGCCAGCCGCCAGGCGATGCCAAGCCCGATCACGCCGGCGCCAATGACGGCTACGTTTGAATGTTTGGAAATGGAATTTACGAGGCTGCCCATTTTGGCGGCTCCCTACGCTGGAATGACCCAGACAGGTTCGATGGGTGTGCTCTCAGCCGCGGCAGCTGCCGCGGCACCCCAGGCCGATGGGCTTAATATCGGCTTTTTCGGGCGCGGCGACAAGGTCGCCTCATGCGTCTTTTCGCCCAGCCCCATGCAGCAGCCGCGCCACAGTGAAGCCCACCAGAACCATGACAATGCCTCCGGCGACGAGCGTCGCCGAAGGGCCGACGGCGGCGAAGCCGACCGAGTACAGGACCGGGCCCAGCGCCTGCCCCAGGAAGTAGGAAAAGGAGTGCATCGAGACGGCCGTGCCGCGCGCTGTCGGGGCGAGCTCCGTCATCTGGACCTGGATCGAGGCGTGCAGGAGGAAGAAGCCGAAACCCATGGCCGCCATCGTCGCGAACTGCACCGGCCAGTGCGGGAGCGTCGCTTCGATCACCAGGCTCAGGCCGGCGATGAGGCCGCCGCCGATCATGATACGGCGCTGGCCGAAGAGCTTGATGAGCGTGCCGACCGTTACCGAATAAAGCAAGCCTCCGGCAGCGAAAGCGCCGATCACAAGGCCGGCGATGCCGGCGCGCGGCTCGCCGGTCAAGCTGAGGAGATAGGCGACGTAAGGAAAAATGCCGAACAGCGCCGCGCCTTCGGTGAAGACGGCGCCGTAGCAGACCTTGGCGCGCGGATTGGAAAAGACCTGCCGATAGTTCGCAAAAGCGGCGACGAGGTCGACGCGCTCGGCGCGGCGCACCGGCACCTTGCGCAAACCAAAGGCCGTACCGGCGAAGGCGAAGACCATGGCCGTGCCCGCGGCCACAAAGACCCCGCGCCAGCCGACCAGGTCGGCGAGGATTCCGGACGCCATCGCGCCGGTGAGAAGCCCGCCGATGCTGCCGATGAGAATGCGTGCGATCGCGATCTGACGCGATTGCATCGGCACCATGTCGCCGAGGAGCGCGATCGAGACGGGAAAGATGCCGGCGCCCGCCATCCCGGCGAGGATGCGCGCGGCAAGGAGCATGGGAAAATTCGGCGCCAGCGCTGCCGCGACTGCGCTCAAGCCGAGCACGGCAACGCAGGCGGTGATGACGCGCGTCTTGCCGACGAGATCGCCCAAGGGCCCGAGGATCGGTTGCATCAGCGCAAAGGGCAGCGCAAAGGCCGTACCGAGCAGCGCCGCCGTGTCGACGTCGACAGCGAAGTCGGCCGCGACGCTCGGCACGATCGGATCGGCCAGCCGCACGAAGAGCGAGGCGGCGAAGTTGATGCCGGCGAGGAGAAGCAGGACGCGCGAGATGCTTGGCGGCGGGGGAACTTCCGTACTCATCGACGCGATTTAGCCTACGATCGCGTGCGGAAGAAATCGCGACGTGTTGCGCGTGATCGGGTCGCCGTCCTCGCGGATCGACAAGGCGCACGGAGTATCGCGGACCATCCACGCGCCGACGACGGTGAAATTGCCGTCATATTGCGGCAATGGCGCCAGCGCCTGACGGATGAAGCCTTCGCTTCCATAGGGGCCATCATCCGCGGCGACGGTCGTCCCGCTTGTGACGATCGTGACGTTCGCGCCCTCGCGCGAATAAAGCGGCTTGCGCACATACGTTTCGCCAAGTGCGCGCACGCCTTCCGCATCGTCGTCGAACGCCGCCGGCAAGAGATTCGGATGGCGGGGAAACATCGCCCAGAGGAGCGGCAGGATGCCCTTGTTGGAGAGGATCGCCTTCCACGGCGGCTCCAAAAACTGCGTTGCCGCGCCGGGAAGCGAAGGGCCGAAGGCCTCGCGGAACATCCACTCCCACGGATAGAGCTTGAAGAGGAGGTCGATCGGCGCCTCGTTGAGGTCGACGAACTGTCCCTTGGCGGTACGGCCGATGTCATCCATCGCCAGCATCGTCGTAACGAGGCCCGCCTGGCGCGCGCAGTCCTCGATGTAGCGCAGCGTGCCGCCGTCTTCGGCATCGTCGATCGCGCCGGCGAGATGCAGCGCACGCCCGGCGCCGATCTCCTTCCAGGCCGCGATCAAACGCTCGTGCAGCGAATTGAACTGATCGGCCGTCTTCGGCACGATTTGCCGCGCGATCGCGTCCTCGAGCCAGAGCCATTGGAATACGCCGGTTTCAAACACCGAGGTCGGCGTGTCGGCATTGTATTCGAGAAGCTTCGCGGGCCCCTGCCCGTCATAGCGGAGATCGAAACGGCCATAGAGGCTCGGCTCGCCGCGCTTCCAGCTCGCGGCGATGAAATTCCAATAGCGCTCGGGGATGGCGAGGCGGCGCAGGATGCGCTCGTCCTCGACGGCCTTCGCCACCAGCTCGCGGCACATGCCGTCGAGCTCGGCGGCCGGCGCTTCAATGTCGCGCTCGATCTCGCGCAGCGTGAAGGCGTAATACGCGCGCTCATCCCAGTAACGTTCGCCATCGATCGTGTGGAAGGTGAAGCCGGTCTCGGCAGCGCGCTCCCGCCAGTCCGCGCGTTCATCGCAGAGGATGCGTTGCATGAGTCAGCTCGATGCGTGCCCGCCCATGGAGTGGCCGGTCGAGCCGAAGCCGCCGCGCGACGTTGTCGACGTCGATCGTGACGCGACGCCGGGACGGCTTGCGCTCGTCCGCGCCGTCGTTGTCGACGACGAACGCGCCCCCCACGATCCCCACAGCCAAGAGGAGTGCGAGGAGGAGCGGCTGGACGAACCACTCGACCACGAACGACTGCGCGGCCCGCACGGACTGGCGGGCGTTGGGCCTGGCGGCACACCGGGCGCAACGCGTGATGAAATACCTGATGCAGCCCCTGGTGTGGGCGGCACGCCGGTCCCCGCCGCAGCCGGTGGCGTGTCGCAGCGGTCGCTCGGCATCATGGCGTAGCCGCCAGCGCCCGCCGCGGTGACGCCGCCGAGAAGCAGAGCGACCTGCGCGGAGCGCTTCATGGCGGGCTCAATAGGTCATGGCCGCAGCGCTTAAGAGACCCGCGACGAGCGAGGTCAGGCCGAGCCAGATCGCCGGCGCGAGCTCGCCGCTCGCAATCCGCTTCGAAAGCTCCGGCACCGGAATGCGCGCCGCGAAATAGACGATCAGCTGAACGATCAGCGCTATGAAGCTCCAGATGACGCAATCGGCGATGTCGGACGAATGGGCGATGGCGCTCGCGACCGGCAGCGCGAAGCCGAGCAGACTGAGGCCAAGGGCCAGCGCGACGCCGGGAACATTGGCCCGGATCAAGCTGAACTCGTCATGCGCCGTAATGCGCGTGTAGATGAACAGGTAGAGCAGAACGACGAGCGCAGAAACGCAGAAGTAAAGGAGGAAGGCAGGCAGCCCCTGCAGCGAAGCGAGAACCATGACGCGCCCCCGAGTCATGGCGCCGGAATCGTCCGGCACCACCATGAGCCTAGCCCGCTGTAAGCCCCTTCGCCAGTCGGTCGAAGGCGATCAGGTTGCGCAATGTCGCCTCCATGTCGCGCAGCGGCAGCATATTGGGCCCATCGGAGGGCGCCTTGTCGGGGTCCTGATGCGTCTCGATGAAGACGCCGGCGACGCCGACCGCGACTGCCGCACGCGCCAACACGGGCACGAATTCGCGCTCACCGCCCGACGATCCGCCACGGCCGCCGGGCTGCTGCACCGAATGCGTCGCATCGAAGATCACCGGCGCGCCGGTCGTGCGCGCGAGGATCGGCAGCGCGCGCATGTCGGAGACGAGGGTATTGTAGCCGAAGGAAGCGCCCCGCTCCGTCACCAGCACATTCGCATTGCCGGCGCCCGTCACCTTGGCGACGACGTTTGTTATGTCCCACGGCGCAAGGAACTGTCCCTTCTTAACGTTCACCACCCGGCCCGTCTTCGCCGCGGCGATGAGCAGGTCCGTCTGACGGCAGAGGAATGCCGGAATCTGGAGGATATCGACCACTTCGGCGACGGGCGCGCACTGATCGTTCTCGTGCACGTCCGTGAGCACGGGAAGTCCGAGCGTTTCACGGATCTCCGCAAAGATCGGCAGCGCCTGCGCGAGGCCAACGCCGCGCGCACCCGACGCGCTGGTGCGGTTCGCCTTGTCGAACGAGGTCTTGAATACAAGGCCGATGCCGACGCGCGCCGCGATGTCTTTCAGCGCCGACGCCATCTCGAGCGCATGGGCGCGGCTCTCCAACTGACAAGGCCCAGCGATCAACGCGAGCGGTTGCGCGTTGGAGAACGTCACGCCGCGAACGGTGACGGACGGGTTTGCAACAGCGGTGCTCATGCGAGCGGCACCATGGCGATGACCCAAGCGCAGGTCAACGGACACGGACCGCAGGTTCGAGCACCAGCACGGCGCCTTGAACGCGTCCGACCAAGGACGGGCTGTCGACACGCCTGGATGCGCCCTGAACGGCGTTGTCGGCAAAATCCGCAATTGCCAGGCGCAACGCGCTGAGACGCATGCCCCGCGTGACATCCGGCGCCGGCGGACCATATCGCCGCTGAAAAATATCGGGCGTCACGACCTCGATGACGCCGCGTGGCGTGTTGACCGCGATCCCGTCCGCGGTCGTTTCCGCGGCAGGCGCATTGGCGAATGCGGCGAGGAACGCCGCGTGCGCGGCGGGCTCGCTCGCGACGAAAACGACGCCGGCGACACCCAAGGCGCGATTCGCATGACTCTGAAATGCCGGGTTCCAGAAATTTTCCGGATAATGCTGCTGACAGACGAAGAAGCCGGCATCCGCTTTCGGATCGACAGCGAAGGCGAGCGAGAACGCAACCTTGATCACGTCGCCGTTCGGCCGCCGCGCCTCGCGCTCGAAATCGAAAGCGTCGTAGCCGCCGATCCCCGCGGCCTCGAACGCGTCGCGATCGGCGCGCGCGTCGCGGCTTTCGAGCACCAGCATCGCGAGCCCCTCCTGCCGCGCGAGAAATTCTTGCGCCGCTGTACCGAACGAGAAGGTGGGCGGGCCGGCCGGCGGAATCTTCTCCGGTTCTTCGACGCTGAGAAGCTCGATGAAGAACCCGGGAAACTGCACGATGTAATTGTGCGTGCCCCACGGATGCTTGTTGCGCGCGCCGACGGTGAAGCCGAGGCGGCGGTAACGTTCTGCCGTCGCGTCGAGATCGCGAACGGCATGAACAATATGATCGATGCCTCTCGGCGCTGGATTGGTGATCGCCTGGTCCTCCGGTTCGTGTTAGCACGCACGGCCTGACATGCAGCTACGGGGATATACACCATGGCGCTGCGAATCGAAGACTACGCAATGATTGGGGACTGCAAGACCGCAGCCCTTGTTGGCCTCGACGGCTCCATCGATTGGCTGTGCTGGCCTCGCTTCGATTCCGCCGCATGTTTCGCAGCATTGTTGGGGACGTCCGAGAACGGCCGCTGGCTGATCGCCCCAAAGGGCGACACGCTCGACGTGCGGCGCAGCTATCGCCGCGGCACGCTGGTGCTCGAGACCGAATTCCAAACCGAGACCGGCTCTGCGACGGTCGTCGACTTCATGCCTCCGGCCGACGGCACCGCCGATCTCGTACGCATCGTCATGGGACGCACAGGTCGGATGAGGTTTCACACCGAGATGGTTGTCCGATTCGACTACGGCGCTACAGTTCCATGGGTCACACGCACCGAAGACGGCACGATCGACGCGATCGCCGGCCCGGAGCGCCTCGTCCTGCGAACTCCGGTTCAATTGCACGGGGAGGATCTCAAGACGGTCGGCGAATTCGAAATCAGCGCCGGCGAGTGCATTCCTTTCGTTCTTTCCCATGGGCTTTCGTGCGACAGCCCGCCCCAGGCCATCGACCCCATAAAGGCACTCGCACACACGGAAGCGTTTTGGCGACAATGGAGCGATCGATGCCCGGAGGTCGGGCCATGGTCGGACGCCGTGAAGCGCTCGCTGATCACGCTGAAGGCTCTGACCTACAAGCGCACTGGTGGAATCATTGCAGCGGCCACGACCTCGCTCCCCGAACATCTGGGCGGCGTGCGCAACTGGGACTATCGCTTTTGCTGGCTGCGAGACGCGACATTCACGCTCCTTGCATTCATGAACCTCGGATATTTCGAGGAGGCGCGGGCATGGCGCGATTGGCTCATCCGAGCGGTAGCCGGCAGTCCGCGCCAGGTCCAGATCATGTACGGCGTCGCCGGAGAGCGGCGGCTCACGGAATGGACCGTACCGTGGCTTTCCGGCTACGAGAAATCGTCGCCGGTGCGGATCGGAAACGGCGCCGCGCAGCAACTGCAGAACGATGTGATCGGCGAAGTCGCCGACGCCATGTTCCAGGCGCTCAAAGCAGGGCTCGAACCGCCCAAACGCGCCTTCACCATGCGGCGCGAGTTCTTCGAGCATCTCGCGACGGTTTGGCGAGAGCCGGACGAAGGCATTTGGGAAGTGCGCGGCGCGCGGCAGCATTTTGTTCACTCCAAGCTGATGGCTTGGGTCGCCTTTGACCGCGCTGCGGACGATCTCGAATCCCGTGTCTTCGAGGAATCGGGGCAGCGATGGCGTGACATCGCCAACGAGATTCATGCTGAGATTTGCGAGCGCGGCTTCGATCGCGAGCTGAACAGCTTCGTTCAGGCGTATGGCTCGAAAAAACTCGACGCAAGCCTGCTGCTGATCCCACTGGTCGGCTTTCTTCCGGCCAACGATCCGCGTGTGCGTGGAACGCTACGTGCCGTCGAAGAGAAACTGCTGATCGAGGATGAGTTCGTGCTGCGGTACGAAACTGACGACGAAATCGATGGTCTACCTCCAGGCGAGGGAGCGTTTCTGGCCTGCGGCTTTTGGCTCGTCGACAATTATGTGCTGCAAGACCGCCATGCGGATGCGCAACGGCTTTTCGAGCGGCTGCTCGCGCGCTGCAACGATGTCGGGCTGCTTGCCGAGGAGTTCGACCCGCGCAGCGGCCGCATGCTCGGCAACTTCCCGCAGGCCTACAGCCACGTCGGATTGATCAACAGCGCGCTTAACCTTGCCCGGCGAATGGGGCCGGCCGAGGAACGCGCCCAGGTGCATATGCCGCAGGAACGCACTCGTAGCGCGGTCGGCGCAGGTGATGGTTGAGGCGTGCCTCGACTGTTCCCTACTTCACACTCGAAAACGATGTCGGCTGCAGGAATTGGCTCGAAATGTTCTGCACGATGGCGCCGTCCTTTTCAGACTCGGCGCGCTTGGCGATCCATTCCGGGTCCGCCATGAACGCATTCCACTTCTTTTCGCGCTCGGCGAGCGACTCCCACGCCAGCATGTACATGAGGTCGCAGTTCGATTCTCCGACCAGCGTCGTCCAGAACCCGGCCTGGCGGATGCCGTGCTTCTCCCAAAGCTTCAACGTCACCGTGTCGAAGCGTTTGATCAACGCCGGCAGCCGCATGGGCAGGCAGCGGTAGATGCGCAATTCATAGATCATCGCATTCCTCCGGATGAAATGTAGATTGAGGCTCGGCGCAGGACAGACCTTGTGTTTCGCCCGCGCTACACCAACCGCGCCTGCGTCACCGCGGCGCCGACAAACGATGCAAATAAGGGATGCGGCTCAAACGGACGCGACTTCAGCTCCGGGTGGAACTGCACGCCGATGAACCAGGGATGGTCCTCATACTCGACGATCTCGGGAAGGAGGCCGTCCGGTGACATGCCGGAAAATTTCAAGCCGCGCTGTTCGAGGCGGCCCTTATAGGCCGTGTTGACCTCGTAGCGGTGGCGGTGACGCTCGGAGATTTCCGTTGAACCGTAGATGTCGGCGATCCGGCTCCCGCGCTGGAGCGCCGCCGGATAGGCACCGAGCCGCATCGTGCCGCCGAGGTCACCGGTCGCGGCGCGCTTCTCGAGCTCGTTGCCCTTGAGCCATTCGGTCATGAGGCCGACGACCGGCTCAGGTGTCGGTCCAAATTCGGTCGAATTGGCGTTCTCGATGCCGCACAGGTTCCGCGCCGCCTCAATCACCGCCATCTGCATGCCGAAGCAGATGCCGAAATAGGGCATGTCACGCTCACGCGCGAACTGCGCCGCGCGGATTTTCCCCTCGGCTCCGCGCTGGCCGAAACCGCCGGGCACGAGGATGCCGTTGACGTGTTCGAGGAAGGGCGCGGGGTCCTCTTTCTCGAAAACTTCACTCTCGATCCAGTCGAGATTGACCTTCACGCGATTGGCGATGCCGCCGTGGGAGAGTGCCTCGATCAGCGACTTATAGGCATCCTTCATGCCCGTGTATTTGCCGACGATGGCGATGGTCACGTCGCCTTCGGGATTGCGCACACGCTCATTGATGGTGCGCCAGCGGGCGAGATTGGGGGCCGCCTTCGGCTCGATGCCGAAGGCATTGAGGACCTCCACGTCGAGCCCTTCAGCGTGATAGGCCTCCGGCACCGCGTAGATGTTGTCGACGTCGCGCGCCTCGATCACGGCGCTTTCGCGGACATTGCAGAACAGCGAGAGCTTGCGCCGCTCCTCTTTCGGGATCGGACGGTCCGTCCGGCAGAGCAGGATGTCCGGCTGGATGCCGATCGAGAGCAGTTCCTTCACCGAATGCTGCGTCGGCTTGGTCTTCAGTTCGCCCGCGCTCGGGATGTACGGCATCAGGGTCAGATGCACGTAGATCGCGTGGTGGCGCGGTAGTTCGTTGCCGAACTGGCGGATGGCTTCGAGGAACGGCAGGCTCTCGATGTCGCCGACGGTGCCGCCGATCTCCATCAGGACGAAATCGACGTCGTCGTTGCCCTCGCGGATGAAGTCCTTGATGGCGTTGGTGACGTGGGGAATGACCTGGATGGTGGCGCCAAGATAGTCGCCGCGGCGCTCCTTGGCGAGGATCTCCTGATAGATGCGGCCGGTGGTGATGTTGTCCTTGCGGCTCGCCGGGCGTCCGGTGAACCGCTCGTAGTGACCGAGGTCGAGGTCGGTCTCCGCCCCGTCATCGGTCACGAACACCTCGCCGTGCTGATACGGCGACATCGTGCCGGGATCGACGTTCAGGTAGGGATCGAGCTTGCGCAGCCGCACTGTATAGCCGCGCGCCTGAAGGACCGCGCCGAGGGCTGCTGAAGCGAGACCTTTACCGAGGGAGGAGACCACGCCGCCGGTGATGAACACATACCGCGCCATGGGACCCTACCTATAACCTCCGGCAAGCGATTCGACTACGCGCAAGGCGGCTCATCAACAGCCGGCCGGCCATGCAATTGCGGCACCTATTGGGACTGCGGAACCTGCGGGCCGGACGGCTGCGCCGGGGCCTGCTGTGCGGGGGCCGGTTTCTGAAGCTGATCCAGAACGCCCTTGCCTTGACCGAGGGGCGACATTGGCGCCGTGGGCGAGCCCGTACCGGTGCCGAGGATTGAATTCGGCCGCCGATCCACGTTCGCCAGCACCGACAGCAGGAGGCTCGTCGCGAAGAAAATGCCGGCGAGGATCGCCGTCGAGCGAGTCAGCACGTTCGCCGTGCCGCGGCTGGACAGGAAGCCGCCGCCCCCGCCCATACCGAGCCCGCCGCCCTCCGATTTCTGCAGGAGGACAAGGCCGGTCATGGCGAGCACGACCATCAGGTGGATGACGATAATGACGGTCTGCATCGTGAATCCAAAAAACAGGGACATCTGCCGCGCCGAAGGCGCGTAACGCCGCGTCCCATATAGGAAGTCGAGCGGCTATCTACACGATGGCGGCAGCCATTTCCACCATCGCCTTGATTATTCATAGGCGGCGGCGATCCCGAGGAAATCGGCCGCTTTGAGGCTCGCCCCCCCGACCAAGGCGCCGTCGACGTCCCGGACAGCCATGAGCTCCTTGGCATTTGCGGGCTTCACCGAGCCCCCATAGAGGATCCGCATCCTCTGCCCCGCCGCGCCGAAACGGGCGACAAGCGCCTGGCGGATCGAGCCATGCACCTCGGCGACATCGGCCGGGGTCGGTGTGAGGCCAGACCCGATGGCCCAGACCGGCTCGTAGGCGACGACGAGATTCGCCGCTGTGGCCCCGTTCGGCACGGAACCCTGCAATTGCCGGCCAACGACGATAAGCGTCTCGCCGGCTTCGCGCTGCGCCTGCGTTTCGCCGATGCAGACGATCGCCATAAGCCCTGCCCGCCAGGCTGCTTCCGCCTTGGCCCGGACATCCGCATCGCCCTCGC
The DNA here is from genome assembly GCA_050187875.1 of Variibacter sp. GTDB lineage: Bacteria > Pseudomonadota > Alphaproteobacteria > Rhizobiales > Xanthobacteraceae > JAFKKS01. The sequence goes on from JBFWXB010000016.1 coordinate 40,768, forward strand.
AATGATACGTGCGCCGCTCCGAGTGGCCGACGATGACCGCGGTCGCGCCGGCGTCGGCCAGCATCTCGGCCGAAAGGTCGCCGGTGAACGCGCCCGACGCCTTGGCATGGCAGTCCTGGCCTCCGATTGCGACACGCGTCCCTTTCGCCCGGGCGGCAAAGGCCGAGATCAAGGTCGCAGGCGGGCAGATCATGAGGTCGGCCGCGGGGAGCCGCGCGGCCCTGGCCGCGATGGCCTCCAGTTCGCCAACGGAGGCGCCGAGCCCATTCATTTTCCAATTGCCCGCGACCAAAGGCCGCCTCGTTTCGCCTGCCATGCCTGCTCCTCATTTCGCCGCGAAAGGAGCGGTTAGCAGAGCGCGGCTTCGAGAAAAAGGCTCCCGCGAAGCGCATTCTGCCGCGGCCGTCGTTGGCCCCTTCGGTCATGTTGCAGCGCCAACCTTCGATCCTTATGATGCGCGCGCCTCGGTGACCACGCGCCCGCGGTCCCGGCATCCCTCACGAAAAGCAGCGGATTCATGCTTCGCGGTCTACGACAAGCTTCGAGCAATTGGCTCGGCAAACTCATCATGGTGGCCGTCGTCGGCTTCCTGATCATCAGCTTTGCCATCTGGGGTATCGGCGACATTTTCCGCGGCTTCGGGCGCTCGACGGTCGCCAAGATTGGAGGCACCGAGATCGGTTATGAGCAGTTCCGCCAGATTTATACGGAACGGCTGCAGCAGATCGGGGCGCAGATCGGCCGGCCGCTGACGCCGGATCAGGCGCGCGCCGCCGGGCTCGATCGGCAAATCCTCGCGCAGGTGATTTCTGAAACGGCGCTCGACGAGCGCGCACATAAGCTCGGCCTCGGCGTCACGGACGCGACGGTCGCGCAGCAGATCCAGTCCATGCCCGTCTTCAACGGGCCGACCGGCAAATTCGATTCGCAGATGTTCCTGCAGCGCATCCGTGCGGCGGGCTACACCGAACAGCGTTTCGTCAGCGAGCAGCGCCGCTTCATCATCCGCAGTCAGCTCACGAACTCCGTCGCCGGTGAGGTCATCCCGCCGAAGACGATGCTGGATGCGGCCAATCGCTTCCAGAACGAGAAGCGCACCATCGAATATGTCGCGCTCGGCGCGGCGCAAGCGGGCGACATCGCGCAGCCGACGCCCGAGCAGGTGCAAACCTATTACGACGAACACAAGACCCAATTCCGCGCGCCGGAATACCGCAAGCTGGTGATCGTCCCGCTTTCGAGCGCTGACGTTGCGAAGTGGATCCAGATTTCTGATGCGGACGCGCAGAAATATTACGACACGCACCGCTCGCGCTATGTGAAGACCGGCGAGCGGCATATTCAGCAGATCATCTTCCCGACGATGGAAGAAGCAAAGGCCGCCAAGGCGAAGATCGACAGCGGCACGCCGTTCATGACGATCGCGTCAGAGCGCGGGCTTTCAGAAAAGGACATCGATTCCGGCTTCGTCGGCAAAACCGGGGCGCTCGCTCCGGCTGTCGCCGACGCCGCCTTTTCGCTCTCCGAGGGGGGCGTCAGCGATCCGGTGCAGGCGCGCGCCGGCGTTGCGCTCGTCAAGGTCCTCAAAATTCAGCCGGATACGGTCCAGACCTTCGAAGAGGCGAAGGCTGACGTGAAGGCGGAGCTCGCGCGCGAGCGCACGCGCGACGAGATCACGGACAAGCACGACAAGATCGAGGACGAACGCGCCGCCGGCTCGACGCTCGCCGAAGCGGCGCAGAAAGTCGGCGTCATCGCCAACACCATCGATGCCGTTGACCGGTCCGGTAAGGACCCGTCGGGCGCGCCGGTGGTCGGCCTGACGTCTCCGGAAATCCTTGCCCAGGCCTTTGCGACGGAGCCGGGCGTCGAGGCGGATCCCGTGCGCCTCCCCGACGGCGGCTATGTCTGGTTCGACGTCGCGGGCGTGACGCCTTCCCACGAGCGCAAGCTCGATGAAGTGCGCGACCAGGTCGCGCAAAAGTGGCGGGATGCGCAGATTGCCGACGCTCTCAAAAAGAAGGCCGACGATCTCCTTGCGAAACTCAAGTCCGGCGGCACCCTCGCCGACATCGCCACGGCCGAGGGCTTGAAGGTCGAGACTGCGAGCGGCCTGCATCGGCGCGGCATCGACGAGCGCATCTCGGCGGACGCACTCGGTGTGATTTTCCGGGTTCCCAAAGGCGGCGTCGGCGACGCCGTTGGCAAGGATCCCACCGAGCAGATCGTCTTCCGCGTGACGGAAAGCGAGGTCCCGCCGCTCGACCCGAAGGCACCGGAGAACAAGAGCCTCGTCGACGCCATGGCGACCTCGCTGTCGAACGATCTCCTGATCGAATACGCGGCGCAGGTCGAGCGAGACATCGGCACAAGCGTCAATCAGGATGTCCTGCGCCGCATCGCCGGCGGAGGCTCAGCCGAGCCAGAGTAAAGCGCGCGCTATGCAGATTGAGCCCTCGGCCGAAGATTTCGCCAGGCGCTACGACCGCGGCGAGCCACAAGTCGTCTGGACGACGCTGGTCGCGGACCTCGAGACCCCCGTCTCGGCCTTCCTGAAGGTCGCGGGCGGGCGGCCAATGAGCTTCCTCCTCGAATCCGTCGAGGGAGGCGCTTCGCGCGGCCGCTATTCCATCATCGGCCTCGACCCGGATGTGGTCTGGCGCGCGAACGGCCTTAAAGCCGAGATCAACCGCGCCGCGCGCAGCCAGCCGGAGGCCTTCACCCCCTGCCCTCAAGGGCCGCTCGACGCGCTACGCGCGCTGATCGCTGAGAGCAGGATCGCGCTTCCGCATGATCTGCCGCCGATGGCGGCCGGCGTGTTCGGCTATCTGAGCTACGACACCGTGCGGCTCATCGAGGAGCTTCCGACGCAGAAGCCCGATCCGATCGGCATCCCCGACGCGATCATGATCCGCCCGACGGTCGTCATCGTGTTCGACACGGTGAAGGACACGATCACGGTCGTGACGCCGGTGCGGCCCGAGAACGGCGTCGCAGCGAAGACAGCATTGCAGCGCGCGACCGATCGCCTCTCCGCCGTGGTCGATCGCTTCGACACGATGCTGCTCAACATGGCGGACGATCATCCCGGTCCGCTGACCGTGCCGACGCAATCCAACACCACGCCGCAGGAATTTGCAGCGATGGTGCTCCGCGCCAAGGACTACATCGCCGCCGGCGACATCTTCCAGGTGGTGCTGGCGCAGCGCTTCGAGGCGCCGTTCACTCTGCCGCCCTTTGCGCTTTATCGCGCGCTGCGTCGCGTGAACCCGGCGCCATTCCTCTTCTTCCTCAATTACGGCGCGTTCAGCGTCGCCGGTTCGAGCCCGGAAATCCTGGTGCGGGCTCGCGACAACGTGGTGACCATCCGCCCGATCGCCGGCACGCGGCCGCGCGGGCCGACGCCGCATGAGGACAAGGCGCTGGAAGACGAACTCCTCGCCGACCCGAAGGAACGCGCCGAGCATCTGATGCTGCTCGACCTTGGCCGCAATGATGTCGGGCGCGTCTCGGAGATCGGGACTGTGAAGGTCACGGACCAGTTTTTCATCGAGCGCTACAGCCAGGTGATGCACATCGTCTCCAACGTCGAGGGCAAGCTCGCATCGCGATACGACGCGCTCGACGCGCTGGCGGCTGGCTTCCCGGCCGGCACCGTCTCCGGCGCGCCGAAGGTCCGCGCGATGCAGATCATCGACGAGCTCGAAAAAGAGAAGCGCGGCCTCTATGCCGGCTGCGTCGGCTATTTCTCCGCCGCCGGCGAAATGGACACCTGCATCGTGCTGCGCACCGCGCTGGTGAAGGACGGCAAGATGTACGTCCAAGCCGGGGCCGGGATCGTTGCTGACTCCAACCCGGCTGCCGAGCAACAGGAATGCGTCAACAAGGCGAAGGCGCTGTTCCGCGCCGCCGAAGAGGCGCAGCGCTTCGCCAGCGCCGCCAAGCGGGGGCAATAGCCGCACGTTCACCATTGCACTTCTGGCCATGCCGCATTAGGTTACATGTAACCCAATGCGGCATGGCCATGAGAACCAAGGCTTCGGAGCGAAACACCACGAAAGGCTCGTCTCGCGACAAGGTCCGAGCACACCGCTCGCGGATGCGCGCAAAAGGTCTACGTCCCGTACAATTCTGGCTCCCGGATACGCGCTCTCCAGAATTTGCAGCGGAAGCACGCCGGCAATCGCTCGCGATAGCGAACAGCCCTACGGAGGGTGAAGACCAGGCTTTCGTGGAATCGTTGTCGGACCGCGACGAATGAAGCGGGGCGAGGTGTGGACGGCTGCTGGATCTGGTTACGCCGGCAAGCCTCGTCCGATCATCATCATTCAGGACGATCGTTTCGACGCGACAAAATCCGTCACAGTTTGCGGGCTGACGACGACGGACGTCGACGCGCCTCTCGGTCGTATAAAAATGCAGCCGAGTGCAGAGAACGGGCTCGAGCAAACATCGTGGATGATGGTCGATAAGGTCTTCACTGTTCGTCGCGGCCAATTAGGCAAAAAGCTCGGCACGGTCAGCCCTGCCGAGATTCAGGAACTTAATCGGGCGCTAATTGTATTTCTCGGCCTCTCCGGTTAGCACTGGTACCTTGCTTGACCGACCGACGGGCGAGAGGCACGCGGCCGAAGGAATTTTGCGATGCCGACCGTCATCCTCATCGACAACTACGACAGCTTCACCTTCAACCTCTACCACTATCTCGGTGCGCTGGGGGCGGAGGTTGCCGTGCACCGTAACGACAAGATCACCTTAGACGCGGTGATGGATGCAGACCCCGACGCGATCATGCTCTCGCCCGGGCCTTGCACGCCGAAGGACGCCGGCATCTGCATCGATCTGATCGACCGGGCGGCCGCGACTGTGCCGATCATGGGGGTTTGTCTTGGCCATCAAGCGCTGGGGGAAGCCTTCGGCGGCGATGTCGTGCGCGCCCCGACGCTGGTGCACGGCAAGCTTTCGGAGGTCGAGCACCGTGGCGAAGGCGTGTTCCGCGGCATCAATGGCCCGTTCAAGGCGACACGGTACCACTCCCTCGTTGTCGATCGGGGTAGCCTGCCGGCGGAGCTTGCGATTACGGCAGAAACGGGTGACGGCCTGATTATGGGGCTGTCGCACAAGACGCTGCCGTCCTATGGCGTCCAGTTCCACCCGGAAAGCATCGCTTCCGAACATGGCCACCTGATCCTCAAGAACTTCCTCGACCTCGCCGCGGCCTGGAACGTCAAGAGCGGCCGCCGCCCGGCCGCGCCGTCGCGGCCGCACTGAGGCGCCGCGATGGAGGAACTCAAGGCCCTCATCGGCAAGGTCGCGACCGGCGCGTCTCTCACACGTGACGAGGCGACACATGCCTTCGACGTGATGATGTCGGGCGAGGCGACGCCCTCGCAGATGGGCGCGCTGCTGATGGGCTTGCGCGTGCGCGGCGAGACGGTCGACGAGATCACCGGCGCGGTGACGACCATGCGCGCGAAGATGCTGCGCGTCACCGCGCCGAAGGATGCGGTCGATGTGGTCGGCACCGGCGGCGATGCGTCGGGCTCCTACAACATCTCGACCTGCGCGGCCTTTGTCGTCGCCGGCGCGGGCGTGCCCGTCGCGAAGCACGGCAACCGCGCGCTCTCCTCGAAATCCGGGGCGGCCGACGTGCTCGACGCGCTCGGCATCAAGGTCGATCTCGAGCCCGAGGCGATCTCACGCTGCATCAAGCAAGCCGGCATCGGCTTCATGTTCGCGCCCGTGCATCACCCGGCGATGAAGAATGTCGGGCCGACGCGGGTGGAGCTCGGCACGCGCACGATCTTCAATCTGCTCGGCCCGCTCTCCAATCCGGCCGGCGTGACGCGCCAGATGGTCGGCGTCTTCTCCAAGCAATGGGTCGAGCCGCTCGCCCATGTGCTCAACAATCTTGGCGCGGAGCGTGCCTATGTCGTGCACGGTTCCGACGGTCTCGACGAGATCACCACGTCGGGACCGACCAGCGTCGCCGCGCTTGAAGAGGGCAGCGTGCGCACATTCGAAGTGACTCCGGAAGAGGTTGGCTTGCGCAGGGTCAAGGCGGACATGCTGCGCGGCGGCGACGCCACGACCAATGCGAACGCCCTCAAGGGCGTGCTGCGCGGCGAAGACGGCGCCTATCGCGAGGTGGTGCTGATCAACGCGGCCGCAGCCCTCGTCGTCGCCGGCAAGGCCGCGGATTTGCGCGAAGGCGTCGAACACGCCAAGTCGTCGATTGCGAGCGGCGCCGCGAGCGCGGCGCTCGACAAGCTTATCGCGGCGTCGAACGCTTAGAGCCATGGCCGACATCCTCAAACGCATCGAAGCCTATAAGCGCGAAGAGATCGCGGCGGCGAAGCATTCGCGTCCAATCACCGCGCTGACCGCCATGGCGAACTCGATGCCGCCGCCGCGCGGCTTTCTCCGCGCGATCGAGGCGAAGCTTGCGCGCGGCGACACGGCGCTGATTGCAGAGATCAAGAAGGCGAGCCCGTCGAAGGGGCTCATCCGCAAGGATTTCGACCCGCCGGCGCTCGCGCGGGCTTACGAGCGCGGCGGCGCCTGCTGCCTTTCGGTGCTCACGGACGCCCCCTCCTTCCAAGGCCGGCCGGATTTTCTCGGCGCAGCCCGCGATGCGGCGGCGCTGCCTGTCCTGCGCAAGGATTTCATGTACGACACCTACCAGGTGGCGGAAGCGCGCGCCTGGGGGGCGGGTTGCATCCTCATCATCATGGCGGCGGTCGATGATGCCGTCGCGCAAGAGCTTGAACGTGCCGCGTTCGGCTTCGGCATGGATGCGCTGATCGAGGTGCATAACGAGGCCGAGCTCGAACGTGCGCTGCGTTTGAAGTCGCGGCTTCTCGGAATCAACAACCGCGACCTGCATACATTCAATACGACGCTTGAGACGAGTGAGCGGCTCGCGCCGATTGTTCCGAAGGACCGCATCGTCATCGCGGAGAGCGGCATCGAAAACGCCACCCATGTCGCACGCTTGGCGGACGCCGGCATTCGCGCGCTTCTCGTTGGCGAAAGCCTGATGCGGCAGGAGGACGTGGAGGCGGCGACGCGCGCCCTCCTCGCCCGCGCGCCGGCAACAACGCCGGCGGCGGAGTAGCCAATGTCGGCGCGGCTCACGCACCTGCGCCGCGGCGGCGAAGCGCATATGGTCGATGTGTCGGCGAAGGCCGTGACCGAGCGTATCGCGATCGCGCGCGGACACGTCGTGATGACGAAGGCGACGCGGGCGCTGGTCCTCAAGGGCGACGCGAAGAAAGGCGACGTTCTCGGCGCAGCGCGGATCGCCGGCATTCTCGCCGCGAAACGTACGCATGAGCTGATCCCGATGTGCCATCCGCTGGCATTGTCTTCGGTCGAAGTCGATATCGCGCCCGACGCGCGGGGCTTCACCGTCGCGGCGACGGTCAAAGTCTCCGGCAAGACCGGCGTCGAGATGGAAGCTCTCACCGCGGTCTCGGTCGCGTGTCTCACGATCTACGACATGGTCAAAAGCGCCGAACGGGGGATGCGCATCGAGGGCATCGCGCTCGTCGAGAAGCGCGGTGGCAAGTCGGGGATTTTTCGCGCGGCAAGGGCGTAATCGATGGCATTGATCCCGGTCGAGGAAGCGCTCGCCCGCGTTCTCGATGGCGCGCGGGGCCTGCCTGAGGAGTTTGCGCCGGTCGCCGAGGCGCAGGGGCGCGTGCTCACACGCGATCTCAAAGCCCTGCGCACGCAGCCTCCGGCCGACGTGTCGGCCATGGACGGCTATGCGGTGCGCAGCGTCGATCTCGCAAAGCTTCCGGCCGACCTCAAGGTCATCGGCGAAGTGCCGGCCGGGCGGATGTTCGACGGCACGGTCAGCGCGACGGAGGCGGTGCGGATCCTCACCGGCGGCCTCCTGCCGGCCGGCGCCGACACGATCGTTATCCAGGAAAATGCACGGCGCGATGGCGATCGCGTCATTGTCGAAACCCCCTCCCCGCCCGGCCGCCATATCCGCCGCGCCGGACTTGATTTCCGCGAAGGCGATCTGCGCCTGTCCGCCGGGCGGCGGCTGACGCTGCGCGATCTCGCTCTCGCGGCGGCGATGAACCACAGCAAGGTGCCGGTGCATCGCCGGCCGCGCGTGGCCGTGCTCTCGACCGGCGACGAGCTCGTGCCGGTCGGGACGACGCCCGGACCCGCGCAGGTTGTTTCTTCAAACGGGATGACGCTGACCGCCATGGCAAGCGCCGAAGGCGCCGAGGCACGCGACTTCGGCATCGTGCCCGATCGCCTCGAGGCGACGGCTAACGCGATTCGGGCGGCGCGTGCCTGGGATGCCGACATCCTGATGACGACCGGCGGCGCATCGGTCGGCGATTACGACGTGGTGCAGGACGCGCTGCGCGCCGAAGGGCTCGATCTGTCCTTCTGGAAAGTGGCGCTGCGGCCGGGCAAGCCGCTGATGCACGGACGGCTCGGCGCGATGCGTGTCATCGGCGTGCCGGGCAACCCGGTGTCCTCTTTCGTCTGTGCCTTCCTGTTCATGGTTCCGCTCGTCCGCGCCCTCGCCGGCCGCACTGACGTTCAGCGCGAAACCGCGACCGCACGGCTCGGGCGCGACCTGCCGGCGAACGACGAGCGGCAGGACTACCTGCGCGCGACCCTCGAACGCACCGCGGATGGCACGCCGGTCGCGACGCCGCTCTCAGTGCAGGACTCCTCCATGATGAGCGCGCTCGCCCGCGCCGATTGCCTGGTGATTCGGCCTCCCCGCGCGCCAGCCGCGAAAGCGGGCGAAACCTGCGTGATTCTCCCCCTCGGCGTTTAGGCCCTGTCAGGCTTAAGCCCGCACTTTCGGGCTCCTTCGACTTCTTCACTCCAAATTAAAGCCTTGCGGAACACATAACGAACATATAGTGTCCGTTCATGATTTGTTTCTATAGGTCGTAGGGGGAAATTACGACGATGCTCACCCGAAAGCAGCTTGAGCTTCTGCGCTTCATCCACGAGCGCCTCACCGAGGCCGGTGTGCCACCCTCATTCGATGAAATGAAGGACGCGCTCGATCTGCGGTCGAAGTCGGGCATCCATCGCCTCATCACCGCACTCGAAGAGCGCGGCTTCATCCGCCGCCTGCCGAACCGCGCGCGGGCGCTGGAGGTGCTCAAGCTGCCGGACGCGGTCGGACATGGGCTCGCCGGCACACGCGCCCGCGGATTCACGCCGAGCGTCATCGAAGGCAACCTTGGGCGGGTGCGAACGGCCTCCGAGGACGAAGGCGGCCGTCCGGTTGCCATCCCGATGATGGGCCGTATCGCCGCCGGTACGCCGATCGAGGCGATCCAGACCCGCAGCAGCACGATCAACGTGCCGCCGGACCTGCTGACAAGCGGCGACCATTTTGCGCTCGAGATTCGCGGCGACTCGATGATCGAAGCGGGTATCTTCGATGGCGACACGGTCCTGATCCGCAAGACCGAGAACGCCGACACCGGAGACATCGTCGTCGCCCTGATCGACGACGAGGAGGCGACGCTCAAGCGCTTCCGCCGCCGTGGCGCATCGATTGCGCTTGAGCCAGCGAACAGCACCTACGAGGTGCGCATCCTGCCGCCCAATCGCGTGCGCATCCAGGGAAAGCTCGTCGGCCTGATGCGCCGGTATTGAACGGCAGCGCGTCGTCCCCGCGAAGGCGGGGACCCAGTACGCCGCAGCCTCGCGGCTCAAAGTATGACCCAGGCGTACTGGATGCCCGCCGGAGCCTGTCATCGGGCCGGCGAAGCCGGGCCCGTTGGCGGGCATGACAAGCGCTGAGTATGTGGCGCGCTCTTTCTTCAATCTTCCGGCCGCAGATCATCTTCACGCGGCGTTGAATCCGGCGCGAACTTGCGGCGCGCGAGAGTGGAGCGAGGCCGCTCCGGCTCGGCCGCCGGCATCCAAGGCCGCACCTGGCCACGCGGCCGCGCGGCTTCAATCGTGAAGCCCTGTCCTGCGCGGTAAAGCGCCAGCGCGCCGCTTCGGTGCCACACGGTGCGATCGGCAACCGTCGCTCTGCAGTCGGGCGGCGCCTGCCGGCGCGTGACGACAAGCAGGCTGCGCGCGCAGTCTTCCGCGAACGCGTCGGGTTGCAAGACCGCCGAAACCTGACCGCCGCCCTGAAGTGAAACAATGCAGGCCGCTTCGTCGCAACGGACGCCGGTGCTCAAGGTCGCGTCCTTCGGCGTTCGCGCATCCGCGTCGGCAGCGAGCCATTCGCGCACCGCGAATGTGTCGACGCCGAGCTTGAGTGTGCGCAAGCGGCCATCCGGGCCGCGAACCGCCATCACCGCAGCATCCGGCGCGACATAAACGTCCGGATCGGCCGTGCGCAGGATCATGACGATCGCGAGAGCCATCAGCACTACGCCACTCCAGCGTAGCGGCGTGCGCAACAGGCCGATCAGGACGATGCCGGCAGTGCCGATGATGAGTGGCGCAACGCCGAAGGCGTGAATGCGCCCGACGGCGCCGGGCAACGCAGCGACCCAAAGCGCAACGGTCATCATCCATTCGATGCCGAAGCCCATCAGCCACCAGAAGAAACCGTCGAACCCGAACGGCATCGCAACGATGCCGAGAATTCCGGCTGGCATCACCCAGGCGGACACGATCGGCATCGCGAGGAGGTTGGCGAACGCGCCATAGGGCGCGAGGCGGTGGAAATGATAGGCCGCGTACAATGTCGTCGCGAGGCCCGCCACCGTCGAGGCGATGACCAGCGACACCAGCTCGCGCCCGCCCCACAGCGCGATGCGCGCACCGAGCGAGGTATCGGCGCCGCGGATCGTCCACCGCAATCCGCGCTCATAGGTCGCGAGGAGAGCGAGCGTCGCAGCGAAAGAAAGCTGGAAACTCGGATGCACGACGGATTGCGGCGCGAGGAGAAGCACGCCGAAAGCGGCGAGCGCGAGGTTACGCATGGTCAGCGCCTGCCGGTCGACCATGACGCCGGCGAGGACGATTGCCGTCATCACATAGGAGCGCTGCGTCGCGACCTCTGAGCCCGAGAGCAAGAGATAGAAGGTCGCGGCGATCAAGGCGGCGAAGGCCGCCCATTTCTTGATCGGGCAGCGCAGCGCGAAGAACGGCACCAGCGCGAGCAGCCCGCGCACCGCGAAGAACACAACGCCGGCGACGACCGCCATGTGATAGCCGGAAATCGACAGCACATGCCCGAGCCCCGAGATGAACATCGCGTCGTTCACCGGCGTCGAGATCGCGTCGCGTTTGCCAGTGATCAGCGCGGAGGCGATGGCGCGGACGTCCCCCGTGAGTACCGTGCGCATGCGCGCGTCGATGCCGTCGCGCATCGCCGCAATCGTCGAGGCGTAGCGCAGCCACGCCGACGGCCGCGCAGGCGGTTCGAGTGTCGCGATGCGGCCCATGGTGAAGCCACTCGCCCCGATGCCCTGGAAGTAGAGGTCGCGCGCGAAGTCGTAGCCGCCGGGCCGCAGCGGCTCGAGCGGCGGCGACAAGCGCGATTTCACTTTGATGAAGGCGCCGACCACAGGCGCAGTCCCTTTGCGCACCGAGAGGCGAACGCGCTCGAGCGCGGCGTCGAGACGTTTCGCCTCGATCGTGTGGATGCGAATGGTGATGCGGTCGGTGCGTTCGCGTTCCTCGCGTACCTCAATCCAGCCGGAAAGCTCCGCGCCGTAGACCGTGCGATGGAGGATGGGATGCGCGACCGACGCGCTCTTGATCGTCGCTGTCGCAAATCCCGCGGCAGCCGCGGCGACCGCGAGCGCGATGGGATAGCCAACGGGCCGAGCGCGTGCAGCAATGGCCGCGGCCCCCGTCGCAAGCGCGAGCGTGACGGCCGCCCAGAGTGCCGGCTCACGATCCGCTGTGAAGTAGAAGATGATCCCGGTTCCGAAAGCGACCGGCAGCCACGGCATCAGCCGGCCTGGCGAAACCTCCGCCGCCGACCACGTCCGCCATCGCGATAACGCCAAGCCGCCGAAACCGCGCAACCAGGGCGGCGAGGCGCCCGCCGCCGCGCGGGCTCGCGCCCCGGCTCCCGCGACCCCAGCGGTCGCGCGGCCACCTCTGCCGTTCCCCTGCCCCAGTCCCATGCCGCGCCCACGCGCTCCCCGCGGGCATGCTACAGAAATGAGAAATTACATCCAGAGGTTGAGAACGGTTGTAGAACATGCCAGGCGACCGCTCAGATCGCGACGGCATGGAAAACGACAAGAAAATGCGGCTGCATGCGGTTCGCGAAACCGCCTGCGTCAATGCCAATGAGCTTGGAATGAAGCTTCCGCGGCGCTTGCGGTTAGGCGTAATCGCCGTTCTTCTTCTTCGCCTTGATGTAGGCTTCGACCTTATTGCGCATCGGCCCTGCTGCACGAATGGCGCCTGACGCTGCTTGCCCCGTGATCTTGAACTTCTTCGCGATGTAAGCGACTTCGTGCTTCTGCAGCGACACACGAATGCGGTCGCCCTTGCCTACGTTCTTCACGTTGTCGGCCATGCTCGATCCTCCTTCGCATTGTTGGAGGCGCAACTATACCGCCACGGCCGCCTGGCGCCAGCCATGTGGGACAACTGCCAAGCATCCATGCAATCCCACGCAACGCCGGCTCCCTTGGCAAGGGAGAGGTCGACCTTTCGGTCTTGCGCTTATTAGGCGCCGGCTCGCGCTTTCGCCCAGCTGTCGCGCAGGCCGACCGTGCGATTGAAGACGAGACGCTCCGGTGTCGAATCCGTGTCGGCGCAGAAATAGCCCTGCCGCTCGAACTGCACGGGCTGCCCATCGTTGCGGCCGGAGAGCGCCATCTCGACGCGGCAATCGGAAAGGACCTCCATCGATTGCGGATTGATCGCTGCGGCGAAGTCGCTGATGTCGGGCTCCGGTTGAACGAACAGCGGATTGTAGAGCCGCACCTCGGCCGGAACGGAGCCCGGCGCCGACACCCAATGGAGCGTGCCCTTTACCTTGCGTCCATCCGGCGCGTCCCCACCGCGCGTCGCCGGATCGTAAGTGCAGCGCAACTCCACCACCTCGCCTGCGGCCCCCTTCACGACCTCGCGGCAGGTGATGAAGTAGCCGTAACGCAGCCGCACCTCACGGCCCGGCGCGAGACGGAAAAATTTCTTCGGCGGGTCTTCCATGAAGTCGTCGCGCTCGATGTAAAGTTCGCGCGCGAAGCGGATCGTTCGCGTGCCCGCTGCGGGATCGTCGGGGTGGTTCAAGGCCTGGAGCTCTTCCACCTGGCCTTCCGGATAATTCTCGATCACGACCTTGAGGGGCCGCAGCACCGCCATGCGGCGCGGCGCCGAGGCATTGAGGAAATCACGGATCGCCGCTTCGAGCATACCGACATCGACCATGCTGTTCGCCTTGGCGACGCCGATCTGGCGGATGAAATCGCGGATCGCGGCCGGCGGCACGCCGCGGCGGCGTAGCCCCGCGAGCGTCGGCATGCGCGGATCGTCCCAGCCCTTCACATATCCTTCACGCACCAACGCGGTGAGGACGCGCTTCGACAACACCGTATGCGTAAGATTGAGCCGCGCGAACTCGTACTGCCGCGGCCGCGACGGCACCGGCAAATGTTCAAGGCACCAGTCGTAGAGTGGACGGTGATCCTCGAATTCGAGCGTACAGAGCGAATGCGTCACGCCCTCGATCGCATCGGACTGGCCATGCGCGAAGTCATAGCTTGGATAGATACACCAGGCGTCGCCGGTACGCGGATGATGCGCGTGCAAGATGCGATAGAGCACGGGGTCGCGCAGGTTGATGTTGCCCGACGCCATGTCGATCTTGGCGCGCAGCACGCGCGCGCCGTTCGGGAATTCGCCGGCGCGCATGCGGCGGAACAGGTCAAGATTCTCGGCGACGCTCCGGTCGCGGAAGGGGCTGTTTCTCCCCGGCTCCGTCAGCGTACCGCGGTTGGCGCGCATCTCCGCCGGCGACTGGTCGTCGACATAAGCGAAGCCCGCCTCGATGAGATGAATGGCCCAAGCGTAAAGCTGCTCGAAGTAGTCCGACGCATGGTGGAGATGCGTGCCCCAATCGAAGCCGAGCCAATGCACGTCGGCCTTGATGGCGTCGATATACTCCTGCTCCTCCTTGGTCGGATTGGTGTCGTCGAAGCGCAGGTTGCAGCGTCCGCCGAATTCTTGCGCAACGCCGAAATTGAGGCAGATCGATTTGGCGTGCCCGATATGCAGGTAGCCGTTCGGCTCCGGCGGAAAACGAGTAATGACCCCGACATGACGCTTCGCATCCAGGTCCGCCTGGATAATGTCGCGGATAAAATCGCGCCCCGTCTCGCGAATCGTCGTCTCGTTGATTGCCATTCACCGTCTGCCCTGGCTGCACCGCCGACCTGCGGCGCGCGGAAGGCGCTTTATGTGGCAAATTTTGCGGTGCGCCAAGATACCGGCGCGACGGCCTAGGCCATATGCTCGGCGACATAAAAGGCGACGCCGAAGGCCGCCATGCCGAAAGAGACTGCCATGATCGGCAGCAGAATTTGCACGGCGGCCTGCGAGCCCTTCAGCCGGCCGGTCCAGGTATCGAAGTCGCTCAGGAGCCAGGCGAGCAGCGAATGGCGCCGCGGCCTTTCCTTTGCAGGCCGATGATGCCTCCAGACCTGGAGGCTGAGGACGGGAATGGCGACCGCGATCAGGAAGAAGAAGCTAACCACCACGAGTAAAAAGTCGTCATAACCGCTGGCGGAAAAGCCGGCCCAAGCTGCCAGAACTAGCCAGACCGTGAGGCCGACGATGGCCAAACCGACGGCAGGATGGATATCGAGCCGAACATGCCGGGATTCGCGGGTGGATTCATCGTCCATTGCCCTCTCCTTATTTGCAGAGTTGATAAAGAGGGACGGCCTATCGGTCGCCGTGTTCTAAACATGGGGTCTGCTACTGGTCGAGGCAACGCCCTTGCGGCCAAGTGACCGGGGGTATGAGCGCGCAAAATCGAAGGGCGGCCGCGTCTCGGCCGACGCCGTGCTGTGACACCGCCCGCGTGGCTGTGCTAGAGGGCCGTCTTCGTACCGACACCCAAGGCATTTCCCCCGACATGACCGAGCCGATCGTCACCCGCTTCGCGCCCTCTCCGACCGGTTATCTACATATCGGCGGCGCGCGGACGGCCCTCTTCAACTGGCTCTATTCCCGCGGGCGCGGCGGCAAGATGCTGCTGCGCATCGAGGACACCGATCGCGAGCGCTCCACCGAGGCGGCAATCGCGGCGATCCTCGACGGCCTCTCCTGGCTCGGCATCGATTGGGACGGCGAACCCGTGCACCAATATGCGCGTGCCGCCCGCCATCGCGAGGTTGCCGAACAGCTTCTTGCGGCCGGCAAGGCCTATCGCTGCTACGCTTCGCCGCAAGAACTCGAAGAGATGCGCGAGACGGCGCGCCGCGAGGGCCGCGCCAAGCTCTATGACGGGCGCTGGCGTGATCGCGATCCATCCGAAGCCCCACTCGGGATCAAGCCGGTCATCCGCTTGAAGGCGCCGCTCACCGGTGAGACTGTGGTCGAGGATCAGGTGCAAGGCCGTGTCGCCTGGCAGAACGAGAACCTCGACGACTTCGTTCTGCTGCGCTCGGACGGCGGCCCGACCTATATGCTCGCCGTCGTCGTCGACGATTACGACATGGGCGTCACCCACATCATCCGCGGCGACGATCATCTCACCAATGCCGCGCGCCAGACGCAGATCTATCAGGCGCTGGGATGGCGGGTGCCGGTGATGGCGCATATCCCGCTGATCCATGGGCCCGACGGCTCGAAGCTCTCGAAGCGCCATGGCGCGCTCGGCGTCGACGCGTACCGTGCCATGGGCTATCTGCCGGCAGCGCTCCGTAATTATCTCGCGCGGCTGGGCTGGAGCCATGGCAACCAGGAGATATTCACGACCGAAGAGCTCATCCAGAACTTCGATCTCGCCCAGGTCGGGCGCGGCGCAGCGCGCTTCGATTTCGCCAAGCTCGGCGCCCTCAATGGCCATTACATCCGACAGTCCTCATCCGAAGAGCTGTTGAAGGCGATCGACGATCTACTGCCGCATATTCCGGATGGAAAAGAAATCGCCGCCAAGCTCACGCCGGAGATGCGCGCAAAATTCCTCGCGGCGATGCCGGGCCTCAAGGAACGCGCGAAGACCCTGCTCGAGCTTCTCGACGGCGCGGCGTTCCTCTTCGCTGCGCGGCCGATCGCACTCGACGAGAAGGCGCGGGCGCTGCTCTCGCCGGATGCGCGGAACGTACTCGCACGCCTTCGCGATGCGCTGTCGAACGTCACGCCATGGAGCGCCGAGAACATCGAGGGCGCGGTCCGCCGCTATGCCGAAAGCGCAGATATCAAGCTCGGCACGGCGGCGCAGCCTCTCCGTGCCGCTCTCACGGGACGTACGACCTCGCCGGGCATCTTCGAGGTCCTCGCGGTCCTGGGGAAGGACGAGGCGATCGCGCGCCTCAGCGACCAGGCGTCGTAAAGTAAAGGCCCGTACAGGGCCCGTGACTCGCTAACAACATTCTGTGATCGGGCCCCTTGCCAGACGGCCCGACGCACTCAAAATCCGCGATACAGACCGGCGTGGCGCGAACTTGCGGCCCCCTCCCGGATGGTCTACGGAAATCACCATCGGACCTCATCCGCTAGCGCTGGCCGGGCATGGGCGGAGTTGGCTGCCGAACCCATCGGCAGGCGTGTCCGCACATCAAATGCGAGAGGCTGACATGGACGCAAAGACGGGCAGCAACGTCAAAACCGGCACGCTCAGCGTCGGGGATAAGAAGTGGACGTTCCCCATCAGCCAAGGGACGGTCGGTCCTGAGGTTCTCGATATCGCGAAGCTCTACGCCGAATCCGGGATGTTCACTTACGACCCCGGATTCACGTCGACCGCGAGCTGCGAATCCAAGATCACGTACATCGACGGCGACGAAGGCGTCCTCCTCTATCGCGGCTATCCGATCGAGCAGCTCGCCGAGCACGGCGACTTCCTGGAGACCTGCTATCTCCTGCTCTACGGCGAACTGCCGACGCCGGCGCAGAAGAAGGACTTCGTCGCGCGCGTGACCAATCACACCATGGTCCACGAGCAGATGATGCGCTTCTTCCAGGGCTTCCGCCGCGACGCGCATCCGATGGCGATCATGACAGCGTGTGTTGGCGCGCTCGCAGCATTCTATCACGACTCCACCGATATCTCCGATCCGCATCAACGCATGGTCGCGTCAATCCGCATGATCGCGAAGATGCCGACGCTCGCGGCGATGGCCTACAAATATTCGATCGGCCAACCGTTCATGTATCCGCAGAACAATCTCGACTACGCGACGAACTTCCTGCGGATGTGCTTCGCCGTGCCGTGCGAGGAGTACAAGCCGAACCCGGTCCTTTCCCGCGCGATGGACCGCATCTTCATCCTGCATGCCGACCACGAGCAGAACGCGTCGACTTCGACCGTGCGCTCGGCCGGCTCGTCGGGCGCCAATCCGTTCGCCTGCATCGCGGCGGGCATCGCCTGTCTCTGGGGCCCGGCGCATGGCGGCGCCAACGAAGCGGCTCTGAAGATGCTTGCGGAGATCGGCACCGTCGACCGCATTCCCGAATACATCAAGAAGGCGAAAGACAAGAACGATCCCTTCCGTCTCATGGGCTTCGGCCATCGGGTCTATAAGCACTACGACCCGCGTGCGAAGATCATGCAGAAGACCTGCCACGAGGTGCTCGAGGAGACGGGCCGTGGGGACGATCCGCTTCTCGACGTCGCCATGGAGCTCGAAAAGATCGCGCTGTCGGACAACTACTTTATCGAGAAGAAGCTCTATCCAAATGTCGATTTCTATTCCGGCATCACGCTCAAGGCGATGGGCTTCCCGACCAGCATGTTCACCGTTCTGTTCGCGGTCGCGCGGACGGTCGGCTGGATCGCGCAGTGGAAGGAAATGATTGAGGATCCAAGCCAGAAGATCAGCCGCCCACGGCAGCTCTATACCGGCATGACCCGTCGCGATTACGTGAAGGCCGACAAGCGCAAATAGCGCTGCTCCTTTCTTGCCCCACGAAAAAAGCCGCGGTCGCAAGGACCGCGGCTTTTGTTTTTTACATTCGGCAACAGCTTCGTTGCCAGCGTTACGCCGCTTCGCGCGCGCTCTCGCGTTCCTCGACCCAGGCTTCGCGCGCGAAAAACTCATGTTCGGAGCCACACGCCGTGCAGCGGGTGCGTGCCATGAAAACCGGCATGCGACGGAATTCGCTGCTTTCAGCGACGAAGCCCGTTGATATGGCCCGTCCCGTTTGCGGACATCGGATCATAACCGTTCCCATTTCTTGTCTCCTCCTGCAGCGGTGCCCGCCTGTCCCTTTATTCACCATGGGTCTATGCCGATTGTGCGAAGAACATGCGACAGCGCAGAGATTCTTTCGTGGCTGCGCGCCGCAAATTCGGCGCAAGCCTTACCGTGCGCCCTATTTCTTGGGCCGCAGTTTGGAAGCGGCCGCAATCACCACGTCGGCGGCTTGCAAGTCTGGTGAAACGCTACCGATCTGCATGATCGCATCGAGCCGCGCGAACGCGTCGATTTGCCGTTGCCGTGCCGGCCCACCCCTCAGCAGCGGCGCAAGCGCGTCGGCCAGATTTCCTGCGGTGCAATTTTCCTGCAAAAATTCCGGCACGATGTTTTCGCCGAGGACGAGATTGGCGAGGATCACCGAAGGGACGCGGATCAGTCGCCGCAAGATCATCGCCTCGGCGCCGCTCAAGCGGTAGGCTGCAATCGTGGGCACGCCGGCAAGCGCAAGCTCGAGCGTGACGGTTCCCGACGCGGCGAGCGCCGTGTGGGCAATACGAAACGCCGCGCGCTTCTTGTCATGATCGACGACGATACGCGGCGCTGGACTCCAATTCGCGACGCCCGCCTTCACCTCCGCCAGCAGATGCGGCACTGTCGGCAGCACCAGTTCAAAAGGTCCAACGCGCTTCGCCAAGCGAGCGATCGTTTCGCCGAATATTCCGAGCAGATGACGGATTTCGGAGCGGCGGCTGCCGGGCAGCACCAGCAGCACGGGCGGCGGCAAGGCGCGACGACGCACCTCTTCGCTATTCGGGCGGAGTTCTTCGATACGCGCGATCAGCGGATGCCCGACATAGGTGCAAGGCGGCCCGCCCAACCGCGCATGCACGTCCGGCTCGAAGGGCAGTAGCGCCAGCACATGGTCAATATAGGCGTGCATCGCGCGCGCCCGTCCGGGGCGCCACGCCCATACCGATGGCGACACGTAATCGACGATGGGGATGTCGGGCCGCGCCGCGCGAATGCGTTTGGCGACGCGATGGGTGAAATCAGGGCTGTCGATAACGACGACGACGTCGGGGCGCGCCGCGATCGCGGCCGCCGCCGTTTCGCGGATGCGCCTGAGCACCGCAGGCAGCCGGCGCAGGACGGCGGTAAAGCCAAACAGTGCGATCTCACTCAATGGAAAGAGGCTTGTGAGGCCTTCGGCCGCCATCGCCTGCCCGCCGACGCCGGCGAATGCGACGCGTCCCTCAAGCCGAGTTTTGAGGGCCCGCATCAGTCCAGCACCCAAGTGATCGCCGGACTCCTCACCGACGACCAGAAACACATTGATTGCCGGTCTCGCCTCTCCCGCCGGCAGGGGGATCATGGGGGCGCCGCCGCTGCCGCGTTCATGGAAACGACGAAGAGGCCATCGCGGTCTGCGGCCGCCGTCATCGCGATCGGATCGACGGCAATGACGCCGCCAGCGCGCACGGCGACGCCGGCAAGGCCCGCGGCCCCCGTCATCTCGACAGTCGTCGGCCCGATCGAGGGAAGATCGTAGCGGCGGTCCTGCTGCGGCTTGGGGGCTTTGACAAGAACGCCGCGTCCGGCCGGAAGATTGATGCGGCCGTTCGCCCGCAATTGTGCGACGCGCGCGAGCATTTGATCGGTGCCTTCCGCCGCCTCGACCGCAAGCACCCGCCGCTCGAACACGACCACAGCCTGCCCCACGTCGAACGGACCGATCGCATCGAGGAGAGCGAAACCGTAGGCGATGTCGTCCGCTTCCGCCGTCGTCGGTTGGCGCCGGCTCAAGACGCCCGCCGGCACGACGATATCAGGCGCGATATCTTGCGCGGCGACGGCGCGAAAGCCTTGCTCCTCGAAAATCCGGCCGAGCCCCGAGAGCAGATGGTCGTCGCCGCCACGAAACAAGCGATAGATTCGCGGGAGGAGGCGTACCGTCTGCCAGTCGAGCCGCAGCGAGCGGATCGACGGCCGGACAATACCGCCGATGCACAGGATGTCGCGACATCCCGCTTGGCGCGCCAGACGCCAGACCCGGCCGAATTGGCCGAGATTCACCCAGGCATGCGGATAGCACTCGAGAGATGCGGACTCGGTCCAGCCGGCGAGCGCGATCAGGAACACGTCGCGGCCCTGGCGGCGCGCGGCGTCGGCGACGGCGAACGGCAGCGGCCCGCTACCACATATGATCGCCAATGGTTCTTGCGACCGATCAGCCGCATCGGCCTGGGACTGAACCGTTTCCGCGAATGCGGCCATCGGGGTCAGTGGCCCCCCTCGCCCCCCGCCTCGACGCTCACTGGCCGGCAGAGCGGGCGCTTTCCGCGGCCGCGAATGAACGCAAGGATACGGGCGACCGCTGGCTCCGCGCCGAACTCCTGCTCGGTCAGGCGCATCTGCGCTTCAAGTCCTTCGATGCCGAAGAACAATTGCCGGTAAGCGGTGCGGACAGAAGCAACGGCGGCGCGCGCGAAGTTGCGCCGCTTCATGCCGACGACATTGATGCCGACCATGCGCGCATGGTCGCCGCTGGCGAGGCCGAAGGGAATAACATCACCGCGGACGCCGCTGACGCCGCCGATCATCGCATGGGCGCCGATGCGGGTACGCTGATGCACCGCGGAGAGGCCGCCGATGAAAACGTGGTCGCCGACCTCGCAATGGCCGCCCAGCGTCGCGCTGTTTGCGAACACGACATCGTCGCCGACGATGCAGTCATGCGCCACATGGGCGTTCGCCATGTAGAAGCCGCGCGCGCCGACTTTCGTCACGCCGCCCCCGTCCACCGTGCCGATGTTCATCGTCACGCCTTCACGCAGGTCGCAGTCTTCGCCGATTTCGAGGCGCGTCGGCTCGCCCCGATAACCCGACGACTGCGGCGGACCACCAAGCGAGACGAAGGGATAAGCGACGGTGCGCGCGCCAATCACGGTGCGTCCGGCGACATGCACATTCGCAATCAGGCGAACGCCTGCGCCGATTTCGACATGCGGGCCGATCACGCAGAAGGGCCCGATCTCGGCGTCATCCGCGATCCGCGCGGCGGCGTCGACGTGAGCAAGAGGATGGATTCGCGACATACGCTCTGATCACTTATCCGCCATCATGGCGCCGAGCTCGGCTTCGCATACGGTCTTGCCGCCGACCTTCGCCTCGCCGCGATACCACCACATGGTCCGGCGCTGCGACATCTTGGTCATGTGAAACTCGACCTGATCGCCGGGCAGCACCGGCTGACGGAACTTCGCCTTGTCGATGGTGAGAAAATAAACGAAACGCGGCCGGTCCTTGCCCATCGCGACGGCGCAAATCGCACCAGCGGTCTGCGCCATGCCCTCGAGCAGCAGCACGCCCGGCATCACCGGCCGGCCGGGAAAATGCCCCTGAAAGCACGGCTCGTTGAATGTGACGTTCTTGATGCCGACGCAGAATTCGTCGCCCCTGATCTGCTCGATGCGGTCGACCATCAGGAAGGGATAGCGGTGCGGCAGATATTCCAGAATCTCCATGGGACCGAGGGTCGTGGTCTCCGTCATGCCTCGTCCTCGCTACGAGCGCCGGAAACCTCGCGCGCCGCCATTCGCTCCAATACCTTCATCTCCCGAAACCATTGCTTGATCGGCTTCGCCGGGGTTCCGCCCCAGCGCGCGCCCGCCGGCACGTCGTCATTGATGATGCTGAGCGCAGCGATCTGCGCGCCGTCACCGATGCTGACGTGATTGTTGGATCCCACGCGCGCTCCCAGCACCACAAAGTCGCCAAGCGTCGTGCTGCCCGACAACCCCGTCTGCGCAACAAGCACACAATGCCGACCGATGACAACATTGTGGCCAATCTGGACCAGGTTGTCGATTTTGGTCCCCTCGCCGATCACCGTGTCGCGACTCGCGCCGCGATCGATGGTCGTATTGGCGCCGATCTCGACATTGTCCTGAATGATGACGCGGCCGATCTGCGGGACCTTCTCGTGCCCTTTGGGGCCACCCAGATAGCCGAAGCCATCCTGGCCGATGCGGCTCCCGGGATGGATGACCACCCGGTCTCCGACCAAGGCGTGGGTCACGGTCGCACCGGCCCCGATGGCGCAGTTGCGCCCGATACGGGTCTGAGGCCCGATGACCGCCCCCGCCCCGACCATGCTGCCACTGCCGATCTCCACGCCCGGGCCGATGACGGCGCCAGGATCGACGACCACACCGGCTTCCAGGCGCGCCGTCGGGTGGATGAAGGCGTGCTGCGAGCCGCCGTCGAAGGAGGAGGATGGGCGCAGCGCCGAGGGAAAGAGCGCCCGCGCCACGGCGACGAAGGCGCGGTAAGGCTCGCGCACGACGAGGAACGCGAGATGCGTCGGCATCTGCTTCGCAAAGCGCGCCGAGACGAGGCAGAGCCCCGCCTGCGCACACTCCAGCTGCGCGGCATATTTCGGATTGTCGAGAAAGGCGAGGTCCGCGGGCCCTGCGTGATCGAGCGCCGCGACGCCTTCGATTCGCCGTGACGCTGGCGCTCCGGCCGGAAGCTCAGCGCCGGCGAGCGCCGCGATCTCACGTACAGTCAGGCCCGCCGGGCGCGGGTGAAATAGCGGTTCGCTCATCGTCTCGACGCAAGAGAAGGGGCGGCTTGCGCCGCCCCACGATTGATCCTCATCCAGTGATCCTCGCGGACGTCCGTCGGCCCGCGATCCTACAGGAAAACGAGGGTTTGCGCGCCAGCACCTGCTCTAGGTTTTCTCGCAATTCCGGACGGAAAACCGGTTCCCACTTTTCCTGGAATTGCTCCGGCCCGCGCAAGGCGGGCCGGAGCCGAAGCGGCAGCGCGGCTAGAACTTCGTGCCGCCGCTGAAGCGGAAGGCCTGGGTCCGGTCGCCGGCCTTTTCGTAGAAGGGAGCAATACCGGCTCCCGGGTTCCCCGGATTGAGGACCTGGAAATCGTCCTTCGTGAGCGCAATCGCATAGTCGAACCGCAGCGGACCGAAAGGCGAATCCCAGATCAAGCCGACACCGACCGAGCTACGAATGATATTCTCGTCGTGCGGCGTGATGGTCTGCGCGATGGCGTCAAACGGTCCCTGGTAGGATGTGATGCCGCGATAGTCCCACACCGACCCAGCGTCCACATAGGCCGCGAGCTTGATACCGTAATCCTTCGGCGCGAAGGGCAGCGGATACTGCAGCTCGAAGCTCGCGCCCCAATACAGCGTGCCGCCGAGCGCATCGTGGGTCGAGCCGATCGTCGCGTCGCGCGGACCAATACCCGCCGGCTCGAAGCCGCGCACCAGCGACGGGCCGAGGAAGAAGTGGTCCGTCAGCCGCAGCCGCTGATCGCCCCACGCCGTGATGTGGCCGCCTTGGACGCGGGCCAACGCAACGAGGTCGTCCCAGACATTGTAGTAGTAGCGAATGTCGCCCGTGGTGCGCACGAACTGGGAGTCACCGCCGACGCCGGCGAAATCCTGCTTCAGCTCGGCGAGCAGGCCCTTGGTCGGGTTCCGGTTGTTGTCGAGCGTGTTGTAGGTGAGCGTGTAGCCAACGAGCGACGTCAGCACGCCACCGGAATTCGCCAGCTCGCGAATCGACGGCGATGTCGGAATACAGAGCGGATTCCCGTTACCATCAACCGCATATGGGTAGCAGTTGTTCAGCGCGTTGATCTTGATCTCGGTGTTGTACAGCGAGTAGCGCGCCTGGAAGCTCAGGTCGTCGGTGATCGGAATGCCGAAACGCAAGCCGAAACCCGTCGTCTCGCTCTGATACGACTGATAGAGCGACGCGAGCTGCACGCGCGAGAACACGTCGACGCCGAAGGCCAGCCGATAGCCGAACAGATAAGGTTCGACGAACGACACCTCGAAGCCGCGCGCGTGTTCGCTGTACTGCACCGAAGCCTTGGCATACTGACCACGGCCGAGAAGGTTACGCTCCCCGATGCTCACCTCGGCCAGCAGGCCGTCGGAGGTTGAATAGCCGCCGGCCACGGAGAATTCACCCGTTGCCTGCTCCTCGACATCGACATTGACGATGACGCGGTCGGGCGCCGAGCCGGGCTCGCTCGTGAGCTTGACGGTCTTGAAGTAACCGAGATTCTTGAGCCGGCGCTCGGCGCGATCGATCAAGGCGTGATTGTAGGGATCACCTTCGCCGATATCGAACTCGCGACGGATGACGTAGTCGCGCGTGCGCGTATTGCCGCGCACATTGATGCGTTCGATGTACGCACGCTGGCCCTGGTCGACCACGAAAACTAGGCTGACGGTGTGATTCTCGTAATTGCGGTCGCCGCGCGGCCTTACCTGCGCGAAAGCGTATCCGCTCTTGGCAAGCTCGAGCTGCATCTGCTCGACGGTCTTTTCGACCGCCTCCGCGTCGTAGGTTTCCCCCGACGACATGCGCAGCTTGGAGCGCAGCATTCGCGGATCGACGTCGCGCACATTCGACTGAACGTCGACGGTGCTGAAGCGATAGAGGGCGCCCTCGTCGATCACGAAGGTCACGATGAAGCCGTGGCGTGCCGGATCGAACTCGGAGACGGCCGACACGATACGCACATCGGCGTAGCCGTGCTTCAGATAGAAGCGCCGCAGCAGGTCCTTGTCCTGTTCAACCTTGTCGGCATCGAAATTGTCGGTCGACTTGAAGAAGCTGAAGATATTGGTCTTCGACGTCTTGATGACGTCGTTCAGCCGGCTCGAGGAATAAGCGCGGTTGCCGACGAAATTGATGTCCTTGACCGTCGTCTTGCGGCCTTCGGTGATCTTGAAGATGAGGTCGACGCGGCCGTTCGACCGGTCGATGATTTGCGGGTCGACCCGCACATCGTAGCGGCCGTTGCCGCGATAGATATCGACGATGCGTTGCACGTCGGAGCGCACCGTCTGCCGGGACAGCGGCGCACGCGATTTCGACTGCACCTCGGCGGCGAGCTGCTCGTCCTTGACCTGGCGGTTGCCCTCGAACGCGACGCGATTGATGACGGCCGATTCGACGACGGTCACGACGAGGCGGCCGCCGGAATTGTTGATCTGCACGTCCTCGAACAGGCCGGTCGCGAGCAGCGCCTTGTAAGCCTCGTCGATCTTGACGGCGTCGAGACGCTCGCCGGGCTGGGTGCGAAAATAGCCGCGAATCGTCTCCGCATCGACGCGACGGTTGCCCTGCACGACGATTGAGTTAGCGGACTGCGCGTATGCGGACGCGGACAGTACAACGGTTCCCATGCCTGCGCCGATGACCGCAACGCCATAAATGGCGCACGCCACCCCCACTCCGCGCAGCAACCCCCTCCGAAACTTCATCCGCACCACGTCCTTCTTCTTTTACTTGGCCTCGAGAGTCGGACCGACGCACATGGCAAGTCTTGCGCTTGTACAGTCTTTTCGGTCGGTCGCAACCAGTCCCCCCGGCCACAATCTCATTTCATTTCAAAGCGTTGCCCTGTAGCCACGGTCAGGAGGTGGCCAGATGCAGAATGTCGTTAAAGGTGGCGAAAATCATCAACATGAGGACGATGGCGAGTCCCACGCGGAAGCCAATTTCCTGTGCCCTTTCGGAAAGCGGCCGCCCCCGCGCGGCTTCGATTCCGTAGAACAAAAGATGCCCCCCATCGAGCAGCGGAATGGGGAACAGATTGAGCATTCCAATCGACACCGACAGGACAGCGGCCAAGTGCATCAGCGCGACGAATCCGACGGTCGCCACCTGCCCTGAGACCTGCGCGATCCGGATCGGGCCGCCCAGCTGATCCGCTGATTCACGCCCCGATGCGACTCCGCCGAGATAGCTCAGCGTCCGATCGATCACGAACCAGGTTTCCTGGAAGCCCATGCCGATTGCGGTGAGCGGATCGACATGCTGCACCTTCACGTCACCCGGCGCATTCGAGCGCGTGATTCCGAGAACGCCCATGCGATGGACGTTGCCGAAACTGTCCTTGACCTCGCGCAGGTCCGGCGTTGCCGTCAGAGTTTCCTGCACGCCGCCGCGGTCGACGACGATCCGCAGCTTCTCGCCGGCGCTTGTCGACACGATGCGCTGCATGTCGTTGAAGCTGTCGATGCCGCTGCCGTTGATCGAAAGCACAAGGTCGCCGGGCTTGAAACCGGCGGTCGCCGCCGCGCTGCCGGCTTGCACCCCGTCGACGCGCGGTGAGGTGAACGGCTTGCCGAACAGGGTGAAAACGCCGGCGAAAATGACGATGGCGAGGATGAAATTCGCGATCGGGCCGGCAGCGACGACAGCGGCGCGCTGGCCGACACTCTTGCCGAAGAAGCTGACCTCGCGCTCGCGCGGGTCCATCGCCGCAAGCGCAGCGGCGTCGGGAACGCTTGCTGCGTTCTCGTCGCCGAAGAATTTGACGTAACCGCCGAGGGGAATCGCCGCGAGCTTCCAGCGCGTGCCGTGGCGGTCATTGAAGCCGACGATTTCCGGGCCGAAGCCGATCGAGAAGGTCAGGACGCGGATGCCGCAGCGCCGCGCAACCAGGAAATGTCCCAATTCGTGGAAAAAAACGACGATCGTGAGAACGAAAAGGAAGGGAATAATGTAGCTGAAAAGCCCGTACCCCCAGGCCCAAAAATCCGAAAGCAACCCCATTCCTTAACCTCGCGCGCCGCCCCAGCGGTTACCATTAGGATGCCTTTGCGGCAATTTCAGGCAAAATATCGCGTGCGAGGGTGCGTCCAATTCGATCTATGGTTAACGCGTCATCGATGCTGGCGGGCTCGCGCATAACGCCCTGACGGGCCGCGCGGTCCATCACGGCGCTCAAAAGCCGCGGAATCCCGCCGAATCCGATCCGCCCGCCCAGAAATTCGGCGACGGCGACCTCATTGGCGGCATTGATGAGGGTTGGCGCGCCGCGTTTCGTCTCCAAGGCGGTCCGCGCCAGCGCCAGTGCCGGAAATCGATCGAGATCCGGCTCCTCGAAGGTCAAGGTCGCGACCTTGGCGAGGTCGAGCTTGGGCACAGGCCCGTCGATGCGCTCGGGCCAGGCGAGGCAATGCGCGATCGGGATGCGCATGTCGGGCGCGCCCATCGCTGCGATCATCGAGCCGTCGCGGAATTCGACCAGGCCGTGCACCACAGACTGCGGGTGCACGAGGACCTCGATCTGCGCCGAGGGCATTTCGAAGAGGTAATGCGCCTCGATGATTTCGAGGCCCTTGTTCATCATCGAAGCCGAATCGATGGTGATCTTCTGGCCCATCGACCAATTGGGATGCTTGAGCGCCTGTTCGCGGCTCGCAACCTCAATGGCCTCGCGCTTCCAGGTCCGGAACGGCCCGCCGGAGGCGGTGACGATGATACGCGCCACGTCGCCGGCGTGGCCAGAGCCCATCGCCTGAAAGATGGCATTGTGCTCGGAATCGACCGGCAGCACCGTGGTGCCCCGCGCCTTCGCCTGGCGCATGAAGAGATCGCCGGCGCACACGAGGCATTCCTTGTTGGCCAGCGCCACCGTGCGCCCGCGCTCGACTGCGGCCATGGTCGGTTCGACGCCGCTCGCGCCAGTGATCGCGGCCATGACCCAGTCCGCCGGGCGGGCCGCCGCTTCGATCAGCCCCGCGGGGCCTGCCGCCGCTTCGATGCCGCTGCCGCTGAGTGCATCCTTGAGTTCGCCATAGCCCGCAGGATCGCCGATGACCGCGAGTTTTGCGCCGAGCTCACGCGCGAGCTTGGCAAGCGGGCCGGCATTCGTGTTGGCCGTCACCGCATCCAGGCGGTACTTGCCAGGATTGCGCTGAAGCAAGTCGACCGTACTTTTCCCGATCGAACCGGTCGCACCGAGGATGGTGACGCTCAGCGGCTCGGTGGCGGCGCGCGCGGTCGACCGCGACGCTGGTGAAGCGATCTGCATCGGGTACCCTTACCAGATCAGGAGGCCGCGGGAAGGAGCTTCGAGCCCCCCGCGGGCGATCCCGATCAGGGCGGCCAGAGCCACCGCAACGACGAACCCGTCGAGCCGGTCCATCAGGCCACCATGGCCTGGGATCAAGGCGCCGGCGTCCTTCGCCCCGAAATGCCGTTTGATCGCCGATTCAAGGAAATCTCCGGCCTGGGAGACGACCGAGAGGATGACTGCGAGGACGCCGATCGCCGTCAGGTTCGGAAGGCCGGCCACGTGCGCGACCGCAAGCGCGCAGAGGACGGCCACGGCGCCGCCGCCAAGCCCCCCAGACCAGGTCTTTTTGGGGCTCACTGCCGGCCATAGCTTCGGCCCGCCAACGGCGCGGCCGACGAAATAGGCGGCAATGTCGGTCGCCCACACGATGGCGAACAGCAACACCACCGCCGCGAAGCCCAGACTGTCCTGGCCGCGCAGGAGGATCGGCGCGACCACGAGCGCGCCCGCATAGATGATCCCGGCCGCCGCCCATCCGCGCGCGCCAGAGCTCAAAAGCGCCGCCGCAAGCGCTCCGACGAGCAGAAGGGCGAATGCGAAGGCCAAGGAACCAGTCGCAGTCAGCGCCGCCGCTGCAATGAATACCGCAACGCCAAGGGCAAAGATCGCTACGCGCCGCCCGCCGAGCGACAACGTCGCCCATTCC
Source organism: Variibacter sp. (assembly GCA_050187875.1). Lineage (GTDB taxonomy): Bacteria > Pseudomonadota > Alphaproteobacteria > Rhizobiales > Xanthobacteraceae > JAFKKS01. Next base: position 69,622 of record JBFWXB010000016.1, read on the forward strand.
CAGAGCACGCCAGCGCCGGCGAGGACCCACATGAGGGTGAATAGCCAGCCGCCGAGGTAAGCGACACCTGCGGCCAGCGGGGCGAGGACGAGCGCAGACGCGACGCGCAGCGCCAGCTCACCCGCGCTGCGCGGGGGTCGAACGTCGCCGCCGGGCGGCGCGTTTGTCACCTTCAGATCCCCGCCTGCGCCACAAGTCCGCCGAAACGCCGTTCCCGTCGATAGAATTCGTTCAACGCGCTCTCGAGCGCGCTGCGGTCGAATTCCGGCCAATGCACGGGCAAGAACACGAATTCGCTGTAGGCCGATTGCCAGAGCAGGAAATTCGACAGGCGCTGTTCGCCGCTGGTGCGAATGATGAGGTCGGGGTCGGGAATGCCGGGAAGATCGAGGGCCCCGTCGATCGCTTCGGCGGTCACTTCGTCGAGCGCCATGCGCCCCTCTTTGACCGCCGCCGCGAGCTTTCGCGCCGCCCGCGCAATTTCCTGCCGACCACCGTAATTAAAAGCGACGACGAGGGTAAGTTTATCATTCCCACGCGTGAGTTCCTCAGCCTCGTGCAGCAGGCCCAGGATGTCCGGCGACAGCCCTTCCCGCTCGCCGATGATGCGAACGCACACGCCGTTGGAATGCAGTTCCGCGAGATCGTTGCGGATGAAGCGCTTCAAGAGCCCCATAAGGTCGCGGATTTCGGACTGCGGCCGCGTCCAATTCTCGGCGCTGAATGAGAAGATCGTCAGGTATTTCACACCGAGCTCGCCGGCGGCGCGCACCGTGCGGCGGAGCGCCTCGACGCCGCGGCGATGTCCTTCGCTGCGCGGCAGTCCGCGTGCGGCGGCCCAGCGCCCGTTGCCATCCATGATGATAGCAACGTGCTGCGGTGCTTCGCAGGCTGACACGGACGGACTGGCGCTGGCCACGACCTCGGACATGGGATTTGCGGGCGTGACTGCCCCCTTTTTCAGACAGTGAGAACTTCTTTTTCCTTGGCCGCCAGCATGTGATCGATGTCGGCGATAATTTGATCGGTCGCCTTCTGCACCTGCTCATTCATGCGCTCATGATCGTCTTTGCTCAGGTGCTCGTCCTTCTCCATCTTCTTGAGAAGGTCCATACCGTCGCGGCGGACATGGCGCACGGCAACGCGCGCGGCCTCCGCATATTTGTGCGCAACCTTCACGAGCTCCTTGCGGCGGTCCTGCGTCAGCTCGGGAACGCGCAAGCGGATCACCTGCCCTTCCGTCTGCGGCGTCAAGCCGAGATTGGCGCTCATGATCGCCTTCTCGACCGCGGCGACGGACGATTTGTCCCAAACCTGCACGGCGATGAGACGCGGCTCCGGCACGCTCACGCTGGCGAGCTGATTGAGCGGCATGTGGGTGCCATAGGCGTCGACCTGAATCGGCTCGACGAGGCTCGCAGAGGCGCGGCCCGTCCGCAGGCCGCCGAGCTCCTGCTTCAGCACGTTCACGGCGCCCGCCATGCGGCGCTTCAGGTCTTCGATGTCGAATTTGTTAGCTGCCATGGAATCCCTCGAACAATCCGACCGAGACGATGCGGTAACGGTAAAAAGCGGCGCGATTTAGTGGAGTGGCGTCAACATTCGCTCGCCATCTAGCAGCAACCTCAGACAGCGAATGTCAAATCCAAAACCCCACGAGAAGCTTAGACTTGCTGGCGGTCGTTTGATTCTAACATTTGCAGGCGCATCTGCCGAAATAGGATGCAGATGTTAGAATCAAACCACTAGCCGGCAACGATCGTGGCCCGACCTTGGCCTTTCAGCGTGGCGGCAATCGCCCCTGGCTCACGGATCGAAAAGACAATGATAGGCATCTGGTTTTCCCGGGCAAGCGCGAACGCGGTCGCATCCATGACCCTGAGGTTGCGCGCCAGGGCCTCGCTATGGGTCAGCCGATCGTATCGGGTCGCCGATTTGTCCTTCTTCGGATCGGCGCTGTAGACGCCATCGACATTCGTCGCCTTGAGGACGGCGCCGCATTGAAGCTCGGCGGCGCGCAGGACTGCGGTCGTGTCCGTGGTGAAGAACGGATTGGCGGTCCCGCCCGCGAGCATCACGATCTTGTTGCCGTCGAGGTGGCGCAAGGCCTGCGCGCGCTCATAGGTCTCGCAAATCTGCGGCATCGCGATCGCCGACATCGTGCGCGCCGGCGCGCCCGCGCGCTGCACGGCGCCTTCGAGCGCGAGCGCGTTCATTACCGTCGCCAGCATGCCCATGGAGTCGCCGGTCGCGCGGTCAATGCCCTGCGCCGAAACGCTGACACCGCGCACGAAATTGCCGCCGCCGATCACAACACCGAGCGAAACGCCCAAGGCGCGCGCCGCGACGAGGTCGGCCGCGACCGCGTCAAGCGTCACCTGATCGATCGCAGCATCGGCGCGAAGCAAAGCCTCGCCGGAGATCTTCACGACCACGCGGCGATATGCAGGCTCTGCCATGTCCCTCATCCCCCTAGTGTCCAGAATCCGAAGTTCGCCCGTTTATGCAGCAACCTCATAGCGAACTTCGGATTCGAAAGGACACTAGCAAACCATAAAGCTGTGTGGCTCTGGTTCAGAAGTTCGCTTGTTGAAATCGCGGCGAAGAAAAAGCGAACTTCTGAACCGCCACACAGGCGAACTTGTCCATCCGGCAACGGATCGCCGGAGGACTATTCTTCGCCCTTCTCCAGGCCTTCGCCGAGGGCGTAGCGCACGAAACCGGTGATCGTCACCGGCCCTCCGACTTCGCGCTCGGCGTCCTTGAGCGCCTGCAAGACGCTTTTCGCAGGGTCGTGGATATAGGCCTGCTCGAGAAGGCAGACTTCCTTGTAGTAGGTCTTCAATCCCGATTCGACGATCTTGTCGATGACGTTCGCGGGCTTGCCCTGCTCGCGGTACTTCTCGGCCAGCACGTCCTTCTCGCGCGCGACCACCGCCGGGTCGAGGCCCGCAGCGTCGATCGCCTGCGGATTCGCGGCGGCGACATGCATGGCGAGACGCCGGCCGAGCGCGGCGAGCGCATCGGCGTTGCCCTGCGATTTCAGCGCGACAAGAACGCCCATACGGCCAAGTCCTTCGGAGATCTGGCTGTGGACATAGGCGCTGACGACGCCAGAATTGGCCTCGAGCACGGCGGCGCGGCGCAGGCTGATGTTCTCGCCGATCGTCGCAATGGCGGAGGTGATGGCTTCGCCAATAGTCATCGAGCCGGCTTTGACGGCGAGGATGTCGTCGACGTTGGTTCCGGCCTTGAGCGCGGCCTGCGCGATCATCTTCACAAGGCCCTGGAAGTGGTCGTTGCGTGCAACGAAGTCGGTCTCGGAATTGACCTCGACAAGGACGCCTTTGCCCTTCGCCAACTCAGAGCCGATCAGACCATCGGCGGCGACACGGCCGGCCTTCTTCGCGGCTTTCGAAAGACCCTTCTTGCGCAGCCAATCCACCGCCGCCTCTAGGTCGCCGTTCGTCTCCGTCAGCGCCGCCTTGCAATCCATCATGCCCGCGCCCGTAAGTTCGCGGAGTTCCTTCACCATCTGCGCGGTGATGTTGGCCATCGATCAAATCCTATTTGTCTGAGCGTCCGGTGCGGAAGCGAAGCAAACCCACGCCGTTGTCACGGCGCGGGCCTTGAGCGGAGCAATCGGCGGCGGGGCGCCGCCGATGGCATCAAGCCGTCGCGTCTTCCGCCGTGAAATTCTTCGCCTGCGCAATCCAGCTTTCGACGCGGCCCGGAAGGCCAACCTCGTCGCCGATGCGCTCGGCATCCTGCGGGCCGAATGCGGCGACCTGCCAGTAGTGGAAGATGCCGAGATCGTTGAGCTGCTTCTCGATCGCAGGCGACACGCCGGGCAACTTCTTGAGGTCGTCGGCGACGCCGCGCGGACCCGACAGCGCCTCGAAGCCCGAGGCCGGAGTCTCCGGCAGCGCTTCCTCGACGAGCGGCGCTTCCTGCGCGCCGATGTCGATGCCCATCGCGCCTTGCGAGCGCGAGATGCCGTCGATCGCCGCCTTGGCGACGAGATCGCAGTAGAGGCCGATGGCGCGCGCCGCGTCATCGTTGCCGGGGAACGGATAGGTGATGCCCTGCGGATCGCAATTCGTGTCGACGACCGCCGCGACCGGAATGCCAAGCCGCTGCGCTTCCTTGATCGCGATGTCTTCCTTGTTCGTGTCGACCACGAACAGAAGGTCAGGAAGGCCACCCATATCCTTGATGCCGCCGAGCGCGCGTTCGAGCTTGTCGCGCTCGCGTTGAAGCGTCAGGCGCTCCTTCTTGGTGTAGCCCTGCGCCTCGCCGCCGAGCATCTCGTCGAGCGCGCGCAAGCGCCGGATCGAGTTCGACACCGTCTTCCAGTTGGTCAGCGTGCCGCCGAGCCAGCGCGAATTGACGAAATATTGAGCCGATCGCTTTGCCGAATCCGCGATCTGATCCTGCGCCTGGCGCTTGGTGCCGACGAACAGGATGCGACCGCCCTTGGCGACCGTATCACTCACGGCCTGCAGAGCGCGATGGAGCATCGGCACCGTCTGCGCGAGGTCGATGATGTGGATGTTGGAGCGGGTCCCGAAAATGTACTCCGCCATTTTCGGATTCCAGCGGTGGGCCTGATGGCCGAAGTGGGCGCCAGCTTCCAAGAGCTGACGCATCGAGAAGTCAGGAAGCGCCATTTCAATTCTCCGGTTATGCCTCCGCGGACGCGGGCGCTTCTGTCGCGACGGTTGAATGTCGTGGAGAAACCCCACCGGACGGCCGTTCGGCCAATGTCCGCGTGCGAGATGGCGCGGCTTATAGCGATCTGCGCCGCGGCTTGCAAGCCAAAGCGGTCCGTCGATGATTGATGCAAATCCGCCACAGTGACTGTGGCACATTAGCAACGATCCGAGTTTTTGAGCCTATTCCGGGGTTTTCCCCAGGACACCCCCCTGTGGCGCGAATGCCTATCGAGGTATGTAGGTTCGGGCTTACGCCTTGGGGGGCGTTCCTATGGGGCTTGGGGGTGATGCCTGGCGCCCGTCGTCTTCTGACGATGGGCGCCACGGCTCTAAACTGTCGCGTGGGGTCTTGCTCGCGAGCGTCAGCGGCTTCGTGCTGCTGAGCTCTCCGGCCCTCACCCGGGCTTCCTACAACATCGACGATCGTCTGCCGATCACGGTCGAGCCCAAAGCCGACGCAAAGCCGGCTGCGCCGAGCGTGGTCCGGCATCCCCGCCGGTCGGGCCCTGCGCCTGACGCCCGCCGGCGCAAATCGCGTACCGCGCCCACGTCAACGAGCGCACCCGCGCCCGCTTCCGGCAAGCGTCACGAAAAGGCGAATGCCGAGCAGCACGCGGCGAAGCCTAACGGGCCTTTGCAGATCGTCATTTCGATCGATCAGCAAAGCCTGACGCTCTACGCCGGGGGCACGGCCGTTGCGCATAGCCGTGTTTCGACGGGCGTTCCCGGTCATCCGACGCCGACCGGCGCCTTCAGCATCATTCAGAAGAACCGCTTCCATCACTCCAATATCTATAGCGGCGCGCCAATGCCGTTCATGCAGCGGATCACCTGGTCCGGCGTCGCTCTGCATGAAGGCGTGGTGCCCGGCCGCCCTGCGTCGCACGGCTGCATCCGCCTGCCGGCCGCCTTCGCCAAGCAGCTTTGGGGATGGACCAAGCTTGGCGCACGCGTCGTCGTGACACGCGGCCCGACGGAGCCGCACGAGATGTCGCATCCGCGGCTCGCGGCGCTGACCTCGGGGCACGCTCCGATCGCGGCAAAGACGCCGGCCGCGGCGTCACCGCGCGCCGATGCGACCGTGCCGGGCGTGCAACCGTCGCCGCACCTGACCCGCACTGCCGCGTCGATGGTGATTGCAAACGATGCGACGAGCGAAGACGCGCCCGCGGACGCGAAGCGTGTTGAATCGGCGGCGCAGACGGAGGCCTCAGCCTCTGTTGCCGCGACGCCCGCCATCGATGTAGCGCTGCCTGACTATCCGCCGCCCGTCAGCCTCGACTTGGCCCCGCCGCCCGCGCCGGCGCCTCTCCGCCGGTTTATCGGCATCGCCGACGCCGACGCGACGGCGCGACAAGCTGCGCGCGACGTGGCCGCCGCTGCAGTCGCGTCGGGCGATACGGACATTACGGTCAGCGCGACCCTCGACCTTGGCGTACCCGACTATCCACCGGCCGTAACCCTCGACGTTGCGTCGGCGCCGACAGTCAACCTGGATCTCCCTGACTATCCACCTGCCCTGACCCTCGACGTTGGGCCCACTCACGTGGCGGCCGTCACAGAGGCGCGGGCTCCAACGCCGCCGGCCACGATCGAGATCGGCGTGCCGAACTATCCGCCGCCGGCGCTCGATATTCCGCTCAACGAGCTCGCCGCGGCGCTCATTTTCGAACGGCCAATCCAGAAAGGCCCGGTCTCGGTCTTCATCAGCCGCAAGGATCGCAAGCTCTACGTGCGGCAGGATTTCCATCCCGTGTTCTCCGCGCCGGTGACGATCGAGCGGCCCGACGCGCCATTGGGCACGCATATCTTCACGGCGCTGGCCGTGAACGATGACGGGCAGACCATGCGCTGGAACGCGCTGACGCTGCCCAATGCGATCGCAAAGGCGGAGCTGCATCGGACGTCCGCGCGCGACAAGCATGCAAAGACGCCGAAGGAAACCGCCGCGCCGCATCATCTGCCGAGCGCCGCCGATGCGCTCGAGCGCGTCACGATCCCTCCGGCCGTCGCGCAGCGCGTCTTCGCCTTCATGGCGCCGGGCTCGTCGCTCGTCATTTCCGATCAGGGGCTCGGTCCGGAAACCGGTCGCGGCACCGATTTCATCGTGCTCACGCGTTAATCACCGTCATGCGCGGGCTTGACCCGCGCATCCATCAAGCAAAGATTTTTTGCAATGAGGATGGATGGCCGGGTCAAGCCCGGCCATGACGAATTGTGTCGGCCAGCGCATTTCCGCGCGGCCGCTTGATCCCGCCGCGCCAACAGGAAACACTCCCGTCATGACACAGGACATCGCCTTCTGGCCGGCCAAGCGCCTGGCCGCACGACTGCGCAGTCGCAGGATCGGCTGCCTCGAACTGCTCGATCACTATCTGCAACGGGTGGAGCGCTACAATCCCGCGCTCAACGCCATCATCGCGACCGACATTCCCGCGGCGCGCAAGCGCGCGAAGGCGGCCGACCGCGCCCTCGCCAAGGGCGACGTCTGGGGTCCGCTGCACGGCGTGCCGATGACGATCAAGGAATCCTACGACGTCGCCGGATTGCCGACGACGTGGGGCGATCCGAAACTCAAGGACAATATCGCGCAGACGGATGCGCTCGCGGTCGCGCGCATGCGCGAGGCGGGGATGGTCCTTTTCGGCAAGACCAATGTGCCGTTGATGCTCGCCGACTGGCAGAGCTACAACGCGATCTACGGCACGACCAACAATCCGTGGGACGTGTCGCGCTCGCCCGGCGGCTCGTCCGGCGGATCGGGCGCTGCTCTCGCCGCGGGGCTCACGGGCATCGAAGCTGGCAGCGACATCGGCGCGTCGATCCGCAATCCCGCGCATTACTGCGGCGTCTACGGCCACAAGCCGACCTACGGCATCTGCTCGCCGCGCGGCCACGCCCTGCCCGGCCGCGTGTCGCAGAGCGATATCTCGGTGATCGGCCCACTGGCGCGCAGTGCCGCCGACCTCGACATCGCGCTCGCTGCGATGGCGGGGCCGGACGCGATCGACGGCGCCGGCTATCGGCTCACGCTTGCACCATCGCGCAAGACGAAGCTGCGCGAATTCAAGGTCGCCGTGATGCGTGACGACCGCAACGCCGAAGTCGACCGGGCGATCCAAGAGCGCATCGACGCGCTTGTCACATTCCTGAAAAAACAGCGCGTCAAAGTCAGCGAAGAGGCGCGGCCCGATATCGACACGGACCACGCGCAGCGCGTCTATATCGCGCTCTTGCGCGGTGCGACGTCGGGACGACAGAGCGACGAGGATTTCGCGAACAACATGAAACTCGCGCGCGAGCTTCCGCGCGAGGACGAAAGCTATCGCGCCCGTATGGCGCGCGCTAACGTGATGAGCCACCGCGAATGGCTCGGCTACAACGAAGAGCGCCACCGCATGCGACTCAAATGGGCGGCATTCTTCGAGGACTATGACCTGTTGCTCTGCCCGGCGGCATCGACGACAGCGCTGCCGCACGATCAGCAGGGCGAGCGCTGGCAGCGCACCATCCCCGTCAACGGCAAGCAAGTGCCGACGACCGATCAATTGTTCTGGGCGGGTTATTCCGGCGTCGCGTTCCTGCCATCGACCATTGCGCCCATCGGGCTCGCGAGCGACGGCCTTCCCACCGGCATTCAGATCGTCGGCCCGCAATACGGCGACCGCACCTGCATCGCCTTCGCGCAATTGTTGGAGCGGGAGTTCCAGGCTTTCGCGCCGCCGCCCGGTTATGAATAATCGCCGGCGATTTATGCAACGCCGCGCTGGCGAAACCGCCCTTCAATCCTCACATTCCACCGGCGCGCGCATTCAAGCTTCGCGTCCCGCAAGCATTTTCCAGGAGGCTCCATGAAATTCGGTGTCGGTCAACCGGTCAAACGCACGGAAGATGCAACGCTGATCACAGGCAAAGGCAGCTACACCGACGACATCGTGCTGCCGCGCATGGCGCAGGCCTACATCCTGCGCTCCCAGGTCGCGCACGCCAATCTCCGCAGCGTCGACGCGAGCGAAGCGCGCAAGATGCCGGGCGTCGTGCTGGTGCTGACCGGCGACGACGTCAAAGCCGACGGTCTCGGCGACATCCCCTGCGTGGCGCCACTGACGAACCGCGACGGCAGCCCGCGCAAGGATACGCCGCGCCCGGCCCTTGCCATCGGCAAAGTGCGCCACGTCGGGCAGCCGGTTGCGCTCGTCGTCGCCGAGACGCTCAGCCAGGCGCGCGATGCGGCGGAAGCGATCGTTGTCGACTATGAGGAACTGCCCTCGGTCGTCGACACCAAAGGCGCGATCGACGCGAAGACGCAGCTCTTCGATCACGTCCCCGGCAATGTCGTCTTCGACTGGGACAACGACACCTGCGATTTCGCCGGGACGGAGCAAGCCTTCAAGACGGCCGCGCATGTCTCCGCGATCGAGCTCGTCAACAACCGTGTCGTTGTGGGTTCGATGGAGCCGCGCAATGCGATCGGCGATTACGACGCCGAGCGCGACCGCAGCATCCTCTACACCGCGACGCAAGGCCCGCATTTCGTCCGCGATCCGCTCGCCGAATTCGTGCTCAAGGTTCCGAAGGAAAAGGTGCGCGTGATCACGCCGACCAATGTGGGCGGCGCCTTCGGCATGAAAGCCTTCCTCTATCCCGAGCATGTACTCGTCGTGTGGGCGGCGCGCAAGCTCAAGCGGCCGGTGAAATGGCAGTCGGATCGCTCGGAAGGCTTCATGTCCGACAACCAGGGCCGCGATCACGTGACGCGCGCGGAGCTCGCGATGGACGAGAAAGGCAAGTTCCTCGGTCTGCGCGTGTCCGTCATCGCCAATGTCGGCGCCTATCTTTCGCCGCTCGGCGCCTTCATCCCGACGCGTTCGACGGACCTGCTCTGCGGCCTCTATCGCATCCCGGCGATCGCCATCAATGTGAAGGGCGTCTGCACCAATACGGTGCCCGTCTGTGCTTATCGTGGCGCTGGACGGCCGGAAGCCTCGTATGCCATCGAACGCTTGGTGGATGCGGCGGCGCGCGACATGAAGATGAGTCCCGACGCGATCCGGCGGAAGAACCTTATCCCGCCGTCGGCCATTCCCTACACGTCGGGGACCAAGATCACGTTCGACTCCGGCGACTTCCCGAAAGTGATGGCGCTGGCGATGGAGAAAGCCGACTGGAAAGGCTTCGCGCAGCGCCGCCGCGAGAGCGAGCGTGCGAAGAAGCTGCGCGGCATCGGCATGGCGACCTATACGGAGCGCTGCGGCGGCGGAAATCCGGAAACGGCGTCCATCGAGTTCAAGGGCGATCGCGTCGAGCTCGTGATGGGCAATCAGGAATACGGCACCGGACTGCACACGTCATACAAGCAACTGGTGTCGGATCGTCTCGGCATCGACGCCGACAGGATCGATGTCATCATGGGCGACACCGACCGGACGCCGCGCGGCTTGACCGGAGGTTCACGCGCCCTGCCCGTCGGCGGCTCCGCGCTGCACGACGCATCGATCAAGGTGGTCGACAAGGGCAAACAGATTGCCGCGCATCTGCTCGAGGCCTCGGCCTCCGACATCGAATTCGGCGACGGCGAATTTCGCATCGTCGGCACCGATCGTCGCATGTCGCTGTTCGATGTCGCCGCGGCCGCGCGCGACCGGTCGAAGATTCCGCCGGAGATCGAAGCGGGACTCGACGTGACGCACGAACAGATCCCGTCCGCCAATACGTATCCAAATGGCTGCCACATCGCCGAGGTCGAGATCGAGCCGGAGAGCGGCGTCGTCACCGTCGCGCGCTATACGATCGTCGACGATTTCGGCGCCGTCATCAATCCGATGCTGCTCGAGGGTCAGGTCCATGGCGGTGTCGTGCAGGGACTCGGCCAGGCGTTGTTCGAGCACACGGTCTACGACGGCGGCAACGGGCAGCTTCTCACTGGTTCATTCAGCGACTACACGCTGCCGCGGGCGCACAATGTACCGTTCTTCTCCTTCAGCACCCACAACGTGCCGTGCAAGGCGAATCCGCTCGGCCTTAAAGGCGCAGGCGAAGCGGGCGCGATCGGCGCTCCGCCGGCGGCGATCAATGCGGTCGTCGACGCGCTTCACCGCAAGGTCGGCACGCGCCATATCGACATGCCCGCGACGCCGGACCGGATATGGGCGGCGCTGCACAACGGTGCGAACGCGGAAGCGGCGTAAGTAGCTGACCTCTAACTCCTGGTGTCGTCCCCGCGAACGCGGGGACCCAGTAACCCGTGCCTTCTCGAAAGGGCACGGCGTACTGGATGCCCGCTTTCGCGGGCATGACAGCTTCGGTTCGAGGCTCGGCTACACCGCCTCGACCGTCACCACGCCGGGCACGGCCTTGATCGCACCCGCGATCTGCGGCGAGACGTTGAAACGCCCCGGCAAACGGACTTCCACTTCGGCGTCCGGCAGCAGCACGACCATGCTGACCTCGCCGTCGCCGTTTGAACTCGGCGCCGCCGCGCCTCGCGCGGATGCGCCGTTGCGGCCGCCATTGCCGTTGCGGGCCTGCTGCAAGCGCAGCTTCACGCTCTCGAGTGGTGCCGGCGTGCGCACAAAAACACGAAGCCCGCGCTGGTGCTTTTCCGTCGCGCGGTCGAGAAGCTCGACCGTCTGGATGCGCGCCCGCACCTCCTCGCCCTGCGCCTCCGCCGTGAGGAACAGCACCACCGCCTTGCCCGGCTCCAGCATGTCGCGATGCTGCGCCAGGCCTTCCGCGAAAATTACCGCCTCGTAGTGACCCGACGGGTCGGAGAGCGCGATGATGCCCATGCGGTTGCCGGTCTTGGTGCGCCGCTCGGTGCGCGAAAGCACGGTCGCCGCGACCTTGCCCGCGGTCGCACCGGCGCGCACCTGCTTGGCGAATTCGGCATAGGGCAGAACGCGCAGCTTCTTGAGCGCGTCGGCATAATCGTCGAGCGGGTGACCCGAAAGAAAGAACCCGATCGCGTCGTATTCCTTCTGCAACAATTCGGCCGGAAGCCACGGCGTCGTCGCGGGGATCGGCAATTGCTCGCTCGCGCCGGCGCCACCGAACAATTCGCTCTGCCCGACCGTCGTCGCCTCGAAGCGGCGCTGCGCATGCGCCATCATCGCGTCAACCGCGGCGAAGACGCGTGCCCGATCCGGCTCGAGTGCGTCGAAAGCGCCCGCGGCGGCGAGGCTTTCGAGCACGCGCTTGTTGACCGCGCGTGGATTGATGCGTCCGGCAAAGTCGGCAAGATCACGGAAGGGGCGCTCGCCACGCGCAGCGACGATCGTCTCGACCGCCTGCGCGCCGACGCCCTTCAGCGCCGCGAGCGCATAGCGGATCGCGCCGTTTTCCACCTCGAACGTCGTCCTGGAGTGATTGATCGAGGGCGGTTCGACCTTGATGCCGAGGCGCCTCGCCTCGTCACGAAATTCCGCGAGCTTATCCGTGTTCTGCATCGACAGCGTCATCGATGCAGCGAGGAACTCGACCGGATAATGCGCCTTCATAAAGGCCGTCTGGTAGGCAACCAACGCGTAGGCGGCAGCGTGGCTTTTGTTGAAGCCGTAGTCCGCGAACCTGGCGAGTAGCTCGAAGATCGTCTCGGCCTGCTTCTTGTCGATGCCACGCTCGACTGCGCCGGAGACGAAGCGCTGCTCTTGCGCCGCCATTTCCGCCTTGATCTTCTTGCCCATCGCGCGGCGCAGCAGATCGGCTTCGCCGAGCGAGTAGCCGGCCAATTCGCGCGCGATCTGCATCACCTGCTCTTGGTAGATGATGACGCCGAAGGTCTCGCGCAGCATCGGCTCCAGCGCGGGGTGGATGTAGTCCGGCTTCTCGTCGCCATGCTTGCGCGCGCAGTAGGTCGGGATATTCGCCATCGGGCCGGGGCGATAGAGCGCCACCAGCGCGATGATGTCCTCGAAGCGGTCCGGACGCATGTCGACCAGTGCGCGGCGCATACCCGCGCTTTCCACCTGGAACACGCCGACCACCTCGCCGCGTGAAAGCATCGCATAGGGCTTCGGATCGTCGAGCGGGATATGCAGGAGGTCGAGGTCGACGCCGCGCCGCTGCAAAAGCTTCACGGCGACGTCGAGCACCGTCAGCGTGGTGAGGCCGAGGAAGTCGAATTTCACGAGCCCCGCCTGCTCCACCCATTTCATATTGAACTGGGTGACCGGCATGTCGGACTTCGGATCGCGATAGAGCGGCACCAGCTCCTGCAGCGGCCGGTCGCCGATCACGATGCCGGCGGCGTGGGTCGACGCGTGACGGTGCAGGCCCTCGAGCTTCACCGCGATATCGAACGCGCGCGCCACCACCGGCTCGGCATCGCGCGCGGCTTGAAGGCGCGGCTCCTCGTCGATTGCGCGCTTGAGCGTCACCGGGTGCGCGGGGTTCTGCGGCACAAGCTTGCAGAGCTTGTCGACCTGCCCATACGGCATTTCGAGGACGCGCCCGACATCGCGCAGCACGCCGCGCGCCTGCAGCGTGCCGAACGTGATGATCTGCGCGACCTGGTCGCGGCCATAGCGCGACTGGACGTAACGGATCACCTCGTCGCGCCGGTTCTGACAGAAGTCGATGTCGAAGTCCGGCATCGAGATGCGATCCGGATTGAGGAAGCGCTCGAAGATCAGGCCGAAGCGGATCGGATCGAGGTCGGTGATGGTGAGCGCATAGGCGACAAGCGAGCCGGCGCCGGAGCCGCGGCCGGGACCAACCGGGATCCCCTGCCCTTTCGCCCACTGGATGAAGTCAGCGACGATCAGGAAGTAGCCGGGATATTTCATGCGCTCGATGACATCGAGCTCGTAGGCGAGACGCGTCTCGTATTCTTCTTGCGTCGCGCCGGGCGCAAGCCCCTGGGTCTCGATGCGGCGACGCAGCCCCGCGGCCGCCTGCTGGCGCAGCTCCTGGGCTTCGGCGGCGAGCGAATCCGCGCCCTCCGCCTGCGTGAAGCGCGGCAGGATCGGTTTGCGCACTGTGGGGCAGTAGGCGCAGCGCTGCGCGATCTCGACCGTCGACGCCAGCGCCTCGGGCAGGTCGTCGAACGTCGTCATCATGTCGGCGCGGGACTTGAAGTGGTGCTCGGCCGTGAGCTGACGCCGATCGGCCTCGGCAACGATGCGTCCCTCGGCGATGCAGATCAGCGCATCATGCGCCTCGTAGTCGTCCGGCTTGGCGAAGAACGGCTCGTTGCTCGCGACCAGCGGAATGCCGTCCGCATAGGCCATCTCGATCAGCGCCGGTTCGACCTGCCGCTCGGCTGCCATCCCGTGGCGCTGCAGCTCGACATAGAGCCGGTCGCCGAACCGTTCAGCGAGGGTCTTGCAGCGCGCCTGGGCGCGTTCCGGGCGCCCGGCAGCGATCTCGGCGTCGAGCGGCCCGCCGGCGCCGCCGGTGAGCGCGATCAGCCCCGCCGTGTCGTCCAGCCAATCCAGCTTGATGTGCGTGCGCGTATCCGAAGGCGTTTCCAGGAAGGCGCGGGAGGTGAGGCGCAGCAGGCTGCGGTAGCCGGCCTCGTCGGCAGCGAGGATCACGAGGCGCGGCAAGCGGATCGTCGAGGGGCTGTGCCGCGGATCGACCTCGACATCCCCGAAGTCGATGCTCAGCGCGCAGCCCAGGATCGGCTGGATGCCTAAGCCCGAGACCTTCTGGGAGAATTCGAGCGCCCCGAACATGTTGTCGGTGTCGGTCAGCGCCAGCGCCGGCTGACGGTCCGCTTTGGCAAGCTCCGCGAGCCGCGCAATCGACAGCGCGCCTTCGAGCAAAGAGTAGGACGAATGGACGTGCAGATGCACGAATCCGGGACCGGCGCTCAACGCTCGCCTCACGATTCCATGGTGACCCTATGGAGCTATCACCCGGCACCTTGAAGGACCACCATGGTCGACCTGTTCTCCCCATACTCCCCGTCTCGCCAAAGGGCGCGGCGCGTCAGGCAGGTAGCGCACCTCGTCCCGAACGAGGGGATCGCAGGTTGAAATCCTGCTGCCCCGAGGCTTGCAGGTCCGGGGTCATAGCGTCTCGATCAGGCGGGCCCAAACGGCGATGCTGCCGACGAAAAGCGTGAGCGAGATCAAGGCGGCGGCTTCTTCGCAAACGGTCCGGAACATGGCGACTCTCCATCTGTTGGAGGCGTAATGTTCATGTTTTGTTCTGGCCTGTCAACAACGATCGCAGACGCCATTTCGGTCAGGGTTAACGGCCCCGTCCCGGATCAATCGAGCTCGACCACCAGCCCGTCGCGCAACGTCACGCGCCGGTCCATGCGCGCGGCAAGGTCGGCATTGTGGGTCGCGACGATCGCGGCAAGCCCCGAGGCCTGCACGAGCTGCTGCAGCGTGCTGAACACGTGGTCAGCCGTGTGCGGGTCGAGGTTCCCCGTCGGCTCGTCGGCGAGGAGGATGCTCGGCGCGTTGGCGGCGGCGCGGGCAATCGCGACGCGCTGCTGCTCGCCGCCCGAGAGCTCCGCAGGCCGGTGGGTGAGCCGGTCCTTCAAGCCGAGATACGAGAGCAACTCGCCCGCGCGCTTAGCCGCTTCCTTGCGCGCCAAGCCACGCACCATCTGCGGCAGCATCACGTTCTCCAGCGCCGAGAACTCGGGCAGGAGATGGTGGAATTGGTAGATGAAGCCGATCTGGTTGCGGCGGATGCGGGTGCGCTCGGCGTCGGCAAGCGTCGAGGTCGCCGCTCCGCCGATGAAGACTTCGCCGCCATCGGGGTGTTCGAGCAGCCCCGCGACATGCAGCAGCGTGGACTTGCCAGTACCGGAGGGCGCCATCAGCGCGACCGACTGCCCGGGCCAGACGGCGAGCTCGGCGCCCTGGAGGATATCGAGCGTCGCCTCGCCCTGGCGGTAATGGCGCTCTACGCCCTGAAGGAAGATTGCCGGCTCTTTATCCGCCATCGCGCGACCCTCACTCGTACCGCAGCGCTTCGACGGGATCGAGGCGCGCCGCACGCCACGCCGGATAGAGCGGCGCCAGGAGCGAGAGAGCGAGCGCCATGATGACGACCGCCGTCGTCTCGGCCGGGTCCATGCGCGCCGGCAGACGGGAGAGGAAATAGAGCTCGGGCGAAAACAATTCCGTCGCGGTGAGCCACGAGAGGAACTGGCGGATCGCCTCGATGTTCTGGCAGACGACGAAGCCGACGATGAAGCCGACGATCGTGCCGACGACGCCGATCGCCGCGCCGGTGATGAGGAAGATCCGCAGGACCGCGCCTTGCGTCGCGCCCATGGTGCGCAGGATCGCGATGTCGTGGCTCTTGTCCTTCACCAGCATCACCATGCCGGAAATGATGTTGAAGGCGGCGATGATGACGATCAGCATCAGGATGAGGAACATCACGTTGCGTTCCACCTGCAGCGCGTTGAAGAAGGTCGCGTTGCGCTGGCGCCAATCGACGATGAAGACCGGACGCCCCGCCGCCTCCGTCACCTGCTTGCGGAACATGTCCACCTTGTCGGCGTCGTTCGTATAGACCTCGATCGCGGTCACGTCGCCGTTGCGGTTGAAATAGGCCTGGGACTCCGCGAGCGGCATGAAGACGAAGGCTGCGTCATATTCCGACATGCCGATCTCGAAGACCGCAGCGACCTTGTAGGTCTTGATGCGCGGGATCGTGCCCATGGCGGTCACGGCGCCGCGCGGCGCGACGAGGGTCACGTTGTCGCCGGCGCGTAGCGACAGCTGGTCGGCGAGACGACGCCCGATCACGACGCCCTGGTTCTCGTCGAAGCCTTCGAGCGTGCCCTGCTTGATGTTCTGCGAGACCGACGGGAATTTGGCGAGATCGGCTCCGCGAATGCCGCGCACGAGGACGCCGCTCGCGTTGAACGGCGAGGATGCGAGCGCCTGGCCCTCGATGATCGGGGCCGCGAGGATGACACCATCGACGCCGGAAATGCGCTTCGCCACCGCCTCCCAGTCATTGAGCGGCGTTTCGATCGGCTGCACCAGCAGGTGACCGTTCAACCCGAGGATCTTGCTCAAGAGCTCGGTGCGGAAACCGTTCATCACCGCCATGACGATGATGAGCACCGCGACGCCGAGCATGAAGCCGAGAAACGAGAATCCGGCGGTGACGGAGATAAAGCCTTCCTTGCGCCGCGCCCGCAGGTAGCGCAACGAGAGAAGCCATTCGAAAGGCGCAAAAGGCCGCGTCGCGGCCGGCTCGCTCATATCCGATACCCCGTTGCCGCGACTTGACCCGATTCTGCGCGTTCGGCGCTACTGCCGCGGCGGCGCCCGGCGTGGGCGTGAACAGCTTTATTGCGCAAGGCGCGCGACGGCTTCCGCCGGCGTGACAAGCTCGCGGGTCCCATCCTTGCGGCGCTTGAGTTCGACCTTGCCCTCGGCGAGCCCCTTGGGGCCGACCAGGATCTGGTACGGGATGCCGATGAGATCGGCGGTCGCGAATTTCGAGCCGGGCCGTTCGTCGCGGTCGTCATAGAGCACGTCGCGGCCCGTGGCGGTGAGCTCGCGATAGAGAATCTCGCTCGCCTCTCCGGTCGCGCCATCGCCCTGCTTGAGATTGAGGATCGCGACATCGAACGGCGCGATCGCGTCAGGCCAGATGATGCCGGCGTCATCATGCGACGCCTCAATCGCGGCAGCGACGAGCCGCGAGGGCCCGATGCCGTAGGAGCCCATATGCACCGGCTTCTCGCTGCCATCCGCGGCGGTGACGACGGCTTTCATCGGTTCGGAATATTTGGTCCCGAAGTAGAAAATATGGCCGACCTCGATGCCACGCGCGGAGACCTGCCGGTCTCCAGGAATCTTTCCGAAAGCGTCGGCGTCATGCTTCTCTGATGTCGCGGCGTAGAGCGACGTCCATTGATCGACGATCTTCTGCAGGCCGGCGACGTCGTCGAAGTCGACATTCGCGTCCGGCACTTTGAAGTCCAGATAATCGCGGTGGCAGAACACCTCGCTCTCGCCGGTCGAGGCGAGAATGATGAATTCGTGACTCATGTCGCCGCCGATCGGACCCGATTCCGCGCGCATCGGGATCGCCTTCAATCCGAGCCGTGCAAAGGTGCGCAGATACGCGATGAACATCTTGTTGTAGGAGTGCCGCGCGCCGGCTTGGTCGACGTCGAAGGAATAGGCGTCCTTCATCAGGAACTCGCGCGAGCGCATGACGCCGAAGCGCGGCCGCACCTCGTCGCGGAACTTCCACTGGATATGATAGAGATTGAGCGGCACGTCCTTGTACGAACGGACGTAGGCGCGGAAGATTTCCGTCACCATCTCCTCATTGGTCGGCCCGAAGAGCATGTCGCGCTCATGCCGATCCTTGATGCGCAGCATTTCCTTGCCGTAGTCATCGTAGCGACCGCTTTCGCGCCAAAGGTCCGCCGACTGGATCGTCGGCATGATCATCTCGATGGCGCCGGAGCGGTTCTGCTCCTCGCGGACGACCGCGCAGACCTTCTGCAGGACGCGATGGCCGAGCGGCAAAAAGGCATAGATGCCGGCGGCCTCCTGGCGGATCATGCCGGCGCGCAGCATCAGCCGATGGGAGACGATCTCGGCCTCCTTGGGCGTTTCGCGCAGGATGGGGAGGAAATAGCGGGATAGCCGCATGGAAACGCTCTTGATTCGGGGGTCGAAGCGGGCTGGCGCCGCAGTGAAAGCGGATGATGCGCCAAAAAACAAGCCAAGCCTTCGCGAGCGCCTGCGGGGCAAGCGTCGAACCTCCGCAAACGTCAGTAAAATCAGGCAAAAGCTAAATGGCTTGCGAGGGGCAAAGCTTGCGGTTACGCTTTCAGGACGGGTGCCGGAGTATCGCGTAACTTGGTACCGGCGGCCGTATGGTCCGAGTCTGGGGAGGACAGCGCCCGGCAGACGCTCGACGTCGTCGGCCGGAAAAAAGATAATTTTCGACACGGGCTTCGTAGCAATCCAGCAGGGCGCACGCCCTGCTTTTTTTGTGTGCGACATGGGTCAGGCGAGGCCCAGCCATCGTCGTCATTGCCGGGCTTGACCCGGCAATCCATCCTCTTCTTGGAAAAGCTTTTGAAACGATGGATGCGCGGGTCAAGCCCGCGCATGACGAGTCGGAGCCTAATCCAACAAGCCGAACAGGGTCGTGAATTTTTCGGCCGTAATCCAGCGCTGCTCGTAGGCGACGTAGCAAGCGCCGAAGATCACGGTCGACACCAGCGTCGTCCAAAGAAGCTTCCTGCCCAGCGCCGGGATCGATGGGGCGCCGGGGTCAGACCCATCGACGACCACACCGCTTTCCTGCTGCGAGCGGATTCCCCACGGCAGGACGGTGAACAGCACCACCCACCAGATGATGAAATAGATCGCCAGTCCCGTGGAGATCGACATCGCGTTTAAACCTGCTCGAGCTCGACGAGCGTGCCGAAGAAGTCCTTCGGGTGAAGAAAGAGGACGGGCTTGCCGTGCGCACCGGTCTTTGGCGCACCACTGCCGAGAACCCGCGCACCTTCCTTCACCAAACGGTCGCGTGCCGCGATGATGTCCTCGACCTCATAGCAGACGTGATGCATGCCGCCGTCGGGATTGCGCTCCAGGAATTTCGCGATCGGTGAATCCGCGCCGAGAGGTTCGAGAAGCTCGATCTTGGTGTTCGGCAGATTGACGAACACCGTCGTCACACCATGGTCGGGCAACGGCAACGGCTCGGAAATTTTTCCGCCGAGCGCGTCGCGATAAGTCGCGGCCGCCTTCGCAAGATCAGGCACCACCAGCGCCACGTGATTAAGCCGTCCGATCATGCGCGCACCTTATGCCAAGCTGCCGAGTGAAGAAACGCCGTCCGCGGTCAGACCGCGATGACGTGGACATGACAATAGGTCTTCTTGCCCCACTCCGCGGCGAGCGCGGCGCGAACACCACGCGTCACGGTCTCGGCGACGGCATCAGGGTCGCGGCGGCGCGCGCGCGGCATCTGTTGGAAGGTATCGAGGGCGGCCTCATAAGCGATGCGGTGCATCGCTTCGCCGGACGCTCCCGTTTCCGGAATGCCGCGCAGCTCGACCTCGGGGTCGCCGGCAAGTTCGCCCTTGTCGGTCACGGCGAGCGCGACAGTGGCGATACCGGCGAAGCTCAAACGGCGGCGCTCGGAGACGGTGCGGCTTTCCGCCTCGATCAGCAGGCGCCCATCCTTCAGGAGGCGTGCCGCCGGAACCTCATCGACCACGCTCGCCTTGCCGGGCGCAAGCTGCACCACATCGCCGTTCTTGCAGAGCACGACCTCCGGAACCCCGAGGCGGCGGGCGAGCTTCCCGTGCTCGGAGAGATGCAACGCCTCGCCATGCACGGGCACCGCCACCTGCGGCCGCAGCCAGCCGTACAGATCCTCCATCTCCGCGAGCCGCGGATGGCCGGAGACATGCACGAGATGCGTGCGATCGGTGATCACTTCGATGCCCTGGCGGATGAGGCCGTTGATGACGCGCCCGACCGCCTTTTCGTTTCCTGGGATCGTGCGCGAGGAGAAGATCACGGTGTCGCCATGCGCGAGCGTAATGTCCGGGTGCTTGTCCTCGGCGATGCGCGCGAGCGCCGCGCGCGGCTCGCCTTGGCTGCCGGTGCAGAGCGCCAGCACCTTGTCGCGCGGCAGATAGCCGTAAGTGTCGGCCGAGCGGAATTCCTGGATGCCTTCGAGATAACCGGTCTCGCGCGCGACTTGAGCCACGCGGTCCATGGCGCGGCCGACAACGACCACCTCACGATCGGCTTCACGCGCGGCGATCGCTGCGGCGCGGATGCGCGCGACGTTCGACGCGAAGGTCGTGATCGCGACGCGCCCACGCGCCGCTTTGATCAACTCGCCGAGCGTCTTCGCAACTTCCGACTCGGAAGGCGAGCGCCCTTCCCGCACCGCATTGGTCGAGTCGCCGACGAGCGCGCGCACACCTTCGTCGCCGA
The DNA here is from genome assembly GCA_050187875.1 of Variibacter sp. Taxonomy (GTDB): domain Bacteria; phylum Pseudomonadota; class Alphaproteobacteria; order Rhizobiales; family Xanthobacteraceae; genus JAFKKS01. The sequence continues at coordinate 90,245 of JBFWXB010000016.1, forward strand.
TGGCGCGCAGACGCGCTTCGTCGGTGCCCTTGCCGATGACCGGCGTCGCGTCAAGCTTCCAGTCGCCGGTATGCACGACGGTGCCGAGCGGCGTGCGGATCGCGAGCGCATTCGATTCCGGGATCGAGTGCGCAACGGAGACGAACTCGACGTCGAAAGGCCCGAGCGTGATGCGCCCGCCGAGCGGCACGATCCGCACGGGGATGTCCGGTGCGCCCGGCTCCGTTTTCAGCTTCGATTCCAGAAGCGCAGCCGTGAACGGCGTCGCATAGACCGGCACCTTCAGCTTCGGCCAGAGGTCCATCAGCGCGCCGAAATGGTCCTCATGCGCATGCGTGAGGACGATGCCGGTGAGGCTGCGCCGCTCCTCCTCGAGGAAACGAATGTCCGGCATCACGAGGTCGACGCCGGGAAGCTGATCCTCGGCCGCGAAAGAAACGCCGCAATCGACGACCATCCAGGTCTTGCGGTCGCGCGGGCCGAAACCGTAGAGGCCGAGATTCATCCCGATTTCGCCGACGCCGCCAAGCGGCACGAAGACCAGCTCGTTTCCGCCGTTCATCCGGCCGCCCCATGCGTCACGCCGGGGATGACAACATCGCCCGCCGCAATGAGCCGCGTCGTCCCGCTCGGCTCGCGCAGGACCAATTGGCCTGTCTCGTCGATATCAGCGAAAATGCCCTCGAGGTCGGCGCCCGGCCCGCGCACCTTGATGGCGGCACCGATGCCGCCGGCGCGATCGAGCCAGTCCGTGCGCACGGCGGCGAAATTGCGGCCGTGGTCCCACTGCGCAAGGCGCGTGCGCATCGTCGCCGACAGCATTTCGAAAAGACGATCCGGCTCGACCGGCGCGCCCTCGGCCGCGAGATCGGTCGCGCCAATCCCATCGGGATGATGCGCGCAGTTCACACCCATGCCGGCGACGACAGCGAGCTTCTGATCGGCGATGAACTCACCTTCGATGAGGATGCCCGCGGCCTTGCGCCCGCCAATCAGAATATCATTCGGCCACTTCAACGCGATGCGGGGTACGAGCGCCTCGGCAACGGCGGCCAGAGCATCATGCAGCGCCAACGCACAGACGAAGGAAAGCTGCGGCGCAAGCGCGGCGGGCGCCGGCTCCACCAGTAGCAGCGAGGCGTAGAGATTGCCTGTCTCGGAGGTCCAGTGCCGCCCGCGGCGGCCGCGCCCGGCGCTCTGCACCCGCGCCGTCACCCTCAGTGGTCGGCGGGCGCCCCCGCGCGCGGCGG
>JBFWXB010000017.1:0-91163 GCA_050187875.1 Variibacter sp.
GTGTCGAGCCGAAGGACGTTGCGCTGGATGGCGATCGTTTATTCGGAGTGTTTTCGCGGATTGCCGACGCTTTTGCTCGTTCTCTTCGTGTATTTCGCGTTCCCGGCCCTTGGCATCAATGTTACCGGCTATTGGGCGGTCGTCCTCGGCAGCGCCGCATACAACAGCGCCGTGTTGAGTAATGTGTTCAAGGCTGGAATTCTGTCGCTGGACCGCGGGCAGGTGGAAGCCAGCTACTCGATCGGCTTGTCGCAATGGGATACGATGCGGATCATCGTCGCGCCGCAAGCGTTCCAGCGAATGCTTCCCACCGTCGTCGCGCAGCTCGTCGTTTTGTTCAAAGACAGCTCTCTGGGATTCTTCATCGGATATGAAGAGCTCTTGAGGCGCACACAAATCGTGGGCGCGTACTCCGAAAATCTGATCCAGAGCTATATGGTTGCTGGGGCGCTCTACTTCATGTTGTGCTACTTGATCAGCCGTCTCGCCCGCTTCCTTGAACGCAGCAATGTCTCGAAGGGCGGCACAGTTGCTGTGACGACCGACTAACCTCACGTGGATGGCACACGATGCTGGATCGCGACCTCGTCGAGCGGGAATACGGGTTTTTGGGCGACGCCATTTTTCTCAACGCCGCGTCGGTCATCATGCCGCCGATGCGGGTGCAGAACGCCTACAACAACTTTATGGCCGACTACGTTCGTGCCCTTGGCGTCGGCGTCGTCCCCAAAGGATGGGAGATCGTCAACGAAGCGAGAGGGAGGCTTGCGGCCCTCGTTAACTGCCAGCCGCATGAGATCGCGTTCACAAAGAATACGTGTGAAGGATTGTCGATTGCGGCTGCCGCCATCGACGTGACGCCAGGCGACAATGCCGTCATCTGCGATCAGGAACACGAAGCCAATATTTTCCCTTGGATGAATCAAGATCGCCGAGGTTTGGAGTTGAGAGTCGTACCGACGCAAAACGGCGAGGTCGACATCGACGCGCTTTTGAAGCGCTGCGACAGCTGCACGAAAGTTCTTTCCGTATCTTCCGCCCAGTTTACCACGGGCCACGCCGTGGATTTACGTGCTCTGGGCGCGGAATGCCGCGCGCGCGATATCATCTTTGTCGTCGACGGGGTGCAGACCGTCGGTCGCTTGAAGATCGATGTGAAGGAATGCAATATCGATTATCTGGCTGCCGGAGGTCATAAGGGACTGCTCGGCACCTTGGGCGCCGGCTTCGTCTATTGCAGCGATCGCATCGTTTCGGATCTCATCCCGCCTTACGCGTCCTATCAAAGCGTGGTCAATCACACGCCGCCGCCGGCGCTGACCACGCAGTTCGATCATCTGGAATGGCACTCTAACGCGCGACGGCTGGAATCGGGCACCCCCAATTTCAACGACATCCTGGCGATATCGCGCGGCGTCGAATTGATTCTCGAGCTTGGCGTCGAGAACATTGAAAGCACGATTCGAGCGCTGGAGGCTGAATTCCGTTCGCTGATCGCGAACCTGCCCTTGAGAGCTGTCCAGCCGGCCGACGCCAGGCGTTGGTCTGGAATCATCTGTATCTACTATCCGAAGGGAACCGAAGCACAGGTTCAAGCCATTCTGCGCAAGCAAAAAATACTTTGCTCGATGACAGCGGGGTATCTGCGATTTGGCATCGAGTTCTACAACACCAGCGAGCAGATGAAGCGCGTCGCGGGCGCATTGCAGGAAATCAGCGGCTTGCGGACCGCAGCATAGCTTTGCGCCGGCGATCTGTAGGCCCATTGCAAAACTACGCCATGATAATCGCAAGAGAGATAAAGATGGCTCAGGATGCGTCGACGCCCGATCTCAGTGCCGAAGAAGTTCGTGCGAATTTCAATCTCGACCCGTCAATCAAATATTTCAACAGCGCGTTCTGCGCTCCGCCGCCGCTCCAGGTCGTCGACGCGATGAGCGGCTATTATCGTTCGACGCCGCTGAACTATCGCTCCGGCCGCACGCAACTTGAGTCCCGGATTACGGACAAAGTTGACGCGATACGCGCAAAGCTTGCTGCCTCCATGAAAGCAGCGTCTCCGGCCGAGATTGTGTTCACCAAGAACACGACGGAGGCGGTGAATATCGTCGCGAACGGGTTCACGTGGAAGCCTGGTGACGAGGTCATACTGACCCCGCTGGAGCATCAATCCAATTTGCTTCCTTGGATACGATTGGAATCCACGGCCGGGGTCTCGGTGAAGTACGCCAAGCCCGCCGGTCCGGACGGCCTCATCGACCCGTCGGACATTGCGCGCCTTATAACCTCGCGCACGCGCCTGATATCGATGCATCATGTCTCCAACGTGCTCGGATGCATCCAAGATATCGAGGCGGTCTGCGCCGTGGCGCGGGAGCGCGGCGTGCCGGTGATGATCGATGCGGCGCAGTCGGAAGGGCGGATCGACGTCGACGTTCAAAAACTGGGATGCGACCTTGTCGTCTCGTGCGGGCGCAAGGCCCTCTTGGGGCCGCAAGGCATCGGCTTCCTCTGGGGGCGTGAGGAGATCCTCGGTCAGCTCAATCCGCTTTTGATCGGAGGGCAGTCGACCGACCTCATCGACGAGCATACATACACTTTGAAAGATCTGCCATTTCGGCATGAGTCCGGCATTATCAATACGGCTGGAGTCATCGGGCTTGGGGCCGCCCTCGACTTCGTCGACACATTAGGCCGAAGTCGGATTTCCAGCCGCATTCAGGCGCTAGAAAATTATTTTCTCGATGGACTGGCCGGCATACGGAAGGTCCGTCACTTCGGCCCGAAGCGTGGAAACTACCAGCAGACGGGAATCGTATCGTTTGCCGTCGAAGGCATGTCTGCCCAGACCGTGTCAGAAGAGATCTATAAGGGCGACGGAATCGTGACCGCCGGAGGAAACCACGGATCTCCGCTGGCGGCGAAGTTCCTCGGCGTCGAAGGTGTCACGCGGCTTTCGATGCACTGTTTCAACACGCACGATGAACTCGACGCGGCCTTGCGCGCGATCGAAAGGGTGGCTGCTGGCTGACCATCGTCGGACTTCCGATGCTAGTCATCGGCCGTTGCAGGTGTCGCAAGCGACGTCATCGCACATCTTGGAGATGCAAGGCCATCCGGTAGCTGGGCATCGCTGCAGATGGTCGAGCGATACGCGAGGGCGAGCTTCGATCATTAACGCCTGGATGGTGCAAACGGAGGCCGGCAGGCCAAGTGTGACCGTTTCGCTGGGCTGAAAGTCCGTCGCTTAATACCCCGTTCAAATCAAACGTGTGCGCATCGCCGTCACGATGATCTCGGCGAGGACGACGACGGCAAAGATGGCAAGAAGGACGACGGCGACCTGGTCCCAATAGAGAAGGCTCATGGCCGTCTCCAGAGCGACGCCGATGCCGCCGGCGCCGACGAGGCCGAGCACGGCGGATTCGCGGATATTGATGTCCCAGCGAAACAGCGCGATCGACCAGAACGCGGGCCGCACCTGCGGCCAATAGCCCATCAGCAGCGTCGAGAAGCGCGGCGCGCCGGCGGCGGTCAGCGCTTCGATGCTGCCCATGTTCGCTTCCTCCAAGGCCTCGGCGAAAAGCTTTCCGGTGAAGCCGATGGAGCGGAAGGCGATGGCCATCGTGCCCGCGAGGGGGCCGGGGCCGAAGACGGCGACGAACAGCAGCGCCCAGACCAGCGAATTCACCGAGCGCGAGGTGACGAACACGAACTTGGCGAAGAGGTTGATCGGCGCGCTCGGCGTGACGTTGCGTGCCGCGAGAAGGCCGATCGGTACGGCCATGACGACGGCGAGAAACGTTCCGACGGTCGCGATATGCAGCGTCTCGACCAGCGCGGTGAGTGTCGGTTGGAGGTAAGTCCAGTCGAGCGGCCACATCCGCGTGATGAGATCGGCCATCTGCGTCGGCGCGTCGTAAAGAAACTCCGGAATGACCTCGATCGTCTGCAGCGAGATGACGAGCGCCGCGACGGAGGTGAGATAGAAGGCGTAGCGCGAAAGCTTTTGCGCCAGCGTGAAGCGATGCCAGCCATGATGCAGCGATTGGGTCACCGTCATTGGAACACCCGTCGCGCCCAGCCGGACACGATCTCGGCGAGCATGATCATGCCGATGATGACGATCAGGATCGCCAGCACGACGTCGAAGTCGAAACGCTGATAAGCGGTGAAGAGCGCGGCGCCGATGCCGCCGCCGCCGACGATCCCGACCATGGTGGAGTTACGAAGGTTCGAATCGAGCTGATAAGTCGAAAAGCCGATGAAGCGCGGGAGCACCTGCGGCAGCACGCCCATGATCATCACGGCGAAGAATCCGGCGCCGGTCGCGCGCACGGCTTCCGCCTGCTTCAGCGAAATCTCTTCGATCGCTTCCGCAAACAGCTTGGAGATGAAGCCGACGGACGCGACGATAAGCGCCATCACGCCGGCGAGCGCCCCGAAGCCGATCGCTTTCACAAAGATGATGGCGACGATGATCGGGTGGAACGAGCGGCAGAGCGCGACGAAGGCGCGCATCGGCCAGGTGATCCACATCGGCATCAGGTTGCGCGCGGCGAGAAAGCCGACCGGCAGCGCCAGCACGATGCCGAAGAAACTCGCGATGATCGCGATTTGCAGGCTCTCGACGATGCCGGAAATGATGAGCTCGGAGCGCGCAAAGCTCGGCGGAAACATGCGCGCAAGGAAGCGCTGGCCGTGCTCGAGGCCATAGCTCATGCGCTCGAGATTGAAGCCGAGTCGCGAGGCGGCGTAGACGAGGTAGATCGCGAAGGCGAGGAAGAACAGACGCGCCGGCCAGTTCGGCGTGAACGCGCGGCGGCGCGTGGATGTCTGGTCGAGCGTGCTCATTCGAGCCAGTTCTCGCCGCCGTAGATCGTGTTGAGGTCCTTGTCGGTGAGGTCGCCCGGCAACCCGTCGTAAACGACGCGTCCGCCGGTCATCCCGACAATGCGGGTCGCGAAACGGCGCGCGAGCTCCACATTGTGGATGTTGACGATCACCGGGATGCCGCGCTCGGCGCCGACGGTGCGCAGGAGCTCCATGATCTCGACCGATGTCTTGGGATCGAGCGAGGAGGTCGGCTCGTCGGCAAGGATGATCCGTGGCTCCTGCATCACCGCGCGTGCGATGCCGACGCGTTGGCGCTGCCCGCCCGAAAGCGCATCGGCACGGCGATTTTCGAAGCCGGTGAGGCCGATGGTATCGAGGAGGGCAAAGGCGTGATCGATGTCGGCTTGCGGAAACTGGCGCAGCCACACGCGCCACGCCGGCACATAGCCGAGCCGGCCACACAGCAGGTTTTCCATCACCGTCAGGCGTTCGACCAGGTTGTACTCCTGGAACACCATTCCGATGCGGCGGCGCGCGTCGCGCAGCGCCGCGCCGCTGAGCTTCGCGAGATCCTGCCCGCCGTAGATGATTTCACCCGATGTCGGTTGCACCAAGCGATTGATGCAGCGGATCAGCGTGCTCTTGCCGGTTCCGGACGGGCCGATGATGGCGGTGAGCCCCGAGCCTGGAATTTCCAGGCTGATGTCCTTCAGGACCGGGACGCCGGCGCGATACTCCTTCGACAGGTGCCTTAGCACCAAGGCATCGCGCGCAGCGCCGCGCTCGTCCGTCACATCACTCGCCGTTGCAGGCGGAAGCATTACTGCTTCTTGCTGTCAGCTTTCGCTTTTGCTTTCGCGGCGTCCCGTGCCGATTCCTTCTCGTAGGCCGCCTTGTTGTAAGGCGTGCCGGATTTTTCGGCGACTTCGCGGATCACCGCCCAATCCTTGACGTAGTTTATTGGCGCGAAGCGGTCGTCGCCTTCGAAGTCCTTCTGCATCTGTGGCGGGAAGCGGAAGTCGTAGAAGCACTGCACCATCTTCTTTGCGAGCTCCGGCTTCAGATCATGCGCATAAGCGAAGCCGGAGGTCGGGAATCGCTGGCTCTTGTAGATGATGCGGTAGTTCTCGGCTTTGATCGTTCCGCGCGCCACCATGCGCTCGAACACGTCGGAGGCGACGCCGCCGGCGTCGTAATCGCCGGTTCCGACGCCGAGCGCTGTCTTGTCATGTCCGCCGGACCAGAGCGGCGTGTAATCCTTGCCCGGGGTAAGCCCTTCGGCCGGGAACAGCGCGATCGGCGCGAGGTTGCCGGAGTTGGAGGAGGGCGCCGTATGCGCGATCCGCTTGCCCTTGAGGTCGCTGAGCTTCTGGTACGGGCTGTCTTTCTTCACCAGCATGATGAGGTGGTAGCCCTGCGGGCCTGCGGCCGTGCCCTTGGCGGCGAATGGCACGGCGCCCGCCATGTTCACGGCGAAGCCGAGTGGCCCGGTCGAGAAGCCGGCGACATGCAGCCGGCCTGAACGCATCGCCTCGATCTCCGCGGAGTTTGACTGCACCGGGTAATAGACGACGCGCTTGCTGATGCACTTGCCGAGATATTCGGTGAAGGGCTTGAACGCGTTCTCGTACACCGCCGGATCTTCCACAGGCGTGTAAGCGAACACGATCACGCTCGGGTCGCGCGTTTTCGCCGGAACGTCGGCGACAAGGTCCTTGTTCTCGTCGCAATAGGCCTCATCGAGTTCGCCGCGATTGCTGCACGCCTGCGCCGGCACGACGCTCAGCGCCAGCAACGACGCGCCGAAGGCGAGACCAAAGCTCAGAAGAATAGCGGCGTTGCGCGTCTTCACGATCGTCCTCCCAAACAGTCATCGCGCCTTATGGCGCTGTGTGCTTCACCGGCGCAGGATCGCCGGATGACAATGTCCGAGGCATGAGTGTAAGATTTCTTCCATGGGGTGACAAGCCGCCGCAGAATGAGATCAAGGCCCGGCTGATGAATCGCACACAGACAAAAGTCGAAGCCGCGGCGCTCACCGCGCGGCAGCGCCGCGTGCTCGCCGCCGTACAGGAGTTGGGTTTTGCGACGATCGACGGCCTCGCGCGGCAGTTCGCCGTGTCCAGCCAGACCGTGCGCCGCGACATCATCAAGCTCCAGGAAGAGAATTATTTGCAGCGCTTCCACGGCGGCGCCGGGCTTGCGGACGGCTCGTTCCGTGTCGGCTATGCGCAGAAGCTTCGCACCTCGCCGCAGGGAAAGCGCCGCATCGGCGAGGCGGTCGCGACCTTGATCCCGGACGGCTCCTCCGTGTTTCTCGACGTCGGCACGACGGTCGAAGCGGTGGCGCGCGCGTTGCTGGGGAAGGCGGATTTACGCGTTTTCACCTGCAGCGCATCGGTTGCGATGATCCTTTGCACCAGCGGCAAGTTCGAAGTGTTCGTCACTGGCGGCGTGGTCCGTGGCGCCAATGGCTCGCTCGTCGGCGGCGCCGCCATCAACCAGATCAATGCGCTGCGCGTCGATTACGCCGTGCTTGGCTTTGGCGGCTTCGACGACGACGGCGCGCCGATGGATTTCGACCTCGAGAAGATCGCGGTGCGCCAAGCCGCGCTTGCGCGGGCGCGACACGCCATCGCTGTTGCCGATACATCGAAATTCCAGAAGACCGGCGTCGCCCGCATCGCGCCGCTCTCGGCGTTCTATGCCTTGGTGACCGATGGGCGGCCGCCGGCGAAGCTGCAGGCGAGCCTGCGCGCGGCCGGCGCGAAGGCCATTGTCGCCGACGATGAGGCTGGTCGTTTTCGATCAAAATGATAGAAATAGATCAAAATTCGCGAAGACGGCGCGGCAGGGGAGAGAACGATATGACCGGTTGGGCATTCTTGGCTGCATTCGCGTCCGCGCTTTTGAGCTTTACGACGGCCGCGTCCGCGCAGCCCTCATGCTCCAACCGCGGCACGCTCGATGCGCGCTATTGCGACGCCAATAGCGATCTCGTGGCCGACACGCCGGCGGACGCGGCGCAGCAGAAGAATCCCGAGACGCTCATTTTCTCCTACACGCCGGTCGAGGACCCGTCGGTCTACGAGAATGTCTTTTCCGACTTCATCGCGCATCTGAGCAAAGTCACCGGCAAGCGGGTGAAGTGGTTCTCCGCCGAATCCTATGCGGCGCAGGTGGAGGCGATGCGCTCCGGCCGCTTGCATATCGCCGGCGTCGCGAGCGGCCCGACGCCGTTTGCGGTCAACCTTGCCGGCTTCGTGCCGATCATGGCGATGGAGCGCAAGGACGGAACCATCGGCTACACGCTCCAGCTCATCGTGCCGAAAGACAGTCCGATCAAGACGATCGCCGACCTCAAAGGCAAGCGCGTCGCGCATGTGACGCCGTCATCGAATTCCGGCGACACGGCGCCGCGCGTCCTCTTCAAGGCGCAAGGCATCGAGCCGGGCAAGGACTACGAGATCATCTATTCCGGCAAGCACGACAACTCGATCATGGGCGTCGTCAACAAGGACTATGACGCGGCGCCCATTGCGTCGAGCGTTCTCGATCGCATGGTGGCGCGCGGTATGCTCAAGCGCGAGGACCTGCGCGTGGTCTACGAGTCGGCGCCGTTCCCGCGCACCGCGTTCGGCGTCGCGCATGACCTCACGCCGGAGTTGCAGGAGAAGATCAAGCAGGCGTTCCTGACGTTCGATTTCGTGCACTCGAAGCTCGGCAAGGAATTCAAGGACGAGAAGGCGTTCAAGCCGATCGACTACAAGAGGGACTGGGTCGATATCCGCACCATTCAAAAAGAAACCGGCATCAGCTACACGCACGAGGGCTTGGCCAAGCTGAAGAAGGACTGACGGTGTCCCACGCGGACCACGCTGCGGGCGCGCAAGGCGGCCCGATCCTCAAGATCGAACGCCTCGAAATGGTCTATGCGACCGGAAAGCGCGCGCTCGCCGGCGTCGATCTCGCGATCGATCATCCGCAGCTGGTCGCCGTGATCGGCTCGTCAGGCGCCGGGAAAAGCACGCTCATCCGCTGCATCAACCGCCTGGTCGAGCCGACGGCAGGGCGTATCTTGCTCAACGGCGAGGACGTGGTTGCGCTCGACCGCAAGGGTCTGCGGGCCGCGCGGCGGCGCATCGGCATGATCTTCCAGGAGTACAATCTGGTCGAGCGGCTCACCGTCATGCAGAATGTGCTGTCGGGTCGGCTCGGCTATGTCGGGCTTTTCGCATCGCTGCGCTACCGCTTTCCGCCGGAAGACATCCGCGCGGCGTTTGCGCTGCTCGATCGCGTCGGGCTCGACGGCTACCACAATCGACGCGCCGACGCGCTCTCCGGCGGGCAGCGCCAGCGCGTCGGCATCGCGCGCGCGCTGATGCAGCGGCCGGATCTGCTTCTGCTTGATGAGCCGACCGCGAGCCTCGACCCCAAGACCGCGCGCCAGATCATGCGGCTGGTCAAGGAACTGGTGAGCGAGCGGCAGACGCCGGCGATCATCAACATCCACGACGTTGCGCTGGCGAAAACCTTTGCCGACCGGGTGGTCGGGCTGAAGGACGGGGCCGTTGCGTTCGACGATGAGCCCGCGAAGCTGACGGACGCGGCGCTGGCGGATATTTACGGCGACGAGGATTGGACCAGGCAGGCCGACGACGATGAAGCGCCCGCCCCAGTGCCGATTCGCGAGGCCGCGTCATGAGCATCACCACGCCATCTCTCGACGCGGCCGCATGGCGCCCGCCGACGATCTTCGGATCGCGCACGCGCCGCCGCGTGTTTTGGCTCGCCGTCGCCGCCTACGTCGCCTGGTCGCTCAGCGATCTCAACATCGATGGCGCCCGCGTTCTGGCCGGCTTTCCGCGTGCGCTGAACATTCTCGAGCGCATGATCCCGCCGAGCTTCGAGCGCTGGGAAATTCTCGTTACCGGCATGGTCGAGAGCATCCAGATGGCGATCGCCTCGAGCCTGGTGGGGGCGGTGTTGGCGTTACCGATTGGCGTCGCGGCAGCAGCGAATCTCTCGCCGCGGCCGATCTATCTTCTAGCCCGCGGTCTCATCGTCATCGGGCGCACGTTCCACGAAGTCATCATCGCCATCTTCTTCGTCAAGCTGTTCGGCTTCGGCCCGGTCGCGGGGCTGCTCACGCTCGCTTTCGCCTCGGCCATCTTTCTCGGCAAGATGCTTGCCGAAGACATCGAAAACATGAAGCCGGGCCCTGTCGAGGCGGTGCGCGCCACCGGCGCGACGTTCCCGCAAGTCGTCGCCTATGCGGTCGCGCCGCAGGTCATGGTGAAGACGCTCGGCGTTTTCATCTATCGGCTCGACGCTAATCTGCGCCACTCTACGGTGATCGGCATCGTCGGCGCCGGCGGTATCGGGCAGACGCTGTCCGCCTCGTTCTCGCGTTACGATTACGATTTCGCCAGCGCGATCCTGCTTTCGATCGCAGCCTTGGTTGCGTTCGGCGAATGGTTCAGCGACTGGGCGCGAAGGCGCTTGCGATGACGCGGGAGACGCAACGCCTCCCGGGCGCGGTCGCGCGCGCGCGCGACCCCCGGCGAGACTATCCCGACGTCTGGGTCCGTCATACCCCACGCGAGCGGCTCATTCACTGGCTTTGGCTCTTCGGCGCCGCCGCGGCCGCGGCGTGGTCGATCTCCACCCTCGACATCGAGTGGGAGTTCTTCGGCGATGCGCACGCCCAGGCGATGGATCTCATCGCGCGCATGTGGCCGCCGAACTGGGCGTATCTGCCGCGCATCGTGCATCCGCTCATCGAGACGGTCCACATCGCGACGCTGGGGACGATGATTGCGGTCGTCTTTGCGCTGCCGATCGCGTTTCTCGCCGCGCGCAACACGACCCGCAATCAAGCGACATGGTTCATCGGGCGCGCGATGCTCGTCGGCTCGCGTTCGATCAACACCATCATCTGGGGCTTGCTTTTCGTCGCGATCTTCGGCCCCGGGCCTGTTGCCGGCATCTGCGCGGTCGCAGCGCGCTCGGTCGGCTTCCTGGCGAAGATCGTCGCCGAGGCGATCGAGGAGGTCGACGGCGGACAGATCGAGGCGGTCGAGGCGACCGGCGCGCGCACGCTGCAGGTCTATGGCGTCGCGATCCTTCCGCAGGTGCTGCCGATCCTGATCGGAACCGCGATCTACCGCTGGGACATCAACGTGCGCGAGTCGAGCGTGCTCGGCTTCGTCGGCGCCGGCGGCATCGGCCTCTATCTCTATGCCTCCATCAATCAGTTCGCCTGGTCGCAGGTGCTCGTCATCCTCATTGCCATCCTTGTCATCGTCATCCTCAGCGAGTTCGTTTCCGCCTATGTCCGCAAACGCACCACGTGAAAACGTTTCCGCCGTCGCGTTTCTGGATGGCATCGGCCCGCTGATCGAGCGCTACGATGGCTTCCTGCTCGACCAATGGGGCGTGCTGCACGACGGCGCCAATGCTTATCCCGGTGCGCGCGAATGTCTCGCGCGCCTGCGCGACGCGGGAAAAGCAATTGCCATCGTCTCCAACTCCGGACGCCGCGACAGCGAGAACGAGACGCTGCTCGCACGCATGGGCTTTCCTCGCGCGCTGTATGACGGCGTGATTTCAGCAGGGGACGACGCACGCGACGCGATCCTCAACGACCCTGACCCGTTCTACCGCACGCTCGGGAAACGTTGTTTTGTGCTCGCGCGCGAGAACGAGGATGGCCTCGTCGACGGGCTGGGCGTGACGCAGACCGAGCGCATCGCCGATGCCGATTTTCTGTTCGCGCTGAGCATGGATTCTCCGCGCCAGTCGGTCGCCGGCTGGCAGCCCATCCTCGAAGCGGCCGTGGCGCGCGATTTACCGATGGTGTGTGGCAACCCGGATATTTGGCGCGTGCATGCCGATGGACAGCTTTATGAAGCTCCGGGCCTGCTGGGCCGGGCTTACGCCGCCCGGGGTGGCCGCGTGCGCTATCACGGAAAACCCGAACCGCGCATCTACCGCACGAGTCTCGCGTGTCTCGGATTGTCGGCAGATCGTGTGCTTGCGGTCGGCGACTCGTTAGAGCACGACGTTGCCGGTGCGGTGGGCAGCGGCATCGATGCGGCCTTCATCCTTGGCGGCATCCATCGCCATGATGTGGCGTGGCGCTCGTCAAACGAGTTCAACCAAGCCGACTGTCTGCGACTGATCGAAAATGCCGCGTCGCGCCCACTCTACGTAATGTCACACTTCACATTTTAACCCTGCGCGTCATCTCGCGGTCGCATCGCGATTGAAGATTGCGACGAGACACGGCATTCCTGACGATCGTCGCTCCTTCCCCAATCATTGACCCCTCTATTTCACCGCGCCTCCAGTGATGCCGGCGATGAAGCGGTCGAGAAACAGGTTGTAGGCGATCGCCACGGGCACGGCGGCGATGAGCGCGCCCGCCATCAGCTCGCCCCAGAAGAACACGTCGCCGCGGACCAGATCGGTCGTGACCCCGAGCGTGATCGGCTTTTGGTCCGATGAGGACACAAACGTCAACGCATAGACGAATTCCTGCAGCGTCAGGGTGAAGGTGAAGATCACCACGGTCAGGATCGCCGGCACCGACAGCGGGATTGCCATCTTGATGAAGGCGCCGAATAGGCTGCAGCCGTCGACGATCGCTGCCTCCTCGATCTCGACCGGCAGCGCCTTGAAGAATCCCATCATCAGCCAGGAGCAGAACGGAATGGTGAAAGTTGGATAGACCAGAACCAGCGACCACAGCGAGTTCTGCAATCCGAGCTCGGCGACGATCCGCGATAACGGCAGAAACAGCAACGTGGGCGGCACGAGATAGGTCAGGAAGACCGCGATGCCAAGCGCCTCGCCCTTGCGGCTCTGCATGCGCGCTAGTGCATAACCGGCCGGGACCGCCGTGACGAGCGTGATGACCACGACGCAGACGCCGATGACGAGCGAATTCCATAGCCAGCGCGCGAACAGGGTTTCCTGGAAAAGATATTTGATGTGCTCGAGCGTCGGCGGCTCGTTGAACCAGAACGGAATGTTTGTGACGTTGTAGAGGTCGCTGTTCTCTTTGAATGCGGTGATCGCCATCCAGTAGAACGGGAACGCAGCTAGGATGACGAAAAATGCGACCGCGGTGAAAAAGGCGATTTCGCCGAAGACCCTGCTGAGATTGCGCGGCATGTCAGATCTCCCGGCGGCGGATGAAGCGCAACATCAAGACGACAACGATTAACAGCACCGGCAGCATGAACAGCGAGATGGCGGCGCCGTGCGCCACGTCACCGGACAAGATGCCGGTCTGGAAGCCCGCAAAGCCGAGCACCGAGGTCGCGTTGACAGGGCCTCCCATGGTCAGCAGGAAGACGATGGACAAGTCCGTGAACGTAAACACGATGCCGAAGATCAGGCCGATGGCCACGATCGGCAGGATCATCGGCAGGATGATCTGATAATTGCGACGCCAGAAGCCGGCGCCGTCCACCGTCGCGGCATCGATTACGTCCTGCGGAACCGATGTGAGGCCGGCGAGGAAGATCACGATGGCAAATGGGAAGAACCGCCACGCATTGATGATGACAACGCACAACATCGCGAGCCACGGAGTGCCGAGCCAGTTCGGCACGTCGGCACGATCCATGATGTGAAGCGCGATCAAGGTCCAATTGAACACGCTGTAGAGCGAATCGAACAGCCAGCGCCAGGCGATGGTGGCGAGCGCGACGGGAATGACGAAAGGCAGAACGATCAACGCCCTGACGATTTTGCGGCCGGGGAATGGCCGCAGCAGGAGGAACGCGCCGAACTTCCCGAGCACGAGACCGAGTAACTGCGAGCCGAACGTGAAGATGAAGGTATTGGCCAGCGTTTGTGGGAAGGTCGGATTTCGTATGACATCGACGAAATTCGACAGTCCGACAAACTTCCAGGTCGGATCGTAGATCGTGTAGGCGCTGAGCGAATAGTATACGGCAAGCAGCAGCGGCAGCCCGACCAGCAGGAGCACATAGATAATCGCCGGTGCGACCAGGATCCATTCGAACAAGTCGCGTCGATCCAGCAAAAAATGAAAGCGGGAGGCCGGCTTGGCGACAGGTTCCGCAATGACGACCATCGGAATCTCCTTTAGTGTGAAGTGACCCGATTGCCATCCTTGTCGAAATACCGCAGCGCGCTGTTCTTCACCGCGAACAGGTGCCACTCACCCGGGCGAATGCTTTTCTCGTCGACGTGAGCCGGGGGCAGCTTCGCTGTGATGAGCTGCTTTGAATCGAGGCCCTCCATCACGCCGTAGACGATGCGCTCGGAACCTAGATATTCGGAACGATCGACGCGGAATTTGAATTCGGTCGCTGCGCCGCCTTCGACCATGGTCTTGGGCAGAAAGTTCTCGGGGCGGAAGCCTAAATATCCGTAGCCGTTATGCGTGACGATGTTCATCGGCGGTGAGCCGACGAAGGTTGCGACAAAGATGTCGGCCGGATCGTCGTATATTTCCGTCGGCGTTCCGACCTGCCGGATCCTTCCGTGATCGATGACGGCGATGCGGTCGCCCATGCCCATGGCTTCGACCTGATCATGCGTTACGTAAATGGTTGTGAGGCCGACCCGCTGCTGAAAGTGCTTGATCTCCTGCCGTGCGGACGTGCGCAACTTGGCATCGAGATTCGAGAGCGGTTCGTCGAGCAGCAGTGCGGTCGGTTCGCGGACCAATGCACGTGCGAGCGCGACGCGTTGGCGCTCGCCGCCGGAGAGTTGCCGCGGCCGCCGATCGAGAAGATGGCTGATGCCGAGCAGTTGCGAGGCCCACTGCACCTGCTTTTCGATTTTTTCGCTGGGCACGCGCTGCGTGCGCAGCGGAAAAGCGATGTTTTTCCGGACCGTGTAATGCGGATAGAGGCCGTAGCTTTGGAACATCATTGCCACACCGCGAGCACGCGGCGGCAGCTCGTTGACGACATTGCCGCCGATCAAAAGGTCGCCGCTTGTTTGCTGTTCAAGCCCGCAGATGATCCGCAGGAATGTCGTTTTCCCGCAGCCTGAGGGGCCGAGCAGCACCATGAATTCTCCGTCCGGCACCGTGAGTGAAATGCCGTTGACGGCGGGGACGTCGCCAAATTTCTTGACGATATCCCTTGCCAATACCGCAGACATTGAACCTCCCAAATTTTCGATTGCAGGCCAGCGTCCTCGCCGTTCCCCCCGGCGAGGCGCCCCTTGTTGGCCGATTTGTAAACTCGGATACCGCGGACCGCGCCAAAGGCGCGGCCCACCTTGCTGGCGCTCAGGCCCTGTCGTGCCACTTCTTGAAGATGGCTTCGCATTGTTGCGTGGCCAACTTGACCGCATCCTCTGCGGACATCTTGCCGGTCGCGGCATTCGCCATCATGTCACAGAGGACGAAGTCGTTGTAGACTTCGTCGACCGCCGGCCAGGACGGCCCCGGATAACCGGGAGCGGCGGACCACTGATCCGAGTCCTGCAGCACCGCGAACTTGTCGTGCGGCGTTGACGTCGGGTCGTTCGACAGGATGGGCATCGGCTTCGGCACGAGATTGGCGAAGCAGGGGTTGTTGTATCCCTCGCTCGCCTTGAACGCTTCCGGCCAATGCTCGGCGTAGTATTTGAGGAACTCGATCGCTCCCTCTTTATTCTTGGCGAACTTCCAGATGCCGTAATACTCCGCCGAGCCGCCCATGATGGCACGGACCGATCCCTTCGGCGCCGCCATCACAAACGTATCGTCGGCCCCTTTCTTGTTGGCTTTCTGGAATGTCCGATAGGCCGAGATCGGATTGACGATCAGCGAGCCGACTCCGGAAACGAGGTACCGGTTGTTGCTGGAGTCGTCCCACGAGAGGACTTCCGAGGTCATTGCCTCCTTGTAGAGGGCGGCAACGAATTTGACGGCCTCGACCGACTCTTTGCTGTTGAGGACAACTTTTTTGCCCGTCTCGTCCTGAACGGCGCCACCGAAGCTCCACAGCACGCCACGCCATGTCGTGTTCGGATCGTTGCTGTGACCGAGCGAGATGCCGACCGGATGGCCCTTGGCCTTCAGCTTGGCACCGCCGATGCGCACATTGTCCCAGGTGTCGGGCTTCATCCCGATCTCATCCCACATGCTCTTGCGATACATGGCGGGGAAGTTGATGTAGAAGTCGGGGAATGCTGTCCAGGTCTTGTCTTCCTGGTTGTAGCCGATCTGACGTCCGATCGTGCTGACCTTGCCGTATTTCTTCTCGGTTGCCTCGACGAGGTCCGTGACGTTGACGAGGAATTTCTTGTAGAGATGCGCCCCACCCGATCCGTTCCAACCGAACAGGTCGTGGCCCGATTGGGCCGACGCTTCCGCCGCAGCACGTGCGGCGACATTGGCGACCGGAATGTGGTCGACGGTGACCGCGGTTTGATTCTTCGAACCCCAGTCCTTCGCAAAATTATCGAACCATTTATCGTACTCCGGAACGAAATGGCTCCACTGCACGATCGAGAGCGTCTTGGTGTCCGCCAAGGCGCGCGAAACGAATGGTGCTGAAAGCATTGGCGCCGCGCCGGCGGCGGCGAGTGTGAGAGCGGTATCCTTCAAAAATCCGCGTCGGGTGACACGCAAAAGTCTGCTCATTCTCTGTTTCCTCCTCTGGTCGGTTGAATTCGACGAGGCGGTCCCAGATGAGAGAAGCACCTCGCCCACCGGATTATTTTTTTTAAGACACACTCACCTTAACGCGCGAACTTCGCGCGGCGCCAGCCGATTTGCTCAGTCAGCTGATTAAATCTCCGCAATAAAGCATGCGACGAAAGACTCGGCTCCATGCAGGTCAATAAACCTGACCTATTCGTCTGTCCTGAGTGGCGGCGCCTCTTCAGAGTTCACCCGTCGATCCGCGCACGATCAGTTCGACCGGCAACATGATTCGCTCAGGTTGCTCCTGTCCCTGCAGTTTGCTCAGAAGGTAGTTTGCCGCCTTCTCACCGAGTTGGCCCGTCGGCAGATGCACTGTCGTCAGCGCCGGATTGGTGTGCAGCGCGATCTCGAGATTGTCGATGCCGACCAGAGAGAGAGCCTGCGGCACGCGAATGCTTCGGCTTTGCGCTTCGAACAACGCGCCGGCGGCGAGGAGGTCGTTGCCGCCGATGATCGCGGTCGGGGCATCTGCATTGGCGAGCAACTCGGCAAGTCCCGCGCGACCACCGGCGAGCGTAAAGGACTGCTCGCTGATCCGCCATTCCGGCAGGTCCAAACCCTGCGCCCGCAAAGCCGCGCGAATCCCTTCGACGCGAAGACGCGCGCGATCGTTCGCGCGCCGCGCTCCCGAGATCACGCCGAACTTGCGATGACCGAGCGCGAGGAGATGCTCGGCCGCGAGCCTGCCCGCCAATTCATTGTCGAAGCCGATACAAGGCAGACGCGCGTCGAACGACCACGTCATCAATACGGGGACCGGTGCGCTTGTCAGCAGCGACCAGGTCTCGTCGAGGCGCTCGCCGCCGACCAGCATGAGCGCGTCGACGCCACGTGAGAACATGGCGCGCGCCGCCGCTGCTTCCGAGGCCGGCGAATATTCATGCGCGGCGACGAGCAACTGGTAGCCGGCGGCATCGAGCGTCCTTTGCATCGCCTGGATCGCCCGCGCGAAGATCGCGTGATCGAGCGTGGGCACGATGGCGCCAATAATCTGGCTGCGGCCGGACACGAGCGCTCGCGCTGCGCCAACGGGGATATAGCCGAGCGCGGCTGCGGCCCGCCGCACCTGCGCCAGAGTGTCCTTATTGACGAGATCCGGCCGCGACAGCGCGCGCGACACCGTTGCCGGCGACACGCCGGCGCGCTCGGCCACGTGCTTCAACCGCGGGCGCTCATTCCCCATGCGGCATTCTTTCGTCGACTGCAAAATTTTTCAATCCCGGATTCTCTATTTGACTGTTGACCGCTGCGTTTTGGCGTGAAAGCTTTTGGAAAAGCGAACGCAAACGTTTGCATAAGACCCGATCGGGAGGATCGAGGCGCAATGAGACGGCGCGCATTCTTAGGGATTGCGACCCTCGCAGCGCTAGCTGTGGCCTGGTACGTGGTCACGGTGCCGCTGGCGCTCGTCTCGCCAGGCCGATTTCCCTCCCCACCGGACGTATGGATCTCGCTGCGGCAAGTTGCAGTGAAGGGTTATGCCAACGGCCTTCTTCACCAGCACGTCGCGCACAGTCTCAAGCTCGTCATCCTCGGCTTTCTTGTCGCGGCGGGGACGGGGGTGCCCCTCGGGCTCCTGATGGGCTGGAGCCGGCGCGCGGAAGCGCTGATCAATCCCGTCTTCCTCATCATCCGTCCGATCCCGCCATTGGCCTGGATTCCCCTCGCGATCCTCTGGCTGGGGCTCGGCGATGCCGCCAAGATCATGGTGATCTGGTTTGCGGCCTTCGTACCGTCCGTCATCAACAGCTTCACGGGCGTGCGCACGATCGAGCCCTTCGTCGTCGAAGCGGCGCGCATGCTGGGCACGCCACGGCGACGCTTCATCAGCGAGGTTCTCGTTCCCGCCGCGGCCCCGCAAATCTTCACCGGCTTGCGGCTTTCGCTGCAGGCGAGCTGGACGACACTCGTCGCGGCGGAACTCGTCGGCGCGCTCTATGGACTAGGTCGCGTCCTCAATGTCGCGCAGCAGGACATCTATCCCGGCATGATCTTCGTCGGCATGGCGTGCGTGGCCATTCTCGGCTGGGCATCAACCCAGGTATTGGCATGGATGGAGTCGTCCGCGCTCCCCTGGGTTCAGCTGGAGCGCGCTTAGCGATGGATGCCGTGGTGCCACGCCTGACGCGCTCCGAGACGATTGCCTACGGCGCGATCGGGCTGCTCCTGTTTTTCGGCCTTTGGAGTCTTCTCTCCCTATCCGGCATGGTGCAGCGCGAGTTTCTGCCCACGCCGTTCGAGGTCGCATCGCGGTTCACTCAGCTTCTCGTAACGCCCTTTGCCGGCGCGACGCTTTTGCAGCATCTCGGCTCGAGCGTGCTTCGCTTCGCTTATGGCTTCCTGCTCGGCGCCGCCGTCGGCATTCCGCTCGGATTGCTGATGGGCTGGTTCCGCGTGCTCGATGATGTGCTCACACCGGTGTTCGACGCGCTGCGCTTCATTGCGCCGATCGCGTGGGTGCCGTTTGCCGCCCTGTGGTTTGGAACCGGAATTGGCGGGCCAATCCTCATCATCTTTGCCGGCGCCTTTCCGCCCTGCCTCATCAACGCCTATCGCGGGGCGCGCTTCGTGAGCCGCCCGCTGATCGAGGCGGCGCGCATGCTCGGCACCAGCAATTCACGCATCATCCTGGAGGTCCTGCTGCCGGCCTCGACGGCGTCGATCGTTGCGGGTTTGCGCGTCTCCGCCGGACTTGGCTGGCAATCGCTGATCGGCGCGGAGTTGATCGTCGCGTCGAGCGGTATCGGTTTCATGATGGTGCAGGCGCAATTGAACATCTCCACCGCCACGGTCATGAGCGGAATGATCGCAATCGGCATTGTCGGTCTCTTGATCGACGTCGCGTTGCGATGGGCGGAGGCGGAAGTGCGCCGCCGTGGCTTGGCTTAGGGGCATCAATGGCAGCAATCACTTTTGATGCGGTCGAAAAGACCTTTCGCCGGGCGGGGATCGACTTTCCCGCCCTGGCGCGCGTCGATCTCGACATCGCCGACAAGGAATTCGTCGCCATCGTCGGGCCGTCGGGATGCGGCAAGACCACATGTCTTCGGCTCGCCGCGGGTTTCGAGTTTCCGACCGCCGGTACGGTCAGCGTCGGCGGGCGGCGCGTCACCGGCCCCGGACCCGATCGCGCCGTGGTGTTCCAGCAATTCGCGCTCTTTCCGTGGAAGACCGTGCACGACAACATCGCGCTCGGCTTGCGGAACAAAGGCATCGCGCGGAAGGAGCGCGATGGCCGCGTCGCCGAAGCGATCGCGCTCATGAATCTGCAAGGCTACGAGAGCGCATTTCCGCAACACCTCTCCGGCGGCATGCAGCAGCGCGTCGCCATCGCACGCGCTTACGTGCTCGATCCGGACGTTCTGTTGATGGACGAGCCGTTCGGTGCGCTCGACGCGCAGACGCGCGTGACGATGCAGGAGGAGCTGGTGCGCGTCGCGCGGCGCAATCCGCGCACCGTCCTCTTCATCACCCACGCGGTGGAGGAGGCGGTGTATCTCGCCGATCGCGTCGCGATCATGAGCCGGCGACCCGGGCGCATCAAAGAGATCATCGATGTGCGCGCCGTTCGCGAGAGCGAAAAATGGGACGCGCATGAGCGCATCGAAGATGTGATGGACCTCGAATCTTTCGTGCATTTGCGCACGCATATCTGGCGTTCGCTGCGCGAGGAGAAGGGCGGCGAAGCCGCCGAGCGTAAGAAATGAAACATGGGAGGAAGAACATGGTGAGACGACTAGCTTCTGCGGCCCTCGTCGGCGCGCTTCTGTGCGCTTCTCCGATGACGGCATCGGCGCAAACGCCAATCAATGTCAGCTATCAGCCCGCGCTCTATTGGGCGCTACCCTATTACGTCGCGACCGAGAAAGGCTGGTGGAAAGAGGTGGGCCTCGCGCCGAACTTCTCGGTCTTCCCGGCCGGCGCGCCGCAAGTTGCCGCTGCGCAGGCGAAATCCTGGGATGTCGGGGGCGCCGGATCGGTGCCTGCGACGCTCGGCGCAGCGCGCTCAGGGCTTTTGACCATCGGCATCACCAATGACGAATCCAAGGCCAACGTGATGATGGTGCGCGGCGAGAAGTTCGACGCGTTTAAGGCAAACCCAAAGAGTCTCAAAGGCCAGCGCATTCTCCTGACCACGAACTCGACGGGGGATTACGCGGTCCGCAGTTGTCTCACGAAATTTGGCGTCGCGTTCACGGACGTGCAATTCGTGAATCTCGGACAGGCGCAGATTCTCTCCGCCATCATATCGAACAACGGTGATGTCGCGGGCGTCTGGGCGCCGAACAACTACACGCTCGAAGAAAAAGCCGGCGCCAAGACGCTATGCACCGGCGCCGATGCCGGCGCGATCGTGCCTGGCGCTCTGATCGTGCGCGCTGAATACGCCAAGGAGCATCCAAAGAACGTCGCGGCGTACCTTGCCGTCTACCTTCGGGTTTGGAGCTGGGCAAAAGCTAACCCGAAGGAAGCGCGGGAGATGACGAAGAAGTTTTACGCGCAGGGCGGCGTCGAGATTTCCGACCGGGCGATCGAACAGGAATTTGCACAGCGGCCCGTGTTCCTGCTCGACGAGCAGCTCAAGATCATGGATCGCAGCAAAGGAAGTGCCGACGTCGACAAATGGATGAGCGCCATCGCCAGATTCATGGTCGATGTCGGTACGCTGCCGCAAGCGCCGGACGTGAAGGCCTTTGTTACCGACGAATACATGAAGATGGTCGCGACCGATCCGAAGCTGAAGGCCTTTGCGACTGAATTCGACAAGAAGTGAGAACGTGCGGGCGGCCGGCCACGCCGGTCGTCCCTTCTGGGATCATGTGATGGCGATCGAATATCTGAAACGGGCAACGAAAACGCCGGACAGCGAGACGGGGGCTGCGCGCGACGTGGTCACCGAAATGCTCGCGGTCATCGAACGCGGCGGCGAACAGGCGGTTGCCGACTATGCCCGCAAGCTCGATCGCTGGGTGGGGCCGATTGTCGTTGATCCAGACGAGGTCGATAGCCGGGCGGCGCAAGTGCCTGAATCCGTCCGGCGTGACATCGAATTCGCGACCGATCAGGTGCGCCGGTTCGCGCTGGCGCAGCGCGACAGCGCGCGCGATTTTTCCGTCGAGCTTCTCCCCGGGCTCGTCGCCGGGCAGCGCCTGGTGCCGGTCAATGTTGCCGGTTGCTATGTCCCGACCGGCCGTTATGCGCATATCGCATCCGCTTATATGTCGATCGCGACGGCGAAGGCGGCTGGCGTGAAGACGGTCGTCGCCTGCTCCACGCCCTACAAGGGTGAGGGGATTCATCCTTACGTGCTTTACGCCATGAAAGCGGCCGGCGCCGATGTCGTCATGACGCTGGGTGGTGTCCAGGCGATCGCGGCGATGGCGTTCGGCCTGTTCACTGGGCGACCAGCCGATATCATTGTCGGGCCCGGCAATAAGTTCGTCGCCGAAGCCAAGCGCATGCTCTTCGGCAAAGTCGGCATCGACGTTTTCGCCGGCCCATCCGAGGTCGCGATCATTGCCGACGCGAGTGCCGACCCGGAGATCGTCGCAGTCGACCTGGTCGGCCAGGCCGAGCACGGACATGAAAGCCCGGCATGGTTGTTCACGACCTCGCGCGTGTTGGCGGACGCCGTAATGCGTCGTGTCCCGGAATTGATCGCACAGCTGCCGGCGACGGCCCGTGATGCTGCCGCCGCCGCGTGGCGTGACTACGGGGAGGTCGTGTTGTGCGGCACGCGCGAGGAAATGGCGGAAATCTCTGATCGCTACGCGTGCGAGCACCTCGAAGTCCATGCGGCGGATCTCGACTGGTGGCTCGCGCGGCTGACGAATTACGGCTCGCTCTTTCTCGGCGAGGAAACGACCGTGGCGTTCGGCGATAAGGCGTCTGGGCCCAACCACATCCTCCCGACCAAGCTCGCCGCGCGCTATTCCGCCGGCCTGTCGGTGCACAAATTCCTCAAGCCGCTGACGTGGCAGCGAGCCGACCGCAACGCCTGTAAGGCGCTCGCGCCGACGACCGCGCGCATCTCCCGACTCGAAGGCATGGAGGCGCACGCGCGCACGGCCGATGCGCGGATGCGGAAATATTTCACCGGTCACAACTTCGACATGGGCGCGCCGGTCGAGTCCTGATGTTCCGTCTCGCTTCCCTTTTCGATCTGAGCGGTCGCACGGCGATGGTCACCGGCGGCAATTCCGGCATTGGCTTGGCGCTCGCGCGCGCATTGGGATTGGCAGGAGCGAAGCTCGTGCTTGTTGCCCGGCGACAGGACCAATTAGCGGCGGCGGCCGAGCGGTTGCGCGCGGAAGATATCGGGGCGGTGATGATCGAAGCCGATTTGGCGCAGCCGGACGGCCCCGATGCCGCGGTCTCACAGGCGCGCCAGTCCACGGATGCCATTGATATTCTCATCAATTCCGCGGGGATCAATCTGCGCAAGCCGTTCGAGGACGTGACCGTCGACGAATTCGACCGCCACATGGCTGTCCATCTGCGCGCGCCATTCCGCCTGACGCAGTTGCTCGCGCCGGCCATGGCGGAACGGGGCTGGGGCCGCATCATCAATATCGCGTCGCTGCAGTCATTGCGCGCCTTCCCGAATTCCGCGCCTTACGGTACGGCGAAGGGCGGGGTCGTGCAGCTGACGCGCGCGATAGCGGAGCATTGGTCGCCGCGCGGCATCACGTGCAACGCCATCGCGCCGGGCTTCTTTCCGACGCCGCTGACGGCGCCCGTGTTCGACGATCCGCAACGGGCGGCGCGGAATGCGGCGCAGACCGCGATCGGGCGCAACGGCGAACTCACCGATCTTTACGGCGCGGCCGTCTTCCTTGCGTCGGACGCATCAGCCTATGTTACAGGCCAGACGCTGTTCGTTGACGGCGGTTTCACGGCGAAATGAGGCTGGCATGAAAGCCCTCGTTTATACCGGCCCGAACGCCATCGTGTTTCGCGACGAAGCGGATCCGCAACCGCGCAATGACGAGGTTCTTGTCAGCGTCGAGGCGGTCGGGATTTGCGGTTCCGATATGCATGCGTTTCATGGCCACGATACGCGCCGGCCGCCACCGCTGGTCCTCGGCCACGAAGCCGCCGGCCGTATCGTCAGCGGCCCGCGCACGGGACAGCGCGTTGCCATCAATCCACTCGTCTCCTGCGGCGCCTGCGAAGCCTGCGCCAGCGGGCGCGCGCATCTGTGTCCCTCGCGCGAGATCATCTCCATGCCGCCGCGGCCCGGCGCTTTCGCCGAATTCGTGCGCGTTCCCGCAAGCAACGTCGTTCCCGTCCCGGATGGGTTGGCGATCGAAAAGGCGGCGCTCACCGAGCCGCTCGCGGTCTCGTATCATGCCGTCCACCTCGGCGCGCGGCTTCTTGCACGGCCACTGAGCGCCGCGCGCTGCGTCGTGCTTGGCGGCGGCGCGATCGGGCTTGGCTGCGCGCTCGTGCTTGCCATGCAGGGCGCGCCCGACATTCGTGTCGGCGAGCCTTCACCAGCGCGCCGTCGGACGGTCGAGCGAGCCGGCGCCTTTCAAGCTTACGTGCCCGATAGCGCCGACGAACCGCACGACTCCTCGATCGACATCGTGATCGATGCGGTCGGCGCCGCCGCGACGCGCGCCGCCGCGAGCCGCCTGGTGCGGCCCGGCGGCGTGATCGTGCATGTTGGCCTTTTGCCGGGGTCGGAAGGCTTCGACGTGCGCAAGATCACGCTGCAGGAAATCACCGTGACTGGGACCTACTGCTACACGCCGCTTGATTTTCGCGAGACGCTGGCCGCAATCGCGGATGGACGACTTGGACCGCTGAACTGGTTTGAAGAGCGGCCGCTCGCTAACGGTCCGCAAGCTTTCCGCGATCTCGATGCGGGCACAACCGCCGCGGCAAAAATCGTGCTCAAGCCCTAACGTGGCGATCTGTCTGCTACCGCTATCCCCAACTTTCAAAAGACGGACTGAAAGTCGGACGTTTTAACCTCGTCCAACATTCTCAATAGCTTGCGCCTCCGCGACGGCACATTTTTGCAAGTGATGCGCGAGCGCGCACAGCAATACGTCTCAACCTCATAATCATCAAAGTCAGGCCACAGCGCGAGCACATCTGCGCCCAAGTCGTTAAGAAAAGTCCGCCGGCCCGCGCAAGGGCAGGACGCACTGAGTGGACGAAAGCGCGGGCACTTAGTGTCGCCGACCTCGGTTTAGGTTGCGATGCAAGCGTGCGTCGTTGCGCAATGCAGCGGCGGCCATCGACCCTCGGTGGCGTACTCGAACTCAGCATCCATTCACGGGATAATAGAAGGAAGGGGATATGGGTACTATTACGATTAGCCCCGGTGCCAACATCCAGAAAACAATCAACGCGGCGCCGGCCGGCACCACGATCGTGTTCAAGCCGGGCGTCTACGACGTTTCGAAAGTCATCAATCTCAAGTCCGGCGTATCGCTCCAAGGGCAGGCCGGGGCCAAGCTCCAGTCAAATGGAAAGGCTGGCATTTTCCAAGGGCTTGGCGTTCACGACGTCAATATTTCCGGGTTTACTTTCGATGGCCGTAACGGCGGACCGTCAAATTCCGGGGCGATCTATCTGGATTCCTCAACGGGAAGCGGAAGCGGGACACCGAGCAACAACATCCACATCACGAATAACACGTTCCAGAACTGGACGAACAAGTCGGGGTCCAATCTCTGGCTCTGGCACACGCAGAATACGTACGTTCAGGGAAACACCTTCAAGAATGGTTGGGAGGCCGTTGGCTGGTCGACGGACAAAGGCGCACCGCCGATGAACAATCTGGTGGTGTCGAACAATGTCATCACCGGCATGAAATACATCGGCATCGAGACCGCATTCGACTCGACCGTCTCCAACGTTCACATCGATTACAACAAGATCAGCAATATCGGAGACATGTCGATCTCGTTTGTGGAAGGCGAGACTGGCGGCAAGGTTATGTCGGGCACTGTCAAGGGCAATCAAATCGACGGCGCCAACTCCGGAGGAACGCTGGTCGAGCTCGGCAACTACGGCGGGCCGTTCAACGTCACCGTCTCGGACAACGTCTTGTCCAACCATGAGTGGGGAATGATGTTCTCGCATACCCCCGGCATGGCGGTGCTGAACAACAAATTCGTCAACGTTGAGAGCCCCTTTTCCGACGACGGAGGGTACGACGGAACGGAATGGATCGGCACCAACACCATCGACGGCGTGAAGCAGACCGGTTGGCCTGGCCACACGTACGGACCTCAGCCGACTCTCTATTCCTCGCCGAACACAGGCACTTATGTGGCTGCGAATGAGCCGCAATATCAGATGGCGCCGGCCGTGGGGGCGAGCGCGGTAGCGTCGGCTGAAACGACGAGCCTGCAGGGCGTGACGACCACCGGTACGGTCGATGTCCCCACGAAGGGCACGGCCGATCTGCCGGTTGCGTCAGGCGACACGCCGAGCCTCCAGCCAGTGACGACAACCGGCACGGTCGCTCTTCCGGCGAATGGCACCGCCGATCTGCCCACGAGTGGTATCGCCGATGTTCCGGTGGTTCCGATCCAACCGAGCACGCTGCTTGGCAACCTAGGAACGAGCGCGGATTTCTCGCAGAGCGGAGCAAGCCTGGGTCAGGATCCGATTGGCAGTGCTTTCTCCGGCACGCTGGACCGCGACGGAGCCGGGATTCTGCATGAGCCGGTGGGCGGATCGCTTGCAGCGGACCTCACGAATATCGGGCGACTTGGCGAAACGACGATCGTCGGGGATTCACGTGCCGGCATCAGCATCCAGCCTCAACCGGCCAATCTCGGCACGGCGTTCAGCAGTTTGGATCAAAGCGTGAAGCAGCCTGAGGCGTTGAATCCCGACATGTGGCGACACGCATAAGTTCGACGCGAAAACGCGGCATGCTTATGCCGCGTGCGACGGAGCGGCGGGCTCGAAAGGTTCGCCGCTCCGCTTCCTGATTTCTTACCAGCTCTCAAGCGTATCAAAAGTGGTGGTGCAAGTACGCGGGATTCTGCGTTTCGGCAGCCTGCTAGAGGACCATTTATGGCAGGTGAAAACGATATCCTGGCTCGGGAAAGACCCCCGGCCAACCGCTACTACGCGCTGATCGCGCGTGCGATCGAAGATGCGGCAAACGACACCGTCGATGCTCGCCGCGTTATCTATGATCGCGCGCGCGGCGTGCTGTCGACTTGGGCGGCGAAGAGCGATCCTCCCCCGGCCGGCGCGGACGTCGAGCGTGAGCGCCTGGCCTTCGAAGAAGCTGTCCGCTGTGTCGAGGCCGAAGCAAGTCTGCGCGAGCTGGCACAACGCGAAGGTGCGAAGCATGCAGAGCCGCCGCTTCGTCACACGTGGACGAAGCTACTCAATATCCGTCCGCGATTGCTCCGCAGGGCAGAAGCAAGCGAAGCAACCGTCTCCTCGCCAGATGTTGCGGTGCGAGCACAAGGCCATCGAACGCCGGCTCCGATCAAGGCGCCTCCACGCGGCGTACAACCCCTTCTCGACCATATCCGCGAAGCCTACGAGACGCGTGATCGCGCGCCCTCCGCGGATTCGGGCGGTAGACAATTTCATTCCCGCCTGCAGGCGATGATCCAAGCCGCGCGCTATCACGGCATCGAGCTCGACGCGCATGAGTTCCGCCATGGCAGCGGCGAGACGGCGCCGTCCGCGGCCGCGCTATCGCTGTGGGCTGAGAATGCCGGCCTATGGTCTCGGGCGGTGCGAGTTCACTGGCGGCATTTGCTCCGTTTCAATGACACCGGCCCTGCCGTCCTGCTGTTCAAGGACGGCAGCGCCGGACTTTTGACTGGCGCCGATGCCGAGCAGAACGTCATCCTGCTGAAAGATCCCAGCGCGCCGGAAAACGCACCGCCTGTCGCAATCGACGAGCTCAGGCTGTCGCAGGTCTGGGCCGGCGAGGCGGTGCTACTGCGCGCAAGCCGCGGCCAAGACGCGGCGGACGCACTCTTCAATCTGCGCTGGCTTGTCGACCTTGTGCTGCATGAGCGCAAATCGCTGCGCGACATTGGGCTCGCCTCGCTGACGATCAGCGTGCTCACCATCTTCCCGCCGCTTCTCGTGATGGCGATGGTGAACAAGGTGCTGCAATTCCACAGCGTTTCGACGCTCGTGCTGTTGTGCGTGATGCTGGGCGTCGCCGTCGCATACGAAACGCTGCTGGGTTACGCGCGCCGGTTGATCATCGCAGTCGTCGGCGCAC
This sequence comes from Variibacter sp., assembly GCA_050187875.1. GTDB lineage: Bacteria > Pseudomonadota > Alphaproteobacteria > Rhizobiales > Xanthobacteraceae > JAFKKS01. The sequence goes on from JBFWXB010000017.1 coordinate 27,747, forward strand.
GGCTCGATGCCAAGCTCAACCTGCATGTCTTCAATCGCCTGCTGCGCCTGCCGCTCGACTATTTCGAACGCAACCCGGCCGGGGAGACGACGTATCGGATATCGCAGGTCTATCGCGTGCGCGAGTTTTTGACCGGCCGCTTGCTGACGACGTTTCTCGATCTGGTCACGCTTCTCGTGCTCCTCCCGTTCCTGTTCTACTTGAATGCGACGCTTGCCTGGATCGTGCTTGCTTGCGCGGTGTCCATTGCCTTGATCATCGTCGCGTATCTCAAGCCGATGCGAGCCATGTATGGCCGCGTGGCGCTCGCCGAGAGCCACAAGTCGGCGGCGCTTGCCGAAACCATACTGGGCATCAAGACGGTGAAAGCGCTGGCATTGGAGCCGCAGCGCAAAGCGCTGTGGGACGAGAAGGTCGCCGAGACCGGCACGCGGCGGCTCGCTTTTGGGAAGCTGGCCAACTGGCCGCAGACGCTGGTCAATCCCATCGAGCGCCTCATGGTCCTCGGCACCATGATGATCGGCGCCTATATGGCGATGCACGATCCATCCGGCTATCTGGTCGGTGGCCTGTTCGCCTTCCTGATGCTGAGCCAGCGCGTAGCGCAGCCGCTGGTTGGTCTCGCGCGGCTGGTCGAGGACTACGAGGAGGTGGGCGCGGCCATCGGCGAGGCCGGGTCCGTGCTCAACCGTCCGCCGGAGTCTGCCGCACGCTCCGCCGGACTGCGCCCTCAGTTCGCCGGCGCGATCGATTTCCAGAACGTCACGTTCACCTATGCCAACACCAAGGCGCCGGCGCTCGATAAAGTGAGCTTCGCGGTGCCGGCCGGCACCATGCTGGGGATCGTCGGGCGCAGCGGCTCGGGCAAGTCGACGATCACGCGTCTCTTGCAGGGGATCAATCGCGACTACACCGGGTTTCTCAAGGTCGACGGCTCGGAGCTGCGCGACATCGATCTGCGGCATCTTCGGCAGAACCTCGGCGTCGTTCTTCAGGACAATTTCCTGTTCCGCGGCTCGGTGCGCGACAACATCATTGTCGGGCGTCCCGGGCTGACGCTGGCGGACGCAGTGCGTGCCGCGCGATTGGCCGGCGCCGAAGAGTTCATCGAGCGCATGCCGCAGGGCTATGAGACCTATATCGAGGAGGGCTCGCCCAATCTCTCCGGCGGGCAGCGCCAGCGACTCGCGATTGCGCGCGCGCTCATTTGCGATCCGCGCATCCTGATCCTCGACGAGGCGACGAGTGCGCTCGATCCGGAAAGCGAGGCGGTCGTCACTGCCAATCTGCTGCGCATCGCCAGCGGACGAACCATGATCATCGTCTCCCATCGTCTGTCGTCGCTGGTGACGTGCGATCAGATTCTGGTTCTGGATCAGGGTCAGGTCGTGGGCCTCGGCCCGCACAGTGAGTTGCGTGAGCGCTGCGGGATCTATCGCCAGCTCTGGGCGCAGCAGAACCGGCACATCGACGTGGCGCGTCCGACGGTTGCGCCACGGGTGATCTCCGCCGGAATGGTGGCATCGTGAGCAAGGACACGTCCAGGGCTTTGGCATTGATCGCCCGCCGAACCACGGCGGACGATGCGGCGCTGCCGACGATCCTCGAGTTCCAATGGCCGTCCGCCGCCATTGTCAATGCGCGCATCCCGCGTTCGGCGCGCGGCGTCGTCTGGATCATCGCCAGTATGGTCCTGGTCCTGGTCGCGGCGATGGGATTGATCTCCATCGATCAGGTCGTGACCGCGCGCGGCGTGGTGGTTTCGAAATCGCCGACCGTGCTCGTGCAGCCGTTGGAAACCGCGATCGTTCGCTCCATCGACGTGCGCGAAGGGCAACATGTGCGGGCGGGCGATCTCTTGGCGCGGCTTGATCCGACCTTTGCGGCCGCCGATGCTGCGACGCTCGAGGCTCAGGTCTCGAGCCTCGATGCGGAAGTCGCGCGGTTGCAGGCAGAAGCCGAAAGCCGGGCGTTCACCTACACGGGACTTGATCCCAATTGGACGCTTCAAGCGGCGATCTACGGCCATCGCAAGGCGCAGTTCGACGCCCGCGTCGACAATTACGGTCACCGCATCGACGAGCTCGCGGCAACGATGTCACGTTCCCGTTCTGATGCGGCGGCTTACCGTGAGCGCCTCAGTTTCGCGCAGGACATCGAGCAGATGCGCAAGAAGCTCGAGTCGCTGCAGGCGGGCACGCGGCTCAATACGTTGCTGGCGATGGACTCGCGCGTGGAGATGGAGCGCTCCATGGCTAACGCCGAGCAGGCGGCCGAAGCCGCCAAGCGGGATCAGGCGGCGGTGGCGGCAGAGCGCGACGCCTTTGTGCGGGGCTGGCGCGCGGAGACGTCGCAACGGCTCTCCGAGACGATCGGGAAGGCCAACGATGCGCGCGAGCAATTGAGCAAGGCCAAGCTGCGTAAAGGATTGGCGGAGCTGCGCAGCGAAACGGACGCCATCGTGCAGTCGGTCGCCAAGGTGTCGGTTGGCTCGGTCATGCAATCGGGCCAGCAGTTCATCACGCTGGTCCCGAGCGATGCGGCGCTCGAGATCGAGGCCAATATTTCCGGTCGCGACAATGGATTTGTCCACGTCCATGATCCCGTCGCGATCAAGTTCGACACGTTCCCGTACACCCAATACGGGATGGCTGAAGGCGTGGTCCGCATCGTCAGCCCGGACAGCTTCACCGCCGACTCGGAGGCGCGCAATGCGGGGAGCACGGCGTCGGGGTCAGGCGCGAGCGAGCCGTTCTACCGGAGCCGCATCACCATCGATCGCGTGGCGCTCCATGACGTCCCGGCAGCCTTTCGCCTCATCCCCGGCATGCCGGTGACGGCGGACATCAAGGTCGGTAAACGAACCGTGCTGGGTTATCTCCTCGGTTTGGTCTTGCCGGTGGCTCAGGAGGCGATGCGCGAGCCGTGATCATTGATCGATTGATCGGGCTTGCTTCGCCAACGGCTGCGCTCGATCGGGCCATCCAGCTGACGGGGCAGGAGAGATTCGCGGCGGCATTTCCGCTGCTCACGCGCGCCGCGAAAGCCGGCATCCCCGAGGCGGAGTACCGCATCGCGCGATGCTATCTGGAAGGCACGGGCGTGCCATCCAGTCGGACGGAAGGCGCGCGGTGGCTGGAGCGTGCCGCGTCGCATAACTGTATCGAAGCGCAGTCGCTACTGGCGGCGCTACATGTGCGCGGGCTCGCCAATGCGGCAAACGGCAACGCGTTGACTGACGGCGTCCATCCCAATCGCCTCTTCGAAAGCGATGCGCCGGCGGAGCCGGATTTCCGATCGGCGCTTAAATGGGCCCGCTTGGCGGCCGAGCGTGGCTCGCCCGAAGCGCAGGCGCTGCTAGGTTACATCCTCACTCATGGTCCTGAGTCCTTGCGCGATCAGGACAATGCAGATCGATGGTACGAGCGCTCCGCCATGGCAGGATGCCCGCAAGGACACCTCGGTTTTGCATTGTCTCTGGCGCGTCGCGCAACGAACGACGAAGTCCACCGTCAGGCTGCCGATCAAATGCGCCGCGCGGCGGCGGCCGAGCTGCCGACGGCGATCTATCTCCTCGGCGTCCTGACCGAACACGGCACCGGTGTGCCGCGCGACCCAAGCCTTGCCGCTGAATATTATCGGGATGCAGCGGAGAAAGGGCATGGTCCCGCGCAAATCAAATGGGGCCTCGCGCTCATCGAAGGGCGCCATGTCGAGCAGGATCTCGTTGCCGGCGAGTCGTGGCTGCGCCGCGCGGCACTCGCCGGCAATCCGCGGGCAGCAGCACTGCTCGGCGATTTCTATGGTCACGGCGGTCCGTTGCCGCCGAATTATGCCGAGGCCGCAAGCTGGTATCGCCGCGCCGCCGAGGCGGGCGACAAATCCGCTGCGCGGGCGTTGGGCTCGCTGTATTTGACCGGCGCAGGGGTCGCGCGAGACGACGAAGAGGCCGTCCGATGGTTTCGGAACGCGGCCGAGCAGGTGCCGGATGCGCAGTTCTTGTACGCGCGCATGCTCGCGGAGGGACGGGGAACGCCATCCGACTTGGCGGGGGCGCGGGCCTGGTTTACACGCGCTGCCACCGCCGGCGTTCCCGATGCGCAGGTCGCGCTTGCGGAAATGATGCTGAATGGCCGCGGCGGTGCGGCATCTCCCGCCGCTGCGGTCGAACTGTTCGAGCAGGCCGCGGCGAAAGGGCATAGCGGGGCGATGTTCGCGCTGGGCGCGATCCATGCCGGCGGCCGTGCTGTTCCGATCGATCGCGCAAGCGCGCAGCGCTGGTTCCAAGCTGCGGCCGAGCTTGGTCACGGTCATGCGCAATTGATGCTCGGCCGTTATCTGGCCAACGCCGGCGCGGCAGAGCGTGATCCCGAGCAAGCCCGCGGCTGGTTCGAGAAGGCGCGCTTGCAAGGCATCCCCGAGGCCGAGTCCGAACTCGCGAAGCTCGCCGCGTCGCCGGAACTGCAACAATAAGCGCCTTGTGCCGCGAGTCGCCGCTGTGGGTGCAGTTTGTAGGGTGATAGAAGACTGCGTTCCGCTATCTGGGGCAGAGTTTTGCCGTCTGGCACGAGACCATCGCAGCTTGGCCGCAACGCCCCGCGGCCTCCAGGCATGTTTGGAGGCACTCCGAGCGTCGCGGGTCGATGGCAAACCGACGTGCGCGGCATTCGGCCATGCAGGATGCGTGCTTCTCCTCACAGCCTTGAGCCTGCATGCAGGCCGAACAGTTCGCTTGCTGAGCGATTGCGGCGGGCGACACAATCACGGCATAGGCCGCGAGCAGCGCACCCCCAAGGAATGGGAGCGCTGCTTCGGCCTTACAGCTAGCGCAAGACCGTCGATCTCGCTCGGCCGATTTAACTTGAACGTGCCGCGTCATGACAGAGGAACGCCGGTGTCGTTCAATATCAGGGGCGAATGTAGGTCCAGCCCTGCTCTGAAAGCTCGGCAATCCGTGCGATGCCGCTCGGCACCACGCGCGCCTCAGGTGCAAGGGTCACTTCCTTGCTTTCCTGCTTGCTCTGCGCCGCCATCGTGTTTCCGCAACCCGAGAACGTCACCTGCTTCAATGATTCCGCGATGCTCTTGAGGCGAGCCTTCACCGGAGAGGTGTCGTTGCGGAGCATGTGCAAACCCGCTCCGTAAGCCACGAATTCGACCTTCACCGCTTCCCCTTTCGCCTGATAGTACGCGACAAGATTCTCCGCATTGTTGAGCGCCGTCGTCATCAGCGCGGGGTCGTTTTGGCTGACTTGAATGACAACGCGATGATCCTTCTTGGCGGGAGCGCGGACGGGATGAACGCTCTTCGCGGGAATGGTCCTGCCGCTGTGGAGCCCCGGCGTCGGATTCGTCTGTGCGAGGGTCGGCGCGAACGTGTCGAGCCCGACAAGGGATGCAATTGCGAACGCTCCAAGATATGCGAGCCTGAACATCTTTGCCTCCTATCGCGGCTGCTTAGCGCGACGCGCCGTCATTTCGCCTTCGCTCGCGCTGCCACTTCATGAACTCCTGGAATAAGCGATCTTGTTCAGCGCGATCGTTCGGTGCAGCCCGGACCGTTTGCGCGCGAAGAAACGCGGGATCGATGCCGATCGAGGGGCGCGCGACGCCCTTGCTCTCCGTTTTGGCGGCCTGGTCGAGCCATCGCTGTGCGGCGTCGAAGCGCGCGAGGCCCGGAACGGTAGCCGCGAGGTTGACCTCTTTCCACTTGGGGTGAAAGCCGTCCTGCAGCTTGTCGATGCGGCCAAAAAGGCGCTCCACCAGCCGTTCGACACGTCGGTAGCGCGTTGAATTTTTCGGCCAATTGAAAGCGGCGAGGATTGTCGGCACCGCGATGGTGGTGACTTGCGTGCCCTGCGAAATCAGTTGTGGGTAGTCGCTGGCGGCGAGTGTCGACGGGAGATAGGCGTCCTCGAACCGGCTGTCATACTCGACCGGCAGGAACTTGTACCCGCCTTCCCATTTGCCGCGTGTGAACGCGTCGACCGGTTTCGACGTCACGAACACCACGGCTGAAATCTCGCCGGCCTTCAGCTTTTCCAGCGCGATCGGATGCGGGATGAAGGTCTTGTCCACATCGACCTTCAGGCGATCGAAAATGAGTGGTCCCGAATAAGCCGCCGACGTCCCCGGCGTGTTGAAATTGACCTTCTTGCCCGCGAGGTCCTGAATGGAATTGATTTCCGGCCGCGCAAACACGTGAAGCTCGGAAGGAAACAAACTGAGCAGATACGTGATCCGCTGCCTGATATTGGGAACCAGGGTCTTGAACTCCTCAAGGGAGTCGGAATTGATGATGGCCGCATCAACTCCCTTGAGATAAAGGAGAGCCTCCACGTTCTCCGAGGGACCGCGTGTCACGATCGGCAGCACGTGAAGGTTCTCGCCATCATCGACCACGCGGGCGATATCGGTGGCGAAGCGAATAGGCGCGCCTTCGAGCAAGCCGCCCGCCAGGCCGACCGTCCATTCATTGATCTTCTCCCGTACATTCGCTTCGGCCTTGGGAGCGCGAACGGCCGTCGCCGTATCGCCACGTGGACTGCGGGATTGCGCGAGAGCCGACGTCGAGCAGCAAAGTGCGAATGCGGCCGCTAACACGATGGCGCCGCTTCTCAGAATGATCATGGGAGCTCCCATTCGCAGAGGCTACAGATTCGGTTCGTGCCTGCTCATCGCGCTGAACGCAGCATCAGTGGCGGTCCATGTTTGCTTGTTCAGGTGTCTCAAGCATTGTCGGCGGCGCGCCGATTCCCCCCTCATGGGCCCGCCTGTAGAGTTCCTGTGCGCGCCGGCGATCTCCACGCGTCCCGCGGGCGCCCCATGATGTGAGCACGTCGGGATCGTATGTTTCCGCGAGGCGGCGCGCGGCGCGCAGGCTTCCAAGATCGAGCGCGTGATTAAGCATTGCCCGCGCGGCGCTGATGTCGCCTCTATTGATCAGGATTTCCGCGCGTTGGAGAAGGCGATCCTCGTCCGGGGAGACAGCGGCCGGAATAGGTGAGGTTGGCGGAGGCGAGCGCGCCTTTTGGACTTGCGCCGTCATCCTGTCTTCGGGTTTCGCGGGCCCGCTTTCGGCGGCAGCTTGCTGCCCCGTTTCTGGAATGGTCTCGCAGGTTCGATCGACTGCGCGCCCCCTCATGGTTTCGACTTCGTGTCGCGCGGCAACAAGTTCGGCAGCGAGTTCTTCGGCCCTCGCGCGTTCTTGGTCGAGCATCACGAGACGTTCGCGCGCGTCTCGCGCAACTTTTTGATCCTCACGATGGGCAGCGGTGACATCGGCGAGGCGAGATTTGAGGCTTTCGATTTCTCGCCGGGCGGCGATAAGCTCTTTCAGCGCCGCTTCCACCTTTTTGGAGGCCGTTTGGTGGTCCTTGTCCGGCTTTTGGCCGGGTTCACGCTGGCCAACTTCGTTGGCGATCGTGCGCGCCGCCTGCTCGACCTTTAACAAGTCGTCAGAGGCAAGCGCCTGCTTGTTGCAGGACGGCGCACCGAAGCGGCACTTTTGCAGATTCCAAATCGCTTCAATTTTCGACAGCTCAGTGGCAGACAAACTGTCGAGCCGGCATGAGTTTGCCCCGAGCACGCAACTGGCGAAATTCTTGTTCTTTTTGGCGCCTGCGGCGGTGTCTTCCGCCAACAGGTGGCTGGAATTCGAGAGAACGATGGATATGGCGACGACAAACGACTGCGCAAGCACAGCGAGGGGTAAGCGCGACATGTCGATACTTTCGGCTGTCGGCGATGGGAGCGGTTACATCGGCGCTTTTCCCCATGCACGCGAAGTGACAGCGAGCACAGTCTAGCGAGGGCGACTGAATCAACTCAATCGTCCAATGGGGGTACTCCGGCCGTTCCGGGCAGCGTCACCGAAGCGGCAACGTTTAACGCTGCGATCGAATGACGGTTGCATTCGGCCAACTCGGCCGCGATGGCTCCAGGCCGCAGAAGGTCACTTCTTGTCGGCGCTGCGTCCGAACTGCGTCTGTTCGAGCTCGAGATAAACGCGATAGGCGTTGCCGCGATTGTTGTTGTCGAAGGCGGGAAACGATTTGTATTTTGACCAGTCGACCTGATCGTAGGCTTCGTCGAACTCGACCCAGTTGTCGACTGCCTTTTGCATCGCCGCCCGCACGAACATGATGTAGTCGTGCGTGAAAGTGATGGCTTCCTTGGCGGCCGCAGATCCTTTGCCGTGACCGGGAATAATGTACGTCGGGTGAAGCGCCTCGACCTCGCGCAGGCCACGCAACCAGTTCGCGGTATCGACGTCGTCGCTGTTCATAAACGGAACGCGGCTGTTCTGCACGATGTCGCCCGCGAACAGCACATTGTCTGGCATCACCATCATCATGATGTCGCTCGAAGAATGCGCGGGGCCGGCATAGATCAGCAGGAAGCGTCGATCCCCGACTGTGATCTCCTTGCGGTCCGTGAACGTCTCATCGGGCGGAACGACGCGGGTTTGATCGTTGACCCAAGGCGCGAGGGCGTCGCGGCGCTGCTTCAAGCGTTCGCGTGCGCGTTCGTCGGCGGTCTCGTCGTTTTCCTTGTACTCGCTCGCTCGCTCCTGAGCGACGATCACCGCTTTGGTGTGATCCTTGAAAGCCTGAAGTCCGTAGATGTGGTCGGCGTGATAGTGGCTGGCGACGACATATCGGATCGGCGCGTTGGTTGTTTCGCGGATTTTCTGCAACAGAGCCCAGCCTAAGCTTGGCGTACCAAGGGCGTCGAACACCACGACGCCGTCCGAAGTGATCACAAAACCTGCGTTGGAGGTATTTCCCTCATTATTCTTGCCGGGAATCGAGGGGCTCCCGACGCTGTAGTAGATGGGCTTATCGTCCATGCGCTCGATCTGCAGCGGAATCGTGATCGGCGCGTATTGGTCGGTCACTTCAGATCTCCGCAGTAGATATCTTTGAGCAGCCCTATCACTCTCGCCGCATTCGGATCGGAGAGGCGATAGTGGATCGTTTGCGCGTCGCGGCGAAATGTGACGATGGCGTTCTTACGCAACCGCGCCAAATGCTGCGAGAGCGCCGATTGACTGAGACCAACCCCAGACGCCAATTCGTTGACCGTCATTTCGCGACGCACGATAAGAAAGCAAAGAATCATCAGGCGATTCTTGTTTCCCAGCAGCTTCAACAATTGCGCAGCGGCAGCGGCCTGCTTCGTGAGAGCGCGAAGCTCGGCCATGGCCGGCATCAGATTGTTCTGGTTGCGACGCGGCCGCGCGGATCCTACGCTCCTCGCCGGAGCGGATCGGCGCGGTGCTTTTGGCGTTTGCGGCAGCCGTGATCGAGCTCGATTTTGCATCTGCGAGATCAGTATCTCAATCAAATTATCAATCTTTGTCGGTCGATATATTAGCATTGACTACTTTAGGACACGCTGATACGCAAGCTGAAAGCCGCGCAGCTCGTGCGCCAAGAATGACAAGACTTTGGGAGGGCCAATGCCGGCGGATCGGCGCGTCTCGGCTTCCAATCCTGAACGCCATAACGTTGGACGGCGTGCTGCGTTGAGGTTCGCGTTCGCAGCGAGTGCAATGGGTTTAGGAGGCCGTTTCGCCGCAGCTGAAGACCTCGCTGCGCCGCCAGCGGATGCGCCCTGGTCTCAGGCGATCGGGGTGGGCGTCGTTGACAAGCCTTACGGGGTGCCGGCGGAAGGCGAAAGCGATGTTATTCGGCGTTACGTTCCCTGGCTGACGGCAACGAAAGAATCGTCGGTCAGTTTCTCTCCGATCCAAAGTCTGCACGGCATCATTACGCCGAACGGGTTGTTCTTCGAACGTCATCACGCAGGGCGTCCCGACGTCGACGCGAAGCAACACAAGCTGATGATTCACGGCTTGGTCGAGCGGCCGCTCCTGCTGTCCATGCAGGACATCATGCGCTTCCCGTCGGTGTCGCGCATTCATTTCATCGAGTGTCCTGCCAATGGCGGAATGGAATGGCGCGGCGCGCAGCTTAATTCGCTTCAGTTCACGCACGGTATGATCAGCTGCGCGGAATGGACCGGCGTCAAGCTTTCGACGCTGCTTGAGGAGGTCGGCCTTAAGAAAGAGGCGAAGTGGGTGCTTGTGGAGGGCGCGGACGGCGCGCACATGACCCGCAGCCTTCCGCTCGAGAAGTGTCTCGATGACTGCTTGATCGTCTACGGTCAGAACGGCGAGGCGCTGCGGCCTGAACAAGGATATCCGCTACGCATCGTCGTCCCGGGATGGGAAGGCAATGTCAGCGTGAAGTGGCTACGTCGGATCAAGATTGGCGACAAGCCATGGTTCACACGCGAAGAGACCTCGAAGTACACCGATTTGATGCCCGATGGCACGTCTCGCGGGTTCACCTGGGTGCTCGACGCAAAGTCGGTCATCACGTTCCCTTGCCCGGAAAAGCCCTTGTCAGGTCCCGGCCTTTACGAAATCCGCGGGCTGGCGTGGAGCGGGCGTGGCAAGGTCAAGGAAGTTCACGTCTCCACCGACGGCGGCGTGAACTGGCAGATGGCGAACATGGAAGGCCCGGTCTTGCCGAAGGCGCTGACGAGGTTCACGGTGCCGTGGCGCTGGGACGGGAAGCCACTCTTCCTCGAGTCGCGCTGTGTAGACGAGACCGGCTACGTGCAGCCGACGATCACGGCGCTGCGGAAAGTGCGCGGCTCAAATTCGGTCTATCACAACAACTCCATCCAGACCTGGCAGGTGAAGCCTGACGGAAGTGTTCTCGATGTCCAGTTATCGTAGCCCTTGGCTTGCATTGGCGGCGCTCGCCGTCGCTGTTAGCGCGGCGAATGCCGGCGACGTCGGGCGTTTTGGTTACGGGTCGACGCCGACGCCGGAGCAGATCGCGGGCTGGGATATCGACGTTCGCGGCGACGACGGCGTCGGACTGCCGCCCGGCAAAGGTGCCGTGGACAAGGGCGCCGACATTTTCGCGGAGCAGTGCGCGGCGTGCCATGGGACGTTCGGCGAGGGGGAAGGGCGCTATCCGAAGCTCGCCGGCGGCGAAGGAACATTGACTGCCGATCGTCCCGAGCCGAGCGTCGGCAGCTATTGGCCGTTTGCGTCGACCTTGTTCGATTACATCAATCGCGCCATGCCGATGGTGGCGCCGCACACTTTGTCGGCCGACGATGTCTACGCGCTAACCGCGTACGTTTTGAACATCAATAATATCGTTCCCAATGATTTCGTTGCCGACCGTGAAAGCCTGCCCAAGGTGAAGATGCGCAACCACGACAACTTCGTCTGGACTGATCCTCGTCCTGATACGAATTTGCCGCCGTGTATGAGCGCCTGCCGTGATCCCAAGGAGATCAAGATCATTTCGTCGTCAGAAGGGAAGGATTTGACGCCCAGGACGACGGGACCTCTTGATGAGATGCAACCAAAATAAATGTTGGGCCGGGGAGAGAGATGAAAACGTCGCTTGAACACGTCTGGTTAGGGGCCGCGGCGTTGGGCGTCGCTGGATTTCTGATCGCCGGTTACGTTTTTCTCGGCATACCACGCGCGAACGCTCAGCCGGCAAAGCCGCTGGATGGGCAGAACATCGCCTTCGACCGTGGCAAGGGTAACTGCCTGACGTGTCACGCCATCAAAGGCGGCGATTCTCCAGGGACGATTGGCCCACCGCTTGTCGACATGAAAAGCCGTTTCCCCGATCGCAAGGAATTGGTCGGGATCGTCACGGACGAAACCAAGCGCAATCCGCAGACCGTGATGCCTCCCTTCGGCCGAAACCACATTCTCGATCAGAAAGAAATCGAAGCGGTCGTCGATTTTCTCTATTCGCTTTGACCGCGCTCACGAGGAGAAGATCCCATGCGAGATTTTGTCGGCGCCGAACTGAGCCGGCGTTTGGTTCTCAAAGGTGCGGCGGCGCTTGGCTTTGTGACCGTCGGATTGAACGCCGCCCTTACGATGGCGGCGCGCGCTGCGGACGCAGCCGGCTGGCCTGCGGACGCCTTTAAGCAGAAAAGCGATGCCGATGTTTTCAAGCTCCTCTATGGCGGCAAGACCGCCCAGGAGTCGGACAAGGTCAAGCTTGACGCGCCGGAAATCGCCGAGAACGGTGCGGTCGTGCCGGTTTCGGTTACAGCGTCCGTGCCTGGCGCGACATCGATTTCCATCCTTGTGATGGAGAATCCCTATGTTCTCGCCGCTTCGTACAAGCTGACCGACGGTGTCTCGGCGGCAGTCTCTAACCGCCTCAAAATGGCGAAGACGACGACAGTCATGGCGGTTGTCGAGGCGGGCGGCAAACTCTACTCGGCCAAAAAGGAAGTCAAAGTGACAGTCGGCGGCTGCGGCGGCTGATCAGGAAAGGACAAACGATGGCATCGAGCATTCGCGTCCGCGCAATCGCAGGCGCAGAGACGACGGAAGTGCAGTCACTCATCCAGCATCCGATGGATTCGGGATTCGTGAAGAATTCCAAGGGCGAGTTGATTCCAGCGCATCATATCGAGCTCGTCGAGTTCGAACATGGCGGAAAGACCATTTTTACCGCCTTATGGGGGCCGGCGGTTTCGAAGGACCCGTACCTGAAGTTCAGCTTCAAGGGCGCAAAGAAGGGCGATGAGCTCAAGGTGAGCTGGGTCGACAACAAAGGCGCGAAAGACTCGCTGACAGCCAAGATTCAATAAATCTGCGGCGCACGATCGCGCAAAGCAGCGGGGAGGAAGAGGCGATGAGACGCTGTTGGCTTGGGTTGGTTTTGGTCGGGGCGCTGTCTGCGTCGCCCTATGCATGGGCCGCGGACAAGGTCAATCCCCAGGCCGATTTCAAGGCATTTCGGAATTATTTCACACAGCGTTTCCCCAAATTGAAGCTCGACGACTTCGTCAACGGGCCCTACTCGATGGACGAAGACCTGCGAAAGCAATGGCAAGCCAAGGAGGAGTTTCCTCCTTACGAATTCGCCCTCGACAAGGGGAAGGAGCTGTTCGAAAAGCCGTTCAAGAACGGCAAGACTCTGGCCGATTGCTTCGACAACAAAGGCGTCGGCGTTCGGCAGAACTATCCTTACTTCGATGCCAAGAGCGGCGAGGTCGTCACGCTCGAACTTGCGATCAATCAATGCCTCGAGATGAATGGCGAAAAGCCTTACGATTACTTGAAGGACGATATGGCGGCGGTGACGGCCTATATGGCCTACACGTCGCGCGGCAAACCATTCGACATCAAGATCCCGGATGATCCTCGTGCGCTCGCCGCGTACGAGAACGGCAAAGAGTACTTCTACACGCGCCGGGGACAGCTCAATTTTTCATGCGCCAGCTGTCACGTGCAAAGCCCCGGCGAGCGCATCCGCACTGAAGTTCTTGCGCCGGCCCTCGGCATCCTCGCTGCAATGCCGATCTACCGATCCGAATGGGGCGGAATGGGGACGACGAGCCGCCGCTTCACGAGCTGCAACAGTCAGGTGCGCGCCGTCCCGCTCAAGCCTCAGGACAAGCTTTATCGCGACGTTGAATATTATCTCTCCTACATGAGCAACGGACTACCCATCGCCGGGCCGGGAGCGCGGCCATGAGCAGACATCGCAGACACCGCAGACACCGTATGTCTTGCATGCTCGTGCTCGGCTTCATTCTCCTTGCCGGAGCAAACGAAGTCTTCGCTGCGGGCAGCGAAGCGGATTTCAAAAAAGCCATCGAAGCTGCCGAGGCGGCGAACAAAAAGGCCGGCGATTTGAAGAATCAGTGGACCACCACCGGGCGGTCGATCGCGCAAGCAAAGAAGACGGCTGCCGATGGAGATTTCGACAAGGCCACCGCGCTCGCCAAGCATGCTCAAGACCTTGCCGAGGCCTCGATCGCGCAGGCCGAAGAGCAAAAGAAAATCTGGAAAGACGCAGAGATTCGATAGCGCGTCTCAGGAAGAGTCGAGATCACGATGAGATACCATCGTCGCGACCTGCTACGGTTCATGACGGCCGTGGCCGTGAGTGGCGTTCTTCCCCGGCGTCTGCACGCCGCCGACGCCGCGTCGTTGTATGATGTTCCGCGGTTCGGCAATGCGCGCATTTTGCATATGACAGATACGCATGCGCAGCTTCTGCCCGTGCATTTCCGCGAGCCCAGCGTCAATCTTGGCATTGGCGTCATGAGGGACCGGCCGCCCCATCTGGTTGGCGAAGCGTTCCTGAAGCATTTTGAGATCGAGCCAGAGAGTGCAGGCGCACACGCCTTTACCTGCCTCGACTTCGAGCAGGGTGCGCATCGCTACGGTAAGCTCGGAGGATTCGCGCACCTCAAAACTCTCGCTGATCGCTTGCGGGGCGACGCCGGAAAAGAACGCTCAATGCTGCTCGATGGCGGGGACCTTTGGCAGGGCAGCGGTCTCGCTAACGAGATGAAGGGCGCCGACATGGTCGAAGCGTCGAATCTGCTCGGCGTCGACGCGATGACAGGGCACTGGGAGTTCACCTACGGGCCGGACACGCTGCGGAAAAATTTGGCGGCCTTCAAAGGCGAGTTCCTGGCGCAAAACGTGTTTCTGACCGAAGAGGCGGCTTTCAACGATTCGCCGGCTTTCGACATAGCCTCAGGCCGCGTGTTCAAGCCGTCGATGATCAGAGAGATGGGCGACTATCGCGTCGCGATCATCGGTCAAGCGTTCCCCTATGTGCCGATCGCGCATCCCAGGCGCTTCTCGCCGGATTGGACCTTCGGTGTGCGGGCGGAGGAGTTGCAGAAGCTGGTCTCCGCGATCCGCGAGAATGACAAGGTCGACGCAGTGGTTCTCCTGTCGCACAACGGCATGGACGTCGACCTCAAGCTCGCGTCCATGGTCAGCGGGATCGATGTGATCCTTGGCGGGCACACTCATGACGGTGTTCCGCGTCCCGTGCGCGTCGGTGGGACGCTCGTCGCCAATGGCGGTTGTGCCGGCAAGTTTCTCGGCGTTCTCGATCTCGAACTCGCGAAGGGCAAAGTCAACGACGTGAAGTACGAGCTGCTACCGGTCTTTTCGAATTTGCTACCGGCCGACGCCGGCGTTGACGCGGCGATCCAGAAATTACGTGCGCCGCACAAGGAAAAGTTTGGTGAAAAGCTCGCGACCTCGGAAGCGCTTCTTTATCGACGCGGCAACTTCAACGGTCCGATCGACGAAATGATCTGCGACGCGCTGCGTCATGAACTGGACACGGACATTGCCCTTTCACCTGGATTCCGCTGGGGCAACACTATCCTGCCGGGCCAAGAGATCACGATGGAGGATATCCTATCCGAAACGGCGATCACCTACCCGGAAGTCTATGTGCAAGAGATGACCGGCGAGCAGATCAAGAATATTATGGAAGATATCTGCGATAACCTCTTCAATGCCGATCCGTATTATCAGCAGGGCGGCGATATGGTGCGCATCGGCGGGATGACTTACACCTGTACGCCGAGTGCCGCGATGGGGCAGCGCATCTCGCAGCTTCAGCGTGACGACGGCACGGCGATCGATGCGGCGAAGCGCTACAAGGTCGCGGGCTGGGCGTCCGTAAACGAGCAGTCGGGCAAGCCGGTCTGGGAGGTCGTTGCCAAGTATCTGCGCGGCGAAAAGAAGGTGATGCCAAAGACGCGAAAGACCGTCGCTCTGCAAGGTGTTTCCGATAATCCCGGGTTAATGTCGGAGTAGCGGCAACATGATCGCCTCGCCCTCGCATCGCGGAGCCCGCGGCTCGACGAAGGCGATCGTAATCCTTGCGTTGATTGTCGTGATCGCTTTGTCTGCGGCAGTGCAGGCGCAGCCGCCGGACTTGGCGGACAAGCCGTTCGCGGACCACCGCATCGTGCTGCAACTGTCCGATCGCGACGACGGCAAGCAGGCGCTCGTTCTCAGCGTCGCCAACAATCTCATCAAGGCCTATGATCCCGACAAGATCGCCATCGAGGTGGTCGCCTTCGGTCCCGGCGTGCGGCTGCTCTTCGCGGACAGCGCCAACCGGGAGCGGGTCGATAGCTTGATCGCGCAAGGTGTCCGTTTCGACATCTGCATGAACACGATCGACACGATCGAGCGTGAGAGCGGCACGAAGCCGAAGCTCAATCCGAAGGCGATCCCGGTGCAAGTCGGTGTCGGCCAAATTCTCAGCCTCGTTGAAAAAGGCTTCACGCTCGTCCGTCCCTGAGGAGGAAACGGCCATGCCGATGATGTCGACGCGCCGCGCGCTGGGCGCGATTCTGATACTGATGGGTGTGGGCACGGCCCGTGCCGCCGATGGCGCCAAGGCGCATCGCGTGGCCATCCAGGTCGATCAGGACGATCCCGCCGTGGTCAATCTCGTTCTCAATAACGCGACGAACGTGATGGAGCACTTCAAATCGAAGGGCGAAGAGGTCGAGGTGGAGGTGGTGGCTTACGGCCCCGGCCTCAACATGCTGCGGGAAGACAAGTCCGCGGTGAAGGATCGTATCGCCCGTCTCAAGGATTTCAGCTATCCGGCCAGCGTGAAGTTCTCTGCGTGCAATAATACGAAAGAGGGCATGGAGAAGAAGGAGGGACGTTCGATCACGATCATCCCCCAAGCCGCGCTGGTGCCGTCGGGCGTCGTTCGGCTTATGGAACTTCAGGAGCAGGGCTGGAGCTATGTACGTCCATAACGGTCGCAGTGCGAAAGCCGCAAGTCGCGTCGCGCTGGTCTCCATCGCGATCGCCTTTGCACAGGCGTCGTCGGTCGCTTCCGCGCAGGACGGCTTGGTCACTTATAAATCGCTGTCTCCGGACTTGGCGCTCGAGGTGGCGCAAGCTGCGCTGAAGCGATGCCGGGCCGATGGCTTCCAGGTCGCGGTCGTCGTGATGGATCGGTTCGGTCAGGCGCAGGTTCTGATCCGCGATCAATACGCAGGCCTGCCAGCCGCCGAGACGGCATCCGACAAGGCTTACACGGCGATCGGCTTCCGCGCGAACACCAGCGACCTCGTTAAGTCCGTGCAGAGCGGACAGTTGAGTGCGACCTTGGGCACGCTGCCGCGCGTGCGCTTCTTGGCCGGCGGCTTGATGATCGAATCCGCTGGGACGCTGGTCGGTTCAGTGGGCGTTTCAGGCGCCCCTGGCGGCGACAAGGACGAGGCGTGCGCGCAAGCCGGCCTCGACGCCATACGCGACAAGCTCGACTTTTAGCGGAGCGGGGCTCGCTGATGCACGATGCCCGCCTGCGGCGTGCGAATGTCGATGCGCTGCAACTGGTCCAGCGCGGCGCCCTTTTTTCTGCAAGGTCGGACGTCTTCGCACGGATGTCGCCAAGCTCCTTGGCGACGTCGCTGCGTAGCTCGTCGAGAGACAACGTTTCCATCTCTTGGTGTCGTCAAGGCGGTGTTGGAACGGATCAATGAACACCTGGAGGGCGCTCGAAACCGTTGCTGCGCATACACGACGCCGCGCACAGGCGGGACGTACCAGCCATAGCAGGCGGCAATGACACGGTTCGCCTTGACCTTGTCTCGCCGTATTTCTGTATTTAGTGTGCGCGGTGCGAGTCGAAGGACCGAACGCAATCACGCATGCTGACTTGGCTGACCAGACGATGGGGAGCACGAGCGGTAGCCCTCATTGCTGCGCTTTACGCTGTCTGTGTTATTGCGCCGCCGGTGGCGCTTGCCTTTTCCAGCGGCACGGCCGCGGCACATTGTCTAACAGCCGACCACCGCGCCGACGCGCACGTCGAGGCAGTGGCTGCGAAGCACGACCACGCGACGCATCAGCATACAGATGGCGCATCCGTTGAACACTCGGACGCCTCTGGACCTCGGGGCGAGACCGAGAAGCGAGCCGAACATTCGGGTTCATGTTGCGGTCTCTTTTGCTTCGCGGCCGTGACAAGCGAATCCGTCCCGGCGATCGGGCGACCTGCTGTTGCCGCGCAGATTGTTTCTGCCACGGATGAGGGCCTTTCCGGTCGGGGCCCCGATCGTCTAATCCGCCCACCAATATCCCTTTAATCGACTAGGAGCTTGCGCGGCTGGCCGTTTGGCTGTCGCGCCACAACTCTATCGATTGGACGAGGATACTATGCCTTCGAAACTTCGGGGGAATCACTTCGCTTGCATGCGTCGTGGCTCGCCGCTTTACGGCCGTCGCGCCAGCGTCGCCGCGAGCCTAGTCCTGCTCGCTTTCGCGATCACGGGCTGCGGCGCAAGTCCGGCACCGTTACCGGCAGCGGCGGATGCCCGCGCTCCCGCGCCTCCGGTCTCCTACCGATCGACAACGAGCCCCTTTAACAGCCGACGGCCCGCCGAGCCCGCGCCTTGGCGCGAGCAGAACGACAACGTCGCGCCAGCACCCAAGTCGTAGATGCGCAATGGTCATCAAATTTCTTCACACGGCTAGCCCCGCCGCGCGGTGCGGCGCCATGCTGGCGCTTACGTTGTCTCTCGGCGGATGTGCGACGTTCTCGCAAGACGGCGGCATGAGCCTCGTGCGAGATGTGACGAACCGCGGACTCGGTAAAGACGCGGTGGCTATCCGATCCGCGGACGAGGCCGCAGCGGCCCGCGCACGCGTCGCGCAGCTCCTAACGCGCGCCTTAACGGCAGATGCGGCTGTGCAGGTGGCGCTGCTCAATAATCGCGGCTTGCAGGCCGCCTACAATGAACTCGCTTCGGCGGAGGCACGGATGGTTCAGGGCAGCCTTCCGCCCAACCCGACGTTCTCATTGTCGCGTGTCGAGGGCTCGGCGGAGATCGAGATCGAACGCAAGATCGTTGCGAACATCCTCGCCCTCGCCACTCTCCCTGTGCGGGCCAAAGTCGAAGGCATCCGCTTCCGGCAGGCTCAGCTGAAAGCAGCCGAAGAGACGCTGCGGATCGCCGCCGAGGCTCGCCGGGCTTACTACCGGGCGGTAGCGGCAAGAGAGCGGGCGCGGTTCCTTGCGCAGGCGAACAGCGCCGCCGACACGACCGCCAAGCTCAGCGTGCGCCTTGGGCAGACCGGCGCGCTCAACAAGCTGGATCAGGCGCGGGAGCAAGTCTTCTACGCGGAGCTGACGGCGCAGCTCGCGACGTCCCGACAGCGCGAGACCAGCGATCGAGAAGCTCTGATCAGGGTGCTCGGTCTCTGGGGCGCCGATCTCGACTTCAAGCTGCCTAACGCGCTGCCCGCCCTGCCGACGCGTCCGAAGGCGATGGCCTCCGTTGAAATTGAGGCGGTGCGCCGGCGCGTCGATCTGCAGATCGCGCGCATGGAGCTTGACGCGTTGGCGAAGTCCCTTGGGCTCACCCAGGCGACTCGCTTCGTCAGCATGCTCGACGCTGGCTTCGCGAGCAAAACGACGAAGGAAAAGGCAACGGGAGAGATCATCCGCGATCGCGGGATCGAGGTCGAGTTCCAGATCCCCCTCTTTGATTTTGGCGAGGCACGACTGCGGCAAGCCGACGCCTCGTACATGCAGGCCGTGAACCGGCTCGAGGAGAAAGCCGTAAATGTTCGGTCCGAAGCGCGGAATGCCTACCGCGTTTACCGATCGACCTATGACATCGCACGGCATTATGAACGCGAGGTCTTGCCGCTTCGCAAGATCATCTCTGACGAGACATTGCTCCGATACAACGCGATGCTCATCGACGTCTTCGCGCTGATCACCGAAGCGCGCGAACGGACTACCGCGAACACGGCAGCGATCGAGGCAAAGCAGAACTTCTGGCTCGCCGCCACTGACCTCGGCACCGCAATAACGGGCGGCGGCCAATCCGGCGGAGCCGAGCAAGGCGCGCAAGCGAGCGCTCAGGCTTCGAGCGCGCCGGCAGAACATTGAAGGGACGCAACATGCTCTCTCGCAGAACACTTCTCGGTACCGCGGCCGTGCTCACCGGTGCGACGATGATCAGTGGTCGTGTCCAGGCCGCAAGCATTCCTGAAGCGCCCAGCAGCAACGCAACGACGATGCAGCCGCCGCTCGCACCGGCGAGCGGACCGGACTATCGACCGGTCGTTACGCTCAACGGCTGGACATTGCCATGGAGAATGAACGGCGAATGGAAAGAGTTTCATCTCGTCGCCGAGCCGGTGGTGCGTGAGTTCGCGCCGGGAATGAAGGCGCATCTGTGGGGTTACAACGGCCAGGCGCCCGGGCCGACGATCGAGGCCGTCGAAGGCGACAAGGTCCGCATCTTTGTCACCAACAAGTTGCCGGAGCACACGACCGTGCATTGGCACGGAATGATCCTGCCGAATGGAATGGACGGCGTCGGAGGTTTGACGCAGCCGCATATCAAGCCTGGCAAAACCTTCGTCTACGAGTTCGAGCTGACGAAGAGCGGCACGTTCATGTACCACCCGCATTCCGACGAAATGGTGCAGATGGGCATGGGCATGATGGGCATGTTCATCATCCATCCGCGCGACCAAACCTTCCGTCCCGTCGATCGCGACTTCGTCTTCATCATGAGCGCCTACGACATCGATCCCGGCACCTACCTGCCGAAGGTCGCGGAAATGACCGACTTCAACATGTGGACCTGGAACAGCCGCGTGTTCCCCGGAATCGATCCGCTGCCGGTGCGGCTCGGCGATCGCGTGCGCGTGCGCATGGGTAACCTCACGATGACGAACCATCCGATCCACATTCATGGGCACCACATCCACGTGAGCTGCACCGACGGCGGCTGGGTGCCTGAAAGCGCGCAATGGCCGGAGACCACGATCGACGTTCCGGTCGGCGCGATCCGTGCGTTCGACATGCTCGCGGATAATCCCGGCGATTGGGCGTTTCACTGTCACAAGACGCATCACGCGATGAACGCGATGGGTCACAACGTGAAGAATTTCATCGGCACACAGAAGCGCGATCTCGTCGGAGCGATTCGTAAGCTCGCCCCCGAATACATGCCGATGGGAACGGCCGGGATGGCCGACATGGCCGAGATGGAGATGCCGATGCCCGACAACACGCTGCCGATGATGACCGGCTTCGGTCAGTTCGGTCCGATCGAGATGGGCGGCATGTTCACGGTCATGAAGATTCGCGATGGCCTTGCGCCCGGCGACTACAAGGACCCCGGCCCTTACAAAAATCCGCAAGGCACCGTCGCCTTCGAAATCGAAAATCCGTCGACATCAGTGCGGCGGCAGGGCGAGGGGCAAATGGATGTCAAGAAGCCGTCAAAGGAAATGAAAGCCGTCAAGCCGGGAAGCCGGGGCACTCACAAAGGTCAACACTAAACTGGAGAAGCACACTCATGATTCGACTGATTAGATTTTCGACCCTCGCTCTGCCGCTTGTCTTTTTGGCGGGACCCGTGTCAGCCGGACCGGGAACGCCGGGCCATAGCCACGACCACGGGATGTTCTCGGCAGGCGAGCCCGGCAATCCCAAGAAGCCGGCTCGCATCGTCCAGATCACGATGCGCGAGGCCGAAGGGAAAATGCTGTTTGTCCCGAAACAAATCAAAGTCCGGAAGAATGAGCAAATTCGGCTTGTCATCGACAACAGCGGCGAACTCGACCACGAGTTTGTCCTCGCCACGCCGGAAGAGAATGCCAAACACGCGGAAGCGATGAAAAAGAACCCGGACATGGAGCACGATGACCCGAACGCGAAGCGCGTCGCGCCAAAGAAGAAGGACGAGATCGTCTGGAAGTTCACCAAAGCCGGGATGTTCGAATACGGATGCCTCATCCCCGGGCACCGTGAAGCCGGCATGATTGGCACCGTCGTTGTGAAATGAAGAGGGAGAAAATGATGCGTTTTTCAACTGCCATTCTTGCGGGCGCACTTGCGCTTTCGTCGGCGCCTTGTGCTCTCGCTCAAGGCGATATGGTCGACGGTCAGGTTACCAAAGTCGATCAATCGTCGGGCAAGATCAGCATCAAACATGGTGCGATCAAGAACCTCGACATGGAGGGCGGTATGACCATGGTCTTCAAGGCGCGAGATCCCACAATGCTCAAGCAGGTGAAGGCCGGCGACAAAATCAAGTTCGAGGCCGACCGCATCAACGGCCAGATCACCGTGACAAAAATTCAGAAATCCAAATAGGAACTCTCGCCGCCTTGCACGGCGGCGAGCGCGGGCCGCATCGTATCTGCGCCGTTCCGCAATGCGGCGCGGCCCGCACGCTAAAGCTTACGGGCACACCGGGTTGGAGCTTGCTGCGCTTGACGCCTCGAGGCGACAGTCTGTCTGATTCCATCCACGCGCGAGTGTTTCAATCTCTCAAAACTTATGTTTAGTGCTCGCTAGACAAAGCTCCATTCCAAAATCTGCAACAGGGCGTCCCCATGTCCCAGTCCGATCTTGCGATGCTTCCTGCCCATCAACTCGCGGAGCAGATTGCAGCGCGTAAGCTTTCTCCCGTCGACGTGGTCGACGGCTTTCTCGCGCGCATTGCGGCGAGGGAACCGAAGCTGCGTGCTTTTGTCGAGGTCTCGGCTGACGATGCGCGACTGGCGGCGCAGGGCGCAGAACGGGCGATTCGGTCCGGGCACGCAGTCGGGCCGCTGCATGGCGTGCCGATCGCGCTCAAGGACCTGGTCGAGATCGAGGGCAAAGTCGCAACGGGCGGCACGAAGGCGTGGCGCACACGCAAGGCGCAGCGCACCGCGACCCTTGCGAAGCGCTTAATGGCGCAAGGCATGATCGTGCTCGGCAAGACGCACACGGTCGAATTCGCGATGGGCGGGTGGGGTACCAACACTCACCTTGGCACACCATGGAATCCCTGGGATATGAAACGCGCGCGCACGCCCGGCGGCTCCAGCAGTGGCTCGGGCGTCGCCGTCGCGGCGGGCCTTGCGCCGTGGGCCGTCGGCACCGACACTGGCGGCTCGGTGCGTCTTCCGGCTTCCTGGTGCGGCATCACCGGCCTTAAAACAACGATCGGCCGCGTCAGCACGTTTGGCGTGTTGCCGCTGAGCCCAACACTCGATACGCCCGGCCCGATGGCGCGTTCCGTTGAAGACGCGGCGCTGCTTTACACGGTGATGCAGGGTGCGGATCCGCTTGACCCGATCACGCTCGGCCTGCCGTACACGGATCCGATGCCCAATCTGAAGCGGGGCGTGCGCGGCATGCGTCTTGCCCGCATGCCGCAGGCGGAACGCGCCTTTGCCTCTGCGGACGTGCTCGCGGCTTACGACGCATCGATCGAAGAGCTGGAGCGCCTCGGCGCCGAAATCGTCTCCGTCGACCTGCCGTTCGGCTTTGCCGACGTAGCGGCACTGAACCTGCGGATCATGGCTGCGGAGAGCTACGCCAAGCTTCGCGAACTTATCGACGACGAGAATGCGCCGCTTGATCCGCATGTCCGTCCGCGGATTGCGGCCGGCCGCGACGTCACGGCGGAAGCTTATATTGGGGCTCTGCAGACACGCGAGGCGATGAAGCTGAAATTCGCCGCTGCGCTCGACGGAATCGATGCGCTGCTGACGCCAACGACGATGACAACAGCGGTGCCACTCGATGAGGTCGACCAGACCAAGGCGCCGGCGCACTATACGCGCTTCGGCAACTTCCTCGACCTCTGCGGCGTGGCGCTGCCGAACGGCTTCGATAGCGGCGGCCTTCCGACGTCACTTCAGATCGTCTGCCGCGCCTATGATGAGGCGACCGCGCTTCGCATCGGCTGGGCCTACCAGAACGCGACGGATTGGCACTGCCGCCGGCCGCCGGAATAGGTGCACAGCCTTGCCACGTCGGTTCACAGCGGTGACCGGTGCGCCCTCAGCGCGTCGACCGAACCGGCCTCATTCTTGATCCAGGGGACGCTTGCGGCCTGTGATCATAGCTGCGACCAGATTCTCACGGTGCACAAAGCTCGCCAGGATGACCCCCGCAATATGCAGCAGAACGAGCGCCAGCGTAACATTTGCAAGCGTTTCATGGACTTCTTTGATGAGTAGGGGTGGACGCTTCTGTCCGGGAACGCGCGGAGGCCGTTCCACCTTCGTTACGATCCCGGAGAGCGGTCCTGCTCCCCGATCCTGTGCAAGAGTGATTATGCCCGTGGTGGTGGTCGCCGCGATCATGCAAAGGAGGGCAATGATCATCGTGCCTCCCGCAGGGCTATGGCCTAGATGACGCCTGGACGAAAACCGAATCAAGCCAGCTAAGTAGTCGAAAACAGCACGCGGGCCGCGAACGAAGTCGACAAAACGCGCGGTTTGAGGCCCGATGACACCCCAGATCACGCGGGCTACGACAAGCAAAGCTGCAAAATAACCAACCCAGCTGTGGAGCCACAGCGGCTTATCAGTAATCCAATTAAACAGGACCGCGGCCGCCAAAAGCCAATGAACCGTGCGGATGAAAGGGTCCCAAACCGTTATCCGGTCGGCCTTGATCATTTTTGATCACCTCGCGTGATGAGCGCCGCGCCGGGATCCGCTTGCGGCCGCGTTTGGTTGTAGATCCAGGGCACAGGCGTCATCATCCGAACTCATCATGCGGATAGGGGAGAAGCAAGCAGTCGTCCTTGAAATAGATCAATGCTGCTTTGATGGCATAAAGAAGGTCGCTGCCAATCGGCAAGAGCCGGGCTCGCCATGGCGGAGCAAGAAGCAACACAGGGCTTCAGTGTCTGCCGCCAAAAGCGTACGAGCCTAGAAAACATTAGTCCGGTCATAAGCCCGACCAAGCTAAGATTTGCTTCGCGTACTGGAACGAGCCTCATCACCGGCGCGTCTGACGACGTCCCGAACGAATGGCAGATGAGAACCGCTGCGGTGGGTAGCGGCGTCAGAGGAAACAGGGCGATTTGCGTTGTCTTGACCAAATAATCTCATTGCCATCGTTACGACCGGCAAATCTCGGTCTAGCAGAAGCGGCGCGTTTGGTTCGTCGACAGCCGGGCCGGAAAATCTTTTCGTTAGCACGGGCGCGGAGCGACCCTTTGGGCGGTCATTCGGAAGCTTCTAGAGCATGCCTGAGACGCCGAACAATTACTCCACGCGCACGATCATCAGCTGCTGACTCCATACGGTCATTAAGATCTAGTATCAACTTCGACATATCGTTGTGCCAATCAAGCGCAGCGACTTTGTCTGGAGTGAGTCGCCTTCGATGACTCACATCAAGCGGCGTCGGCGCAGACGTTGTGAGATCGTATATGTCATCTAGGACAGGGCGGAACACGCGTGCCGTAGGGATGATTCCTTCCGATATGCGATTGAACAACCCGCAGATGCTTGGCTCTTCGCCGTGGACCAGAAATATGCCGCGGTGGATTGGTCTGCGGCTTGCTATCCAACGAGCCAGCTCGGGGCCGTCTGCATGTCCTGAGTATTCATCCATACTACGAATCTTAGCGTTCACCTTTATCTCCTCGCCTTGAATCCGCACAGAGCGGGCTCCTTCGACGAGAAAACGTCCAAGCGTGCCTTGAGCCTGAAATCCAACCATAAGGACGGTCGCTTCACTGTGCCAAAGCCATCGCTTCAGGTGATGGCGAATGCGCCCGGCCTCGCACATGCCGCTTGCTGAAATGATGATGTGAAATCCGGTGAGTTTTTCGAGAGCTTTGCTTTCTTCAACTGTCTCGGTGAACCGCAAATGGGGAGAACTAAGCAGCTCTTTCCCATCTACTTTCGAGTCGATTTCGGCGGCATGATCGCGAAAGACCTCTGTTGCGCGGATGGCGAGGGGAGAATCCAGAAAAATTGGGCCGGAAGGCACCTCGCCGCGATCGATCAAATCAATCAAATCTACAATCAATTCCTGTGTTCGCTCCACAGCAAAGGCGGGGATCAGCAGCGCCCCCTTTCGTGCAGCAGCCTCGCGAACCTCATCTCCAAGGCGTTGCCGCCTTTCTTGTGGCGTTACGGATGGGCGGTCCCTGTCTCCGTATGTCGCTTCCACAATCAGGTAATCGAAGCTTGTCGGGGCCTCTGGCTCGGGCTCAAGTAGCTTTGCATCGGGACCGAGGTCTCCAGACACCAAGATACGAAGGGGGGAGCCAGCGGTGCCTTCGCCGGTGAACTCTATTTCGATCGAAGCCGACCCAAGAAGATGACCGGCGTTCCAATATCGCGCGCGAATTCCAGGCATAACATCGACAAATTTTCCGTAATCGATGCTCTGGAAATAGCTCTGACATGAGATGGCGTCGGATTTTGTGTAGATCGGGGTGACTTCGGCCCTTCCTCTCCGCGCGTTGCGCCGGTTCAAGGCCGCGACTTCAGATTCTTGGATGCCCCCGGCGTCTGGCAGCAGATAGGAGCACAGATCGATGGTGCCCCGTGTTGCCAGTATTCGCCCCTGAAATCCCTCGCGCACAAGCTTTGGCAAGAGCCCGCTATGGTCGACATGCGCGTGCGTCAGCAACACGGCATTGATGCCCGAGGGCCGAAAAGGAAACGCGGCGTAGTTCAACGCTTTGAGCGTTTTCGATCCCTGGAAAAGGCCACAATCGACCAATATCTGGCCGCTGGCGCACTCGAACAGATAACAAGAGCCTGTAACTGTTCGTGCAGCGCCACAAAAGCGGACCGTAACGGTCATGGCGATGCACCGGCCGCGCCGCTCTCGAGCAGTTCACAGGCGCGAGAATAGCCCATTCTACTCCTCAACTGCGGATCGTACTCCAACAAGTGAGCGGCAAGCCGCGGCGACTTTTCTTGTAAGTCTTGCTGTGCATTTGGTTCATTGGACAGGACTGCCATGACATCCTGTGATTCCAGGACCGGGCTAATGCCATTCCCTATCGGCTGATGCCCGCCGGTGATAATGAACTTCACTGCGATCCCAAAGTGGTCGCCACCAAACTCAAACAATTTGCGCCTTCGCATTGCATCCATGGCGGTGACAAGCTTTGCCGCAGGCTCCACGGGAAGGTCTATCAACAAATGAGTCGATCCGGAGGCGAGCTTTCTCGACATGATGGATGCGACCATCTGCTCTCGCGTATCGAGGCTAAGCGGTCGTTCCACGGAAATAAGCGGCAGGCGAGAGTTGACGTGCACGCCCCAAACCGAGCAACCATTGAACGTCCTGACGACCTCCGTCATTTCATCGACGCTCAGATCGACACGCGCAAGGCACCGCGTCAGCGCTGATGCGTACGTGCGGATCGAGGATTCCCTCTTTAAGAGGGGTATTCTGTCTCGCTGATCTGAATCTGGTCGGCGTGCACTTTCCAGTCTCGAATTCGCTCGGCGGCGCAGAACCGCCGTTTGGCGAGGCTTAGGGCTGCCGATTCGCTATTCGCATCAACTTCCAGCCACCGCTGACAAACGTCGGCTTCGTAACCGTTATCGCCGCTGACATGCTTCATGAATTTCACGACATATCGCATGACATGGCTCCCTCTAACCGCGCCATCACTGCACATGGCTTGCAAGTTGAGCCTCGATGGCTTCGACAGAATGTTTTGTAAGGTCCTTAGCAATTTCGGCGACGACGCGCGCTTTCACCGCTTCGCAAAATCGATCACGCAACTCCGCCAGGGTGCGCGCGGGCGCAACAACAACGATCGCCGGGACCTCGTGCGCGCTCACCCACGCCTCCACCGCGTCGGCGACATCGCTCGAAAATCGCCGTTTGCTCAGTTCGTGCCAGTCAGTCGCCTCCACGCTGCTGCGACTGTGTGCAGCGGCTCGCTTGAAGGTCCGACCGGGCCGATCTGTTCCTTGCGCATGCGTGGGAGGATTTCTGTCGTTAAAGACCTGCTCAACAATCAGATTCCAAGACGTTGCATCACCGTCATTGCGCAGGAAGAGGGCCTTTTGCCCGTCACCGACGAGGACCAAGGCATCGTGCGGGATGCTGACGCGTTTCGTCACGGCTTATGCACGGCGTCTGGCTGAGCCGTTCCCTTATTCTGTTCATCAAAGCGGATGTACCGGGCAGTTTCAGCCGCGGGAGGCCAATTCCCCTGAATGATGAGGCCATGCGTTGACTGCTCGGCGGTTTCGTTGACAACACTCGGCTCAGTAACCTCGGGCATGTGCAACGATCGCATCAGGTGGCGCGTTCGACGCACGGCGGTGTGGGCGCTGCACATACGATTACCTTCTGCCGTATCGTTGCAATCAGCTGTTTAGCCGGCCAAGTGCAGCACGGTTTCGCAAGATGACGCATCGAGAGCTCGGCAGGGCAATTGCAGCGATGCTTTCAAGCCGTGTCATCGTTCGAGACACCGTTTCGATGGTAAGACCAAGATAGTCCGCAATGTCTTGGCGTGACATCGGTAGTTGCACCTGGTTTGCACCCGGTGCGCGCTTCGCCATTTCCAGAAGGAACCCCGCAACGCGCTCTTCGGCGCTCTTAATGAGCGCGAGCAGATGCTCTTGGGTCCGTTCCAGCTCACGGCGCGCAACGTTGTAAAGCTCACGGGCGATGCCGCTATCGCGTTCGGCCAGAGCCACCACAGTACTGTGCTTGACCACGATGACTCTCGAGTCGTTGATCGCTTCTGCAGAAAATACGTGGTGGTCTTCATGTTCTAGTCCAAAAATATCACCCGCTAGATAGAACGCGCCAATCTGTCGGCGACCGTCAGCCAACACTTTGTAGGTTCGGATCGCGCCCGAAACGACTTTGTAGAGATAATCTGCGGGCTCGCCGTCTCCGTAAATTTCTGCATTTCGCTTGAACGTCATCCCCGCGCCCATTCTATCGATGATGTTTTCGCATGCTCGTGGCGCCATCGAGATGCCCACCGTCGAAGGCCCGGCTTGACTTGCATTGTGTAAAATCATCGCACGCCTCCATCTTGAGCTTCATGCATAACGGGCGTGTGCGGCAATGAAAATTCAGATATTCTCCATAAGGAATGTTCCTTAGCCGCGAGGGGACCAGGGTATCCGAACACAATTGTCGACAGAGGCCAAATCAGCGGGTCCTGCTCAACCTCATCCGCGCAATCGAGGCAATGCAAGACTCCAAAACGCGGGCCCTCAGCATTTCTGCCGCGAAGGACAGCGACAACTTTTGTTAGGATCAGCGTGGCCGATACGAAAATGGATGCGAACAGCCTTTCGGACCCGGTTCGCAAAGCAATGATTTCAGGAATACTCAGCACAGCCGACTGAGAGAATCCGGCAAGCGGCGTTGCGCTAAGTCAAGGTACGACACAGGGACTCGTGCTGCCTTTTTATCTGTAGGCCGATCGCGGCCGGGTGGAGAGGCGCAAGCCATGATAAATGACATTCTCGTTCATTTGCCTGTGGATCAACCAAATGACGTTGCGCGTGACTATGCGATTTCTGCCGCCAGTATGTTTGACGCACATCTCTCTGGCATCGTTATTGCGCCTGAATTTCCGAGATGGGCCATGAGCGAAGGCGTGAGCGCTCGAATTGTGGAGGAATGGTCCGCAGAGCGGCGCGCAGAAGCCAAGAAAACTGCCAAGCTTTTTGACGACAGAGTGCGGTTGCGTGGCCTTCGCTCGGATTCGCGCATCGTTCCGGATCGGTTGGGGGAGTCCGCGCGACTCTTTAGTGAAATCGCCAGAAACTACGACGTATCTGTGGTGGCGCAGCCCGAAGATGAGGGCGACATGCGTGGCGGCCTCCTCATTGAAGCCGCATTGTTCAACTCCGGCCGGCCTCTACTGGTGGTCCCTTTCATCCAGGCCAAAGATATAAAGCTTGAGCACGTGATGGTGTGTTGGGATGGCAGTCAGCATGCGGCGCGGGCCGTGGGCGCCGCGGCGCCGTTCTTGGAGCGAGCACGAAAAGTCGAGGTGGTTACCGTCGAGGACAAGGAGCGTCCCGACGAACTGCGCGGCATCAAGATCGCCGAACACCTTTCCAGGCGTCGCGTCAATGTTGAACTCAAGCCGATTGTCGCGCCGGACAGCGAGGCGGCCGACGTCATTCTCAACGAGGTGGCGGATGCCAATATCGACCTGATCATTATGGGCGCTTATGGACACTCAAGGTTTCGTGAGTTCGTGCTCGGCGGCGTCACGCGGAGCATGCTGAAGGCGATGACGGCTCCGGTGCTGATGGCTCACTGAGCGCACATCCGGCAGAGCGGCGCGTCATCACCGTGTTGTCGCGCCCAGTATCGCCTGCGCCCGCAGCGGCGGCCTCGTCGAGAATCCCCGGGTTCGTCAGCGTCGGCTTATTCGACGGAAGCTACGCGGAACGTGTGTTCTCCATTGTTGTCACGCAGCGTGATATATTCGCCCGGCGAAAACGTGTGCGCACCGAAACGATAACCCGCCTCGTCATCGTCGCTTCGGCTCGCGTCGTAGTCAAAAACCCAGCGGGCATGCTCGCTTCCGCCAGGCTTGTGAACGAGGTACCCGACGCGATCGTCTTCGCCGTTCCAGAACCGGCGAACATGGCAGCGATCGCGATGCTTCTTCCAAAGACTCACGTCGATGTGGCCGTTCTCATCCAGCGGCGCGACGAGTTCGTAACCGTGCCGGGCGGACCCCACGGGGAACTCTTTAGAGCGCGCCAAATGAAGGCAAATACGTTTGAAAGCGTGCGGAATGCTCATGAAGATCTCCTCAATGACTTTAAACTCGCAGTCATGACTCACCCCTGCCTTGATCTTCCTCAAGCGCCACAACGATCAAGCACGACCTTCTTCGCTCTCCGACGTTCTCAAGGGAGTTGGGGATATGAACGCACTGCAAGCCAAAGTCTTCGCGTTCTTGGGCACGCCAGCCGCATACGGTGTGAAAGAGGTGCGACGGTTCGACACGCATGCCGCAGCGGTGTTCCTTGCAGGTGACCGCGCCTTCAAGGTGAAGAAGGCGGTCCGCTTTCCGTTTCTCGACTATTCGACATTGGACAAGCGAGAGGCGGCCTGCCGCACGGAACTCGACATCAACCAGCGTTTCGCGCCGATGCTGTACTTGCGCGTCGTGCCGATCACACGGGACGCGGATGGGCGCTTAGCGATCGGCGGCGATGGAGAGGTGATCGAATGGGCCGTTGAGATGCAGCGTTTCGACGAGAACCAGACATTGGATCACGTGGCCGATCGCAGCGCTCTTGGCGACCCGACGTCGGAGAAGCTGGCCGGCATGGTCTGCGCGCTGCACGAGAAGGCGGAACCGGTGCAGGCCGAGCCTTGGATACGCGCCCTTGAACTTTACATCGGACAGAATACGGAGGCTTTCCGCGCTTGGCCCGCGGTGTTTCCGGAGGCAGCGGTCACTGACCTCGAGGCGAAGTCGCGCGTCGCCTTCGAACGCCTGCGGCCGCTCTTGATTGAGCGTGGCAGACGGGGCTTCGTGCGGCGCGGTCATGGGGACCTGCATCTCGGTAACATCGCCATTCTAGGAGGCGAACCTGTTGCCTTCGATGCGATCGAGTTCGATCCGGTGATTGCCTCCGGAGACGTACTTTATGATCTCGCCTTTTTGCTGATGGATTTGATCAAGCGGGATGATGTCGCCGCCGCGAATTCGGTGCTGAACGTCTATATGGATGCGGTCGTCGGCTCAGCCGCCGCTATCGAGGGGTTGGCCGCCCTGCCGTTCTTCATGTCGCTGCGCGCGGCGATCCGGGCAAAAGTCACCGCCGCAAGGCTCGATCAGGTCGAAGAGGACGCCCCGACGCTTCAGGCGTCTGCGAAGCACTACTTCAACTTGGCGCTGCGGCTCCTCGAGCCCGTCGCCCCCGTCGTGATTTGCGTCGGCGGGCTGTCCGGAACGGGCAAATCGGTCTTGGCGAAGCAATTAGCCAAATTTATCCTGCCGCTCCCGGGAGCATTGGTCCTCCGCTCCGACGCGGTCCGCAAAAGAATGTTCGGCGTTGCCGAAACCGACCGGCTTTCGTCGGCCGCCTATCAGACCGAAATATCGGCGCGCGTCTATGACGATATCGCGGCGAAACTCGCGAGGATCAGCCGCGCCGGCTATTCAATTATCGTGGACGCCGTGTTCGCGGATGCTGATACGCGCAAGGCCATGGAAGACGCGGCCCAGCGCGTGGGCGTGGAGTTTTTTGGCATTTTTCTGGTTGCGAATCTCAGCACGAGAATTCGGCGCATCGGTAACAGAGGGCCCGATGCTTCGGACGCCGACGCGCAGGTCGCGCGCAAGCAAGAGGCCTACGACTTCGGCGCAATGACATGGGCGAAGATAGATGCGTCAGGGTCGCCGACAGACACATTGGGCCGGGTTCGTGCGGCGCTTTCCCGTCAGGGGACCAGCACGGCGGCGCCCTGAAGCCGGCCGGCCCGCAGATCCGACAGAGCTTCATTGGCGCGATCCAGAGGATAGGGGACGGTTTCCGTCACGATCCGAGCTTCGGGGACGATCTTGAAGAACTCTAGGCCATCGCTTCGCGTGAGGTTAGCGACCGAGAGAACCTCACGCTCTTCCCACAGCAGACTGTAGGGAAAGCTCGGGATGTTGCTCATGTGAATGCCGGCACAGACCACCCGGCCGCCCTTGCGGACCGCTTTCAGTGCGGCGGGAACGAGCGCCCCGACCGGAGCGTAGATGATTGCGCAGTCAAGCGGCTCAGGTGGGGGCTGTTCGGAGCTTCCGGCCCAGCAGGCGCCAAGCTTACGGGCGAAGGCCTGCGCCGTGGCATCGCCGCTCCGCGTGAAAGCAAAAACATCGCGTCCCTGCCAGACCGCAACCTGCGCAATGATATGCGCCGCCGCACCGAATCCATAGAGTCCGATGCGCTTTCCGTCGCCGGCAAGACGCAGGGAGCGCCAGCCGATCAGGCCGGCGCAGAGAAGCGGAGCCGTCGCAACATCGTTGTCGTCGTCGGGAAGAGGGAAGACGAAGCGTGCATCCGCGATCGTGTGCGTGGCGTAGCCGCCATCGCGGGTGTAACCGGTGAACAGAGGCGCATCGCACAGGTTTTCTCGCCC
This sequence comes from Variibacter sp., assembly GCA_050187875.1. Taxonomy (GTDB): domain Bacteria; phylum Pseudomonadota; class Alphaproteobacteria; order Rhizobiales; family Xanthobacteraceae; genus JAFKKS01. The sequence continues at coordinate 60,476 of JBFWXB010000017.1, forward strand.
CGCGCGACAGAACGAGCACTGGCCGCAGGTCCTTCCAAGCCAGGGCACGCCGACTCGCATGCCGACCTCAAGGCTTTCAACCTCCGTCCCCATGACATCGATTTTGCCGACGATTTCGTGACCCGGAATGATCGGGAGCTTAGGGTTGGGCAATTCGCCGTCGACAACGTGCAAGTCCGTGCGGCATACGCCGCACGATCCAACTCGAACACGCACCTCGCCGGCGGCCGGACTAGGATCCGGGACCTCCGTAAGCCTCAACGGTGTTCTTGGTTCACTCAGGATCATGGCGCGCATGAGCCGCCCCTTGCCGCTTCTGGCCGCCAGTGGCGCCAGTGAGTTGGATGTATGTCAAGAGGCTTGCCCGACGCCGCACTGATCCATCCTGAAGGTGAACGGCGGCAGCGAGTGATCAGGCGATGCACTTCGCCATTCTCAATCACAGCTAATTCCAGATCGCAGTCGAACGGCGCGCGCGCAATCGATTGCCAATCTGGTTCATTCATTTCGACGGACTCATACAGATGATATTTATTATTCAATCACGGCGCCCTCCGTCGTTGATCGAGGTCAAGCTTTCCCGCTCGGACTCTCACTGTTTCAAACCGATACTTGGAGCATCGAAACAACTCGCAGAATGCACGATTCCAGCCGCTGCCGTCGAACAGGATCTCGTTCTTTTCTGCTTGCGCGAGTGCGGCGGCGGTGGGTTTGACATGCCTCAATCCGGCGCTTCAGAAGCCTGTCTATGATTTCTGCGAAGGGATGAGGAGCTACCTCATGTCAACGGCTACGCCAGGTAAGGGCGTGGCAGCTGGTCAGCTTGCGATCGACGCAATCATCTTTCTACGGGCTAGTTGCAGCATGAATCGTCCTGTTCCGCTGCTCGTGATTGCGCCCGACGAACTCTCACGAATGGGGCTGCTCCGCATTCTCTCCGGCTCCCGCTACAAGCGGATCGCAGCCTATTCTGCTTGGGATGAGGCGGTCGCTGCCGGAAAATCGATTCCGGCATTGGTGATTCTGATTTTGAGCGGAACGACAACGGACCCAATCGCGGTTGCTGCTCAAGTTGGCCCGATGGTCGCGCAATCAAAGGTCGTTGTCCTTGCAGATCATTTGGACGCTAAGCTTGTCAGGGCTGCGATCTGTGCTGGCGCGGCGGCCTACTTGCCGCGTTCCGTTTCGACAGATGCTCTCATGCAAACGCTTGAGCTTGTGCTTGAGGGCGAGGTCCTATTCCCCGCGTCAGTCGCACGCGAGGCCCTTCTCTGCAAGCAGACGGGGTCGATAACAACAAATACCAGTAGCCCTGAACGCACAATCGCCGATGACCGCGTGAGCCGCTTGTCATCACGCGAGGTCGAGATTCTAAAACGGCTCGTGCATGGCGCTTCGAATAAGCAGATCAGTCGAGAACTCAACATTTCGGACACGACCGTCAAGGTTCATGTGAAAGCGGTCCTCCGCAAGCTCGGGCTTCGCAATCGTACGCAAGCAGCCGTCTGGGGCGCCGACAACCTGTCGAATGAATTACTCGTGCTTCTTGTGAAGGACACGGACCATGACTAAGCGCCATGCTTCCTTTTCGACCGCCCCGATCGTTACTGCCGTCCCGTCGGAAGAGACGCGCGGCGAGGTTCGTCCGCTGAAGGGTGCGCGGCAACAAAAGTTCAGTAGTCTTGCACCCGACCACGATTCCTATTCTGTCAGCGCATTTTCCGACGTCATTGACCGCGCGACCCACGCGGCCGCGGCGCGCTTGACGTTTGGGCTATCTCCTGCGGCGATGATCGAGGCCTACGTCGATTGGGTCATCCACCTTACATTTTCGCCGGGTAAGCAGTTGCAGCTCGGCGATAAAGCGTTCCGAAAGATGCTCCGATTTGCAAATTATGTCAGCCGCTGCTCCACGCAGCGCGACAATGTCGGACCCTGCATTGAGCCGCTGCCCCAGGACAAGCGATTTGCGGGAGAGGAATGGCAGAGATGGCCATTCAATATTGTGCATCAGGCCTTTCTGCTGCAGCAGCAATGGTGGCACAACGCCACGACTGATATTCGCGGTGTTACGCGCCAGCATGAGGACATCGTCTCGTTCGTAGCGAGGCAATGGTTGGATATGGTCGCACCTTCCAACTTCTTGCTCACGAATCCAAAGGCACTGCAGATCACATTCGAAACGGGCGGGGCCAACCTTGTACGTGGCTTTCAGAATTTCATGCAGGATTGGGAGCGCGCGGCCACGGGCCGGCGGCCGATCGGCGCGGAAAATTTCCAACCTGGAAAGGGCGTAGCGGTCACGTCGGGAAAAGTGATCTACCGCAACCGACTAATCGAGCTCATTCAGTATGCACCGACAACCGACATGGTCCGGCCGGAACCGATCCTGATCATCCCAGCCTGGATCATGAAGTACTACATCCTCGATCTTTCGCCGAACAATTCGATGGTAAAGCATCTGGTCGAGCAAGGTTTCACCGTCTTCATGATCTCCTGGAAGAATCCGGGGCCGGAGGATCGTGATCTTGATCTTGAAGACTACCGTCGGGAAGGGATCATGGCGGCACTCAATTGCGTGAATGCCGTTTGTCCCGAGCGCAACGTCCATACTGTTGGCTATTGTCTCGGCGGAACGCTGCTTGCAATCGCTGCTGCTGCGATGGCGCGTGACGACGACACGCGGCTTCAAACGATGACTCTCCTCGCGGCGCAAACGGATTTCACCGAAGCGGGCGAACTCATGCTGTTCATCAATGAGAGCCAGCTCTCGTTCCTTGAAGACATGATGTGGGAGCAGGGCTTTCTCGACGCGCGGCAAATGGCCGGGGCATTCCAGATGCTTCGATCCAACGACATGATCTGGTCGCGCTTGACGCGCCACTATCTACTGGGCGAGCGCACGCCCATGAACGATCTCATGGCGTGGAACGCCGACGCCACACGCATGCCTTATCGCATGCATTCGCAATATCTGCGGAATCTGTTCTTCAACAACGATCTCGCCGAGGGGCGGTTTGCGGCAGCAGGCTCGCCGATTGCGCTCTCGGATATCCGTGTACCCATCTTCGCGGTGGGCACACTTCAAGACCATGTCGCGCCCTGGCGTTCAACCTACAAACTCAACCTGCTCACCGGCAGCGATGTGACTTACGTTCTCGCGAGCGGAGGCCACAATGTCGGCATTGTCGCTCCGCCGGATGAAATGGGGCGCAATTTCCAGGTCATGCACCGGCGCCATGACGAGCCTTACGTCGATCCCGAAGCCTACGGGGAGCGCGCGCAGCAAAAACCCGGATCATGGTGGCCGGAATGGTTTGCCTGGCTTGGCGCTCAGTCTGGAAAGATGATACCGCCGCCAGCTATGGGCATGCCCGGCCAGCACTTGAGAGCGCTCCCCGACGCGCCAGGGCGATACGTGCTCCAGGACTGACGAGCCTTTCCATGTCGTCGAGCGTTTCAGGCTCTTTCTGGCGACAGCGCGTTGAATCTCTCTATCCCCAATATGGGACAGGCGCCGATGGCCTGTGTTCCGCGGAGGCGGCCCGCAAGCTGGGGCAATATGGGCCGAACATTGTCGTGCAAGACCAGCGCTCACGCTTGCTCGGAAAAATCGCCCGCAAGTTCGCCGAACCTCTGGTCGCGATTCTTCTCATGACAGGGGCGCTTTCCGCTGCGACCGGCGATCCGGCCGGTTTTGCCATCATTAATCGCCTTCTCGGTGACGCGATCGCCGACGTTTAAAGTCACATTGAACTTCGGCAGGCGTCCGTTGGTCACGGTCCAGACGGCTGCATTATCGATCAATGTGGAATTGTCCCATCCGCAATCCGACCGTCAACGACCTCGATCACGCGGTCGCATTGCCATGCGAGGTCCATATTGTGCGTCACGAGCAAGAACGTCGTGCCATTGCTTCGATTGACGGAACGCATCATTTCGAAAACGGTCTTGGCCGATTGTGTGTCGAGGTTTCCGGTCGGCTCGTCGGCCAATATCAGTGCCGGGTTCATCGCCAACGCGCGCGCTACGGCGACTCTCTGCTGCTGGCCGCCGGACATGTTGTTGGCGAGGTTGTTCTCCCACTGCGTGAGGCCAAGCTGGGCTAGCAATGCACGCGCGCGTTCGCGCATCGGTGCATCCGGAAAGGAGCGCTCGACGAGCAGCGGCATCATGACGTTCTCGATCGCCGTAAAGGCAGATATCAGATAGTGGTATTGGAAGACGAAGCCGATGCTGTGACCCCGCAGATGCGTCAGTAAGTCGTCGTCCAAATCTTCCGTCTCTTGCCCCTCCAGAAAGAGTCGGCCTCTTGTCGGTCGATCCAGAAGTCCGACAATGTTCAGAAGCGTGCTTTTCCCGGAGCCGGATGGCCCGATAAGCGCCACGAACTCTCCCCGTCGAACCTGCAGATTGACGTCGTGTAGCACCTCGGTCTCCGACGGCTGGCCGACATTGTATGATTTGCAGATGTGCTCGAGTTGCAGAACGAATTGGTCAGCCACGGATCGCCACCACCGGGTCGAAATGGGCCGCTCGCAACGCGGGGACAGCGGCGGCGGCGACGCCCGTCACGGTCGCGAGCAGCACGGAACCAACGAAGAGCGATGGCTCAAGAATGAGCGGAAAGAGCTCGGTTCCGTCCGGCTGCCGCAGATAGCTATGCAGATAGCTCACGGCCATCATGCCGACCGCCCCACCGACGGCCGCGCCGAGGAAACCCAACAGTCCGCCCTGGATCAGGAACAACCGGAGAACCTGTCCACGTGATGCCCCCATGGCGCGCAGGATTCCAATATCCTTCGAGCGTTGAATGACCGAGACAACGAGGACGCTGGCGATGCCGAACGCGACGGAAAGGGCAACGAATATGCGGATCAATGTGTTCGAGATTTGCTGTGCATTAACGGCAGTAAAGAATTGCGCATTGGTCGCAATCCAACTGTCCGCCTCGATTCCCGTCGCTGCTTGAATAGTCTGCGCAATTGCCTCCGCCGCGTAAACGTCCGTTACCGTTACGTCGATCGTCGTCACCCCGCCGACGAGGTCGAGAAGCGCCTGGGCGGTCCGTAAGGCGACGAAGGTCGAGCGCTGGTTGGTGAACTTGTTTCCGAAATCAAAGATCCCCGTCACCGTCAATACGCGCGATGCGCCGTTACCCGAAGCAACGTTGATTTTTTCGCCGACGCCAACGCCGAGACTTTTAGCGAGTTCAGTGCCAATAAGGATGTCGTCGGCCAGAAGCCGTGCGTTACCCGCGACAATATAGTCAGGTATGCGCACGATCTGAAAATAGACGTCGGGGTCAGCTCCCGTTAGCGAGATCGAGCGGCTAGCCGCTCCTCGTATCGCCAGTGCGGAGCCGCTGGCGGTGGGCGACACACGCGTGACGTCGGGCCGGGTGCGGAGCTGCTCGCGTATTTTCTGCCATTGGTCGATCGAGCGGATGCGCTGAGCGGGCCGTTGTACGATAGGCGCGGTAAGTTCTGTATCGGTCGACTTTCTCAACGGGCGTGCGATTTCGTCCGGCGGGATCAACTGAACGTGAGGCTGAGACGTGAGCACACGTCTCAGGAAGTTGGCTTGCAGGCTGGCAAGTAGTGCCGACATGAACACCACGACGGCAACGCCGATCGCTGCTGCCGTGACGATGAAGATCGTTTGCATGCGGCCTTCCTTGAGAAAGCGTAGAGCGGCGATCCATTCGAATGGCGCCCAAGAGTTCATCGCGACGAACCCCTTGTGGCTACGAGGCGAACACGGTCGCCGTCTTCGATTGAGGAGCTTGCCGGTAGAATTTTGTCGCCCGGCCCGAGCCCGTTGAGGACCTCAGCCTGTCCGCCGCTGACCAAGCCAACGACGATCTCTTGGCGGTGTGCGCGCCCTTCTTTCACTTTCAAGACCCAGGGCCGCTCGCCATTGAGAGCGCGAATGCTTGTCGTCGGCGCGACGGTGACGTTGCGATGCCGTGCCGTCTCGATGTCGACCGACACGGTCATGTCTTGCTGAAGATAAGTCGGCGGCTCCGGGACGCTCAGTTTGACCTGGACGGAGGCCCGCTGAAGATCAATCCCCGGGTTGATATAGGTCACCTCGGCGGCGAATGTCGCTTTCGGAAAGGCGTCGGCCGAAACGATCGCCTTCTGCCCAATGGCGATGAGTCCGAGATTCTTTTCGTCGATTTGTACGACGAGCTGCGTACTTCCCGACGGCGAGAGAACCATCAGGATGCCGCCTGGCTGGACGACGTAGCCCTTCTCGACATTGCGCGCGATTAGGATGCCGTTTCGGGGCGCGGTGATCGTTGTGTAGCTGAGCCGCGATCGGGCAACATCCAAGCTGGCTTGCGACTGCCGGAGTTGCGTTTCGGCCATCACGTAATCGGCCCCGCCTGGACTGCTGGAGTAGAACTGAAACTGGGCGCTGCGAAATTGCGCCTGGGCGATATTCAGCGATTTGGTCGCCTCATCGAGCGTGGCGCGTGTGCCATAGCCGCTGTTGGCAAGCGTCTGGGCGCGCTTGAACGTTTCTTCCGCATTCTTCAGCGTGGCCTGCGTCTGTTCCATGGCTTCGCGAGCGGACGGCAATGTCAGTTCGCGCATCTGCCGCACGCGCGCTTCGGCCTGCGCCAATACGCCTTCCGCCTGCACGACGGAGGCCCGCGCCTCCCGGTCGTCGAGGTGAATCAAAACGTCCCCGGCAGAAACCGTTTGGCCCTCCGCCACCGGGACGTCCACGACCGTGCCGGTAATCTGGCTGCTGACGTTCACACGGTAAGGAGCAAGAACGCTTCCGCTTGCGACCACGCTCTGCACGAAATCGGCCCTGGTAACGGCTTCAGTCTGAACCAACGGCCCGAAAATGAGCGGCGGCGCGTAATACATGGCGACGCCGGCAGCCGCCAAGCCGAGAAGTGCGGCAAGCCGCCAGCGCCGGACGAATTTGGCGATCCCACGAAAGATCAAGCCGGCCCGCGATATGCCCTTTTCAGTTTCGACAGAGGGAGGCACAAAAAGCATGGTCGACCAGAAGTGAAGGTTCTCGACCAGCATTTTTATCGCGCGGCGGGTTCCCGTAACTGATCTGAATCAAGAGTCGCCGGGATAGCAAGGCCGATGCTGCCTCCGCACCTCAACGAAGCACGGCGTGTTCGTAAATGTCTTCCTCCTGCGCGTTATGGATTCGCACGAGTGCTTCGACGGATTCGATAGCGCGTTGAGCGTCACGGACAAGATAACGGTCGGCGTCCTGAGCAACGAGACCCTCGGCCAACTGCGCCAGCAGCCGCGCCAGATGGATGATCTCCCGATGCGCTCGGCTCATCGCGCCGAGGCCATGGCCATCGGAAAGATAACGTGCCAAGTCCGGATACACCTTGGTCTCGTCTTCCCGTTCGTGTTTGACGATGTGCCGTGTGACAATGTCATTGGCCTGCCGTATCAACGAGACTGCGGATTCGGATTCGGCGTTATCCAGGGCATCCGCAATTTCGCGGAGCCTGTTCAGTTCGGTCTCGATCCTTTCGTGCTCCTGGCGTAACGCGGTGGCGACTGCCAGCGGCATCGCTGCGCGGCCGAATTTGCGCCCGGGGGTAAGTGCGCGCAGCGCATTCAGAATAACCGCGATATCGATGGCTTCCTGAGTCAGTGCGCCGGCGACGGGCGGTAGCCAGCCAAAAGCGGCAAAGCCCATGGCAATTCCCGACATGGCCAAGCCTGCGACGATACTCTGCAGAGCAATGCGCCGGGCACGTTTTGCGATCGAAACCGTATCGGAGACGCGATCGAGTCGGTCGACCAGCACCACCACGTCGGCCGCCTCCGAAGATGCGCTGGCGCCGCGCGCGCCCATAGCGACGCCTACGCTTGCGGCCGCGAGCGCAGGCGCATCGTTGACGCCATCACCGACCATCACTGTGGGATTGAGACGTTGTTCCGTCGCCACCGCATCAACTTTATCCGATGGCGTTCGATCAGCGAGGACGGCGGCGAGATCGAGCGCCGCGCCGATCGTCTCGGCCGCATCGGCGCGGTCGCCGGTCAGCATGACGATCCGAGACACACCTGCGACTTTGAGCGCTTGGATGGTGCGCGGCGTTTCGCGCCTGAGTTCGTCACCCAGCAGCAAGACCCCAATGATACGCTCATTGACGGCGACAAAAACTGTCAACGCAGAACGCCACGCTGCGCGTCTCAGCGCGCGGAGTGCCCATTCCTCCGGTTTGCGCGCTCCATAGATCAGTTGCAGAGATCCCGCGCGGACGGCCTTGCCGTCGATGATGCCTTCCAGTCCGGAACCCAACGCCTCGCGCACCTCGGATGGGACCGAGAGTTTAAGGCCCTTCCGTTGAGCCGCCTCGACAATGGCAGCGGCCACGACGTGATGGGATGCCTGTTCCAAGGAAGCGGCGATGCGCAAGACATTTTCAGCGCTCTGGTCAGGAGCAGTTTCGATCGCAACAAGGCGCGCTCCACCGATGGTCAAGGTGCCGGTCTTGTCGAACATCACGGTGTGTGTTCGAGCCAACGCTTCAAATGGACGGCCACCCTTGATGAGAATCCCTAAGCGGGCCGCTTGAGCCATGCCGGAGATGAACGCGACAGGAGCGGCCAGGATCAGCGGACATGGCGTAGCGGCAACCAACACGGCCAGTGCGCGAATGGGATCACCCGCGAATAGCCACGCACCACCAGCTACAGCAAGGCTGACAGGAAGCAGGAGCAATGCAAAGCGATCGGCAACGCGAATGAAAGGGGCTTTGGCCGTTTGCGCTGCGGTAACCATCCGCACGATTCCGGCATAGGTGCTTTCGCCGGCAGTCATTGTGGCGCGGAGCTCAAAAGCTTCACCCGCATTGACAGTGCCGCTTTTCGCCAGCTCGCCTTGCCGTCGCGTGACGGGAATAGGCTCACCTGTCAGCGCGGCCTCATCGATTACGGCAATTTGATTGATAATGATCCCGTCGACAGGAATCACTTCGCCGGCGCGAACAAGAACAATGTCGCCGACCTCGACTTGTTCAATCGCAATATCTGCAATCGTTGATCCTTCGCGGCGATGGGCGGTGCGCGGAGCACGATCAATCAACAACCGCAAATCGCGTTCGGCACGGGCTACGGCGAAATCTTCCAGTACGTTGCCGCCTGCGTACATCACAGCGACCACGATCCCAGCCAAGGTTTCGCCGAGCGCGATTGCCGCCGACATCGAAACAAGAGCGATGGCATCGACGCCGACACGGCCGGCGAGAAAGTCGCGTATGATCGATATCAGGAGACCGGCCATCACCGGCACGGTGCCGAAGGCCCACGCCCAATGAGCAAAATCGGCGTAGCCGAGAGCCCAGAGAGCCAATCCCATGAGAAGGCCGCCGAGCGCGATGGCAATCAATGCTCTCCGAAGGCCGCGCTCTGTCACGATCGATGTCATGAGAGTGGTCTTGAATAGAGGTACGCAGAACCGGCGCGGGTCTGCAACAAGATCACGGCAAGGTTGGAGTTGCTCCGAGCGTGTCGCCTTCGCATCTCCGATTGCGAGCGAGCTCCATCGCTGCAGTTCGAGCGATCGGGCGGCCGGGCCCCATCGCCGGCATTTCCGATTGGAGTGCGCACGTCGTTTGCTTCGTCGCCTCGGAATATTGCCGCGCTCGGCGGGAGTTCGTTCGGCGAAGGATCGAGCGAGATGCTCTGAGCGCGTCGCCTTTTGAACGTGCGTCCTCACGGTCGAATGAGGACTCTGCTTAGTCGATCGCCGTTGGAAAGCGCTTGATGTACGTCAAAGACAGAGGGTTTCTGAAGACACAAATCTTCCTCAACCTGCGAAGGAGGATGTTGTGATGTTATCCCGACAGTTGATCGTCGCGGCCGCGGCGAGCCTTTCGCTGATCCTGCCCGCAGCCGGACAACCCGCTGGCGGCCCGGGCTGGATGGGCCCCCAAATGATGATGGGGCCGGGCATGATGCGCGGGCCCGGTATGTGGGGCGCAGGAGGCATGTGCAGTCCGCGCATGGCCGGCCTTGCCGAGTGGCGGATCGATCAGATCGAGCGTGCTGTGAAGCCAACCGAGGCGCAGCAGGCGGCGCTGGCGGAGTTGCGCGCCGCCTCGGTCAAGGCGGCGGAAGGATTGACGGCGGCGTGCCCTAGAGAATTGCCCAAGACATCCGAGGAGCGTCTGGCCTTCATGGAGAAGCGGATGGACGCGATGCTACAAGCGCTCAAGACCGTGCGCCCAGCGTTCAGCGCATTTTACGCTTCGCTGGATGAGGGTCAGAAAGCGAGCCTCGACGAGGCGGGCCCGCGCCACTGGGGCTGGCGCCGATGGAATCGGTAATGCGTTCGCTCTTGTAAGCAAGGCGCATCGAAATCGTCTATGTGACGCGCGACTCGGTGACACGCCTGTTCGGACGCTCGGCGGCGATCGATAGTCTGTTAAATTTCGCGCGCGGCCACAGGTGTCTGATTGCCTGGGACGCCAACGGCGTGAGGTTCCAGAAGGTTTCGAATTCCTAGGCCGCCCGACTGTCTTCGTTATCAGATTCGCAAAGTTCGAGGCGGATTGCGGCTCTCACACTGAGTCGCTCTTTCTAAGGCGCTAGACTTTCGCTCGGCTTCGTCCGCCACCGCCATCGTGCGCGACCGCGCCAGATGGCGGGCTTCGAATTTTCAGCGCCGTTGGAGAGCGCGCTCACCCATGGCGCGCGCCCAGTACACGCTGCGTGTGTTTCGCAATGACGACATTTTCGTCCGTCGGCAACACGTAAACCAACACCTTGGATGCCGGCGATGAAATGCGCAGGGCGTTACGCGCATTGGCCTCCTCGTCCAAGACGATCCCGAGCCATTCCGAGAGTCGGCACACGCCAGTGCGAACCTCGCTTGCGTTCTCGCCAATCCCACCGGTGAAGACAAGGGCATCGGCCCCGCTAAGTGAGGCCGCAAGGGAGCCGAGCTCGCGCGCAATTGCGAAACGACACGGGCGGCGTCGTCGACGCGGACTTCTTCGGTTCCCGAACGAGCATTGCCGCGCGGGGCTTTGGTGGCGGAAATCCGGGAAGTCTGCGGCTGCTGTCGCTCGACGGGCAGCCTGCGTCTCCAAAATCCCGCATCAACTTCAAACCAGGCTCTATCATTGAGCTTCAGGAAGCCGGCGGGGGTGGTTTCGGGGACCCGTATAAGCGCGCCGTTTCGCATGTCGAGCGCGATCTAAATGCCGGCTTGGTGACAGAGCGTTATCTTCGCAGTCATTACCCACAACAATTTCTCGCACTCGAACTTGGGGAGGGCAAGAAGTCGCCCCTCTAAAGCGCGGCGCATGGCCCGGACAGTCGCGACATGCCTGGTTTCGAATTCACAAACGCAAAAGCGCGGCGGTGAGAAATCGAACGGCCGAGCCGCGCATTTTTATCTGCAAGGAGAAGTGAGAGATGGCTTACAGCCCCAAAGGTGTTTACACGGCAATCGTTACGCCGCTGACGAAGGACGATGAGTTTGACGAACCGACGTTTCGCAAGCTCATTGACTTTCAAGTGCGGGAAGGCGCTGCCGGCGTGCTCGTGATCGGTGGTAGCGGTGAATTCGTCAGTTTCACGCCGTCCGAGCGGCAAAAAATCGTCGATGTTGCCGTCGATCAGACGGCGCGACGCATTCCGGTCATTGTCGGAGCGCTGGCGCCTGGAACGAGAGAAGTGCAGGATACAGTGCGTTATGCCGAGAAGGCAGGCGCCGACGCAGTTCTGATCCTGCCATCTTACTATATCAAAGCGAGCCCGGCCGGCATCCAGGAGCATTTTGTGCGCGTTGCAGACGCGACGTCCCTTCCGATCGTGGCATATAACAACGCCGGACGGACGGGGATCAATCTCGATGCGGCCCTACTTGAAAAGCTTGCAACGATTCCTTCGGTCGTCGCACTCAAGGAGTGCGAACGCGATCTTGCAATAATCTCGTCCAAGATTGCCGCGGTGGGAGAGCGGATTGCGATTCTGTCGGGGGATGACGATCTTGGTTGCCCGACGTTTCTCCTGGGAAGTCCTGGTGGAATTTTCACGACCGCCAATCTGGTGCCGGCTTTCCACCGAGGACTGTTCGAGGCCGCGGCGACTGGGAACGTAGCGCTAGCACGAAAGGCGCACTACGCCTTGATGCCGTTGATGGAGGCGCTGTACACGGCGAACCACCCCGCCCCCCTCAAGGAGGCCATGGCGTTTGTCGGACATCCGGTCGGTCCGGCCCGCTCTCCTTTGCAGCGGGCGAGCAGCGAGACATTGCAGAAAGCGAAGGCTGCTTTGGAGAAGCTAGCGGCCTTCACGTTCAAGTGAGCGTCGCCTTCTCAGGCATCGATTGATCGAATCATAAGTCAAGGAGCCGCTCCAAGAGAGCGGCTCCTTTTATTTTTCTCTTATAGGCAGCTATATACGGGCGCTCTGCGCGCCCAATGTCCAGCGAGAGTAAACTGGCCGCGTGCTTCCGGCATCGTTCTGAGACAGCCATCACTGAACGAGATGATACGCCTTTGAGGTGATCAGCCATCGGCCATCGATCTTGTGATAGGCGAGGTAGTCGATGAACACGGCCGCGCCGATGCGCACCTTGACCTTGGCCAGCGCCTGCGTATCGGACGCGGCGTCGACCAACAGAACCTCCTCCTCGCGCTTGGCGCCAGTGGATTTGGGAGACTGACGCTCAGAGAGGATGTGCTTGTATTTCGCCGCCGGCCACATGGTCATCTGGCCTTCGCGGAAGCCGTGCAATTGAGCGGTGTCGCGAAAGACGTTGTCGAATTTGGTGATGTCACAATCGTACATGAGGTCGAAGTAATTTTTTATCGCCGCCTCGACGTCTTTCTTCGTTTGATGTTCGGACATGGATGTCTCCATTACTCTCTGTGACGTGTGCTCAATCGATAACGAACATCTCGGTGGTGTCGAAATCCGGCGAAAGCAGTTCCGGCGCACCGTCCGTGATGAGAAAAATATCCTGGCAATGCCAGTGATCCACGATGGGCTCGAGTGCCACTACCATGCCCATTTGCAACGGTACGGTGTTGCCGGGGCAGAAGATTGGATTCTGCTGGTGCCACCAGGCGCCGATGCTATGGCCGACAAGACCCACAGTGTAGGACCAGCCGATTTTTGCGAAGCGTCGAACGACAAATTCGTATAGCTCTCCAGTCGTTGCGCCCGGCCGAAGACGTTCTGCCGTCTCGCGGTAGATTTCGTGATAATGCGCATAATCGGAGCGCTGCTTGTCGCTTGGCTTGCCAATGACGGCGTTACGGCTCTGGTGTCCGGGGTAGCCGCGCAGATAAGCGAGATAGTCGGTACGCACGATATCACTGCGCTTGAAGGTGAAATCGCTTTCCCCGCAATAGATGATGGGATTGCGGTGCGAGTTGAGAATACCGTGAGCGAACTCGGCTCCTTGTGCCAAGCATCCACCGATTAGACGCCCATGTACTTGAGTTTCGCTTTCACCAGCTTTGATGGTCGGAAAGACGTCAGAAAACACCCTATCGAGTAGTTTGGCGCCATTTCGAAATCGCTCGATCTCGGCCGCCGTTTTGATCCAACGCGCTTCATCAAGCATGTCGGTAGCATCGACCATGGTGAGAGCGGGCAGTTGTCTTTTCAGGTCAGCCCAATAACCGGCGCCGATGAAATTGATGTCGAAGCCGACGCGCGCTTTCGCGAGCCCCAGCCGGCCAATAACCTTGCCGACGCGATCGAACAACGACTCCGCGTAGCCGTTATAGACCTCCACGTCGCTGATCCATGAATCGCGACGGGTGGCGCCAGCCGCAGTTGTGTCCACCACAAAAACAGGCGCTGCCCCACGGGGCCAGACGACGGCAACGCCGCGTGGCGAGCCTGAGAGGTCGAGATGCCGCGCGAGCGTGCCGTGATAGGAGATGCCTGCGAGGTAGCTAACGTTGAGTCCGCCGCGGACGACAACGGCGGCGAGGTCATCCCTCTCCATCAGAGTATGCAGGCGCTCGATGTTGACAGTTTCGGAACTCGGCCGTGTGGCTTCATTGACAGTCATTGGGTTTGTCTCAACCTCGCGGTTTCCGTTTCGTCCACATTACGTCCGTCATTCATGAGCGCGACGCCGTACAGCTCGCGCGCGGCCTTGACGCTGACGATTTCGTCACGGACGTCGCGCAGCACTAGCGCCGCATCACGGGCTTTAGGGTCACCCCAACCGCCTCCTGCGGGCGAATCGATCTGGACTTCGACGGCATCGAGCCATCCGGTGCCGAACTGCGGTGGAATCCAGACGGTGCCATCCGGATGAACGAAGCGGACGGCGCCGGCGGCCCCCGTCGTTCCACCATGGGTTCCAAAACCCGATGGCGTGCGCTGCCCTTCGCCGCGGAAGGCATACTCCGCGCGCTCATGCACGCGCGCGCGATAACTGACGCCGGCGCCGCCGCGATATTGGCCCGCACCAGCGCTGTCGCAACGGAGCTCATGCTGCAAGAACTCGACCGGATACAGCTGCTCGTAGGTCTCGCAGTTAGGGACCGTTAGCTTGCCCAGGCTATTGAGCGGCCCAATCTGTTCAAAGCCATCGCGGCCTTTCACGGCGCCGGCGGCCGGTAAGCCACCCCAGTGGTACATCACGTAAGTGCTGCCCGAGGGCGTCGGCCCCGCCATGTTGCAATGACTGATCTTGCCCCAGCCGGCACAAGCGCGTTCTGGCGCGGCCTGTGCCAAAGCCTTCCAACATGCATGGATGATTTCATGCGCGGGCAGGACGGTGCACATCGTCACCGGCGCTGGCGGCTTTGGATTCAGGATTGAGCCGAGCGGCGCGTTGATGTCGAGGCAGCGATATGTGCCTTCGTTGCGCGGAATGTCCGGGTCGAGGAACGACGTCAGCGCGACATAGGTCGCGGACCGGGTGTTGCTCAGCGAGCTGTTCTTGAAGCCCTTTATTTGAGGATCGGTTCCCTCGTAATCGAACCGCAGCGAGTCACCCTTCTTCGTGACGGTGACGCGTATCCAGACGTCCCGCGCCTCGAAGCAATCGTTGTCCGTCATTTCCTCGCCGTAGTAGGTGCCGTCTGGAAGTTCCAGCACGGCCGTCCGCATGCGTCGCTCCGCATAGTCGAGGATGCCGTCGAAATAGCGCTTGCGATCACGTGGCCCGAGATCGGCCGCGAGCGCTTCGATCTGCGTGGCCCCGATCTGGGTGGAACCGAGCATTGCCAATAGGTCACCGTCCAGCAAGTCTGGGCAGCGGCTGTTGAGGAGCAGGAGGCCCCAGAGATCCTTGCGGAGGTGGCCTCGCTCGATCAACCGGAGCGGAGGAAGACGGATTCCCTCATGGAAAATCTCCGTGGCCGCGGGGTTGTAGGTGCCAGCTACGCCGCCGCCAATGTCCGATTGATGCGCGCGGTTGCACACGAACGCGTAAAGTTCGCCATCGACGAATACAGGGCGGGAAATGACCCAGTCGGGAAGGTGATTGCCGCCGGCTGCATAGGGGTCGCTTGAGATGAAGACGTCGCCGGGCTCGATCCGGTCGAAGAATTTTAACAGCGCTTCGACGATCATCCCTCCGCCGCCGGTGTGAATCGGTATACCGTCGGCCTGGCTGATGAGACGGCCCGTCGCATCGGTGAGGAAGCAGGAGAAATCGTGGCTTTGCGTGAAGATCGGGCTGCGGGCGGCGCGCATCATCACCTGGCCCATGCGCTCGGCGATATGGTCGACGTGCTTTTGAATGAGCGCGAGAGTGACGGGGTCGAGGTTACCGGTCACCGCGCGCTGTCCTTGCTGTCGAATGTGATGAAATAGTTGCCGAGCGTGTCAACGGTGCAGAGATCGCCCGGTTCGACGACGATACAGGTCGTCTTTTCTTCGATAATGGCGGGGCCGCTGATGGAGGCGCCCGGACGCATGTCCTCTCCCGCATAGATTCGGGTCGTTACGCACCTTCCGCTGCTTTCGAAGTAGACGCTTCGCTCGCCGCTCGAGCTTACGGACGCGGCGGCGGCCTGTTCGGCGCGCAGACGGATGGGGGAGAGCGACCCCACGCCGGTCACGCGCACGCCGGCAACCTCGATGGACGCGCCTTCATCGCGGTGGCCATACATGCGTTCGTGCGCCGCATGGAAATCGTGCACGATCTCGGGCCATGCTAACGTCGCCGTGTCGGACATGGCGACCCGCAGAGTGCCGACTTGCCCTGGGTGGCGCAATTCGAGTTCGCGAATGCTGCTGATTTCATCGGCTCGAAACCCGTCGGAGGCGAGCTGCCGGTTTGCCTCTGTTTCCAGTGCTTTGATCACGCTGCTCATCCGCTCGACGGCAGAGGGACCGCCTGGGTAGAAAAGTGCTCGGCCGAAGTCGTGTTTGATGGGCGCGTTGAGCATTCCGAGCGCGCAGAAGGTGCCGGCCAGCCGCGGTACATACACCGAGGGGCTGCCAAGCTTCCGGCCCACCGCCGAGCCGTGCATCGGCCCGGCGCCGCCGGCCGCGACGAGAATGAACTTCCGTGGATCATGTCCTCGCTCTGCGCTAATTTTTTGCACCGCATGGAAGAGCTGCTGTTCGACGAGCCGCAGAATCCCGGCGGCCGCGGCTTCGACGGAGATCTTGAGCGGTATCGCCAGGTGGCGCTCGATCGCTTGCGCGGCCAGGGCAAGGTCGAGTGTCCGGCCGCCTGCGAGAGGGCCGGGCCGCAAGCGTCCGAGGACAAGCTGCGCGTCGGTAACGGTCGGAAGTTCGCCGCCGTGCCCGTAGGCTGCGGGGCCCGGTTCCGCGCCGGCGCCGTGCGGGCCGGCGAACATCATGCCGCCTTTGTCGATGCCAGCGATCGTCCCGCCGCCCGCTCCGATGCTATGAATCTCGATGCTGGGGAGGGCGACGTGATAGCCGCCGAGTTCGAACTCGGACGCCATTTCCGCGCCATCCTCGGAGATGAGCATTACATCGCAGCTCGTTCCGCCGATCTCCATAGACAGCATTTTCGACCGATCGAACGCGCCTGCGTAAAGCGACAACGCGCCGACGCCGGCAGCCGGCCCCGAAAGCAGGAGCGAGACCGGGCGCTCCTCCACCTTCTCGATGGTGAGTGAGCCGCCGTTGTTCTGCACGACGAGCAAAGGGGCCTCGAGGCCCCCTTTCTTGAGAGCGCGCGATAGCCGCTTCATATAGGTGACGATGCGCGGCGCGATATAGGCGTTGAGCACGGCCGTGGAACTGCGCTCGTACTCGCCCATGACGTGCGAGATTTGGCTCGACAGCGATATCCATGCGTCTGGATATTCCGCCGCGATGATCTCGCCGACCTCCGCTTCGTGCGCGCCGTTCAGGAAACTGTTGTAGAGGCAGACGGCGATGGAGCGCACGCCCTCTTCCTTAAAGTGGCGGATCGCATGCCTTACATCCTCAGCGTTAAGCGGTGCCGTCTCTTTGCCGTGCCGGTCGATGCGACCTGAGACGGGAAGCCGCAGATAGCGCGGCGACAGCACCGGCGGATAGGCGACGCGATGATCCCACGCGTTCTTGCGGATGCCGCGGCGGATTTCGATACTGTCGCGGAAGCCGCGCGTGACCAGCATTCCGACAGGCTCGCCCTTGCGCTCCAGGATGACATTGGTGGCGACCGTTGACGCATGAACGAAGCGGTTGCAATTGCTGAGTAAATCTCTTGCGCCCAGCGAAAGATCGGCGGCCGCTTTGTCGATCGCCGCGAGCACGCCTTCACTCGGATCGCGCGGTGTCGAAGGCACTTTGGCGACGCTAAGTGTGCCGGCGCTATCGACCATTACCAGGTCGGTAAAGGTCCCGCCGACATCGACGCCAATGCGCCACGGCGGCCGAAGGGAATTCGCGTTTGTTGTCGTGGACATTTCCGGGCGAACTGGGTGGGGCCTGCGCAAAGTGCGCGGATTTTAAGCAGGCGAGTCCGAAGCCAACCAGCACTTTCACTGGAAACTTTCACGATGTGAAAGAAGTTGAGAATAAGCGTTGTCCCCGTCGCGGCGTGATAAGACACTTTTGCACCGTCGATCTTCAACGAGGGGATAACGATGTTGAACGACATGCGGAGGTTTGGATACGCGGCGTTGGCGGCGATCGCGATCTTGGGATCGGGTGCGGTCCATGCGGATGAGACGCTTTCTTTTGCTGGCTATGGAGGCGAGCCGCAGAAGGTGCAGGACAAGGCATTCTTCCAGCCGGCGAAGAAGGCCCTAGGCGTCACCGTGCTGCAGGACAGTCACGGCGGTTATGCAAAGATTAAAGCGCAGGTCCTATCCGGCAATCCGAGCTATGATCTCGTAGCACTGGGATGCGCCGAGGCGGCGCGTGCCGCGAAGGAAGGCTTGTTGGAGCCGCTCGACTATTCATTGATTCCGAACGCGAAGGATCTCGATGCGCCGCTACGTGCGAAGTATCACGTCGGTGAGTGGACGTTCTCGACGGTCATTTCTTGGAACACGAAGACCGTAAAGAACCCGCCGAAGACCTGGGCGCAATTCTGGGACGTGAAAGCCTTCCCCGGTAAGCGAGCTCTCAGCGCCAATGCACGACAGATGTTGGAGATTGCGCTGCTCGCGGATGGCGTTCCCGCGGACAAACTCTATCCGATCGATGTGGACCGCGCGTTCAAAAGCCTGGAGAAGATCAAACCCCACCTGGCGCTATGGTGGAGCTCCGGCGCCCAGTCGGTGCAGTTGCTCAACGACGGTGAGGTGGATCTGGCCGCGATGTGGAACGGTCGCGTCCAGGCCGCGATCGATAGCGGCGCTCCGGCGAACTACACGTACAACGACGGCGTGTTTGACGTTGAATGCTTCATGGTCCCCAAGGGAACCAAGAAGAAAGAGTTGGCCATGAAGGTCATCAACGTCATGCTCGACGCCAAGAACCAGGCGACGGCGGCGTCGATGATCGACTACGGTCCGGTTAATCCGCGCGCGTATGACATGGGCATCATTCCTCAGGACCGTCTGAAGCGGCTGCCGTCCAGCCCCGACAATTTGTCACGACAGGCCAAGCTCGATGCCGCTTGGTATGCGAGCGACGATGCGGATAAGGCGTTCGCTCGCTGGACGACACTGTTGCAGAAATAGTGTCGAGCGTGGGCGAGGACGTCGGGGTATGAGCAAGGTGATCGCCGGGGATGGCTCTCCGGTTGCCATATCGGTCCGAGACGCAAGCAAGCGCTATGGTGTCCTGACAGTCCTCGACTCCGTTTCTCTTGACGTGGCGGCCGGGGAGTTTGTTACGCTCCTCGGTCCGTCGGGCTCGGGCAAAACCACGCTTCTGAACATCATCGCGGGGTTCAATCGTCTCGAGCAGGGAAAGGTCTTCTTCGCTGGCAAGGATGTGACCGATCTGCCGCCGCACAAACGCGGCATCGGGATCGTCTTTCAGAACTATGCGCTGTTTCCGCACATGACCGTCGCGGAGAATCTGGCCTTTCCTTTGAAGGCGCGCGGCATGCCGCGCGAGGAAGCGGCGAAGGCAATCGACTGGGCGCTTTCGCTCGTCCAGCTCTCGGGTTACGGCGAGCGTGGCATCAATCAACTGTCCGGCGGGCAGCGCCAGCGCGTCGCCCTGGCGAGAGCCGTTGTCTTTCGCCCCAAGCTGATCCTGATGGACGAGCCGCTTTCGGCTCTCGACAAGCAGTTGCGCGAGCGCATGCAGATCGAGCTCCGCAATCTGCATGAGCACATCGGCGCGACGACAATCTACGTGACGCACGATCAGCGCGAAGCGCTGACGATGAGCAATCGTATCGCTGTTCTCAATCACGGACGCATTGTGCAGCTTGCCGAGCCGCGCGAGATTTACGACCGCCCCGCCGACTCTTTCGTCGCCCAGTTCATCGGCGAGGGGATGCTGGCGCCGGTGACGCGTGTTGATGACTACGTTGTGACCCTGAACGGCCGCCGCTTTCGCACGACGCAGAAAGTGCCTCCGAACGGCGATCTTGTGCTGGTGATGCGCTCCGAGAAGTTACGCCTCGCGCGCGGTGAGGAGGAGAACGTAATCGAAGCGGTGGTGCGGCAGCACGTCTTCCAGGGCGAAAGCCTGCTGGCGCTTCTGGAGCTCGATAACGGCTTCAGCTTTTTCTACCGTCAGCCGACCCACATCGACATGGATCACAGCTTACCTGGCGAAGGCGAGCGCGCCGTATTCGCGCTGCATCCCGAGCACACCGTGATCGTGCCGCGCAGTACGGGGTGAAGCGTCATGCGCCGGCATCTCATCGCGCGATTCATGCTGCTGGCGCCGGCGTTTCTGTTCGTCGGCGGCTTGCTGCTTCTGCCGCTCGCGTGGATGCTCTTTTTGTCTTTCGTGGACGCCGGGCAATTCTCCCTCGTGCATTACGCGCGGATGCTCAACGACCCGAGTTACGCCAAGAGCTTCTGGCTGACTTTCCAAATTGCCGGCACGGTTACGCTGGCGGCGATCCTTCTCGGCTATCCGCTGTGCTACTGGATGCTGCGCCTGTCGGTAGTCTGGCAGCGCATCGTGATGATCTGTGTGCTCATTCCGTTCTGGACCAGCCTGCTTGTGCGCACATATGCGTGGCTGGTGCTGCTGCAGCGCCGGGGCTTGGTCAACACGACGCTGCAAGACTTGGGCGTGCTCGGTGAGCCGGTCCAGCTGATGTACAACGTCACCGGCACCACGATTGGTATGACGCATATCCTGCTGCCGTTCCTTGTCCTGCCGCTCTTCGCCGCGATGCAGCAGATCGATAGGGACGTGCTGCGCGCCGCGGCCGCGCTTGGAGCGTCACCGATATTCGCGTTCTGGCGCGTCTTTTTCCCGCTCTCGCTGCCGGGTCTCGGCGCCGGCGCGATGCTGGTCTTCGTCCTATCCATTGGTTACTACGTGACCCCGCAGTTGCTCGGCGGCGGCACCACTGTGATGATCGGGCAGATCATTCAGCGCAATGTCGAGCTTTTCAGCGCCTGGGGGGCGGCAAGCGCGGTATCCGTTGTACTGTTCGTTATCGTGCTGCTCCTCTTCTACGGCATGAACCGCCTGGTTTCTCTGGACCGGGTATTCGGGGGATCGAACTGATGGACGCTCCTCTTGGCGCGAGCCGTCGTTCGAACGCCGCTCTCGGACTGTTCGGCGCCGCTGTCGTCATCTTCCTGGTGCTGCCGACGATCATCGTC
Source organism: Variibacter sp. (assembly GCA_050187875.1). Lineage (GTDB taxonomy): Bacteria > Pseudomonadota > Alphaproteobacteria > Rhizobiales > Xanthobacteraceae > JAFKKS01. The sequence continues at coordinate 81,624 of JBFWXB010000017.1, forward strand.
GTGCCGATGTCGTTCTCGGACTCTCGATATTTGAGTTTTCCGCCGACGGCGTGGTCGCTGCGCTGGTACAGGGAGTATTTCAATAGCGCGGAGTGGATGCTGGCGACGATCGTCAGCCTCCAGGTGGCGATGTGCACCTGCGTCATCGCGACGCCGATCGGCGTCGCTGCGGCCTACGCGCTTTTTGTCAATCCGGGGAAGGCGGCGCGAGTCATCTATACGGCGCTTATGATGCCATTGATGGTGCCGCACATCATCGCCGCGATCGGCATCTTCTTCGTTTATGCGCGCTTTGGCATGAACAATAGCGTGCTCGGCATCGTGCTCGCGCATACGATGCTTGCCATTCCGTTCGTCCTGATTACGACGCTCTCGGGGCTGCAGGGTTATGACATGGCGCAAGAGCGCGCGGCGCAGAGCCTGGGCGTCAACCGCGTGAGCGCCTTCCTGAAGGTGACGGCGCCGCAGATCAAGGGCAGCATCATCGCGGGCGCGCTCTTTGCCTTCATCAGTTCGTTGGACGAGGTGGTCGTAAGCCTGTTTATCAGCGGTGGCCCAACGTCCACGTTGCCGAAGCGAATGTTCGTGGCGCTGCGCGACGAGGTCGACCCGACGATCGCCTCGATCAGCTCTCTTCTGATCATCACGAGCCTCGGCATCGGATTGGCGGCCGTTGTAGCCAGCCGCAATAAGTACGCCTAGCGGGACGCGGAAGCCCTGCGGCCCGTTTGCGTTTGTCCACGGCCCAGCCGCTGAAATTCGCGCGTGAGCGTGCGCGCCACGTCGGTGAGCTCGCGTTTGTGGCGCTCGATCTGGCGTTCGCCGAAGCGATTCAGCGAGGCGGTCACGAAGAGGGCGCCGAGCAAGTGCGAGAGATGATCAAAGACCGGAACCGTCAGGCTGCCAGCATCTTCGACATTTTCGGCTATCGAGAGGTGGAAGCCGGTGCGGCGGATCATATCGATTTTTTTCATGAGGGATTCGCGATCCGGTACCGTGCCAGTTGCCATCTTCTTCAGCTTTACGTCGCGAAGATAGCGATGGCGCCAAGCAGCCGGCTGGAAGGCGATCAGCACCATCCCGAATGCGCAGTGCAGGGGAATTTCCCGGGAATAAGGCTCGATGATGTGCGGTGTTTGGGATCCGTAGCACCAGTCGACCACGACCGCTTCATTGCCCTGCAGCACGGCAAGCCCGCTGTCGATCTTGGTCGCACGAGCCAATTCCTCAATGAACGGATGCGCAATCTGCAGCGATCTTCGATACGGCTCCAGCGGTGTCACGAGAGGAAGCAAGCGCGCGCCCAGCTCGTAGCGGCGATCGTCGCCACGCTTGAAAATGCCGTTGTCGACGAGCGATTTGGCAATTCGACTGACCGTTGGCAGCGGAAGCTGACTCTCCGCGCTCATCGCAGTGAGGCTGATTGGACCGGACTTCGCGACCAGCCGCATAAGCTTAACTGCTCTGTCGAGCACCTGAATGGACATGTCACCGCAACTGCAAGGATTGCACCACGACTTTGTACACGCGGGCGGTTGCTTGCCTCGGCTTAGCCGAGCGAAAAGTACAGAATTCTCATGATCTAATCCGACGGCCTATGACCGTGATCCGAGTGGCTTCATAAGCAGAAATTTCGCTCGACTTCGCCCGCAAAGGAAGCATGTGTATGCATCGACGATCGAATTCCTAAACGATTTCGTATGAATGCCCATGCGAACGGGGGAGCGTAAGATTGGATCCGACTGCACAACAAAACTTAATTGATTGTGCAGCCCGGAAGGTTGGGCGGACAGTAGGCTAGGATCACCAGCGCGAGCCGATGCCTAACGATCGAGTGGGCGCCGCTGAGTTCATTTCATTTTTCAGCCAGGTTGTCGGCCGACCTCTCTTGAGACCGCCGGCGTAGGCATCGGGCCGGCGGGCCGAATTGCGTGGACGCCCCTCCGCGTCGAGCTGAAACCCGTCATACACGACGCCGCCATCGGGCGCGATCACCACATTGGAGATTCTGCTCGATATAGTCGGCGTTGAAGACCAGCAGGGCGGCGCTCAAGTCCTGTTGGCTTTGGCAGGCAGCCGAAGTCGGTTTCATCGCCCAATGTCACTTCGAACGAACAACTATCCGGCAATTTCGGGTGAAGCACGCCGACTTGGAAGCTGGCAAACAAACGCGAGAGCGTGCTTTTTCCCGAACCATTGAAGCCGTAGATCAGATTGTAGCGGCGCAGTTGGAGAGATGGTGACCGTACAGCGCGATCCGCAAAGATGCCCATGCCTTGCATCGACCGCAGATTCGTGACGATTGCCGACATCCACCCCCCTTTCCCAATGACGTGCTCCCCAATTTCCCGCCGGTCATAAGTTAGGTTCGGCTTCAATTTGGCTCTCTCCCGAGGGCCGGTTTGCGAACATCGATGGCGCCAGGCCGCCGAGGCTCGAAGGGGTCTGACGGTATTGTAATCGATCCGCCAGGCTTCGATGATCCCGCGCGCTTGCGATAGCGAGCAGAAGACGTGTTCGTTGAGGCATTCGTCGCGTAGTCGACCATTGAAGGATTCGACGAAAGCGTTCTGTACCGGCTTGCCGGGCGCGATGTAACGCCATTCGATGCCGGTCAACATTGGCGGGCGATAGCGCAATACCTCACTGGCCAATTTAGGGCTGCATACAGAGCCGCGTCTTCGTCGTGGTACTAGAGCATCACCCGCCGAACTAGCGCGAAGCGGCCGGCTTTGCGGATGCGAAATTCGATATCCAGGACGTGAAACTGGCGCCGATATCGGCGTGTTCGCGACTCGGCGGAGTGTCGTCGCCCGCATAAGCGAGCCGCCGCGCGGCGGCATCTTGCGTCTGTGCGCGCGCAACCACCGTATCTCTTCCATCGAAGCGTGGCGCGCGATCGAGCTTCGTCACGACGATAAGGCGTTCGACATCGCCGCGCACGAAGGCCCTCAGGAATCGAGGATAATCCTTGAACGAGACGCAGCCGTTCGATTGTCCGTTCGGCCCGAGCATGTAGGTGTGCGCCAGAATGCCATTGCGGCGAAACATCGCCCTTTCGTCTTCCGGCAAAAGGCGGATCGCCTGCACGCCATGGAAGAGCCTCTCGCGCAATCGCAGGCGATAAACGTTCGGCGGCGTCACGCCGCGCATCTTCACGTGCATGCTGCGCGGGTTGTCCATGAGCGACCCGAGCCCGGAATGCGCTTCGAGCCTCTCTCCATTCGGCATGTAAACGGTGCGGGCCGAAATGTCGTAGACGGCAGTTCGCGTTAGCTGTGCATCATTAAGCGATGCGGCCGGCTCGTTCGCGGTCGAGAGCGACGCGATCCGCACGCGCGAAGGTACCGCTCTCGTCGTCGGGCCGATGGAGCCCACGACCGCGGAATCGGACGGCACGGCGTTGGCGACCCGGGTTGGACGAGTCGAATCGCGTGACCCGGACGAATGTGCGAAGTTTCTGGGCGGCTCATTTCGCGCGCTCATTAAAGCGTGCGGCGTGACCAGTTGCGGCGCAAAGACGACGGCCGCGTTCAAGGTTTGGCTCCAGCGCAGCGGCAGGTGCGTATCGGCGATGCGTTCTCTTTTCCAGAGTAACTGGCCCTGCGGCGGCGCCTCCGCACGGGCCGTCATTCGTTGGGTGAACGTGGCGCCTGTCGCCGCGGATTGATGCGGCGGTGTTCGATGGATGGTGCTGACCCCGCCCTGCTGGGCGTCCGGCAGCGACGCGCCCGAATTGGTCGGCGCCAGAACAACAGCGCTCCCGCCAAGTATCAATCCGCCGACGACAGCGAGCGTGCCGGCTAGCGTGCGGCGGGCCTTAGCCCGCTGATCTGCGTTCCGCAGTGGGCGGCGCCCCCCTCGACCCATACGTACTTACGTCCCCGATACGATCCGTCTTCACCACACTAGGTCAAGCATGGCTAACTGGGCGTAAATGAGGCTCAAGGTTGGCAGCCTATGCCCGTGTGTTGTCCTGATGAACCAGAGCCACGGCTGCTTGCCAGGGGGGCGAACCACGTGAGCAGTACCGGCCCTTCTCTGTCGCCGAGCGATGTGCGAGTGGTGGTCATCGCCGTCATGCACGCCACCACGTCGATGCATACGTCTGATAGACGCAGCGATACATCGAGGGCCGACCCGGATGCGCAGCGCTGCCTCGTGGCGCTGGCTGACGGGGGGCGACGGCGAGACATGCCGATGTCCTGTTTGTTCTCCGGCCATCATGGCTTCGAGACATGCACTTTCGTGGATGTTGTAAGTAAGCCTATCAATCCGCATGCCGCCGATGATGCCGATGCATCCGCCGAAGTCGACCTGGGCGTAACCGGCGGATGGGCGAGCGGAGTACCGTGGGGCCGGCCAGCGGCACACTCGCTACCAAAGGCTTGTCGGGCTGAAAGAAATCATGAGTATGGCGTCAAGAATGGGAAGGCGAATTAACATGACAAGTAACGATACTGCCAACGACAAGAATCCCAACTCCGTCGTAGAGCGCGAAGTTGCGCTTACCCTTGCTGAATGGAGCAAGGAGCAAAGCGTTTATTGGAGCGACGCGCGCAATGCGTGGATCGTCACGAATTTTGCAGAAGCGGCTGAGATTCTCAAAGACTCGAATACGTTCTGGCGCAACGTTTCGGATCGGGAGGGTAGTTCCGAGTTCTGGGGTCGGCACCTGATGAATCTCGAAGGCCGCGATCATCAGCGAATGCATGCGGTGCATATGCATTTCACGGGCGAACCCTTCGCGGAACGCATTCGTGACAGGGTCAGCCAGATATGTCGCGATCTCTGCGATGGGCTTGTGAGGAAGGGCCACGTCGAATTGAGTGCCGAGTACGCCAATTACGCCGTGCTGCTGATTGGTCTCGACTTTCTTGGGTTTGATATATCGGACCGCTCACTGGTGGATCGCGTCGACGCACAGATGAGCATACGGGCAAAGTGGAAGGAGGCGCTGCTCTCTGGGGATGGTATCTCGCTGGACTCGAAAATCGCGCAAGACGGAAAAGCGGCATTGCAGGTCATTAGAGGCATGCTGCTGCCGATCATCAGGGGCCGCCGCGAACATCCGCAAGACGATCTGATCAGCCTCATGTGGCAGAAAGGCGTGGACGTATTCCCCGACTGGAATGAGCACGACATCATGAATGCGGGTTGGAGTTGTCTCGACAATGAAGGAAAGCCGCTCCAGCGTGGACTCTTGTATATCCTGTGCCGAAACCAGGAGCTCCAGGCAAAGCTTCGCCAAAATCCGTCACTTGTGCCTTCCTTCGTCCAGGAAGGACTGCGGTTCCTCTCACCTCTGAGAGTCATGCAGCGCGTCGCCAGGAAGGATGTGGAGATTGGCGGTCAACAGATGCGCAAGGGAGACGCGGTTTCCTTGGTTACGCCGCTTGCGAACCGTGATGAAGAGCGATGGGCCTGTCCGTACTCGTTTGATCCGGATCGCCCGAGCAGCATGATCAACCTCGCGTTCGGGTATGGGCCCGGATATTGTGTAGGCCGGTATGTTGGCCGGATGGAAGCGGAAGAGGCGATCAAGGCGATTCTTGCAAGGACGTCCAAGTTCACGCTGGATCCGGCGGGCGCGGAACCCCAGTGGGCGGGCGATTTCGCTCATTCCGTATCGCCTATTCACGCGATTCTCGAGTAGGGATCGGCGCATTGCGCGGCCGGTCGGCTTCGTTCGGAATGACCGGCCCCACTGAGTGGTCCGTTTGGAATGTTGGTTTAGGGATTGCATTTTAACTATCTGCTTTGGCGCAGGCCAGACGAGGGCGTCGGGTGCCGGGTGGTTGATGTCAAGCGATGAGTGTGGACGCACCGTGTTGTAGCGACGACGCCAGTTTTCGATCACGATCTGGGCCTCGAGGCGCAAGCCAAAACAAACCAGTCTCAGCGCATGCGAATGAAGTCTCCGATTGGACTCGTGCAAGTCATTGGGAAATAAGAATGTGCCCATCGGAGACCGGCCCTGTATTCTGGCGGCAATGCGCCGGCAGGAAGTCTCTGCGGAAATCTCGCAGAGACAAAAGGCTCCGATAATGCGGACGCCTTTTGCATTCGTTGTGAAAATCTCTGCGTCCGCGGACTGCGTGGTGGGCCCGGGAGGACTCGAACCTCCAACCAGACCGTTATGAGCGGCCGGCTCTAACCATTGAGCTACGGGCCCGCGGGGCTAAATGCCGCGCGTGCGTGCGCCGGGATGCGGCACGGCGCGACCATGCTGCAAACGGCGCTACCCGGCAATATCCGGTCGCGCGCCGATATCCAAGGGGCGCATCCGAGGCCGCGCCGCGGCGCTCGGGCTATTGCGCCATCCGCCGTAATCGCAACATGTTTGCGCAACAGCTTGCGATTCCAGGCAGCATCGGGAGGAGACGGCGCAATGCATCGGACAGTTCATGCTGGAATGATCGGCTTGACGCTGGCTTTGGGGACCGCGCTGCCGCCCGTGGCCCGGGCCGCCGTCGAGCGGCCTTTCCCGCTGATCACCGTCACCGGCGAGGCCGAGCGGTCGGTGGCGCCGGATGTGGCCGAGACCTCCGCCGGCGTCACGACCGAGGCCAAGACGGTGCGCGAAGCGGCGGAAGCCAATGCCCAAGCGATGACGGCTGTCATCGATGCGGTGAAAGCCGCCGGCGTCGCCGCCAAGGATACACAAACGGGGCAGATCGCCGTCCATCCGATCTATGCGAACAATCAATCCAAGAAGGAGGGACGCGCCGACGACGGCCCGCGCATTGTCGGCTATCGCGTGAGCAATCAGGTGCGCCTCAAGGTGCGCGATATCGCCAAGCTCGGCGACGTGCTGGACCGCGCCATGGCGGCGGGCGCGACCGATGTCTTCGGCATCTCCTTCACCGTGTCGGAGCCGTCGAAGGCGCTCGATGCCGTGCGCGCCGAAGCCATGGCCGACGCCAAGCGCAAGGCGGACATCTACGCCAAAGCCGCGGGTGCGCAGGTCGGCCGCGCGATCGACATCAGCGAAGCAAGCGCCGCCCCACGGCCGATGGCGCGCTTTGCGGCCTCGACGGCGAACCGCGCCATGGCGGCGCCGACGCCGGTCGCAGCGGGCGAGAACACGCTGCACATTTCCATCTCGGTGACCTACGAGTTGCTGAACTGATCAGACAAATATGCGTTAAGAAGCATATTTGCGCCGCGTGAGGCGCGCCGTAAGGGAAGCTTATGTCGGGCTTCCATACGGCGATGGAGTTGGTTCTGCAGGGGGACGCCTCGCTTTATGCGATCGTGCGCCTTTCGCTCCTCGTCAGCCTCTCGGCCGTGGCCATCGCCGCGCTTATCGGCTTTCCCTTCGGCGCTTTGCTCGCATTGACGCGGTTTCCCGGGCGCGATGCCGTCATCGTCGTCCTCAACGCTTGCATGGGCCTGCCGCCGGTCGTCATCGGGCTCGCGGTCTTTCTCCTCTTGTCCCGCTCCGGACCGCTCGGCTCCTGGGGACTTCTGTTCACGCCGCAAGCGATGGTCATCGCACAGGCGATTTTGGTTGCGCCAATTGTCGCAGCTCTCGCGCGTCAGACGATCGAGGACCTCTGGCTCGAATATCGCGCCGAGTTCGAGGCCATGGGCGCAACGCCGCTGCGCCGGGTCGGGGCGCTTCTGTGGGACGCCCGGCTAAGCCTGCTGACGGTGCTGCTGGCGGGCTTCGGCCGTGCCGCGGCGGAGGTCGGCGCAGTGATGATCGTCGGCGGCAATATCGATGGCTACACCCGCACCATGACGACCGCCATCGCGCTCGAAACCTCGAAGGGCGATCTTCCGCTCGCCATGGGGTTGGGCGCCGTCCTCATCGCCATCGTCGTCGCCATCAACGGCGTGGTCTGGGGCGTGCGTTCGTATGGCGAGCGAAAGGCGGGCTGAGGCGATGCGCGCACCCGCTTCCGATCTTCCCATCGTCCTCGCTGCGGTCAGCGTGCGCACCGGTGCGCAGGACATCCTGCGCGACATCTCGCTCGCGCTCCAGCCTGGCGCGCCGACGGCGATCCTCGGCCCCAATGGCGCCGGCAAGAGCACGCTGATCCGCGTAACTGCGGGATTGTTGCGGCCGTCGTCGGGCTCCGTGACCTGGGGCGGTCTCGCCGCCAAGGGCTTGGAGCGGCGCGCCATCGTCTTTCAGCGGCCGGTGATGCTACGCCGCTCCGTCGCCGGGAATCTTGCCTTCGCGCTCGCGGCAGCCGGATGTCCGCGCGCCCATCGCGCCGCGGCGACCGAGCGTCTTCTCGCGCGGGTATCGCTCGGGCCTTTGCGCGATCGGCCGGCGCGGCGGCTTTCCGGCGGCGAGCAGCAGCGGCTGGCGCTCGCCCGCGCGCTCGCGCGCGAGCCGGAGATTCTGTTTCTGGATGAGCCCACGAACAATCTCGATCCGGCGGCGACGAAAGCGGTCGAAGCGATCATCCGTGACGCCGACGCCTCCGGCATCAAGGTCGTGATGGCGACGCACGATCTCGGCCAGGCGCGGCGGCTCTGCGGGGATGTCGTGTTTCTCGCGGGCGGCGCCATCGTCGAAACCGCGGCGGCGGACGATTTCTTCAGCCGGCCGCGCACCGAAAAAGCCGCCGCGTTTCTGCGCGGCGATATCGTCGAATGAAAGAAGCGAGGAGAAGCGATCATGTTGCGCCGTAGACTTTTTATCGCCGGTTTGGTTCTCGCAACCTTGGCGCCATGCGCTTACGCGCAGGACAAATCGATCGTGGTCGCCTCGACCACCTCGACCCAGGATTCCGGTTTGTTCGGGCATATCCTTCCGCTGTTCAAGGCGAAGACCGGCATCGAGGTGAAGGTCGTCGCGCAAGGCACCGGCCAGGCACTCGATACGGCGCGGCGCGGCGACGCCGACGTCGTCTTCGTCCATGCCAAGGCGCAGGAGGAGAAATTCCTCGCCGAAGGTTTCGGCGTGAAACGCTTTCCGGTGATGTACAACGACTTCGTTCTGATCGGTCCGAAGGCCGACCCCGCTGGCGTAAAGGGAACGAAGGACATCGTCGCCGCGCTCAAGACGATCAAGGCGAAGGCGGCGCCGTTCGTCTCGCGCGGCGACCGTTCCGGCACGCACAGCGCCGAGCTGCGGTTGTGGAAGGTCGCGGAGATAGATATCGCCAAGGACAAGGGGCCCTGGTACCGCGAGATCGGGCAGGGCATGGGCGCCGCGCTCAATACGGCCGCGTCGATGGAAGGCTACGTCATTTCCGATCGCGGCACCTGGATCTCGTTCAAGAACAAGGGTGACCTCGTCATCGCCGTCGAGGGCGACAAGCGGCTGTTCAACCAGTACGGCGTCATGCTGGTGAACCCGCAAAAGCATCCGACGGTGAAGAAGGAGCTCGGCCAGGCCTTTATCGACTGGTTGATCTCGCCGGAAGGGCAGAAGGCGATCGCCGATTACAAGATCGACGGTCAGCAGCTATTCTATCCGAACGCTGACGATCCGAGCGCGTGATGCGCTGCGCGGGTCTCCTCGCGGCGGCGATCGCCATGTCGTTCATGAAACATGCAGCCGCGGCCGACTCCGTCCGG
>JBFWXB010000018.1:0-86032 GCA_050187875.1 Variibacter sp.
ACGACGCTCTTCCGATCTCTCGTTGCCGGTGAGGTTGATGTTTGCCGTCGACGACGAGCCCATGGTGTTCAGGACCTCGATCGACTGGCCCGCCGCCAGCGTGTAGTTGACCGAGGAGTAGACCTGGTCGGTGCCGTTGCCGGCGCTCTCGAACACCTGGTCGCTGGCATTGTCGACGATATAAATGTCGTCGCCGCCGAAGCCGTACATCTTGTCGACGCCGCCGCCGCCATTGAGGCGGTTCATTCCGGCATTGCCGACGAGCGTGTTGTTGAGCTCGTTGCCGGTGAGGTTGATGTTTGCCGTCGTCGACGACCCCAACGTGTTCAAAATCTCGATCGATTGGCCCGCCGCCAGCGTGTAGTCCACCGAGGAATAGACTTGGTCCGTACCATTGCCCGCAACTTCGACAGCTTGGTGACGAGCATCATGCACAATGTAGATGTCGTTCCCCGCGAAACCGTACATGGAACCGGCAAAGATGTCTGCGACCCCAGTATCGCGCAGGACATCATTCGACTGAGTGCCGACGATTCCGGGAGCATCTTTATGCGGCGCGGACAAAAACGAGGGATTGATATAGCTAGCCCGACCAAGATCGTCTGCTCGATCCAAAATCATGGACGCAACGACGCTCGGATCGGCGGTCCCAAAATAGTTTTCGGAGGCATCGATTCGAGCGTTTGAATACCCAATTGGAACAACCAACGCCGGCTTGTGTACGCTGCTAATGAAAGAGTTGTGTTCCACAATCGTCGAGGCAGTTCCGTAGCTCGCCCAATTTTCGATCGCTTGATCGGTCGTCCAATCCAGAAACGTATTGTCCACTACCGAAACATTGACGTTGCTCGACCCGATACTGAGGCCGGGCGACCGAACAAATAAGTTTCGTTCAAACGAACTGTCTCCGACGGGATACCAAATATACATCCCTTTGGAGTACGAACTGTGCAGGTCGCTTAGCACAGAATCCGTTATGGAAAACGAACCATACGATCCGTAACCGGTCGGGTCGAATAACGAGCCTCCAGAGATCTGGGCGAACGATATTTCTATGCGCCCAGGATTCGCATCATTGTTGATTCCAAATCCCATCTCGATGTTGTTGAGGACTGCCGCGTTGGATGCGGTGCCGCTAACATGCAAGGTTCCATAGGCTTGCAGATGGTGACCGGCTCCATTGACGGTTGCCCCGGCCTCAATGGTCAGCGTAACCCCAGGCGCTATCTGAATGTCGTCGGTTAGATTGTGGATGGAGTTCGCGGCCCAGATAGTATTTTCATTTATGATTATTGTCATGGACCGGTCGTCCCCTCATTCCCATTGTAAAGACAACCCGTAGCCAAACCGCCCCACATATGCAAACTTCGGTTGATTAAGGAGCGCGATTCAACGAAGATGTGGTCACATTGACCCGCAGGCTTGCAGGCGAAGTCCAGTGGAGCGGGGAACATGCCGCTACCGCTCGGGAACACGCCTCGACAAGGGCGGCCGGTTCTTTGGGCTGAGAGCGGGGCGCGGACGTAACGCCGCGTTCCACGCATTTTCGGCTCCCGCCATTGCTTGGCCACCGTCGACCAGCGTCTGGCGGGACCGCAGCACCAGGGCTGCGCCGAGGAGGCTCACCAAGGGCGCCAGCCAGATGATGCGCGCGCCATAGCGATCGTGCGGGTTCGACAGCACGCCGCAGACGGCACCGTTGATGAGGATCGCGACCGCGACCGTTACCGCCAGCCGCCGAAAATCAGCGAATGCTTCATTGCGAAAGCCGAAGGCCCAGAGTGGCAGCACGACAAGGGCGAGGAATGCGAGAGGCACGTGGACGGTATTGATGAGCTTGAAATCAATTCCGCCGCGCTGCTGGCGCGCCGCGCGCATCGCGGGAACGGCCGACGGCGTATAGCGCGTGATGATCGCGTAGGTGTGCCAGACGGAGTTGACGACGCCTTCGCCCGAGCCGACGCGGATGATTTGCTGTGCCATGCCGCTCAACGCTCCTTCCATCTCCTCACGGGGAAAGTCTTCGAGCGCGCCGAGGACGATGGTTCGCATTTCGTCGTCGAGACCGACGAAGCGGCCGAGCTTGTTGAAGACGCTGTCGCCCCACAGGAACGCGTCGGCGTCGCGTGGCAATTCGGCGCGATAGGGGCAAAGCTTGAAAGGCGTCGTCGGGCAGTGCTTGTCGAGATAGCGCACGACCAGCCCTTGTTGCAGCATGCGCCCGAAGAGGATGCCATAGCCGCCGGGCGTCCAAGCCAGGCGTCCGACGACGGCGAAATTTGCCGCCAACGTCATGACGACCGCGAGCACCACGATCATGATCGCCCGCGGCGCGCCGGACGGCGGGACGATCCTCCGCCGCAGGACCGCGATCGCCGCGATGGAGCACGCCATCGCAAGGATTAGGCCGAGGGTGGCGCTGTGGGTTGCGCCGGCGAATGCGATCAGCACCACAAGGCCGACGCGTTCGGCGACGTGTAGCGTCTCGTACTTGAAGACGAGGAGGTAGAGCGCGAGCACAGCGAGGCCGACGAAAATGTCAGTGAGAAGGATGCTCGTCAGCCAGGGCAGGGTGGTGAACAGCGCGAGGGAGGAGATGATGCCGAGCAGCAGGAACGGCCGGCCGCCCAGGCCGAAGCTGCGCAAGGCCAGAGCAATGACCCAGATCGTCAGCGCGGACTGGATGAGGAGGACCGGCCAGAAATCGTGATCGACGCCAAGGAGCAGAAACAGGCCGTAAGCCGCCGGGCGGCTCGGCACCAGATAGCCTTCGTACCAGCGCGCCAAATACCCGCCGGTGTCGTATTGAAGGAGAGGAAACCGGTTCCAAAGGGCAGGCGCGAGAAGCGCCAGCGACGCCAGTAGGCTAGCGCAAAGCCACGCAAAAAGCCGACGAGTCCCCGACGGTTCACCCGTCGGGCTTGGTACCAGCGCCATACTTTTGGTCCCGGCAACGGACGCCCTTGGCTCAGATGTGCTAGATTTTTGTATACAGAGCAAGGGGCGCAGCCGTCGGCCAGACGGCTGAAAAGGCCGGAGTAGGATGTTCCTGACCTTCTTCACCGCGTTGAAATCCGCCGGCATCCCGGTGACGTTGCGCGAATATCTTTCCCTCATGGAGGGTTTGGACAAGGACCTCGCCGGCCGGCGGGTAGAGGACTTCTATTATCTTTCGCGGGCCGCGCTCGTGAAGGATGAGCGCAATCTCGACAAGTTCGACCGCGTGTTCGGCCATGTCTTCAAGGGATTGAGCCTGCTCGAAGAGGCGCTCTCGGCCGACATCCCCGAAGAATGGCTGCGCAAGCTCGCGGAGAAATACCTCACCGAGGAAGAGAAGAAGATGATCCAGGCCATGGGTGGGCTGGACAAGCTTCTCGAGACCTTGCGCAAGCGCCTCGAGGAGCAGAAGGGGCGGCATCAAGGCGGGTCGAAATGGATCGGCACCGCCGGCACGTCGCCCTTCGGCGCCTACGGCTATAATCCCGAAGGCATCCGTATCGGGCAGGACGGCAACCGCAATTTCCGCGCGGTGAAGGTCTGGGACAAGCGCGAGTTCAAAGACCTCGACGGCGAAGTCGAGCTCGGCACGCGCAACATCAAGGTGGCGCTACGCCGCCTGCGCAAATTCGCACGCACCGGCGCGCCGGAGGAACTCGATCTCGACGAGACCATCCGCGACACCGCGCACAAGGGCTATCTTGATATCCATATGCGGCCGGAACGGCACAACGCCGTCAAGGTTCTGGTCTTTTTCGATATCGGCGGCTCGATGGACTCGCATGTGAAGGCGACGGAGGAGCTGTTCTCCGCGGCGCGCAGCGAGTTCAAGCACATGGAGTACTTCTACTTCCACAACTGCTTGTACGAGCGCGTGTGGAAGGAAAACCGCCGGCGCTTCTCGGAGACGACGCCGACGTGGGAGGTGCTGCATAAATACGCGCACGACTACAAGGTGATCTTCGTCGGCGACGCGTCGATGTCACCTTACGAGATCAATGCCGCGGGCGGCTCGGTCGAGCATTTTAACGAGGAGCCCGGCGCCGTCTGGATGGAGCGTGTGACGCGCACCTATCCAGCATGCGTGTGGCTCAATCCGGTGCCGGAAGCGCAGTGGGAGTACACGTTCTCGATCAAGATGCTGCGCCAACTCATGGCGGAGCGCATGTTTCCCTTGACGCTCGATGGACTCGATCGGGCGATGCGCGAGCTCGTGCGCTGACGCGGCGCGTGGGTCAGCGTGGCGGCAACGGCTCGTGGTCGATGATGATCGGGCCGCGGCGGCGAGGACGTTGCGGGCGCAACGGTCGCAGCACCAACAGCAGAAGCAGCAGCAGCGGCAAGCCGAAGATCAAGAGCGTCAGCATCGTAAGCGCGAGCCCAAGGAACAGGCTGACCACCACGACAAAGGCCAAGGCCGCCACGACGGCGGCGACGCCATAGAGGACCCAGGCGCGCCAGCCGCGAACCTTCATCATCCGTCCGTCGCGACCAATAACAATCATACCGGACCCTCCGCACTGACAAACGTAAGCCCTGGACCGATCGTTGCAAGGCCGCACGGCCGGGCCGTTTGACGTCGAAACCGCGACGCGATGCCGCGAGCGCCCGCCGGAATTGGGCGTCCGCGCGGGAACAAGAGCCGCGCCGTCACGTTGCGGAAGGGAGGGATGGCTCGCCCGCCGAGCCGCACGGAGGGACGGCCCGAACCCATAAAAACCGAGGACGACCGATGGGACTCTTCTCCGCTGACATCCACACGATGAACGATCTCTTCGTCCACACGCTGCAGGACATCTACTATGCCGAGAAGCAAATCGTGAAGGCGCTTCCCGACATGATCGACAAGGCCGCCGACGCGAAGCTCAAGCAGGGCTTCCAGACGCATCTGAAGGAGACGGAGGGACACGTCCGCCGGCTCGAGAAGGTATTCCAGATGCATGGCGAAGAAGTGCAGGGAACCGATTGCCCGGCGATTGACGGCATCATCGAGGAGGCCAATGACGTTGCCGGCGACATCGACGACAAGCAGGTGCTCGACGCGGCCCTGATCGCGGCCGCGCAAGCCGTCGAGCATTATGAGATCACCCGCTATGGCACCTTGATTGCCTGGGCCAAACAACTCGGACGCGATGACTGCGCCAGCGTGCTGGCGCAGAATCTCGAAGAGGAAAAGGCGACCGACGTCAAATTGACGAAGATGGCGGAAGGCAGCGTGAACCGGAAGGCGGCATGACGTCTGACTAAGCCCGAACGATCGCATGCCAAATCCGGAGCAGGTGTCCTGCTCCGGATTTTCGTTCGTCTCGATGAGAGATGACGGACGCCGCGGCCGTGCTACAAAGCCGCGTGGGACAGGAAGCGGATCAAAGGGCGCGCGTGGCGGACGGGGAGGCGGAGGGCGCCTACCGCTTTCGTCCGTCTTTGATGAGCGCCGAGCACAGTTTCCGCCTGGCGCCCGAGGGGCTCGAGTTTCACATCGGACGCCGCAGCGGCCGCATCCGATACGCGACGATCCGCTGTCTGCGCATCTCGTTCCGGCCGATCGCGCTCGCGTCGAACCGGTACCTCACCGAGGTCTGGTCGGACGACTGGCCAAAAGTTCAGATCGCTTCGACCACCTGGCGCAGCCTCACTGAACAGGTGCCGCAGACCGCGGCCTATACGCAGTTCATCCGCGACTTGCATCAGCGGATCGCGCAAGCCGGCGGCCAGCCGGTCTGTGAGCGCGGCAGCGCGCCCTGGATCTATTGGCCGGGCGTTATTCTCTTCGCTGCCGTGGCGCTCGGCCTTGCCGCCTTGATCGTGCGCGGCCTGCACTCCGGCGCCTATGCCGGCACACTTTTCGTGGCCGCGTTCCTGGCGCTCTATCTTTGGCAGATGGGTGGCTTCTTCAAGAAGAACCGCCCCGGTGTCTACGATGTCCGCGCGCTGCCGGACGACATTTTCCCCCGCTCATGACACTGGAAGCTGCGGCTCGATCGTGCCGTCCGCGCGCCGGCGCAGAAGGCCGGAGGCGAGATCGGTCATCGTCGGCGCGGATAAGGCGACGAAGGGCAGGGGCCGCGTCACTTCGATCGCCGCGAGGCCAAGCCGCGCGGTGAGCATCCCGTTGAGGACGCCTTCGCCCAAGCGCGCGGAAAGCTTTGCGGCAATGCCATGCCCGAGGACTTGCTGAACCAAGCTGTCGCTCGCCGCCATGCTGCCGGTCACGGCGAGATGCGTGAACACGTGCTTCACCAAACGGATCATGCCCAACGTTCCCGGCCGGCCGCCGTAAAGCTCCGACAGGCGCCGGATGAGCCGCACGGCCGTGAACAGGACGAAGGCCATGTCGACTGCCGCGCGTGGGCTAACGGCCGTGACGACCGAGACGCGCTTTGCGGCGGCGCTGACCAGGCGGCGCGCCTCGCGGTCGAGCGGCCCCATCATCTCGCGCTCGGCAAGGCGCACAAGGTCGGCGCCGTCGATGATGTCGTCGAGATGGGTCTCGATCGTGGCGCGCCCCCGCGCGAGCCATGGCGAGAGCCGGCTGAACGCGATGATCTCGCGCGCGACCGCGCGCGCTTCGTCGCGATCATCGTCGGCGATGGCGGCGGTGGCGCGCTCGCGCAGCTTGTCGACCTCGGCGAGCCGCATCAGCCCGCGCACTTCGCGCACGACGATTGCGAAAAACGAGAGGGCGGCGATGCCGGCGAAGGCCGTGCCGAGCCAGCCGAGCCAGGGCTGGCGGTAGAAAAGGCTCTCCAGCATTTTGACCGTGGTGAGCCCGGCCGCCATCGCGAGCAGGGCGAGCAAGGCGCAGCAAAGCACAGTCGCCCATGCGAAGCGGCGGCGCGGCGCCGGCATCGACACTGGCAATAGGTCGGTCGTGAGTTCCGGGTGCACGCGCACCGCGCGCGGCCCGTGCGTTGCAGCCTCCGACTCGGCATGACTCGCGACGATGACGTCCGGGTCGTCGAGGCGGAAGGCGGCGGGCTTGCGCGGCTCACTCATGCCAGGCGGTCTCCGATCAGGAATTGGAGCGCACGGTCGAGACGGATATGCGGCAGTGTGGCGGAAAGGCTTCCCGACCCTCGCGCAACCGGCGGCCGGAAGCGCAGGAAGCGATAATCCGTATCGTGTCGCGACGCGTCCGACAGCCCCTTGAACGTCGCTTCGGGCGCAAAGAAGGCGTCCGCCGTCTCCGGCAGGTCGCCCGGAAACATGGCGGTCTCCGTCTTTCCGTCGAACGTCTCCGCGCCGGCGTGCTCGCCCGCCTCTGGTGTGCCGATGATCGACGGCAGTCGTTCGCCTCCGCGTTCGACCGTCGCCTCCCGCGTCGCGCGCACGGCGGAGAGCGCGATCACATCGACGAGCGCGCCCTCGAATTTGGCCCGGTTGGTGGCCCGCCTGACCATATGCCCGAGGATGTTCTCGAGCCGATCATGGCTGGTGTGGTGCAGGTGGTCCGCTTTCGTCGCCGCGAAAAGGATCCGGTCGATCCGCGGGCGAAACAGGCTGCTGAGCCATGAGGCGCGGCCGATGCGGAAACAGTCGAGAATGGCGCCGAGGCTTCTTTCGAGTTCCTGCACCGCTTGCGGGCCGGAATTGAATGCGGCCAAGGCGTCGATCAGCACGATCTGCCGGTCGAGCCGCGCGAAATGCTCGCGGAAGAAAGGGCGCACGATGTGGTTCTTATAGGCCTCGAAGCGCCGCTCCATCATCGCGCCGAGCGAACGCGAGCGCGTCCGTCCATTGTGTGGCAATTCGAGCGGCGAGAATGTGAGCGCCGGCGAGCCCTCGAGATCGCCCGGCATCAGGAATCGCCCCGGCGGCAGCAAGCTCATGGCGAAGCGCTCGTCGCGGCAGGCGCGCAGATTTTCTGTGAAGTGCTCTGCTGCTATGCGTGATTCTTTTTCGTCGGCGGGCTGGTCCGCATGCAAGGCGCCGAGATGTGCATGCCAGCGCCCGGCGAGCTTCGCGCGAGGCGCCTCGCGCGAACGGCGGATCGTTTCCGCGGACCACGTCGCATAATCCGTATCGAGAAGCGGCAGGTCGAGCAGCCATTCGCCGGGATAGTCGACGAGGTCGAGCGTCAGCGTGTTCTCGCGCGCCCCGCTCTTTGCGCCTTGATAGGTGATGACGAGGCGAAGCTCGCTCACCCGCCGCGTCGATTGCGGCCAAGTCCGGTGCTCCAGAAGCGATGCAAGATGCGTCTCGTAATCGAACCGCGGAACAGCGTCGTCGGGTTGCGGCTCCAGGCGTGCTGAGGCGATGCGCCCCTGCGCCATCGCCTCGAACACCGGAAGCCGGCCGCCGCGTATGAGGTTGTGCACCAGCGCGGTGATGAAAACGGTCTTACCGGCGCGGGAGAGCCCGGTGACGCCGATCCGCAGGGTCGGATTGAGGAGGTCACTGCCGAAATCGGCAAGGGCGCGTGCGGCGATCCGCGCCTCCTCGGTCACCGTAGAGAGGGAAACCACGAATCCGACCTCGTTCAGTTTCGGCGGCAACACATAGCGAGGGAAACGTTATTTTTCCAGCATGCGCGGCGCGATGAAGCGTTCGAGCCGCCCGCCGCGCGGAGCGACGTCGCTCCAACGAGTGACAGGGAAGTCGATCACCGCAAGCGCGGCGGTCGGGAATTTCTCCATCAGCGCCAGCCGTGCGTCGGCGTCGCCGCTTTCGGCCAGGAGGCGCGCCAAATCCTGGAGGCCGGGATTGTGGCCGATCACGAGAAGAGCGCGCACCGCAAGCGCCGTCTCGCGCACTGGCGCGAGCAGCTCGGCCGCCGCCGCGCCATAAAGCCGCCTGTCGAATTGTGGCTCAATGCGGCGGTCCAGGGTCGGCGCCACGAGGCTCCACGTCGCTTGCGCGCGTACTGCCGTCGAGACCAGCACGGCATCCGGCATGAGCCGGTGTTGCGCCATGTAGAGGCCCATCAGAGGGGCGGCCTTGCGGCCCCGCGCCGAAAGCGGCCGTTCGTGGTCATGCTGGCCGGCGATGGACCAGTCCGACTTCGCATGGCGCATCAACATCAAACGGCGCAATGGACCTCCAGGGAAAACGCATTTCGTCGGCGTCCCTCGCCATAGCGAGGCGCGCCGGAGTGATCAAATCTTGGCCTCGGGCGGGTTCCCTGGGGCGCATGGAACCCTTGGCCTGGCGTTGACCTTAATCTCAGCCCGCGTTTGTTCCCCTTTGGCGTCCGCGCTATGCGTGGCTGACAGGTAGAGGGCGGATCGCCCGGTCCGGAGTGTCGATGAGTATCTTTGCCGCTGATTCTGCGGAAAGCGCACGACGTCCAAGCGAGGCGGCGGTCGGGCGCGGGCGCTTGAGAGACGACATCGACGTCGATGTCTGCGTCATCGGGGCCGGCATCGCGGGTCTCACAGCCGCACTGACACTTGCCCAACTGGGCCGCTCCGTGGCCGTGGTCGAAGCGGAGCGTCTTGCCGACGGAGCGTCCGCGAACAATTCGGGCGTCGCCCTGCCGGGGTATGCTGAGAGTTTGGATCGGATCGTGCAGCGGGTGGGCCTGCCGAGCGCGAAAGCGTTGTGGTCGCTCTCGCTGGAGGGCTTGCAGACGATTCGCGACAATCTTTCACAAGATTCGGCGCGGCCGGCCGGCCATCTCATGGTCGAACGCCGCAACGACGCCGCGAAGCTTCGGGCGCGCGCAGACTGGCTGCGCGAGACGTTCGACGCGGATGTGGCGTTCCGCTCGGCCGAAGAGGTTCGCGCATTGCTACCGAGCGCGGCCTACTATCAGGCGATCTTCGTGCCGGCGGCGCTCAACATCGTGCCGGCGCTCTATCTGCGCGATCTCGCGGCGGCGGCCGAACGGGCGGGCGTGCGCATCTTCGAAGAGACTCAGGCCTTCGGCATCGATGCGGCCGGTCTTCGCAAGCATGTCGACACTGGAGCCGCGCGTGTCCGCGCGGGACATATCGTCGTCACGGCCGGCGCGAAGCTCGGCGGCTTGATGCCGCGCATCGCGCGCGCGTCGCTCATGCTCGAAGTTGGGCTGATCGAGACGGCGGCGCTTCCGGAGCAAGCGCGCAACGCCTTCCGCTTTCGCGGGTCGGTCGGCGAGACGGGCGCTTGTCACCAGCTTGTCGATGACGCCCTTGTCTGGAGTGGCGGCGCGACGACGCGCAACACCAATACGCAAGCATTGGCGCGGCGCTTGCGCGCCGATGTCGGACAAACTTATCCGCTCCTGCGCAGCGTCGAGATCAACCGCGCGGCGTCGGCGCCGGTTGCGGCGACGGTGCATCGGATGCCGCAGATCGGTGAGCTTTCACCCGGCGTGTGGCTCGGCAGCGGCTTTGGCCGGCGCGGCCTGGCGACGGCGGCCATGGGTGGCCTGCTGATCGCGCGCGGCATTGCAGTGGGCGACGATCGCTGGCGGTTGTTCGAGCCGTTCGGCTTGGTGTCGTCGGGCGGCCGCGCGGGACGCGTCTTGGCCGAGGCGGCGCTCAAAGCGCGCCGTGCGGCCACACAGTTGCAGAATTTCATTGCGCGTTACCGCTCGCCCGTTGCGCCGGCGCCAGTTGAGGCGGCGGATGTGGCCGTTGTCGAAGCGCCCATCGACGTCGCGCCCATCGTTCCGGACGATCAAACGGCGCAGGCTCCGGTGGTCGCGCCGGTGCAGGACGAGATCACGGCCTTGCCGATGATCCATCCTGTTTCTGCGGAAGAGTCGGCCAGTGCGGCGCCGAAGCGGAAAAAGAAAGCCGCCGCGCCGCGCAGGCGCGCACCGCGCAAGCCGAAACTGCCGGCGCCGGCGGACGTCATCACGCTGGAGCGCAAGAGTGCGAGTAAGCGCGCGGTGGCGAAAACTGAGACGCGGCGTCGACGCGCATCGTCGCCGCCGACCGAGCTTGAAGCCGCGCCTGAGATCGTTGCGCCGTCCGTCCCACCGGGCGAGCGGCTGCACTAAGCAAAGTTATTCTTTTGGGTTTGACGGCGCCGCCGATTGTCATGCCCGCGAAAGCGGGCATCCAGTAGCCACCGATCTTAATTGGATTCGAAAGCTCACGGCGTACTGGGTCCCCGCCTCCGCGGGGACGACAGAAGGAATAGCCGCAATCAGCGGCTCTCGCGGCGCGTCATGAACGCAAGCCGCTCGAAGAGATGCACGTCCTGCTCGTTCTTGAGGAGCGCCCCGTGCAGCGGCGGGATGAGCTTTTTCGGATCGCGCTCGCGCAACGTCTCCGGGCCGATGTCTTCGACCATCAGAAGTTTCAGCCAGTCGAGCAGCTCGGAGGTCGACGGCTTCTTCTTCATGCCCGGCACCTCGCGGATCTCGTAGAAGAGCCGCAGCGCCTCGCTCACCAGGCGTTGCTTGATGCCGGGGAAGTGCACGTCGACGATGGCGCGCATCGTCTCGTCGTCGGGAAAGCGGATGTAGTGGAAGAAGCAGCGGCGCAGGAACGCGTCGGGGAGCTCCTTCTCGTTGTTGGAGGTGATGATCACGACCGGGCGGCGCTTCGCGCGCACGGTTTCGCCGGTCTCGTAGACGTGGAACTCCATGCGATCGAGCTCGAGCAGGAGATCGTTGGGGAACTCGATGTCGGCCTTGTCGATCTCATCGATAAGGAGGACGGGACGCTCGGCGCTTGAGAACGCCTCCCATAGCTTTCCGCGCTTGATGTAGTTGCGGATATCCTTCACGCGCTCATCGCCGAGCTGGCTGTCGCGCAGCCGCGTCACGGCGTCGTATTCGTAAAGCCCCTGTTGCGCCTTGGTGGTCGACTTGACGTGCCACTCGAGAAGCGGCGCGGCGAGCGCCTTCGCCACCTCGATGGCGAGCACGGTCTTGCCGGTCCCCGGCTCGCCTTTGACGAGCAGGGGCCGCTCCAGTGCGATGGCGGCGTTGACCGCGACCTTGAGGTCATCGGTCGCGACATAGGCGGAAGTTCCTTCGAAACGCATCTGTCATCCCTAGACAAGCGCCCGCGCGAGGGCAAGCCTCGCAGGAACGTGAAGCGCGCCGGTGTAATCAGGGGCGGTCCCGGCACGTATCTTTGGGGCAAGCGCAGAACCCGGTGGATCGGAGGAACGACAATGCTGACACGACGCAACATCCTCGGCGGCGCGGCGCTCCTCTCGGGCGTTGCGGCGCTCTCGTGGCGATCGAACGCCGAGACCAAAGGGGACTTTCCGGTGACCAAGACCGATGCCGAGTGGCGCGCGCAACTCACCAAGGAGCAGTACGACATCCTGCGCAAGCACGGCACCGAACGCGCCGGCACGAGCCCCTTGAATGCCGAAAAGCGCAAGGGGACATTCCTGTGCGCCGGCTGCCAGGCGGAGCTCTTCTCCTCCGACACCAAGTTCGAGAGTGGCACCGGCTGGCCGAGCTTCTACGCGCCGCTACCGAATGCCGTCGGCACGTCGATCGACAAGTCATACTTCATGACCCGCACCGAGGTGCATTGCGCGCGCTGCGGCGGACATCTCGGCCACGTCTTCGACGACGGGCCGAAGCCGACCGGGCTTCGCTACTGCATGAACGGCGTGGCGATGACCTTCCGGCCCGCAACCGCCAGCGCCGCGAGCGGCTGACGGACGAGAGCAATTCCAGGAAAAGTGGAAACCGGTTTTCCGTCCGGAATTGCGAGAAACAAAGACGAAAACGGATAGTCGTTTCTATGAAACGATGATCCGCTCTAGCCCGGCATTTTCTGCCGCTTGGCGGCAGAAAGCGCCGGCCGTTTTGGCCCTCGCGCCCCAGCGCCGCCGATCTAACACCTTGAAATTATTGGTGTGCCGCGCCTGGCACGGCGATTGCCGATGCTCCTCCGGATCCATGCGCGCGTCGCTTGCAGACGCGCACGACGATGCGGAGAAAGTATATGGGTATCTTCGGCGCGCTCACGAATGCGGTGACGGGATTGCGGGCGCAGTCCTACGCCCTCGAAAATATTTCCGGCAACATCGCCAACTCGCAGACGACCGCCTTCAAGCGCGTCGACACGAGCTTCCAGGACTTGATCCCTGACGCGCCGGCGAACAAGGGCTATGCCGGCAGCGTCGTCGCCAATTCCCGCAACACCAATACGGTCCAGGGCGACATCCAGAACTCGACGATCGGCACCTTCATGGCGATCAACGGCGACGGGTTCTTCGTCGTGCAGAAGCCGTCGACCTTCTCCGATAACCGTCCGATCTTCGACGGAGTGAACAACTACACGCGCCGCGGCGATTTCCAGACCGACAAGGACGGCTATCTCATCAACGGCGCCGGCTATTACCTGATGGGCATCCCGGTCGACAGCGCGACCGGCAATCTCACCGGCAGCGTCCCGCAGATGCTGCAGTTCAAGAACGACTTCCTGCCCGCCGTACCGACGACGCAGATCGAATATCGCGCCAACCTCGCGAGCTATCCGCTCACCTCCGCGCATGACACCAGCGTGCCGGGCTCGGAGCTCATGAACCCGGCAAGCTTCTCGGCGAATCCGATGACCGGCGCGCCTGCGGGCGCGCGGCTGACTGGCGTCGGCGCGACCCTTTCGGCCGATGCGCCCGCCGCTGTTTCCGGCAGCCAAGACATTTCGGCGCTTGCGTCGGCCGGTGGCAACCTGATCATCAACGGCACCACCATCACGATCGCGGCCGGCGCCGACATGACCGCGATCGCCGCTGCCGTCAATGCTGCGAGCGGCACCACCAATGTCTCGGCGACCACGACGGGCAACCGCCTCAATCTCAAGAGTGCCGACGCCGATACAAACATCCAGATCGGGACGGGCAGCACGGCCGCGCTGCTGACCGAGCTCGGCCTCAGCCCCGGCACGACCAATCCCACGAACCTGCTGACGCAAAGCGCCGTCACCAGCGGCCAGACGCTGACGGTGCAGGTCGGTGCGAATGCCGTCCAGACAATTACGTTCGGCAGTGGTGCGGGCCAGGTCTCGACGCTCGACGAGCTCAACACAGCGCTCGGCGCGCTGTCCGGCGTGACTGCAACGGTCGATCAGGTGCACGGGAACATCTCGATCGTCGCGCAGAATGCGACCGATACGGTGACGCTCGGCGGCACGGCCTCGCCGCTGGTCTTTGGCTTGCATACGACCGTCGGCCTTCCGTCCAACCAGACGGTCATCGCCAACGACGTGCCGGCGTTCCTGCAGCAGACGGTCGATGGCGGCGCCATCACCGCCTTCAACGAGTCCGGCGCGCCCGTGAACGTCCAGCTGCGCTGGGGCAAGATCGACAGCTCGACGACAGGCGGCGCCGACACCTGGAACCTGTTCTATCAGGAAAGCAGCACCGCTACCGGCAACCAGGTTGCGTGGCGCAACGTCGGCGTCTCCTACACCTTCGGGCCGGACGGAAAGATGAATCCGGTGATCGCCAACGTGACCTTGGCGAATGTCACGGTCGACGGCGTTTCGTTGGGGACAATCAACATCGCGCATGGCGCCAACGGCCTCACGCAATTCGCCGACGCCAACGGCAATGCGCAGGTGAACCTGATCAATCAGAACGGCTACGCCGCCGGCAACCTCAAGAGCGTTTCCGTCAGCGACAAGGGGCGCGTGGTCGGCAATTATTCGAACGGCCGCACCATCGACCTTGCCGAGATCACGCTTGCGAACTTCAACGGCCCCGATCGCCTCAAGCGGATCGACGGCGGCGCCTTCGAGGTGACCGATGAGTCCGGCCCGCCGCTCTTTGGCGCACCGGGAAAGATCGTCGGCAGCGCGCTCGAAGGTTCGAACACCGACATCGCCGACGAATTCACGAAGCTGATCGTGACGCAGCAGGCCTACTCGGCAAACACGCGCATCGTCACGACCGCGAATGAAATGGCGCAGGACCTTCTCAACGTCCTGCGGTGATGTCTTGTGAGGTCAAGTGAAGGATAGCCCGCGATGAGTCTGGGCCAAGCCCTTCAAGCGTCGCTGTCCGGCCTGCGTGCGGCGCAGGCCGGGCTGGCGCTCGTCGCCTCGAACGTCGCCAATGCGGAGACGCCGGGCTATACGCGCAAGACGCTCATCCAGACGACGACCAATACCGGGCTCGTCGGTAGCGGCGTTCGCGTTACCGGCGTCAACCGTGAGATCGACGCCTATGTGCAGAGCCAGCTGCGTGTCGAGAATTCGGGCGCATCCTATGCCAGTACGCGTGCGCAGTTTTATACGCGCTTGCAGAGCCTGTTGGGCGTGCCGGGGTCGGATAGCGCGCTTGAGACGGGGCTGAGCAATTTCGCGACGTCATTGCAGACGCTGGCGACCAGCCCCGATTCCTATGCCGCTCGTTCGGGCGCTCTGAGCGCGGCGCAGGCTCTCGCGCAAACGCTCAACAGCACGTCGACGCATATCCAAAGTCTGCGCGCCGATGCGGAGGCCGGGCTTGCGGACGCCGCCAACACGGCGAACGATGCCATGCAGCATATCGCCGACCTGAACAGCCAGCTCGGCGGATTGAATGCTGACGATCCGGCGGCGGCCGCATTGAAGGATCAGCGCGACAACTATATCGACCAGCTTTCGCAGTTGATGGACATCCGCGTCGTCAATGGCGGCAACAACCAGGTATCGGTGTTCACGACGTCCGGCGTTCAGCTTGCCGGCACGACCGCCGCGCATTTTTCGTTCCAGCCGCAAGGCACATTGACGCCGAATTCCCTTTACAACGCCGACCCGCAGAAAAGCGGCGTCGGCACACTGCTTCTCACCGGAACGAACGGGAGCGGCGTGGACCTCATCGCCTCGCACGCGATTCGATCGGGACGGATCGCAGCGCTCATCGAAATGCGCGACCAAATCCTGCCTCAGGCGCAGTCGCAGCTTGATGCCGTGGCTGCGGCGATGGCGTCGTCGCTGTCGGACAAAACGACGGCCGGCACGGCCGCGACATCCGGCGCGCGGAGTGGGTTTGATATCGATCTCGGCGGCGTGCTGCCCGGCAACAGCTTCAAAATCAGCTACACGGATACGCTGACGAACACGCAGCGCACCGTGACCTTCACACGCGTCGACGATCCGTCCGCTTTGCCGTTGAAGGATTCGGGCGACCCGAACAATCGCATCATCGGCATCGATTTCTCCGCCGGCATGACGTCGGTGATGAACCAGGTTCAAACTGCGCTTGGCGGAAATTTCGCAGTATCCAACCCGGGCGGCAACACGCTGCGCGTGCTTGACGACGGCGCCGGCGGCTTGGTCGACATCAATGCGATCACGGCGACCAAAACAGCATCGGGGCTGAGCGGAGGGTCGCCGGAGCTTCCGCTTTTTGTCGACGGTCCGAGCTTGTTCACCGGCGCGATCACCGGGCAGGGGTCGCAGGCGGTCGGTTTTGCGGCGCGCATCAGCGTCAACGGCGCATTGCTCTCGGACCCATCGAAACTTGTCGCCTATCAGTCGGGAACGGCGTCGGGCGATTCGACCCGGCCGGATTTTCTCTATCAGCAGCTCACCAGCGCGTCGCTGGCCTTTTCACACGGCACAGGCATCGGAACAGCCGCGTCGCCATTTCGCGGCACCATCGGCAGCTTTCTCAGTGAGGTCATCAGCGCTCAAGGCGCCGCTGCGACGGCTGCCAGCAACCTGGCCGACGGGCAAACTGTCGTCCTCAACGCGCTGCAGCAGCGCTTCAACGACGGCGCAGCGGTGAACGTCGATCAGGAGATGGCGAACCTCTTGAACCTGCAGAACGCCTACGCCGCGAATGCCCGCGTCCTGTCCGCGGTGAAGGACATGTTCGATCTGCTGTCGAAGATTTGAGGCGAGGATGAGTATCGGAAGCGTCGGCACACGCTCACAGATTTCGATCCAGTCGCTGGTCGACTTGCGCGCGCGCCTCGACGCGCTGCAGCAGCAACTGACATCCGGGAAAAAGGCCGACACCTATGCGGGAATGGGTGTCGATCGCGGGCTCGGCGTGACGCTGCGCTCACAGCTCGCGGCACTCGGGGGCTACGACCAGACCATCACCATGGTCGGTTTGCGCTTGAACGTCGCGCAGACGGCGCTCACCCGCATCAATGCCATCGGACAGACGGTGAAGAGCGGCGCGCTGCAGGCTGGGGCGCTGAACGCCGATGGCAAGACCATCGCGCAAGAAACCGCGCGCACGTCGCTCGATGAGCTGACGGATCTCTTGAATACGAAAGCCGGCGACCGGTCGGTCTTCGGCGGACGCGCGACGGACCGGCCGGCCGTCGAAACGGCGGATCATATCCTCAATGGCGACGGGGCTCGCGCCGGGCTCACACAAATCATCGACGAGCGCAAGCAGGCCGATCTCGGCGCCAACGGGCTTGGCCGGCTGGTGATTCCGCCGGCCGCCGGCGCGAGTGTTTCGATCTCCGAGGATGCCGCCGGCTCGCCCTTCGGCTTCAAGCTGGCGAGCGTGACGTCGACGCTGTCGGGCGCGGCCGTAACTGGTCCCTCCGGCTCACCGCCCGCGGCCTCGGTAGCTTTGACGAGCAATCCGGTGGCTGGCGAGAGCGTGACGTTCAATTTCAATCTTCCGGACGGAACGACCCAGGCGCTGACACTGACGGCGACAAACGACACGCCGCCCGGTGCCGGTCAGTTCACGATAGGCGCGACGCCGGCCGATACCGCGACGAATCTTCAGGCGGCGCTGACGACCGGTGTCGGCTATCAGGCGCGCACGACGCTGACGGCGGCGTCCGCCGTTGCGGCGGCCGACAATTTTTTCAACACCGATGCGACGCATCCGCCGCTGCGCGTTGCCGGGCCGCCCTTCACGAGCGCGACGGCTCTCACCGCCGGCACCGCGGCCAATACCGTGAGCTGGTACACCGGCGAAATGGCGAGCGATCCCGCGCGTTCTTCAGCAACCGCGCGGATCGACGATTCGATCACCGTGAACTATGGCGTGCGCGCGAACGAGCAGGGCATTCGCCAGCTTGTGCAGAGCGTCGCCTTGTTCGCGACCGCGACCAACGACCCGAGCGATCCGGAGTCGACGGCGCGCTATACGGCGCTCGCCGCGCGCACATCCGCCGCGCTCGCGCCGCCGCCGGGGCAGCAAAAGGTCAACGATATCCTCTCGGATATCGCTGCCGCGCAGGGCACGCTCAGCACCGCGACCGACCGGCACAAGCAGACAAGCAGTGCGCTCTCCGGAATGATCGATTCCATCGAGAACGTGTCGCCGGAAGAGGTCGGGGCGCAGATCCTCGCCTTGCAGACTCGCCTGCAGGCGTCGCTGCAGACGACCGCGCTGCTCTATCAGACCAGCCTGGTCAATTATCTCTGAACGCGGGCAGCTGCGCGGCGCGCGTCAATGCGTTATGCGCGTCCCCGGACTTGATCCGGGGATTGACCCGCGCATCCATCACAAAAAATTCTGGAGCGATGGATTGCCGGGGTCAAGCACGGCAATGACGACGCGTGGCCTGCCGCTTACGCGTGCGCCATCAAGCCGGCGGCGAGCTCGCGATTGATGCGGATCAATGAATTGAGCTGCTCGGGACGACGCTCCGTCGTCGCCGACAAGGTCTGCTTCATCACATAGATGCCGAGATTGGCGACGTTCTGGCGAATGTTGCGGGGCAGGGGATTTTCCGACGACGTGACGGAGCTCAGGAAGATCGTCCAGAGCTTGCGATTGTAAAGAAGCGCCGCGTCGAGCCCGTCGCCTTTTTTCTGCCAATCGTCGCGCACGGTTTGAAGCTGCGAGGCCGCCTTGAGCAGGAGGCTCGCTTCCAATTCATGCTGACTCGCAACCTGCTGCGAGACCTTTCCGTACGCTTTCAACGCTTCTTGCATGCCCCAACAACCCCCGTTCGTAGGCAATCAACTTCTGCGCGTCCTTGAGCGCCTTATACATTTCGCCTGTTAAGATATGATTATTGATGTTTTCAATGTGCTGCCACGCGCTCGGCACCGCCTGCAGGAATTCCTTGATGAGGACAAAATAGATGTCCTGGTGGTCGCGCGGCGTCTTCGACGTGTACATCAGCTGGATGGCGAGATAGATGCGCTTGGCCGGCGTGTCGGCGTCCTCGGCGGTGAGGATGTCTTTCTCGCGCAGAATCGGCACCGTGCCGTCGATCAGCAGCCGCGTGCGCTGGTCGGCGTTGGTGACGACGCATTCGCCGAGAATGATCCGCTCGCCTGGCTTGAGTTCGACCTTGAGTGCCATGTCTCGCCTCCTCGCGTGTCACGTCGGTGGACCATCGCGAGGCGTTGCTTAACGAAAGGTAAAGATGCGGCGAAGATAGCGCCGCGTCTTCCAGAATTGGTCTAGCCGAACAGGCGCAGCACGGCCTGGTCGGCCTGCGACGCGAGCGAGAGCGCCGTGGTCGAGAGCTGCTGGCGGGTCTGCAAAGCGAGGAGGTTTGCGGCCTCTTCGTTGCTGTCCGCGAGCACCAGGTTGTCGGCGCCGGTCTGCAGCGTGTTGATCATGCTCTTCGTGAAGTCCTGGCGGTTCTGCACGATCGAGAGGTTCGAACCGAAGGCTGAAGACTGCGAGCGCAAGGAATTGAGCGCGTTGTGGAGGGCGTCCGTCCGCGCGTCGAGCGACGCATCGTTCGAGAACTCGGCCCCGGTCGCCATGCCAATGCCGATGACGTCTGCGTTGACGCCGTTCGGATCCTGCGAAACGATCGACATCGAGCTCGTGTTGCCCTCGTTGAAGATCAGCTTCAGCGTGTCGCCGTGCAGCAGGTTGATGCCGTTGAAGCTCGCGTCGTCAGCGAGCTTGTTGAGCTGGTCGCGCAAATTGTTGAACTGCGCGATCAGGTTCTTGCGGACCGTGTTGCCGCCGATGGTCTGCGTGCTCGACGCGCCAGTCGTGCCGTCGATGACGTTGGCGGCGGTGGCGCCGACAACCGACAGATCGTCGGTCGACAGGTTCTGAATGTTGAGCTTGCCGCCGTCGTTCGAGGCCTTCACTTTGCCGGTGAGCGACGTATTCGAATTGATCGCGGCGACGAGGTCGTCGACGGTCTTCACCGCGCCGGTCGTGGCGGCGACGTAGTTGGTCGACGTCGAGAGGCCGAGCGAGGTGAGCAGCGCGCCGGTCGAGCCGGTGAAGTCCACGTTGCCGTTGGCGTTCGAGATCGTGATGGTGGAGCCGGCGACCGAGGTGGTGACGCCGGCGATGCTGGCGGCGTCGATCGCGGCCTTGAGGCCGGCCGCGTTGGTGTCGTTGGCG
Source organism: Variibacter sp. (assembly GCA_050187875.1). Classification (GTDB taxonomy): domain Bacteria; phylum Pseudomonadota; class Alphaproteobacteria; order Rhizobiales; family Xanthobacteraceae; genus JAFKKS01. The sequence continues at coordinate 20,134 of JBFWXB010000018.1, forward strand.
ATCGTCACGTTGGTGCCGTTGATCGTCAGCGTGCCGCCCGTGTAGGTGCCAGGCACCGTGCCGGAGGTCGCGGAGCCGGGCGTGGCGGCTGTGCCGGTTGAATTGAGCGCGACATCGACTGGCGTCGCGCCGACCAGTCCGCCGGAGATCGAGAGATTCTTGATGGTCGCGGTGCCGATGGCCGTGGCATCGATCGTGAACGACGTGCTCTTGAAAGTTGAGTCCTGCCGCGCCTGGTTGACCGTGGCCTGCATCGTCTCGACGGTCTTGGTGATCGCGGTGAGGCCGTTATTCGCGGCCTGCAGCGTCTGAATGCCGTTCGACATCGAGTCGAGGATGCTCGAGAGATCGGACGCGCGCGCCGACAGCGCGGAGGAGGTGAAGAAGCTCGTCGGATTGTCGAGCGCGGAGTTGACCTTCTTGCCGGTGGCGAGACGGTTCTGCGTCGTGCTCAGCAGCGAGGCGGTGTTCTGCAGCGCGAGGAGATTCTGCCGAACGCCAGCGGAGAGGACGATATCGCTCATGGCTCAACCTTTGGCTCAAACCTTCATCATCCCGACCCGCGGGAGCTTGGCTTGATCATGATTTGGTAACCCTAACGCCCGGTAAAGAAGACGCTAATAAGCCGTTAACGCGCCCGCGGCGCGCAAAAAAAGGCGGGGCACAAGGCCCCGCCGCATCTTTTTGACCGAAGTCGGAAGGATCAGAACAGGCGCAGCACGGCTTGGTCGGCCTGCGACGCGAGCGAGAGCGCCGTGGTCGAGAGCTGCTGGCGGGTCTGCAAAGCGAGGAGGTTTGCGGCCTCTTCGTTGCTGTCCGCGAGCACCAGATTGTCGGCGCCGGTCTGCAGCGTGTTGATCATGTTCTTCGTGAAGTCTTGGCGGTTCTGCACGATCGAGAGGTTCGAACCGAAGGCCGAAGACTGCGAGCGCAGCGACGTCAGCGCCGTCGCCAGACCGTCCAGCCGCGAGTCGAGGCTGGTGTTGCTTGAGAACTCGGCGGCAGTCGCCGTGCCGATGCCGAGGACATCCGAGTTGATGCCGTTCGGATCCTGCGAGACGATGCTGATCGAGCTCGTGTTGGTCTCGTTGAACACCAGTTTCAGCGTGTCGCCCTTGAGCAGGTTGACGCCGTTGAAGCTGGAGTCGTCCGCAAGCTTGTTGAGCTGGGTGCGCAGATCGTTGAACTGGCTGATCAGGTTCTTACGAACGCTGTTGCCGCCGATGGTCTGCGTGCTCGACGCGCCAGTCGTGCCGTCGATGACGTTGGCGGCGGTGGCGCCGACAACCGACAGATCGTCGGTCGACAGGTTCTGAATGTTGAGCTTGCCGCCGTCGTTCGAGGCCTTCACCTTGCCGGTGAGCGACGTATTCGAATTGATCGCGGAGACGAGGTCGTCGACGGTCTTCACCGAGCCGCTGGTGGCGGCCGCGTAGTTGGTCGACGTCGAGAGCCCGAGCGAGGTGAGCAGCGCGCCGGTCGAGCCGGTGAAGTCCACGTTGCCGTTGGCGTTCGAGATCGTGATCGTGGAGCCGGACACCGACGTGGTGATGCCGGTGATGCTGGCGGCGTCGATCGCGGCCTTGAGGCCGGCCGCGTTGGTGTCGTCGGCGATCGTCACGTCCGTGCCGTTGATCGTCAGCGTGCCGCCCGTGTAGGTGCCAGGCACCGTGCCGGACGTGGCGGAACCCGGCGTCGCAGAGGTGCCAGCCGTGTTCAGCGCGATATCGACCGCGGTGGTGCCGACGGCGCCGCCGGAGATCGAGAGGTTCTTCACGGTCGAGGTGCCGATCGCGGTGGCGTCGATGGTGAAGGACGTGGACTTAAACGACGCGTCCTGGCGGGCCTGGTTGATCGTAGCCTGCATGGACTCGACGGTCTTGGTGATGGCGGTGAGGCCGTTATTGGCGGCCTGCAGCGTCTGAATGCCGTTCGACATCGAGTCGAGAATGCCCGAGAGGTCGGAGGCACGAGCCGACAGCGAAGAGGAGGTGAAGAAGCTGGTCGGGTTGTCGAGCGCGGAGTTGACCTTCTTGCCGGTGGCGAGACGATTTTGCGTCGTGCTCAGCAGCGAGGCGGTGTTCTGCAGCGCGAGGAGGTTCTGCCGAACGCCGGCAGAGAGGGTGATACCGGAAGCCATTTGAAGAAACCTTTCTGGTCGAATGCCATACTGGCGGACGGGTCGATCATTCAGATCGCCGGACCGGAAAGTCTCATAGGGCTCTGTATTCGGCGTAAAAAAACATGGTTAACGCGCTCTAAACGTGGCCGCGTTCGGCTTAAGGTTGCGCAGCGCCTTAAGCAGCAATCACGTGCTCACGTCGGTATGAGCTTCGTCGTCGTCGGGACGGTGCGGCGCTTCCGGCTTCTGCTCGTTGGCGCGCACGCGCTGCATATTGCTGTCGCTGGCGCGCCGCGCGAGACGCGTCGAGCGCAACTCCATCATGTCCATCAGGACCTGGCGCGCGGCGTCGCTGAGCATGTAGCGCGTTGCACCTTGCTGCGTGGATTCATTATGCGTGTCAGTGGCAGGGGGCGGCGGCGCGACAGCTTCGGCGGGCGCGAGCGGCGTCACGGCGCTCAGTCCTCGGCCATTGCTCTGCAGCGATCCTGCCGCGCGGGAGGGGCTGACCCTCACACGTCCTGCGGTATCGGTTTCCACGTCGGCCTCCTGCGTTGACAGCCAGGCACCCGTACACCGTGGACAGGAATTTAAATGTCGTTCGTTAACGAGACATTAGGACTTTGCGTCAAGCGGCTCGGTTCGGAATCGTTTGAAATCGAGTGGTCGCGCTTACTTTGATTTCCACCGTTAGGGACTAAAGCGTGCGACTGACGGCAACCGGCTTCGCTGCGTGGCGTGGAGGTGCGCTGGCGCGGCCTGTGGCGCCGTAGGTTTGCGGCGCTGTCTTGCGCGCGACTTCGTTCACCGCGGTGCGCACGATCCCTTCGGACACGGCATGGGCGGTTGCGAGCACGGCGAGGTTGATCTGCAGCAGCGCGCGGAAGAGGTCGTGCCGCTGTCGCAGGAGCGAGAGCGTCTCGGGAACATTTTGCGAGAGCGTAGCGGCGTTCGCTTTCAGGCGCGCGGTATCGGCAAGATAGCGGCTCGCGAGCTCGCTCTTTTCCGTCACGAGGTCAGCCGCATCCTTTAGCTTCCCATCGCGCACCAGCGCGGTTTCCTGTTCGACGGTTTGCAGCAGCGCGTCCATCACGCGAACAAGATCATCGACAAGCCTTTGGCATTCGACTCTCGTGATCGGCGCAGCGGAAGCGGGAGGCGTGCTGCTATCGATGGGGGATAGGCGCGTCATTTCGCGGCGATCTCTTGTTGGCCGAGAAGCGAGCGGTAGACGTGATCGGCGAGGCCGATGCCGCCCGCCTTCACCATCGACTTGGCGTACTGATCGGTGAGGAAAGAACGCCAGACACCGACGCCCGTCCCGCCGCCGAATGGGCCATCACCTTCGATGCCGGTGTACATTTGCTGGAACATGGTGTTGAGGAAGACAGCTTCGAAATCTTCCGCCTTCGCGCGCGCCCGCGCTTGCAGCGACTGCGCTCCCGCCGGGGCAGGGGACGGAGACGGTGTCGACGTCGCGCGAAACAGCGCCTGATCGGCGCTCGACAGCGCGTTCAAGCCGGCGGCCATCACATCACCTCGATGTCGGCTTGGATGGCGCCGGCGGCCTTGATCGCTTGCAGGATCGCAATGAGATCGCGCGGGCCGATGCCGAGTGCGTTGAGGCCGTCGACGACCTGTTGCAGCGACACGCCTTCTTGCACCATCGCAAGCTTCTTGCCGTCCTCCTGCACGCCGATGCGCGTGCGCGGCACCACGCGTGTGCGGCCGCGCGACAAAGGCGCCGGCTGGCTCACTTGCGGCGTTTCGCTGATCGTGACGGTGAGATTGCCCTGCGCGACCGCGACCGTCGACACGCGCACGTCGCGCCCCATGACGATGATGCCGGAGCGCTCGTCGATGACGATCTTCGCCGCGAGATCGGGCTCGACCTGCAGCTGCTCGATCTCGGTCAGGAGCGCGACGACGTTGCCGGGATATTTTTTCGGGATCGTGACCTGGACCGTCGAGGGGTCGAGCGGCTCGGCGACAGCGCCGCCGATGAAATCGTTGACCGCGGCGGCGATCCGCTTCGCGGTTGTGAAGTCGGCGTTGCGCAAGGCGAGGCGCAATTGCGGCAGCCGGTTAAGTGCGAAATCGATCTCGCGCTCGATGATCGCGCCGTTGACGATGCGGCCGACGGTCGGCACGCCGCGTGTGATCTTGGCCGCTTCACCCTCGGCTTGGAAGCCGCCGATGGCGACGGAGCCCTGTCCGACGGCATAGACGTTGCCGTCGGCGCCGAGGAGCGGCGTGACGAGGAGGGTGCCGCCCTGCAAGCTCTTCGCATCGCCGAGCGCGGAGACGGTGACGTCCATGCGGGTGCCCTGCGTGCCGAAGGGCGGCAGGTTCCCGGTGACCATGACGGCGGCGACATTGCCGGTGCGCACCTGCGCACCGCGCACATTCACGCCCAGGCGCTCGAGCATCGCCTGCAGGGACTGCTTCGTGAACGGAGCGTTATTGAGCGAGTCGCCGGTGCCGTTGAGGCCGACCACCAACCCGTAGCCAATGAGCTGGTTCTGGCGGACGCCCTCGATGCTCGCCAGGTCCTTGATGCGCGACGCGGCCTGCGCCGGCGCAGCGCCCGGCAGAAGCGCGGCAACCAGGGTGGCAGCGATGAGCGCGCGCAGCGCGGCCCGCATGACAAAACTCCCCTTACATTCTCCCGCGCCATCCCTTGCGAACAACGTGCCAGGATCAAGCCATTGATATTAATATGGAAATTCTGTGCGCCGTGCGCTGCTCGGCGGTTCTTGCCGGCCTGCGAGCGCGCGCGACGGCAGAATTTGCCGGGCGATTCAGGTTTTATTAACCATGTGGGACGAGCCTCCCGGCCATCATGATCAGCTGGACGCGACTCGATGAAAGTTGAGGCCAAGGCTACGGTCGGGCGCGTTGCGACAGCGAGCGCGGCGCGACGTCCGTCCGGCGGGGAGACGTTCCAAGTCGCCGCCGAGGCGGAGGCGCGACCAGCCGCTGCGACCCCGACGCTACGAGCGGTGGGCGGCATCGATGCCCTTCTCGTCCTGCAGTCCATTGAGGACCCAGCGGAACGCCGCCGCCGTTCGGTCCGGCGGGGCAGCGTCGTGCTGGACGCCCTTGACGCCCTCAAAGTCAGTCTGTTAGCCGGGGATCTCGATCCGGCAGCGCTTCGGCGGCTGAAAGCCTCCGCCTCGGGCCTGTCGGAGGGATCTGGCGAGCCGGGCCTCGACGAGGTTCTGGCAGCCATCGAGCTGCGGGCGGAGGTCGAACTCGCCAAATTCGAGCGCGACCAGGACACCCAAAAACGCCCGTAAGCGGTTGCCGGGTAAGGGCGGATTCGGCCCTGACCCCTACGCACAATCCCAGTTGTCGGCAGCCGGCCGGCCGATTATAAGCCCGCGCCAGGAGCCGGACATAAGGCTTCGAGTCGAGGGAGTGGGGGATCGTTGCATATGGCGGCGCTCAAGCAAAAAAGCATTCGTGTGACGATGAGGAAGTACCAGCCTACGGACAAAGAGCCGTTCATGAATAAAAAGCAGCAAGACTATTTTCGGAAAAAGCTGCTGGCCTGGCGTGAGGAAATCTTGAAGGAGGCGCGCGAGACTTTGCAGCATCTTCAAGACGAAAACCAAAATCATCCGGATTTAGCCGATCGCGCGTCGTCGGAGACCGACCGTTCGATCGAACTGCGTGCGCGCGATCGCCAGCGCAAGCTGGTGGCGAAGATCGACGCGGCGCTCACCCGGATCGATGACGGCACGTACGGCTACTGCGAAGAAACCGGAGAGCCGATCTCGCTGCGCCGGCTCGACGCCCGACCGATCGCAACGCTTTCGTTGGAAGCGCAAGAGCGGCACGAACGCCGCGAGCGCGTCTACCGCGACAGCTGACGCGGGTGCCACAGAGGCGCTCATGCCCGCTCAGGGCGTGAGCGCGAACGCCAAGTCGTAGAGCGCCACATCCGCAACCGGCGCCTGTGGCCACGCGGTCGCGAGCTTGCGCTCGACGTCGGCGAGCCGCGCCTCGAGCTCTTTGCGGCTCGCACTTTCAAGCAGAAGCACACCATCGAACAGCGCATCGGGGGTCGTGCGCAGCGTCGCTTCCTTCGTCGGCATGCCGGCGAGCGCGCGATCGCGCACGGCAATGTGCGTGCCGATGAATCCCGGCGCGGATGTAACCTCCGCGGTAAACCGCTTGAGCGCGGCGGCATCGACCGTGTCCCACGCCGAGGAAAGGTCGAGCCGTAGCGTTGCCAGCGCTCCGCCGATACCGACGCCGGACGTCGCCAGCGTCTTGCACGCGCCGCGGATCATGTTGCGGAAATTCGGCATCACGCGCTGCGTCCATTCGGTCGGATCATTGAGCCGCGCGAGATAAGCTCCGCTTTGCAGCACCGCCAACGTTTGCGTCTCATAGAATGCACAATAGCGATGCTGTGCGCGTTCGGGCGCGGCGTAGCGGCGTCCGCGCAGAAAGCCGGGCACGCCGACACGTTCCGGCACGTGCTGGTGCGTGTACCAGAGATTGAAATCGTCTTCGGCCGACGGCACGACGTCGGTCCAGACCGCAAGCAAGCCTTCGCCCATCAACGGCATTCACAATTCTCCACACGCTGAGCGTCGCTGATCGAGCGCGATGGCGCAAGCGAACACGGCCTCCGGCGGGGAGTTGCCGGAGGCCGCGTCGAGTCACCGGCCCGGTCCGGATCACGGGGCGGCGGGGAGCGAGAAGCGCGTCCAGGAAAGTGGGAACCGGTCTTCCGTCCGGACGCGCAGCAAAATCAGAACGGCAGCAGCACGTCGAGCACCTGCTGGCCGTAGCGCGGCTGCTGGATGTCGGTAAGCTGGCCGCGGCCGCCATAGGCGATGCGCGCTTGCGCGATCTTGGTCGAGTCGATGGTGTTGTCGCTTTCGATATCCTCCGGCCGCACGATGCCGGCGACGATGAGTTCGCGGATCTCGAAGTTGACGCGTACCTCCTGCTTGCCCTCGATCACGAGATTGCCGTTTGGCAGCACCTGCGTGACGACCCCGGCGACATTGGTCGACAGTTCTTCCTTGCGGTCGATCGTTCCCTTGCCGTCGCTGGATGCGGTGGAGTCCGCGGTGAGGATGCGGCCGGGCAGGATCGCTTTCGACGGATTGCCGATCGTCTTGCTGCCGAGGAAGTCGGAGACGCCAGAGTCTTCCTTGTTGGTGCGGCTGCGCAGCGTCTCGTTCTCGTACTTCGCTTTGTCGGTGATCTTCACCTTCACGGTGAGGATGTCGCCGACCTGATGCGCGCGCTGATCCTTGAAGAAGGCGCGCGAGCCGTTGCGCCACAGCGAGTTCGGATTGTAGACCGCGGGCTGCGGCGCGGGCATCGGCATCTGCACCGGCTTGTAGCCGACCTGCGCGGTCGGATTATCGACCTTCGAGAGAGCAGGCGGCTCGCCGACGCCCTTGAGGCGGTCGATGGCGGCGCAGTTCGCGAGGAGCCCGCCGGCGAGAAGGATCACGGCGGGCCGTGCAACGGATTTCAGATGACGCTTGGAGAGTGACATAAGAGCTACTCAGCTTGATGAGAACCGGTTGAGTCCGCGACGGTGATCGCGGTCTCGCGAGCGGAGACGGAGAGGGCGGCGGGCGCTTCGGGCGCCGCGATGACGCGGCCAGGTCCCGCGACCGTGGTTTGGATCGTGCGTTTGGACTGCACGTTGAGAACATTGACGACATCGCCTTCGGCGCCGGATTCGAGCGCCTTGCCGCGAATGCTCAGGACGATTCCGGGCCGCTGATAGGTGATGGTGACGGTCTCATTCTGCTTCACGACCTCCGGCTTCATGAGGTCGGCGGTGCGCAGGGCCTGCCCGACGCGCAAGGCGCGCTTCACCGCCATGCCGACCGCGGCATCCATGCGGCCGACGATTCCGTCTCCCGCTTCGGCCTTTGGACGGCGCTCGAGCACGACATCGCTTTCGCGGATCGTCTCGCCGCGACCGAGCGCGCGCAGCGGGATGACGGCGGGCACCGTCTCCGTCGCGATGCCGGTGTAGCGCAGCAGCGAGCGCCGTGCGGTCTGGCCTGGAAGCTCGAACGTGATGTCGAAGCGCCCATTCGAGGGGTCGTAATAAAGGCGCGCGACATGCAGCGTGCCAATCGCCGCCGGATCGATCTCCAAGGCGCGGATGTCGCGATCGAACGTCACGGCGATGTCTTTGGCGTCGCCGAGCCCGGGACGCTTCGCCAAGGCCGCGGCGATTCGTTCCTCGAGCTGCTTGGTGGTGATGGTGCGGCTCGTGCGCGTGACGACGACCTCGGTCAGCCCGCGCGTATCGATCCCGACGAGCTTGTAGGGGCGGATCGCGTCGATGATGCGCGCCGTTTCGACCGTTCCGGTGTGCCCGAGATCCGGCGAGCGGAAGATCGCGACATCGGCGACGACGCCGGGGTTTTCGACCAGATCGCGGATGCGCACCACATCGCTCGTGACCGTCGCTTCGGCTTTAAGCGCCGGAAGCGGCGTTTGCGCGATGGTCGTGATCTGCGCGGCGGCGGCGCTCGGAAAGAGGAGCGCGGCGATGAGGATGAGTTTGCGCGACATCGCCATCACCGGATCAGGTTCGAGGTGGACGAGAGCATCTGGTCGGCCGCGTTGATGACCTTCGCGTTCATCTCGTAGGCGCGCTGCGCGGCGATCAGATCGGAAATCTCCGTGACCGCCTCGACATTCGCCTGCTCGAGATTGCCCTGCTGCAGGTTGCCGAAGCCGTCGGCGTTGGGCAGTCCGTTCTGCGGCGTGCCGGAGGCCGTGGTTTCGAGATAGAGGTTGTCGCCGATGCCTTGCAGGCCGGCCTTGTTGATGAACATCGACAGCTCGATCTGGCCGAGGAGCGTCGAGTCGGTGTTTCCCGGCAGCATCACCGACACCTGGCCGGCGGCATTGATGGTGATCTGGCTCGCGTTCTGCGGCACCGTGAGGCCGGGCTGCACGACATAGCCTTGATTGGTGACGATGCGGCCTTGCGCGTCGAGCTCGAACGAACCGTCGCGCGTATAGGCCGTGCGACCGTCCGGCAGCAGGATCTTGAAGAATCCCTCACCGCGGATAGCGACGTCGAAATCCTTGCCGGTTGGCGACAGCGTGCCTTGCGTCATCACGCGCGGCGTGCCGACCGTCTTGACGCCGGAGCCGAGCTCGACGCCGGCCGGCAGGATGTTGCCCTGATCGGAGGTCTGGCTGCCGACGCGGCGGACCTGCTCGTAAAGCAAGTCCTGAAACTCGGCACGCTGGCGCTTGAAGCCGGTCGTGCGCATGTTTGCGATGTTGTTGGAGATGACCTGGACGTTGACTTCCTGGGCCATCATGCCGGTCGCGGCGGTGTGGAGCGCGCGCATCTCTGTCAAATCCTATGCGTTCACGCCGGAACTTCGGCGAGCTTCTCGATTGCGGAGCGACGCAGGTCGCTTTGGTTCTGCAGCATCTGCGAGATCGTCGTGTAGGTGCGGGTGACGTCGATCATGCGCGTCATCTCGACGACGCTCTGCACATTCGACTTCTCGACCGCGCCTTGGATGACGCGCGGTGTCGTACTGACAGTCGGCGTGACGCCCGCCGGCGCGACGAAAGTGTTGGCGCCGTCTTTCTCGAGCCGCGCCACCTGGGCGAACTCGACGATGCGCAGCTTGCCGCGCGCGTTGGCGCCGGCGGAGATCGAGCCGTCGCGCGCGATGGTGATGTCCTTGTCCTCGCGCTGCATCACGATCGGGCCGCTTTCGCCGAGCACACGAAAGCCGGTCGCGGTGACGAGCTCGCCAGCCGCGTTGAGCTGCAGCGCGCCGTTGCGGGTGTAGCGCTCGCCCGCCGGCGTCTGCACGGCGAGAAATCCGTTGCCGTCGATCGCGACGTCGAGCGGCGCCCCGGTCAATTCGATGCCGCCCTGGCGCATGTCGTGCCAGGTGGCGCGGTCATTGACGAAGCTGACGCGCCGATTGATGCCGTTGCCGCCTTCGTCGCGGGCGAGCGGCATGGTCGTTTCCTCGAACACCGAATTGTCGGCCTTGAAGCCGGTGGTGTTCACGTTGGCGATGTTGTTCGCGATCACGTCGAGACTTCGCCGCAGCACGGCTTGGCGTGACAGTCCGATCAGGAGGGCATTCTCCATCGGCCTTACTCCCCTTCGAGATACGAGGCGTCGCTTTCTTAAGACGCGGCGGTCTCGCTTGATTGCGGCTCTCCCAAGCCGCGGATCGCCGAAGGCTTTGCAGCGACCGTGCCAGATAGGAAACGTGATATTTTTCAATGAGATGAGTGTAGGCGTGCCAATTCGAGGGATGCCCGGCGGCAGATATTTCCCGGCAAGAATTGCCCCTGAAGGCGCTTCAGAAAGGTTTCGTTAACCATGTTTTCCTAGCGTGCCTTCTGCGGGGCGTGGGGCACCTGCCAAGATTCTCGTCGCTATTCGCATCGCTCGCGGGGCGGCCGCCTGAGGCGGGGCAAAATCGAAATGGCAAGCAAGGCGACCGAGCCGGACAACGACGTTCCCGAGGAGGGGGCGCCGCCGAAGAAGTCAGGCAAGCTCAAGCTGATCATCATCGGCGTTGTCGCGCTTCTGCTTGTGGGTGGCGGCGGGGGCGGCGCCTATTTTTTCTTCTTCGGACATAAGGAAGAGAAGGTCGCCGCGGCGCCTGTGCCGAAGCCGCCGACATTCTTTGACTTGCCCGACGTGCTGGTGAACCTCGCCGGCAGCGGCGAGCGGGCGCAGTTTTTGAAAGCCAAGATCACGCTCGAACTCGCCGATCCGACGACCGTAGCGCAAGTGCAACCCGTCGTTCCGCGGGTGATGGACGCATTCCAACTCTTCCTGCGGCAGCTTCGACCGTCCGATCTGGAAGGATCGGCGGGCGCCTACCGGCTCAAGGAAGAGCTGACGCGGCGTGTGAACGCCGTCATCGCGCCCGGCCGCATCAACGCCGTCCTGTTCAAGGAAATGGTCGTCCAATGACCGAGGGCGCAGCCACGACTGCTGGGCCGGCCGATCAAGACGCCCTTGCGGCGAATTGGGATAAGGGCCTCAATGCCGTTCCCGCTGCCGACGCGCAAGGCGAGGTGGGCGTCGCGTGGACGGGTGGCGCGGACGGGAACGCGCAATACACGCCGGAGAAAGGTGGTACGGCGGGCCTCGGCGCCGAGCGCATCCTGAGCCAGGAGGAAATCGACAGTCTTCTCGGCTTCAGCCTGTCCGACATCGCGCTCAGCGAGAATTCGGGCATCCGCGCCATCATCGACTCGGCGATGGTGTCCTACGAGCGTCTGCCGATGCTCGAGATCGTCTTCGATCGGTTCGTCCGATTGCTGACGACGTCGCTGCGCAACTTCACCTCCGACAACGTCGAAGTCTCGCTCGACCGCATCACCTCCGTTCGCTTCGGCGACTATCTCAACTCGATCCCGCTGCCGGCGATCCTCGCCGTCTTCAAGGCGGAGGAGTGGGACAATTTCGGGCTGCTCACCGTCGACTCGAGCCTGATCTATTCGATCATCGACGTCTTGCTGGGTGGTCGACGCGGGCAGACGGCCATCCGCATCGAGGGGCGGCCTTACACGACCATCGAGTCGAATCTTGCCAAGCGCATGATCGAGCTCGTCCTGACGGACGCCGAGATGGCGTTCCGCCCGCTCTCGCCGGTCCGCTTCACGATCGATCGTCTGGAGACCAATCCTCGCTTCGCCGCGATCTCGCGTCCTGCCAACGCGGCGATCCTGGTGCGCTTGCGCATCGACATGGAGGATCGCGGCGGGACGGCGGAGCTGTTGCTTCCTTACGGCACCATCGAGCCGATCCGTGATGTCCTTCTCCAGATGTTCATGGGCGAGAAGTTCGGTCGCGATCCCATCTGGGAAGGCCATCTCGCGACCGAGATCGGCCGCGCCGAGATCGCCGTCGACGCCGTTCTTTACGAAGCCGAGATTCCGCTCAAGCAGCTCATGAATCTCAATGTCGGCGACACGCTGCCGCTCGAAATCAGGCCGGACGCGCCGGTGGCGGTGCGGTGCGGCGACATCACCTTGACCGAAGGCCATATGGGACGTGTCGGCGACCGCGTCGCGGTCCGCGTGACGAAGCCGCTGCAGCGGTCGCAGACGACATTCGCAATGTTTGAAAATGCCGATTCCTCAAAGCGCGTGGAGGTCCCGTGAGCAACCAGATTGGCCTGATGATCGAAGGGCTGGTCGCGATCCTTCTGATCCTGACGATCGCTTATTGCGTGATGCTCAACAGTCGCCTCAAGAAATTGAAGGCCGATGAGCAGACGCTCAAAGCGACGATCTCCGAGCTGATCACGGCGACAGAGATCGCCGAGCGCGCGATCGGCGGTCTCAAGGTGACGGTGCAGGATTGCAATCAGACGCTCGGGCCGCGCCTCAAAAGCGCGGAGGCGATCGCAGCGGCACTCGGCCGCCAGATCGTCGCCGGGGAAGACGTCGTCAAGAAGCTGGCGCAGATCGTGGCAGTGGCGCGGCCGCTCGAGCAAGGCGCGACGATCACCGCGATCGCGCCTGAGGCCAACGCGACCGTCGCAGCGGCGCAAGCTTTTGCCGCACGCGCGCGGTTGCGCACGACCGGCCAAGCCGCATGATCCAAATCGCGCGCGGCATTCGCCTCCTGCCCGTCGTCCTGTTCGCGACGGCGAGCTTGCTGGCGCTCAAGACCGCGGCGATCGTCAGCGGCACCGGCTATATCATCGCGGGGCCGCAACGCGCTTACGCCACAGGCACGAAAGACGACCGTCTCGCGCCCGCAGCGCAGGGGCGGGATGCCGCCGCGGTCCGCGTGGCGCAGGCAAAATATCCTGCCGTGAAGCCCGCGGGCACGCGCTCCTGGGCGCAGGAGATGCTCGGCTATCCCGACATCACGGGCTCGGTCGGCGCGAGCAAGCCGGCGGCCGCAAAGGAGGGCGAACCCGCCGGTCATGGCGCGGAGGGCGGCGCCAAGCGTGGCGACAAGGAGCCCTCGAAGGCGCAAGGCGAGGCCCCGGGCGCCGCTCCTCCCGCCGCCGCCGCCGCGGCAAAGGCACCGCCGCCGCCACCGGAGGCAAAGCCGAACAACTTCACCAGCGACAAGCCCGTCATGTCGACGGGCGAACGGACCTTGCTCGAACAATTGCAGGAGCGCCGGAAGGAACTGGAGGCGCGCAACCGCGACCTCGACATCCGTGAAGGCTTGCTTAAGACGGCCGAGCAGCGCATCGAGGCGCGCCTCGAGGAGCTCAAAGAGCTCGAGATGAAGATGGATGCTGCCGCCGCCAAGAAGGACGAGGCGGAGGCTGCGCGCCTCAAGGGCCTCGTCACCATGTACGAGAACATGAAGCCGAAAGACGCGGCGAAGATCTTCGACCGCCTCGACATGAGAATCCTGCTCGACGTCGCGACGCAGATCAATCCGCGGAAGATGTCGGACATCCTGGCGGCGATGTCGACCGAGGCGGCCGAGCGGCTGACCGTTGAGCTGGCGTCACGGGGCGGCGATGGCCGCTCGCCGAGCGCCGCCGACCTTCCCAAGATCGAGGGGCGTCCCCGGACCTGACGGGTTAAGCCGGCATTAAAGCCCGCCACCTATGGTGGGGCTTCCGGCGTGACGGCTTCGCGCCGTCAGACCCGCACAGGACGTCCGGGATGACCGGTTTCAAGCGATTTGGCAGAAGCGGCAGCGCGTGCGTTCGTCTTGCGCTCGGCGCTGCGCTTTTCGTTCTGCCGCCGGGCATCGCGCCTTTGGCCGCCGCGCCGGCCGAAGGCCAAGCCAGCATCGCCGTGAAGGACGGCTTCGCACGCCTCGTTTTCGACCTGGCGGAAGCGGCCGACGCCAATGTCAGGTTGTCCGGGAATGTGCTGATCGTCACGTTCCGCCAGCCGGTGTATGTCCCGGTCGAGCGGCTTGCGGCGTCCGCGCCGGACTATGTCACCGTCGCGCGGCTCGACCCGGACGGCCGCGCGGTCCGCCTTGGTCTCAAGCAGAAGGTGACGCTGCAGACGACGCCCGCCGGCGACCGCCTCTATGTCGATCTCTTGCCGGAGGCATGGCAGGGGCCGCCGCCGGCCTTGCCACGCGACGTCGTGCAGGCCTTGACGAACCGGCTGCGCGACGCCGAGCGCAAGTTGAAGCAGACGACCTTCGCGAGCGCGAGCCAGCCCGGAACCCGACAGGCATGGCCGCCGGTGAAGGTCAGGGTCGCAACGACGCCGACGTTCACCCGCTATGTCTTCGACCTTCCGGGCGACGTCGCAGTGATGAGCGAGCGGCGGCAGGATGAGATGGCGTTGTCCTTCGACGCGCCTCTCACCCTCGACCTTGCGGACGCCAAGGCGGCGATGCCGCCAACCGTTGCCGCAATCGAATCGAAGACCGAGGCAACGAAAGCGACGGCGCGTTTCGATCTCATCGGTCGTGTCGATGTCCGCACCTTTCGCGAGAACAACGCGTTTGTCATGGACGTCACGGCCGTCGAGCCGGCGAACAGTGCGACGCCGATCGGCGGCGACGAGCCGCCGAAAGCTTATGTTCCGCCGGCGCTCGCTCCCGCGCGCTCCGGCGATGCGACGCCGCGGGACATCGAAGAGAAGCCGAAAGTCGCCGCAAGCGCTTCCGTGAAACCTGCGTCGCCGGCCTTTGACGACTCGGTCCCCCCGGTTCCGGTCGCCGCGTCGGCGACACCTTCGCCGGCTGCCCAGCGCATTCCAGCATCGCCATCCGCTCCCGAAAAGCCGAAGGCGACGGCGCCCGTCGTTGCAACCCTGATGCAGCAGGCGGAGACGCTGCGTCTCGTTTTTCCGTTTCGCGAAGCGACGCCGGCCGCCGTCTTTCGGCGCGCCGACACGTTATGGCTCGTGTTCGACTCGGCCGCGCCGCTCGATGTCTCGTCCATTCGCGGCGCTGCGGGGAACGTCATCGGCGACATCGATGTGACGCGCTCCGCGGGCGGACAGGTCGTCCGTCTGAAGCTCGCCCGGCCGCGGCTTTCGAGCTTGAGTGCGGACGATTCAAGTTGGGTCGTGACGCTCGGCGAAACGGTTCTCGAGCCGACGAAGGCGCTCGGCATAACGCGCAATGAAGGCAGTGCGTCGCGAGTCAGCCTCTCCATTCCGTTCGATCATCCGGCAACCTTGCACCGGATTGCCGATCCGGATGTCGGTGACAAGCTGCTCGTCGTGACGGCGCTTGGTCCCGCGCGTGGATTTTTGCGGGGACAAGACTTCGTGGAGCTTCGCGCGCTGTCGTCGACGCATGGAGTCGTGATTGCGCCGCTCGCCGATGATCTTTCGGTCGCGCTCGAGCCTGGTAAGATTGTGCTGTCGCGCCCCTCGGGCCTGCTGTTGACGGCGGCGGCGGAGGCCGGCGCGCAGAACGCATCGGCGCGGCCGTTCGATGCTTCGACATGGGACGCTGACCGGCAGGCGGAATTCGTCGCGCGGCAATCGGCGCTCGTTCAGGCCGCGGCCGATGCGCCGCCTGAGAAGCGCGCCGATGCGAGGATCGGGCTCGCGCGATTTTATCTCGCGCGCGAAATGTACCCGGAGGCACGAGCGATCCTCGACGTGACGCTGGCCGACGCTGCGCCGGATGACGATGCGATTCCGGCCGCGATGGTTCTGCGCAGCATTGCGGCGCTGATGTCCGGCGACGGCAAGCAGGCGCTGAAGGATCTCTCGAATCCTCTCGTCGGCAACGCTCACCATGCCGCGCTGTGGCGCGCGATCGCCAAGGCGCGCGAAGGCCGATGGGCCGAGGCGAATAGGGGCTTGCAATCCGTCGAAGCGGCATCAGCCGATCTCCCCGTCGAACTGCAGCGCGTCGCGCTCGAGGAAGCCGTGCGCGCGTCGCTCGCTGTCGGCGATGTTGCAGGAGCCGCGCGCCGCTTGAACGAGTTCGACGGCATCGGCGTGCCGGACGACTTGAAAGCGACCCTTTCCGTTTTGAACGGGCGTGCGGCCGAGGCGGCGGGCCGCCCGAACGACGCCATTGTCGCCTACCATGCCGCGCGTGGCGACTCGCCGGTCAGCGCTTCGGCGGCACAAGGTGCGCTGCGCGAGATCGCGCTTCGCTATCGAGTCAAGGAACTTAGCCGTCCGGCCGCGATCGACGCGCTGGAACAGCTGACTGCGGCCTGGCGCGGCGATGAGACCGAAAACGAAGCCTTGCAACTGTTGGCGCGTCTTTACGGGGAGGAGGGGCGCTATCGCGACAGCTTTCAGGCGGTGCGCGTCGCGCTCACGGCTTACACCGACACCGATCTGACCCGCAGCGCGCAGGAGACGGCGTCGGCGCTCTTTGAGTCCATTTTTCTCGGCGAGCGGGGCGAGGCCCTGGCGCCGCTCGATGCGCTGGCCTTGTTCTACGACTTCAATGGGCTCACCCCGATTGGCCGCCGCGGCGACGAGATGATCCGACGTCTCGCCGAACGCCTGGTGTCGGTCGATCTGCTGCCCCAGGCGGCGCTGCTCCTTCAGCATCAGGTGGACAATCGCCTGCAAGGCGCCGCGCGCGCGCAGGTCGCGACGCGCCTTGCCACCATCTATCTCATGGATCGCAAACCGGACCGCACCTTACAGGTCTTGCGCAGCACGCGTGTGACTGACCTGCCGAACGAGTGGCGTAGCCCCCGCCTGATGATCGAGGCGCGCGCCTTGGCCGAGACCGGGCGCCAGGCGCTCGCGCTCGAGGTCATTGCGATGCTCAAGGGAAACGACGTCGATCGGTTGCGCGCCGACATCGAATGGAGCGCGCGCAACTGGCGCGGCGCGGCGGAGCAGATCGAACGGATGTATGGCGAGCGCTGGCGTGACGCAAAGCCGCTCGACGCGAGCGAGCGGGCCGATATCCTGCGTGCGGCCGTCGGCTATGCGCTGGCCGGAGAAATGCTGAGTCTCGATCGCTTCCGCCAGAAATATCTCGCGCTGATGAATGCGGCGCCCGAGAAGCGGATGTTCGATGTCGTGACGTCGCCGATGAGTGCGCGCGCCGAGTTCCAACAGGTTGCCAAGAAGATCTCGACGGCCGACACGCTGAGCGCGTTCCTGCGCGACCTCAATACGCGCTACGCCGATCGCAACGCGTTGCCTGCGACCTCCGGACAGGCCGTGGGCGCGCAGGCCGACGCGCCGGCACCGCCGAAGCCGAGCCCGCCACCGCCGGCGTCATGACGGCACAGGTTGGTTGATTTGGGCCGGTTCGGGCGCCGTTGCTGGCAAGAATCTTGCGACCAACGGGGTCGAACGGGGCGCCGCGCGGCTGATGTTCCAAATTAAGCCAGCGGTTCAGGCGTGCCCACAGGACGGCCACATAGACCGTCCGCACTGAGGTTCCCGATGGACGCGTCCAAAACATTGCCTTTAAGCCCAACGACGGCCGTTATCGTTGCGACACGTGGCCGCCCGAAGATCGTCAAGACGCTGGTCGGGCGCCTTTCGGAGCAGAGCCGCCCGCCGGAGCACATCTTCATCATTGGCACGGCGCCGGAGGATGTCTCAGAATTGGACGTCGCGGCGGCCGGAATGACTATCCACATTGGCCGCCCAGGCTCGGCGTTGCAACGCAACGATGGGCTCGCGCTCGCCGGCTCCCGGTTTTCCCACATCGTGTTCTTCGACGATGATTTCGTCCCATCCCGTTTCTGGATCGAGGAAATGGCTGCCCTCTTTCAAGCGAGACCCGACGTTGCCGGGCTTACGGGCTTCGTTCTTGCGGATGGGGCATCGGGCGCGGGAATTGAACTTGCCGATGCGTTGGTGATGGTCGAGCGGCGGGATTGCGAGCGGGCTGCCAAGACAGCGCTGCAGGACGATGTCGGGTTCGGCGGAAATATCGGATGCAACATGGCGTTCCGCTATTCTTCCATTCGCAACCTGCGGTTCGACGAACGCTTGCCGGGTTATGCTTGGCTCGAGGACGCCGATTTCCGAGGTCAGGCGCTCCGGCAGGGAAGGTTTGTTCGCACCGAAGCGCTGTGGGGCGTCCATCTCGGTCACAAATTGGGACGCGCGCGCGGAATTCCGCTCGGCTATTCGCAGATTGCGAACGCAGTCTATCTGGCGAAGAAAGGCACCGTTCCCGCCCCCTATCTCGCGCAATTGGCGCTCAAGAATGTGCTGGGCAATATCATCCGCTCCATTCGACCGGAGCCGTTCATCGATCGCCGGGGCCGGCTTCGCGGAAACATGCTCGCGCTTGCGGATCTGCTGCGGGGCCGGATTGCACCCGAGCACATCCTGATGCTCAACGAGCGGCTGTCTGATCCCAGCGGGCCGCCTGAACTTCGCCGCAAGCTGTTGCCTCCGCTGCATCCGGCGATGGACCGGAAGGTCGAATGAATTCCGCATCGGCGCATCCGCTCGCAAAGACGCTACGAAATGTCCTCATGCGGCTTGCAACACACCGCGATCTCTATGCCGTGTGCAGGAGCGCGGCGCAGGTCTTTGCCATTCGATTTGTCGGAGCCGGACTGACCTACGCGTCCATGGTTTTCTTGGCGCGCTGGCTCGGGCCGTTCGACTTCGGCATCTACGCCTACGTGTTTGTCATCGTGGCGTTGCTTGGGCTTGCGCTGTCGCTCGGCTTCAGCTCCTCGGCGCTGCGCTTTGTCTCCGATTACCTCGCGCGCGGAAAATGGCGGCGGCTGATCGGCTTCCTTGTGCAAAGCTACGGCATCGTGCTGAGCGTTAGCGTTCTCGGAGGGCTGTTGGGGATTGCTGTGGTCGTTGCGCTCCGCGCGAGGATCGAGCCGCACTATGCCGCGCCGCTGATGGTGGGAATGCTGTGCGTGCCGCTCTGGGCATTATTGAACCAGAGCGAGGCGACGGCGCGCGCCTTCGGCTGCATGCATCTGGCCTACATCCCCGGCTACATCGTGCGCCCGCTAGCGCTGATGATGTTTGTCGGTGGCGCGTTCTTCTTGCACGGAATGGTCGGTGCGTCGGGTGCCGTCTGGGGCATGTTCGGCGCCTGCTCGATCGCGGCGCTGAGCCAGGCGCTGCTCCTGACCGTTCACGTCCGTCGGCGCGTGACGCGCCCGGCGGCGCGTCATTGCCATACGCGCCATTGGCTTGCGATTTCGCTCGGCTTCCTGATGGTCGACGGCTTTCGAATGTTGCTCGACAATGCCGACGTTCTGATGATCGGCCGGTTTCTCGATCCCGACAGCGTCGCGGTCTACTTTGCGGTCATCCGCACGGCTGGCTTGGTCACCTTTGTTTCGTTCTCAATGATTGCGCTTGCGGTGCCGAAATTCGCCAAGATTCACCGCACAGGCACGCGCGCAGAGATGCAGCGATTCGTGTCCGGCATCACTCAATTGATGTTCTGGCCTTCGCTTCTTGCCGCGCTTGCGCTTGCATTGGCGGGGCCGTGGGTGCTCGCGCTGTTCGGAGCGGCCTTCGGCGTCGGCTACCCGACGATGCTGGTGGTGCTGGGAGGGCTTGTGCTGCGCTCTGCGACCGGACCCGTCGAGCACCTGCTTAACATGACTGGCCATCACGGCGATACGCTGCGTGTTTACGCTGTCTGCGCCGTGCTCAATGTCGCGCTGAATATGGCGTTGATCCCTGCGCTCGGCATTCTTGGCGCGGCAATCGCGACCAATGCGGCGATCCTCACCTGCAATATCTGGCTGTTCATCCTCGTCCGAAAGCGGCTCGGCGTGAATGCATTCGTGGTTCCGCTTGCGACGGTCCGACAGCGCAGCTCGAACACCGGCGAGGAATGCCGCGGCGCTCAACGCGTTACCGGTTAGCGACGCGCCAGCAAACCGCATTACCGGAAATTGCGGCTCGCTGCCGCGACTACGTGCCGTAGCTTTGCACCAAGCTCCCCGCCACCAACGTCCAGCCGTCCACCAAAACGAAGAAGATCAGCTTGAACGGGAGCGACACGACGACAGGCGGCAGCATCATCATGCCCATCGACATCAAGACCGAGGCGACGACAAGGTCGATCACGAGGAACGGCAGAAAGAGGAGGAAGCCGATCTCGAAGGCGCGGCGCAGCTCCGAGATCATGAAGGCCGGCGTGAGGATCCGCAGCGAGATGTCTTCGGGCTTATCGGGGCGCGGCTCGCGCGAGAGGTTAGAAAACAGCGTAAGGTCTTTTTCTCGCACATTCTTGAGCATGAAAGCGCGGAAAGGCTGGGAAGCACGCTCGAACGCCTGTTCCGGCGTGATCTCCCCAGCCGAGAGCGGGCGCAGCCCCGTCTCATAGGCGGTCTGGAACGCCGGCCCCATGACGAACATGGTCAGGAACAGTGCGAGCGACACCATGACCGCGTTGGGTGGTGCGGTTGCCGTGCCAAGCGCGGTGCGCAAAAGCGACAGCACCACGACGATGCGGGTGAACGACGTCACCATCACCAAGATCGACGGCGCAAGCGACAGCACCGTGATGAGCGCGACCAACTGAATGACGCGCTCGGTAAGGCCAGTGCCCTGGCCGAAATTGATGCTGATGTCTTGGGCGGCGGCCGGGGCCGCCGCGAGGAAGACGAGAGTGAAAGCCGCGAGGAGAGAAAGGCGTCTGCTTCGTGCGTTCACTCTTTTCCTGCCGGACGGCCCAACAGGCTCGCCATCTCTTCCTCGAGGCTATCGAAGACGGATTTCGGCGGTGTGCCCTTCGTCTCCGTACGCGCGGTTTTGGATTCGGGTTTGACCGGCCCTGCGATCTCCAGCTCTGGCGCGGCCCCATTGCCGTTGCTTTCGGGCGCGGTCGGCGGCGTCGGTTCGGGGAGCGGCACCGGATCGATGATGTCGGTGCTCTCGGGTTTGCCGGGCGCGGCCGGGCGGCGCAGCGCTGCCTCGAGCCGCAAGGCCATGTCGGTGAGGTTGGCGTCGGCGGTCGGCGGGGCCGATTCGACTTCGACCGTTTCCGCTTCGAGGCGCTGCGTGATCGAGGTGCGCGCCGGGCGGGTCACGTCGGGCCGCCGTTGCGGGCGCAATGCCGTCGGCGCCGGCTCGGGCCGCGGCGCGGGACGACGTGGCGGCTCGCCAGCGCGCATCGGGCGCTGCGGCTGTTCGAACCGGGGCTGCGGGCGCGGCGGCGCCTCTGGCATGCGCAATGGCTCGTGCCCGAGGTCGCCGGCGGCTTCCGGAGCCCGAACCGGCATTTCGCGCGGCTGCGCCACCGGCACGGCGCGCATGATATTCTGTTCGATCACGACATCGGTCGGTCCGCCGATCATGATCAGATGTTCGACATTGTCGCGGCGGATGAGGACGAGGCGACGCCGCCCGTCGACCGCGGCCGCATCGATGACGGCCAGGCGCGGAGCGCGGCCGCGCGGCGCCGAAGCTGCGAGCTTGCCACCGCCGACGCGGCGGATCACCCAGGTCGCCAAGCCGATGAGAGCCAACACAATGATGAAGGCCACCACCAGCTTCGCGGGCAGCGGCATTTCAACGCCAAACAAACTATCCATACGACTCTCCCGCTACGCGCGCTCGACGCTCCGTCAGGGTTCGGTTCACCCGGGAACCGTTAACGCGGGTCGGCAGGAACTGCCTGGCGCAGCCTTGCCGCCTTTAGCCCTAACAGATCGTTAACGCCCCGAGACTCACCCCCACCATACCGCATTGCGCGGCCATTTCGTGACCTTTGATGGTCCTCTAGCACCACAATAGCACGAAACGGTCTTAACTCGCCATTAACCATACAATGGGAAAAGTTTGCCTGGTCGACGCCCTCCGGCGCGGCCGCGGCCAGGGCGAAATGTCCATTTCCGACCTTCCCATTCTTTCGATGCTGCGGACCAGGATGCAGTGGCATCAGGCGCGCCAGGGCATTCTCGCTGAGAACGTGGCGAACGCCGATACGCCCAAGTTCCGCCCGCATGATCTTGCGCCGCCCGATCTGTCCCGGGGGCAGCCGGGGCGGGGTGGGCAACTCAGCCTCGCCAGCACAAATGCCGGGCATCTGCAGACCAGTGCCGCGGCGCCGGGTTTCGAAAATCAGAGCAAGGGCGGC
Organism: Variibacter sp.; assembly: GCA_050187875.1. Lineage (GTDB taxonomy): Bacteria > Pseudomonadota > Alphaproteobacteria > Rhizobiales > Xanthobacteraceae > JAFKKS01. The sequence goes on from JBFWXB010000018.1 coordinate 42,222, forward strand.
TACCAGGTGCGCCCCTCCGGCAACGCGGTGAATTTGGAAGACGAGATGATCAAGGTCGCGGCGAACCAGATGGATTATCAGGCCGCCGCCGCGCTCTATTCGCGCAGCCTCGCGCTGATCAAGACCGCTCTCGGCAAAAAGTAAGGGGGAGGCATCAGCATCATGGACTTTCTCAAATCGATCACGATCGCCGCCTCGGGGCTGCGGGCCCAGACCGGCCGCATGCGCGTCATCGCCGAGAATATTGCCAACGCCGATTCGACCGCGCAGAGGCCCGGCGCCGACCCCTATCGCCGGCGCGTCCCGACATTTCGCTCGGAGATGGATCGCGCGCTCGACGCCAATGTCGTCAATCTCGGCAAGGTGCAGACCGACAAGTCCGACTTCCGCATGAAGTACGAGCCCGGCCATCCCGCAGCGGACGCCAACGGCTACGTGAAATATCCGAACGTCAATCCGCTGATCGAGACGACCGACATGCGTGAGGCGCAGCGTTCGTACGAGGCCAATTTGAATGTCATCAGTGCAACCCGCCGGATGCTTCAGCGCACGATCGACATCCTGCGCGCCTAATACCTTAAGGGAAGAATTCCATGGCCACGCCAAGCATTGCCGCCAACGCTTACGCCGCGCTCTCCAAGATCACGGAGTCGGGCCGCGGCCTCTCGAAATCGATCGGCGGCGGTGAAGACGGGCAAGGAAGCTTCGGCGCGATGCTCAAGAATGCCTTGGGCAGCGTCGTTGACGCGGGCCATAAGTCGGACGCGCAGGTGCGCTCGATGGCGGCCGGCAAGGCCAACATGGTTGACGTCGTGACCGCCGTCTCCGAGACGGAGGTTGCGGTAGATGCACTGGTGGCGGTGCGTGATCGCGTGATCCAGTCCTACGAAGACATTATGAAGATGCCGATCTGATCGGCGTTTATTGATCCCGGGCCGGGGGGCTGCGGGCAAGGATTAAGGGGCAGGGGCTTGACCGGACCGGAAGTGCTGGACGTCGCGCGCGACGCCATCGTGACGATTGTGCTCGTCGCGAGCCCGCTGATGCTGGTCGGCTTGGCCGTCGGCGTCGCCATCTCGCTCATTCAGGCGCTGACGCAAATCCAAGAAATGACGCTTGTCTTCGTGCCGAAGATCCTCGCGATCTTCGTTGCGATGCTGGTCGCCCTGCCGTTCATGGGGGACGTTCTGCAGGGGCAGATGGCGCGCATCGCCGCGCGGATCATCAGCGGCGGCTAGGTCATGCGCGCGAGCGGCGATGAGCGTGCTCTTGTCCGGCCGCAACGCGGCTGACGGGCAAAGCCGATGCGCATCGACCTTTCCTTTCTCCCCGCTCTCGCCGCAGCGTTCATTCTGATGTTTGCACGGATCGGCACGATGATCATGCTGTTGCCGGCGCTCGGCGAGCTCTCTATTCCGCCGCGCATTCGGCTCGTCGCTGCCCTTGCGCTCACGGCGATGCTCCTTCCGCTGCATCGCGCGGCCTATGCCGTCGATCTTCGCTCGTTTGAATCGATCATCCTCTTGCTCGGCGAAGAGCTGCTGATCGGCGCCATGCTCGGCATGACGGCGCGGCTCGCCATCTCCGCGCTGCAGGTGACGGGCAGCATCGTTGCGCAGCAGCTTGGGCTTGGCTTCGTCACGGCGGTCGATCCGACGCAGGGCCAACAGGGCGTCCTCGTCGGCAATTTCCTCACGATGCTGGGCGTGACACTGCTGTTCGCGACGGACCTGCATCATCTGCTGATCGCGGCGCTGAACCAGAGCTATACCCTGTTCCGCCCGGGCGAGGTGCCGCTGACCGGCGACATGGCGGCACTGATGGTCAAGACCATGGCTGCCGCGTTTCGCGTCGGCGTCCAGCTTGCCGCGCCGTTCCTCGTCTTCGGTCTCGTCTTCAACGTGAGCCTCGGGCTTCTTTCGCGGCTTATGCCGCAGATGCAAGTGTTCTTTATCGGTCTGCCGCTGTCGATCCTGATCGGCTTCATCGTGCTGCTGCTCGTCATCGGCGCGATGATGGGTACCTTCCTCGGTTATTTCGAGAACGTGCTGCGCGATCTGGCGCCGGCGATATGAGGGCGCGCGATGGCCGAAGAGAATGATGGCGCAGAGCGCACAGAAGACCCGACCCCAAAAAAACGCGACGAAGCGCTCAAGCGCGGCGACGTCGTCAAGAGCCAGGAGGTCAACGCCTGGTTCGTTATGGGCGGCGGCGTGCTGGCGCTCTTCGCATTTGGCGGCTCGACCGCGACGTCGCTCACCGCCGCGCTGCGCGGGCTCCTCGGCAATGCGCACGCCTACGATCTCGCCGCCATCCGGGCTCTTACCGAGCGGATCGGCATCCAGGTTTTCATCGCCGTCGCCGCGCCGTTCCTGCTGCTGATGCTGGCGAGCCTCGCCGGCAACCTCGTTCAGGATCGTTTCGTCTGGTCCGCGCAAGCCCTGGCGCCCAAGCTCTCGCGCATCTCGCTTTTGTCGGGCGCAAAGCGCCTCTTCTCCAAACAGGCCCTCGTCAACTTCGCCAAGGGCCTCGCCAAGCTCACATTGATCGGTGCGCTGATGGTGTGGCTGCTCTGGCCCGAGCGAAAACATCTCGACGCGATGGTGCTGCTCGATCCCGCAGCGATTCTGCCGCTCGCCGGCCGACTGACGCTGAAGCTGATGGCGGCGGCTGCCGCGGCGCTCGCAGTCATCGCGGCGCTCGATTATTTCTATCAGTACCAGGTCTGGTTCAATCGCCAGAAGATGTCGCTGCGCGAGGTGAAGGAGGAGTTCAAGCAGACCGAAGGCGATCCGACGATCAAGGGCAAGCTCCGGCAATTGCGCCAGACGAAGATGCGCAAGCGCATGATGGCGGCCGTACCCAAGGCCTCGGTTGTGATCATGAACCCGACGCACTTCGCGGTCGCGCTTCAATATGAAACGGGAATGAACGCTCCGGTTTGCGTCGCCAAAGGCGTCGATGTCCTCGCGCTCAAGATTCGCGAGATTGCGACGGCGCATTCGATTCCGGTGGTCGAGAACCCGCCGCTGGCGCGGGCGCTGCATGCCTCCGTCAAGGTCGACGAGGAAGTGCCTCCGGAACACTACAAGGCCGTCGCCGAGGTGATCGGCTACATCATGCGGCTGCGCGCGGCCGTCCGGCGATGACATTCGTGCGGCGGAGGCTAGAAATCCTAACGCCAAAGGCTTCGTGGTATGATTCGCGTGTGTATCGGTTGAGTCGCGTCATGTCTGCATCCGTCATCTCATTTGCTTCGCAGAACCTCATCCATGGCAATTCAAGACGTGAGCGATCGACAGGAATTCAACCGCATTGAATCCGGGCAGCGCGACGGCAGCGTCACGCTTGTGCTCGTGGTCGCCCTGCTTCTGATCGCGGCCGCGATCGGGCTCGTCTTCATCGGGCGCAGTCACGCCGCGACCTATATCCTGGTCTTGCTGGCCGCCCTTTCGGTTGTCGGCGTCTTCTCGCTGTTCGCGGGCGCCGCCGGCATTCTGCGCATCGGCGGCAATGGCGCGGCGAATCCGCTGCTCAAAGCCGTCGTCGAGATGGCCCATGACGGCATCGTCGTCACCGACGCGCGCGGGCGGGTCGTCTACGCCAACGCCGCCTATCTCTCATTGATCGACGCCGGGAATGAGAAGGAGGCCCGCCCCGTTGAGCGCGTGTTCGTTGGCGATCCGGATATCTCCGAGGCGGTCTATCGGCTGGTGAAGGCGGCGCGCGAAGGCCGCCGCCTCCAGGAGGAGGTGCGGGTTCCCGGGCCGGCGGGGGAGGCCGGCCGGTGGCTGCGCTTCCGCGTACAGCCGCTGGGGGACAATGGCGCCGACGCGCGCACCACGATCTGGAGCGTCGCCGACATCACCCGCGATCGCGAGCGCCAGGAGAATATCTTCCAGGAGCTGCAGCACGCGATCGACTATCTCGACCACGCGCCCGCCGGCTTCTTCTCCGTCAACGGCGCAGGCGAGCTCGTCTATCTGAACGCGACGCTCGCGGCCTGGCTCGACTACGATCTCGCCCAGGTCGGCTCCGGGGGGCTGCGCCTGCAGGACCTCGTCTCCGGCGACGGCGCGGCGCTCCTGACGACGCTCGGCTCCGGCCCCGGCGACGTGAAGACGGAAGTCCTCGACCTTGATCTGCGCACCCGCACGGGCCGTCCGCTGCCGGTGCGTCTGTTCCATAAGGTCGCCTACGCCGCGGACGGCTCACCGGGTGCGTCGCGCACGCTCGTGCTTAATCGCGCGCGCGACGACGGCAGCGACCCGCAGCGCGCCGCAGAAGTGCGCTTCATGCGTTTCTTCCATAACGCGCCCATGGCGATTGCGACCCTCGACCGGGAGGGCCGCGTCGCGCGCTCCAACGCGCCTTTTGCACGCTTCCACCATGGCGTGATCAAGGGAGAGGCGACCCCGACGGAAGGACGTTCGATTCTGGGGCTCGTCGCGGAGCGCGATCGGCCGGCGGTCGGAGCGGCCATCGCCAAGGCGGCCAACGGCGAGGGGGACATTCAGCCGTTCGACGTGACGTTGGCGAACGGGGGCGAGCGCTCCGCGCGCTTCTTCGTTTCCGCGGTCGAGAGCAGCGGCGGGGAGGGGGAGGCCGCGATCGTCTACGTCGTCGAGACGACGGAGCAGCGCGCGCTCGAGCTGCAGTTTGCGCAGTCGCAGAAGATGCAGGCGGTCGGCCAGCTTGCCGGCGGCATCGCGCACGACTTCAACAACGTCCTCTCCGCCATCATGATGGCGACCGACTTCCTCCTGAGCGCGCATCGGCCGACCGATCCGTCGTTCCAGGACATCATGCAGATCAAGCAGAACGCCAACCGCGCGGCGAGCCTCGTGCGTCAGCTGCTGGCGTTCTCGCGCCGCCAGACGATGCGGCCGCAGGTGCTGAGCCTCGGCGAAGTCCTATCCGATCTCACGATGCTGCTGCGCCGCCTGATCGGCGAGAAGGTGCAGCTCGAGCTCACGCATGGTCGCGATCTCTGGCCGGTCAAGGTCGATCTCTCGCAGTTCGAGCAGGTCGTGGTGAATCTTGCCGTCAACGCGCGCGACGCAATGCCCGATGGCGGCACGCTCGCCATCCGGACGGCGAATGTCGCGAGCACGGACTGCGCACGCTTCGGCTACAAGGCGATGCCCGCCGCCGACTACGTGCTCATCGAGATCAGCGATACCGGAACGGGCGTTCCGCCCGAACTCATAGAAAAGATCTTCGAGCCGTTCTTCTCCACGAAAGAGGTCGGCAAGGGCACAGGCCTCGGCTTGTCCACGGTCTACGGGATCATCAAGCAGACGGACGGATTCATCTTCCTCGATTCCGAGCTCGGCAAAGGCACGACCTTCCATATCTTTCTGCCGCGCTACATCGCCACAGCCGAAGCGGAGCCGACCGTGTCGGTGCCGGCGCTTGTTCCTGAAAGCCAGCCGAAGCCGTCGGCCGATCTTACGGGGCATGGCACGATCCTTCTCGTCGAGGACGAGGAAGGCCTGCGTGGCCTCAATGCGCGCGGCCTCGTCTCGCGCGGCTATACCGTGCTCGAGGCGGGCAACGGCGTCGAGGCGATCCAAGTGCTCGAGGAGCGCGCGGGCGAAATCGATCTCGTTGTGTCCGACGTGGTCATGCCCGAGATGGATGGCCCGACGCTTCTGAAGGAGATGCGCAAGCGCAATCCCAATCTGAAGATCGTCTTCGTCTCCGGCTACGCGGAAGATGCGTTCGAAAAGAATCTGCCCGAAGGCGGACAGTTCGCATTCCTGGCGAAGCCCTTCACCCTGAAGCAACTCGCCGCGGTAGTGAAGGAGACGATGTCGGACAATGGGGCGCAGCCGCCGAGCGCTGCATAGCGTGCGATGGGCGACGCGCCGCAGGACGATGAGGAAGAAACGCCGCGCGAGCGGCTCATCACCAACCTCGTCCTGCTCGGCCTTGCGGTTCTCCTGATTGGCGGCGGCATCTGGCTCGCCAACGCGATTTTCAACATGCGTCGCGTGCAAGATTGCGCCATGGCCGGCCGGCGCAACTGCGAGCGGATTGAGGTGCCAGAGAGGCGTACGCACTAGCGATCGGGCGCGACCCAGTGGTTCGTCGTCATGCCCGCGAAGGCGGGCATCCAGTACTCCCTGCCGAATTGATTTCGCGACGTCTGTGATTACTGGGTCCCCGCCTTCGCGGGGACGACACTCGAGAAATCTCTACGCCGCCCGTTCACGCAGCAAGTCGTCGACATCGAGCCGCCGCGTATGCATCTCGATGCCGCCATCGGCCGTGCGTGGCCACTGGCTCTTCGGCTTGTCCCAGTAAAGCTCGACGCCGTTGTCGTCGGGGTCGCGCAGATAGAGCGCTTCGCTCACGCCATGATCGCTCGCGCCGTCGAGGGGAATGCCGGCCGCCAGGACGCGGCGCAGCGCATCGGCGAGCGCCGCACGCGTCGGATAAAGAATCGCGAGATGGAAAAGGCCCGTCGCGCCGCGCGGGGGAGGCGAGCCGCCTTTGCTCTCCCACGTGTTGAGCGCGATATGATGGTGATATCCGCCAGCAGAGATGAAGACGGCGCCCGGACGTTGCGTCGTGACCTCGAACCCGAGAACGCCGCAGTAAAAGGCAAGGGCGCGCTCGAGGTCGGCGACTTTCAGATGCACATGGCCGATGCGCGTTCCGGGATCGATCGGCTCAGTTGTGCCCGGCCGGGGAGCGTTTTTCGCTTGGTCAAGCATGGGAGGCCTCCGGCGGCAAAACGCCGCCGAACCCTGACGTAGTGACGCGTCGCACCGTTTCCCAGACCTTCTCCCTCGTCATTGCCGGGCTTGACCCGGCAATCCGTCAGCTAAAGGATTTTTGCAAAGGAGATGGATGCCCGGGTCAAGCCCGGGCATAGCGATCATTGGCTGCGAATAGCTCACTAAGCCAGCGCTGCGGGGTCCTTCACCTCGATCTCGACGAAGGCGATCGGGTGCGGGCTACCGTTCATCACGTCATGCTCGACCCCCGCCGGCCGCCGATAGGACTGGCCGGCGACGAGGGGGGTCGATGATTCGGCCTTTCCATCGTGGATCTTGAGCACCGCGTCGGTCAGCAGCACCACGAAATACGGCCAGCCATGCGTGTGCCATCCGGTCGCAGCGCCCGGCTCGAAATCCCACCGCGTGATGCGCACCGCCGCATCGTCTTGCTGGACAGTCGGAACGGCGGGAACGTTGCATTTGAAGGCCATCGTGATGCGCTCCAGATCGGCTGAAAAAAGGTTCGGCTGGGGAGTATCGGCGGGGAGGTGTTCGTTATAGAGGGTTCTGCAAGCTTCGACCACGGTCGGTCCGCGTCGCGGATGGCTCAAGGATCGTAAAGGTGCGCGGTTGTGACGCGCTGCCGCCGATCACGCCCCTCCCTTAAAACCGGGCCATCGGGTCCCGATATCTACGCGACCCTGCATGCCGGGTTGGGAGGAATTGATGACGTTTCGTTTTCGCCCGCTTTTTGCCGTCCTGGCCATTCTCGGTGCGCTCGCTTTTGTGGTTGCGGAAGCCGACGCCCGCGGCGGCAGAGGCGGAAGCATGGGCAGCCGCGGCTCGCGCACCTATTCCGCGCCGGCGCCGACAGCGACCGCGCCCAACGCAGCGCGCCCCGTCGAGCGTTCGATGACGCAGCCCGGTGCGACGGCAACGGCCGGCCGCACGTCGGCTGCCCAGCCGGGCGGCCTGTTCAATCGTCCCGGCTTGATGGGTGGGCTCATCGCCGGCTTCCTCGGCGCCGGCCTGCTCGGCCTTCTGTTCGGAAACGGTCTTCTCGGCGGCCTCGGTGGCCTGGCGTCGGTGTTCGGCCTGCTCCTGCAGATCGGCCTCGTCGTGATCGTCGGCCGGCTTCTGTGGAACTTGTGGCAGCGCCGCCAGCAGCCTGCGCAAGCATTCGCCGGTGGTCCTGCGTCGCCGCGCAGCGCGCAGCCGGATTCGTTCGTCAATTCCGCGCGCTCGGGCCTCGGCGGCATGGGCGGCGCTACCGCGCCATCGTCATCGGCCGTTGAGATCACGCCGCAGGATTTCGATACGTTCGAGCGTCTGCTCGGTGAAATCCAGACGGCCTTCGGCAAAGCCGACCTCAATGCGCTGCGTGCGCGACTGACGCCGGAGATGCTCTCGTATTTCTCCGAACAGCTCTCGGAGGATACGAGCCGCGGCGTCGTCAACCAGATTTCCGGCGTGAAGCTTCTGCAAGGAGACCTTGCGGAATCCTGGCGCGAGGGAAACGCCGAATACGCAACCGTCGCGATGCGCTACGAGTTGATCGACGCTTACGTCGATCGCAGGAGCGGCCGCGTCGTCGAAGGCGATCTGGAGCGCCCGCAAGAGGTCACCGAGGTGTGGACCTTCATGCGTGCGCACGGCGGCGACTGGCTGCTCTCGGCGATCCAGCAGACCTGACCCGTATCGACCGCATCGTTCAAGAAAAAGCCCCGTCGCGAAAGCGGCGGGGTTGTTTCTTTAGGCCCAATGTGTCGATCGTCAGTGCAGCCCGCCAAGCAGCCAGATCAAAAGGATGATCGGCAGCGGAATGCCGATGAGCCAAAGCAAAAGTCCGCGTCCCATTTCTTCTCCTCACCGGCCCCCGGTTAGATGGTCGCCGGGCCAACGCCTGCCCGCGCCCAAGGTTCCTTTATACCGGAGCTTGCGCAGGGCTCCCCGCGTGATGGAAAACCGCCTATAAGCCGCGAAGTCCTTCCTCGATGCCTTGCCAGCAGGATTGCCCGCCATGAACGCGCCCGCGCAGATCGTCCCGCCATATCGCCATACGCCGCTCTTCCCGCTGGGACCGGACAAGACGACCTACCGCAAGCTCACGAGCGAGGGCGTACGCGTCGAGAAGGTCGGCAAGACGGAGATGATCGTCGTCGAGCGCGAGGCGCTGCGTGCGCTCGCCGAAGCCGCCTTCACCGACATCAATCATCTGCTGCGGCCGGGCCATCTTGCGCAATTGCGCAAGATCCTCGACGACCCGGAGGCGTCGGACAACGACAAGTTCGTCGCCTATGACTTCTTGAAGAACGCGAATATCGCGGCCGGCGGCGTGCTGCCGATGTGCCAGGACACCGGCACCGCGATCATCATGGGCAAGAAGGGCCGTCTCGTTTTCACCGACGGCGAAGATGAAGCGGCGCTCGCCGAGGGCGCGCGCGACGCCTACCTCAAGCGCAATCTGCGCTATTCGCAGCTCGCGCCGATCTCGATGTACGAGGAAAAGAACACACGCTCGAACATGCCGGCGCAGGTCGAGCTCTATGCCGAGGGCGAGGATGCCTACAAGCTCCTCTTCGTCGCCAAGGGCGGCGGCTCGGCGAACAAGACGTTCCTGTTCCAGGCGACGCCGTCGATCCTCACGCCGGACCGTCTGCTCGCCTTCCTGAAGGAGAAGATCCTCACGCTCGGCACTGCCGCCTGTCCGCCGTACCATCTGGCGATCGTCATCGGCGGAACCTCGGCGGAATTGACGCTCAAGACCGTAAAGCTCGCATCGACGCGCTATCTCGACGATCTGCCGGCGCAAGGTTCCGAAGATGGCCACGCCTTCCGCGACCATGCGATGGAGCAGGAGGTGCATCGCATGACGCAGTCGCTCGGCGTCGGCGCGCAGTTCGGCGGCAAGTATTTCTGCCATGACGTGCGCGTGATCCGCCTGCCGCGCCACGGCGCATCGCTGCCGATCGGGCTCGGCGTCTCCTGCGCCGCCGATCGCCAGGCGACGGCCAAGATCACGCGCGACGGCGTGTTCCTGGAGGAGCTCGAGCATAATCCTGCGCAATATCTTCCCGAGATCGACATCACGAAGCTTGGCGGCAGTGTCGTCAAGGTCGACTTGCGCAAGCCGATGAAGGAGATTCTCGCGCAGCTTTCGCAGCATCCGATCAAGACGCGGCTCTCGCTCACCGGCACGATGATCGTCGCCCGCGACCTTGCGCATGCGAAGCTGCGTGAGCGCCTGGAGAAAGGCGAGGGGCTTCCCGATTACATCAAGAACCATCCGATCTATTACGCGGGTCCTGCGAAGACGCCGGAAGGTTACGCCTCTGGCGCGTTCGGGCCGACGACCGCGGGGCGGATGGATTCATACATCGATCAGTTCCAGGCCGCCGGCGGCTCGATGATCTCGGTCGCCAAGGGCAACCGATCCGCACAGGTGCGCGAAGCCTGCGCGAAGCACGGCGGCTTCTATCTCGCTTCGATTGGCGGCACGGCGGCGAACCTCGCCGAGAACTGCATCAAGAAGGTCGAGGTCGTGGAATATCCCGAGCTCGGCATGGAAGCGATCTGGCGCATCGAGGTCGAGGATTTCCCGGCCTTCATCGTCATCGACGACAAGGGCAACGACTTCTTCAAGGCGTTGAACTTGGGGTGAGTGGGGCGGAGCGTCGCCTCATCCTCCGAGTGTCGTCCCCGCGAAAGCGGGGACCCAGTACTCCCGGTCTAGCGAACATCGCTCAGACACGGCGTACTGGATGCCCGCTGGAGCTTGTACTCGGGCTGGCCGAAGGCCAGGCCCGTGTGCGGGCATGACAGGAGGGAGCGTCGCACCTATCGTGGTGCGCCGCTCACCTCCAATTGATCTCAGCGCTTGGCGCCGACAATCGAGAACATCACGCCCTGCGGATCGACGCATTGCGCGATCCAGCTGCCGCCCGGCACCTGCATCGGACCGTTGATGATTTTCCCGCCCTTCTCGGTGATGCGGGAGACGGCGGCGTCCGTCGCGTCGACATTGATGTAGTAATTCCACATGTTGCGCGGGCCGCCGGGCATCGCATTCATCATGCCGCCGATTGCGCCGCATTCCGTCGCGTCGCTCGTCGCGAAAAGCTGATAGGTGCCCATCGGCCCCATGTCCATGGCGTCGCGCTTCGACCAGCCGAACAGCTTTTCGTAGAACGCGAAGGCCTTCTGCCAGTCGTCGGAATAGAGTTCGTGCCACCCAAAGGTGCCGGGTGTGCCGGGTGCCGGCTGCGGCGGCATCGGGCCATTGCCGCGGAACAGAAAGAACACGGCACCCTGTGGGTCGGCGACGCAGGCGAAGCGGCCGATGCCCGGAATGTCGGTCGGCTCCTTCAACACCTTGCCGCCGAGCTTCGTGATCTGCGCCGCCTTTGCATCGACATCCGCGACGGCGACATGCGCAAGCCATCCGGGCTTCGCGCCATCGACGCAGGCCTCAGGCGGCATCGTCATCATACCGGCAACCGCCGTGTCTCCGACCTTGAGGAGGGTGTAGCGCATGCCCGGCATGCCGGCGTCTTGCGCGTCCCATCCGATGGCATGACGGTAGAAGGCTTCAGCCGCGCGATCGTCCGAGGTCAGGAGTTCGTACCAACAAAAACCGCCGGTTGGCCTCGCTTGCGCTTCGTCGTTCTTTGTCTTCAACGCCGTGTCGTTCATCACGATCCTCCACTGAACTCAGGTTGACTTAATGGGTTGATATCAACATAATACGAGCATGTCAAAGCGGAATGCCGTTCCCTTCGAAACAACGCTGCGGGTGCGCGACGCCTGTCTCTGTCTGCATGTGCAGCGCGCCGCGCGCGCGTTGGCGCGCCGCTTCGATGAAGCACTGCGCCCACTCGATCTCACGAATGGACAGTTTTCGCTGATGATGTCGCTCAACCGGCCGGAGCCACCGAACATCGGCTCCGTTGCGACGCTGCTGGCGATGGACCGCACGACACTCACCGCCGCGCTGAAACCATTGGAGCGCCGCGGTCTGGTGCGTGTCTTCGCCGATCGCGATGACCGGCGCAGCCGCCGCATCGCATTGACGTCGGCCGGAGAGACTCTGCTCGCCCGCGCGGTTCCCATCTGGGAGCGGACGCATGCGCGCCTCGACACACTGTTGGGTGAACGGGGCGCGACGCGACTGCGCACCGACCTGCAACGGCTCGGTTGACGGATGGATCGAATGCTGCAGGCCCATTCTGCTCCGCTCCGATCGCCTCGTGACGACACACGCGTGCGTGATGGCGGCGATGGCTGGCCGGTGCCCCAGGGAGTCGAACCGCGATTCTCCCGCTTTTCACACGGGCGCTCTGCCGATGAGCTAGACACCGTTAAGCCAACGCGCGCGGATGTGCCGCAGCGCGCAAGGTGGTTCCCGAATGCGACCACCGGCTGGCGAGAGCGTGCGTCTTGTGTGGAGTGCGCGGGGCCATTTCCGGGCGCGATACCGCTCCGTTTGCCGGCGGACCGATGCCCGCTCTGGCAACCCGAAAGCACGGATCACGCGCCCAAAACATCAGGATTTAATTCCGAGAACGCGGCAAATTGCGCGAACCGTCACGCTCTCTTAGCTGTTGTGGCATAATCATAAGACGCGTGTCCGGCGTCTGTAGAGTAGGAGTACCCCATGGCTGCGCCGCGCCCTTACTGGAAGGGCCATCTCAAGCTGTCACTGGTGTCGTGTCCGATCGCGCTTTACAGCGCCTCGACGTCGAGCGAGCGGGTGTCGTTCCGCCAGATCAATAAGGCCACGGGCCATCGCCTGCGCCAGCAACTTATCGATGAAGTGACGCGCGAGCCCGTCGAGGCTGCCGACAAGGGGCGCGGCTACGAGGTCGCCAAGAACACCTATCTCCCCGTCGAGGACGAGGAGCTCGAGGCGATCGCAATCGAGAGCAGCCATACGATCGAGATCGACCGTTTCGTGCCGCGTGCGCAGATCGATGAGCGCTATTTCGACAGCCCTTATTATCTCGCGCCGAACGATGAGGTGGGGCAGGAGGCTTTCGCCGTCATCCGCGAAGCGATGCGAAGCGAAGATATGGTGGCGCTCGCGCGCATCGTGCTCGCCAAGCGCGAGCGCGTGATCATGCTGCAGCCGTGGGATAAGGGGCTGCTCGGCACGACCTTGCGCTACGCCTATGAGGTGCGCAGCGCCGACGAATATTTCGAGGACATCCGCAATGTGAAGGTCGCACCCGATATGCTCGACCTCGCCAAGCATATCCTGGAGACCAAGGCCGGTGATTTCGAGCCGCAGGAGTTCAGCGACCGCTACGAGGAAGCGGTGGTCGACCTGCTCAAGCACAAGCAGGCGGGCATGCCGGTGCCGCGCGAGAAGCCGGCGGCGAGCCCGACGAATGTCATCAGCCTGATGGATGCGTTGAAGAAGAGCCTCGCCGGCGCATCGTCCAAGACAGCTGCGCCGCCGAAGAGGGCTGCTGCGCGCGCTGGCAAGCGCGCCGCGGCGAAAGAAGAAGCGATGCGCAAGCAGCCCCAGTTCAAGCTGCCGATCGCTGGCGGCAAGAAGGCGGCCGCAAAAGCCGCAGAAAAACCTGTGCCGGTCGCCGCGCCGGCGTCCCGCGCGAAGGCGCGCCGCCGCTCGGCGTAATCATCACGTAGGGTGGGTTGAGCGCAGCGAAACCCACCGCCGTCATGTTTGCCGCCAAGCCTGATGGGTTTCGCTGCGCTCAACCCATCCTACGAAACAGCGCGCAAGAAAAGGAGACACCCCATGTGCCGCAACATCCGCACGCTGTTCAATTTCGAGCCGCCGGCAACGCATGACGAGATCCACGCTTCAGCGCTGCAATTCGTGCGCAAGCTGTCCGGGTTCAACAAGCCGTCGCAGGCGAACGCCGCGGCTTTCGATCGTGCCGTCGATGAAGTTGCCGAGGCCGCGCACCGTCTGCTTCATTCGCTGCACACGCACGCCCCCGCGCGCGACCGCGAGATCGAAGCCGCGAAAGCGCGCGAACGCTCGCGCGCCCGTTTCGCAAGCTGAATAATTTCAGCGCCATTTTTTACGGCGCGGGCGTCGCCAGCGGCTTGCCCTTCTCCACGACATAGGTCGCGATCACCTTGGCGCCTTGCGCGCCCGACTTCGCATCATGCGGCGCTCCAGCGCCGATCTGATAGCTGTCACCTGCCTTGATGGTCCTGTCCGGCTGGCCAGCGACGATCAGCACCGCTTCGCCTTCCAGCACATATCCGGACTCGACGCCGGGATGCGTGTGACGGCCGATCATGACGTTCGGTGCTATCTCGGCGATGCCGATAATTGTCTCGTAATTGGTGCCGGGCACATCGAACTTCTGCAGCGGCGTACGTTTGATCGGCGGCGCAGATTGCGCGGTTGCAAAGGAAACGGCGGCGAATGCGAAAGCCGCGGACAAAGCGACCGCAAGCCCTGCAGACATGGTACGGCGCATGACATTCTCCCTGAGGTCAGTGGGAGGACGGTATCATACGGAGGGCGCAGGGCCGAGATATCTATTTCGTTCCGATGACACGCTTGCCACATATGGAGCCGGAACGCTTTTGAACTCTCGAGCCTCCAGACGGTCGTACTGTTTCGCCGAAAGGACGCCGACATGCACTCGCATTCCATCGACCGCTGGACGCACGATCACGTCTTTCTCGGCTCGCGCCATTCACGCAACGAGCGTCGAACGTGGTGGGTTGTCGGCCTCACCGCCACGATGATGGTCGGTGAGATCGTCGGCGGCTCACTGTTCGGCTCGATGGCGCTGCTGGCCGACGGCTGGCACATGGCGACACACGCGGCGGCGCTCGGCATTGCCGGCCTCGCCTATGCCTATGCAAGGCGTCACGTGCAGAATAGGCGCTTCGCCTTTGGGACCGGCAAGCTAGGGGACTTGGCCGCCTTTGCGAGCGCAATCATCTTGGCGCTGATTGCGATCCAGATCGCCTACGAAAGCGCAACGCGCTTTGTCCGCCCAGTGCCGATTGCCTACGGCGAAGCCATTGCGATTGCGGTGTTGGGTTTGGTCGTCAACCTCATCAGCGCATGGCTTCTCGGAGGCGATCACGCCCACGCTCATGCTCACGGCCATTCGCATCATGGACCTCATGCGCATGACCATGACCACCGTCATCACCGGGATAACAATCTCCGCGCCACCTACGTTCACGTCCTCGCCGACGCTGCCACCTCGGTGCTCGCGATCGCAGCGCTGCTGGCGGCGATGTTTGCCGGCTGGGCGTGGGCCGATCCCGCCGTTGGCTTGGTCGGCAGCGCCATGATTGCACTCTGGGCCTACGGCCTCATTCGCGATTCGGGCACCGTTCTTCTGGATGTTGTTCCGGACGTGAGCGTTGAAAACGTCATTCGCCAACGTCTGGAAACCGGCGGTGACCGCATTACCGACCTGCATCTGTGGCAAGTTGGGCCCGGCCACCGCGCTGCCATCGTCTCCATCGTGTCCGATCATCCGCGGGCGCCGTCGGATTATAAGGAGCGCCTCGCCGACGTGAAGAATCTCAGCCACATCACGGTCGAGGTCGAGCGCTGCTCTCATTGAGCGTTAGCGGAGCCGCGCCGACTGAGACCGCCTAGCGCCGTATCAGGCGAAGCGCGGCCCCTTGCACGACGAGTGTAACCACGAGAGCCGCGACCAGCGTTGGAATGATGCCGCCTTTTACGAGAAACGCGCCGATGATGAAGAAGCAGGCGGCGAAGCCGTAAAGGGCAAGACAGAGTCCGCGCAGCACCTGCCGCGCCACCTCCACGCCGCGCATGCGATGGGCGAAGATCGCCAAGGTGCTTCCGAGGATGGGGAAGCTTGCAAGTACGCCGGCCGTGCTGGCTCCGACGAAGTCGGCGGCGGCGGTGATTGCAACGACGAGGACCGTTGCCGCTATCATGCGGGCCGGCAGGTCCCACCACGGCGCGGGGATGGCGCTCGGGACGTGATCTTGATGGGGGATGAGGAGGGCCGCGAGCGTCAACATCGCGAGGGCGACGAGGAGCAATCCCCACTGCGGCAGGGAGGCGGCTTCAAGGAGGAAGGCCGTGCCCGCATAGGACGCCGCACCGACAAGAAAGCCGATCGCCCAGCCGCGCCGGGCCACAAGGGCATAGCCGAGGCTGAAAGCGGCCTGACCGGCGGCGCCGATCAGTGAGCCGTCGGACGCGCGAACAGCGAACTCGGGGCCGTATTGGATCGCCAGAAAGGCGACCACCGGGCCGGTCGTCAGCGGCAAGCCGACGAGCCAGCCGCCGATGGCATCGCCCCATCGCCGCGCCGCCAAACTGGCAAACAGGATGAGGACAGGCGGCAGAATCAGCTTGGAAAGTATCAGCCCCATGCGTGCTGTATGGCATAGCCGGGAAAAGGGCTGTCGGCCGAAATCAAAAGCCCGCATCTCGGCCCACAAGTACGGTACTGGCCGAAATAGGCCACTCGATCCGGCAAACTAGGCCAGTACCCACAAGTGCGGATTTATCCCTTGACGCCAAGTAAGGCATAATGTACGTTATCCCTCAATCGCAGGTAGGGGATACAGCCATGGCCAAGTACACGTTCAAGCAGTTCCAAGAGGAATACCCGAACGATGCGGCCTGCCTCGCCAAGCTGATGGAAATTAACTACGGCGGGACCGAAATCGCGTGCCCGGCCTGCGGCGTTGAGCGCGCCAAATTTCACCCGATGGCGAAGCGCCGCGCCTATGCCTGCCAAGAGTGCGGGCACCACATTTACCCGGCCGCTGGCACCATCTTTCACAAGTCACGCACGAACCTCACCAAGTGGTTCTTTGCGATGTACCTCATGACCAGCACGCGCCATGGCGTTGCGGCCAAGGAGCTAGAGCGCCAGCTAGGCGTCACATACAAATGTGCGTGGCGGATGGCGCATGAATTGCGAAAGTTGATGGCCGCCGCCGATCATGATTTCGGTGGCGGCCCTTCTCTCTCAGGTCACGTCGAGATTGACGAAACGCTGGTCGGCGGCGTGAACCGCGGCGGCGACGGACGCGAGAACAAGACCATCGTTATGGGCATGGTCCAGCGCGGCGGAAAGATCGTCGCTGGGCCGGTCCCGGATGTGACCACCTACACGTTGGAAGGCATCATCAGCGAGAACGTTGCGCCGGGCACGACAATCAGCACGGACGAGCATTCTGGCTATCGCAGCCTTCGCTATGGCTACGATCCCGGCACGGTCAACCACTCAGCTAAAGAGTACGTGCGCGGCGCTCATCACGTGAACAGCCTCGAAAGTCACTGGTCTCTGTTCAAGCGCGCCGTGAAGGGCACTCATGTCCACATTTCGTCCAAGCATGCTTGGAAATACGTGAGCGAATTTAGCTATCGCCGCAACATGCGGCATTCGCACTGGTCGATGTTCAATCTTTTGGTTCAGGCTTTCGCGCTGCCGCGCCTACAAGACGCGTGAAATCCTCTCGGTGATTGGGGTTCGCGTCGGTGGAAGGAGGGGAAGCGCTCTCGGCCCTAGGTTTGGATCGATATTGCCTCATCTTCTCATCAAAATCCGCTTTCGCGGCAGCAAGTAATTTGTCTCGCGGCTTCTTCACCTCTGGCATGTCCAGCAAGTCCCATATTTGCCACGCCGGAATGACGCACGTCATTCCGCTCATTCCTTCGACGTAGCTTCCGTCGAGCACTAAACTGTTTTTGTGCGCCTCACTCAGATCTTGCCTTTCGCGCAGTTCCCATTTTTCGGGGAATTGACCCCAATGGACGCCCAAAAATACGAACATATTTCGCGCGCGGAGATACGCGCCACGGCCGCCAATTCTCACACTAGGACGACTGTGGTCCTCTATACGAAGCTCCTCAATTTCATGTCCGTGCGCGGCCAAATCGCTACCGAACGTACGATACGCAAAGACAGGCGAGCCAGAGAAACCGGTCCGCGAATGTAAATCGAGAATGTAGCTCAATCCGCGATAGCCGGTCGGCTGCTCGATTCTAGCCTTGTCATTTGGAAGCATGCTGACGTTGCCGAAGCGAGCGCTCGGAATATTTCTGTCCGCGCCGCCATGATCGACGAACAGGCCAACCATGAATACGTCTTCGCCCACCCCCACTCGTTCTTGAGCTTCCTCGGTCAGAAACATTTGGGTGCCGATAGCCGCGACCTCATGAATTTTTTGATCGAGGTTGATGGGCACGAGGGCGATGTCCTGTTTTCCTGGCAAAAAATGCCATTCTTCCGGACCAAGTTCGATGATGTCGGTTCCGCCGTCTTGCGTGTTCAGCCGTATGACGGAACAGCCGTTCTTGCAGGCTACATGCCAATTCGTGACGGCGTAGTATTGAGGAGCATAAACCCCCTCATTTCGACGCCCTCGGTACTGAATGATGAAGCCCGTGCCGCCCGGATTTTTTCCCGCGCTCGCGCTCGCCTTATCTTCGTAAAGATAAAACGCGGCTCGGACGATCTCGTGCGGAATTTTTGGCATTCCAACCGGCTCCCAAAGGCGCTGAAGCACGCCTTTGGTTGAATAGAACTCGACCGGAGCCAGAGTTTCAAAGACCAAATCGCGCCAAGACACCTCATAGAGCATGACACAACTCATACTTGGCGTGAAGGGATAAACCCGCCACAAGTGCGAAAAGAACATATTGCGAACAGAGAACAGATCGTGTACATTCGCTTTCCAAGTCCTGACCCCATTTGAATGGAGCGGCGACGTTGCCGCTCCGCCGAATCGTAGGCCATAAGGAGCGCCAGATGCCCGCCGCCGCCAACCTTCGCATTGTCGAAAGCCCGTCCATGGACAAGTCGAAAGCCCTCGATGCCGCGCTCTCTCAGATCGAGCGTGCCTTTGGCAAAGGCTCGATCATGCGGCTTGGCAAGAACGACAAGTCGATGGACATCGAGGTCATCTCGACGGGCTCGCTCGGCCTCGACATCGCGCTTGGCGTCGGCGGCCTGCCGCGGGGGCGTGTGGTCGAAATTTACGGTCCGGAGTCCTCGGGCAAGACGACGCTCGCGCTGCATGCGGTCGCCGAGGCGCAGAAGAAGGGCGGCATCTGCGCCTTCGTCGATGCCGAGCACGCGCTCGACCCGATCTATGCCCGCAAGCTCGGCGTGAACGTTGACGACCTCCTAATCTCGCAGCCGGACGCCGGCGAGCAGGCGCTCGAGATTGCCGATACGCTGGTGCGCTCCGGCGCGGTCGACGTGCTGGTGATCGATTCGGTCGCCGCGCTCGTGCCGCGCGCCGAGCTCGAAGGTGAGATGGGCGACAGCCAGCCGGGCCTGCAGGCGCGGCTGATGAGCCAGGCGCTGCGCAAGCTCACCGCCTCCATCAACAAATCGCGGACCATGGTGATCTTCATCAACCAGATCCGCATGAAGATTGGCGTGATGTACGGCTCGCCGGAAACGACGACCGGCGGCAATGCGCTGAAATTCTACGCGTCCGTGCGCCTCGATATCCGCCGGATCGGCGCGATAAAGGAGCGCGACGAGGTGGTCGGCAACCAGACGCGCGTGAAGGTTGTGAAGAACAAGCTCGCGCCGCCGTTCAAGCAGGTCGAGTTCGACATCATGTATGGCGAGGGCGTGTCCAAGATGGGCGAGCTCATCGACCTCGGCGTCAAGGCCGGCGTGGTCGAGAAGTCCGGCGCCTGGTTCTCCTACGACAGCCAGCGCATCGGGCAGGGCCGCGAGAACGCGAAAACCTTCCTCAAGGGCAATCCTGAGATGGCGGGTGAGATCGAGAAGGCGATCCGCCAGAGCTCCGGCTTGATCGCCGAGCAAATCCTCGCCGGCGAGCAGGAAGATGACGAGGACGACGCCGAGGATTGAGCTTTTATTTGCCGCGGCCGTTGCGGTCGCGGCGTGTCCCTCCTGATTGGGAACGCGATGGCCGGGCTTGTCCCGGCCATCGTATTTTACGGGGCTGCGCGAGCCCACTTGGCAGGACGCCGGACGGCTGCCTATGTCCGGGCCGAGCCTTCGGACCCCCGCAAGGGGAAGGCGAGAGCGTCGGTAGAGCCGCGGCGCGGTTTCCTGGACTCTGTCCAACCCCGCGGCTAAAACCGCTTTAGAAACATTGCGCTAGGACGACCGGGCCACGGGCCGGGAGCGTCCGGCATCGTCCAGGACAATTCATGAGCGGCGTCAACGACATCCGGTCGACCTTTCTCGATTACTTCGCCAAGAACGGCCACGAGGTCGTGGCCTCGTCGCCGCTTGTGCCGCGCAACGACCCGACGTTGATGTTCACCAATGCCGGGATGGTGCAGTTCAAGAACGTCTTCACCGGCCTCGAGAAGCGCTCCTACCAGCGCGCCGCGACCTCGCAGAAATGCGTGCGTGCCGGCGGCAAGCACAACGACCTCGACAATGTCGGCTACACCGCGCGGCATCTCACCTTCTTCGAGATGCTCGGCAACTTCTCCTTCGGCGACTACTTCAAGGAGCGCGCGATCGAGCTTGCCTGGAACCTGATCACCAAGGATTTCGGGCTGAAGAAGGACAAGCTCCTCGTCACCATCTACCACACCGACGACGAGGCGGCGAAGTATTGGAAAAAGATCGCCGGCTTCTCCGACGACCGCATCATCCGCATCCCGACCTCGGACAATTTCTGGGCGATGGGCGATACCGGCCCGTGCGGGCCCTGCTCGGAGATCTTCATCGATCGTGGCGAGCACATCTGGGGCGGCCCGCCCGGCAGTCCGGAGGAAGACGGCGATCGCTTCCTCGAGTTCTGGAATCTCGTCTTCATGCAGTTCGAGCAGGTGACGAAGGAGGAGCGCGTGCCGCTGCCGCGCCCCTCGATCGACACCGGCATGGGGCTGGAGCGCATGGCCTGCATTCTGCAGGGCGTGGACAGCGTTTTCGAGACCGATCTTTTCCGCCATCTGATCGACGCCACCGCGTCTGCCCTCGGCCACGGGCCGAACGATGAGACCGCGGCGTCGTACCGCGTCATCGCCGACCATTTGCGGTCCTCCTCCTTCCTGGTGGCCGACGGCGTGCTGCCCTCGAATGAAGGGCGCGGCTATGTGCTTCGCCGCATCATGCGGCGCGCCATGCGCCACGCGCAGCTTCTCGGCGCCAAAGAGCCGCTGATGTGGAAGCTCGTGACGCCGCTGGTGCGCGAGATGGGGCAGGCCTATCCCGATCTCGTGCGCGCCGAGGCGCTGATCACCGAGACGCTCAAGCTGGAGGAAACGCGTTTCCGCCGCACGCTGGAGCGCGGGCTTGCGATCCTCGACGAGAAGAGCGCGTCGCTCAAGAAAGGCGACATGTTCGACGGCGACACCGCGTTCACGCTCTATGACACCTACGGCTTTCCGCTCGATCTGACGCAGGATGCGCTGAAATCGCGCGGCATCGGCGTCGATATCGCCTCCTTCACCGACGCGATGGACCGCCAGCGCGAGAAGGCGCGCGCCTCGTGGGCGGGCTCCGGCGAGGCGGCGACGGAAGCGGTCTGGTTTCCGCTGCGTGAGAAGCTCGGCGCGAGCGAGTTCCTCGGCTACGACACCGAAGTCGCCGAAGGTGTCGTCACCGCGATCGTGCATGACGGCAAGGACGTCGCCGCGCTCAAGGCCGGCGAGAGCGGCCAGGTCGTGCTCAATCAGACGCCCTTCTATGCCGAGTCCGGCGGCCAGCTGGGCGATACCGGCACGCTGATCGGTGAGGGCGTGCGCGTGCGCGTCACCGACACGCAGAAGCGCGCCGGCGATGTCTTCGCGCATCTCGGTACGGTGGAGGAAGGCACGCTGCGCGTCGGGATGCCGCTCGCGCTCGAGGTCGATCATACGCGAAGGAGCGCCATTCGCGCCAACCACTCCGCGACTCATCTTCTCCATGAGGCGCTGCGCCAGGTGCTTGGCGATCACGTCGCGCAGAAGGGCTCGCTCGTTGCGCCCGACCGTCTGCGCTTCGACTTCTCGCATCCGAAGCCGATCAGCGCAGAAGAGCTCGATCGCGTCGAGGACATCGCGAACGATATCGTGCTGCAGAATTCGCCGGTGACGACGCGCCTGATGGCAATCGAGGACGCGCGCGCTTCCGGCGCGCGGGCGCTCTTCGGCGAGAAATATGGTGACGAGGTCCGCGTCGTCGCGATGGGGCAGGGTGGGCACAATGCGCTCGGCTGGTCGGTCGAGCTGTGCGGCGGCACGCATGTGCGGCGCACCGGCGATATCGGTTTGATCTCAGGCCTTGCCGACAGCGCCGTCGCGGCCGGCGTGCGGCGCATCGAGGCGCTCACCGGCCGCGCCGCGCGCAAGCATGCGAATGCGCAAGCCTCGCTTGCGAAAGAAGCCGCGGCGGAGTTGCGTGCGCCGCTCGAAGAAATGCCGGCGCGCATCGCCTCGCTTCTCGATGAGCGCAAGCGCTTGGAGCGTGACCTCGCCGATGCGCGAAAGAAGCTCGCGATGGGCGGCGGCGGCAATGGCGCGGCCGCCTCCGGCGCCATGCGCACCGTGGGTGACGTGAAGCTGATGGCGCGCGCCGTCGAGGGCATCGAGGTGAAGGACCTCAAGAGCCTCGCCGACGAGGGCAAGAAGCAGGTCGGCTCAGGCGTCGTCGCCATCGTCGGCGTGACGGCGGAAGGCAAGGCCGGCATCGTCGTCGGCGTCACCGCGGACCTCACCAAGCGCTTCAACGCGGTCGATCTCGTGCGCCGCGGCGCCGAGGCGCTCGGCGGCAAAGGGGGCGGCGGGCGGCCGGATATGGCGCAGGCTGGTGGGCCCGACGGCGCCAAGGCGGACGCTGCGCTCGCCGCGATCGAGGCCGCACTCGCTGCGCCATGAGCGTCGACGCGTTGCGCGACGTCGTCGTTCGTCGCGCGAGCGTGGGTGATACGCCGGAGGTTCTCCTCGCGCTGGTGCAGACGGCGTTCCGCGATCTGCCGATCGATCCGCCGTCCGGCGTGTTCAAGGAGACCGTCGCGGATTTCTCGACGCGCCTGCAGTCGCAAACCGTTTTCGTTGCGCAAGCGTGCGACGATCTCGTCGGCACGATCTTCTGCATTGCGCGGGATGATGCGCTCTATGTCGGCCGGCTCGCCGTCCTGCCGGGCTGGCGCCGGCGCGGCATCGCCAGCGCCCTTCTTGAAGCGGCGAAAGCCGAGGGGCGTCGCCTCGGTGCGAAGCGTATGACGCTCAACGCACGTATCATGATGCCGGGCAACGTCGCGCTGTTCCAGAAGCACGGCTTCACGATCGTCGGCGAGGAAACGCACGCCGGATACAGCGCGCCGACCTCGTATCGCATGGCGCTCACGTTTTCGTAACCTGTCATTCCGGGGCGCGCGCAGCGCGAACCCGGAATCCATAACCTCGGCGCTGCTGATGATCGCAGAAGCTGCGGCGTATGGATTCCGGACTTGCCGCTGTGCGGCAATCCGGAATGACGACAAAGGGACGGCGTCTAGTGCGCTGACGCGGGTTCGCTCAGTATCTTGTAAAAAATCGTCGCGGCAGCGGGCCGGCCATCGGTCGTGAGCGCATAGGCCGGCACGGTGCCGACCTCGATCCAGCCGCAGCGGCGATAGAGACGCTCGCCATCGCTGTCAGCCTCAGTGTGGAGGATCAGCAATGTGCGTCCGTGCTCCCGCGCGCGCTCTTCTGCGGCAGTGAGGAGCCGTTGCCCGATGCCACGTCGCCGCATCGAGGCGTGCACCAGCATCTTCCCGATCTCGGCGCGGTGCGGCGCGTTGGGTTGTGGCGCGAAAGTGAGCACGACCGTGCCGACGAGACGCGCGCCGTCATCGGCGACGACAAGATGGCGTTCGCCGGTCGCAATCCCGGTGAGCTGTCCGCGCCAGAACGCGCTGGCGTCGTCTTGCGAAAACCCGGCCAGGAAATTGACCGACGCGCCATGCGCGACCGCGTCGACAAGAACGTCGGCGAGCTCGCCGACGCGCCGCTCGGCTTCCGCGGCATTGAGCGCGCGGATGGCAATCGGATCCCCCTTCGTCACATCCAATCCTCAGATGGTCGCCGGCACGCCGGATTGAACGCGACGCTGACGGTCAAATCAACCGCGCGCCTGCGCATAAAAAAGGCGGCGCTTGCGGCGCCGCCTTTAAGTTGTTTGCGAGGCGCAACGCTCAGGCCGCCATCGCCTTCTTCAGGTTCTCGTCGATCTTGTCGAGGAAGCCGGTGGTCGAGAGCCACTTCTGGTCGGCGCCGACGAGGAGCGCGAGGTCCTTGGTCATGAAGCCCGACTCGACGGTGTCGACGCAGACCTTCTCCAGCGTCGACGCGAACTTCGCGAGCGCCGGGTTGTTGTCGAGCTTGGCGCGATGGGCGAGGCCGCGCGTCCAAGCAAAGATCGACGCGATGGAGTTCGTCGAGGTCTCCTTGCCCTTCTGGTGCTCGCGATAGTGGCGCGTGACGGTGCCGTGCGCGGCCTCCGCCTCGACCACCTTGCCGTCAGGCGTCATCAAGACCGACGTCATGAGGCCGAGCGAGCCGAACCCCTGCGCGACCGTATCGGACTGCACGTCGCCGTCATAGTTCTTGCACGCCCACACATAGCCGCCGGACCATTTCAGCGCCGCCGCCACCATGTCGTCGATCAGGCGGTGCTCGTAGGTGATCTTCTTTTCCTCGAACTTCGCCTTGAACTCCTTGTCGAACACCTCCTGGAACAGCTCCATGAAGCGGCCGTCGTACTGCTTCAGGATGGTGTTCTTGGTGGAGAGGTAGACCGGGTAGCCGCGGTTGAGGCCGTAATTGAGCGAGGCGCGCGCGAAGTCGCGGATCGAGTCGTCGAGATTGTACATCGCCATGGTGACGCCGGAGGTCGGCGCCTTGAACACCTCGCGCTCGATCACCTTGCCGTCCACGCCCTCGAACTTGAGCGTGATCTTGCCGGCGGTCGGGAACTTGAAGTCGGTCGCGCGGTACTGGTCGCCGTAGGCGTGACGGCCGATGACGATCGGCTTCGTCCATCCGGGCACAAGACGGGGCACGTTCTTGCAGATGATCGGCTCGCGGAAGATCGTGCCGCCGAGGATGTTGCGGATGGTGCCGTTCGGCGAGCGCCACATCTCCTTGAGGCCGAATTCCTTCACGCGGCCTTCGTCCGGCGTGATGGTCGCGCATTTCACCGCGACACCGACCTGCTTGGTCTTCTCGGCGGCGTCGATCGTCACCTGGTCGTTGGTCGCGTCGCGTTGCTCGACGCCGAGATCGTAGTAAAGCAGATCGATGTCGAGATAAGGATGGATCAGCTTATCCTTGATCAGCTTCCAGATGATGCGGGTCATCTCGTCGCCGTCCATTTCGACGACCGGATTTGCCACTTTGATCTTTGCCATGGGAGATGAACCTCGTCGGAGCGTGTCTTGCTTGCGGAGAGTGGGGGGAGGGCGCGATGGGCGCCTTCGGCGCGGCCGCTATAGCACCGCAGAGGCCGGCGAGAAAGGGCCGTGCGCAGCGGTTTACCTGTCTTTGCTTGTGGGGAGAGGTCGACGCGCGCAGCGCTTCGATGAGCGGGCTTTTCCGGCACGAACGGCTCTGGAGAAGAGCCCCTCACGCCGACCCTGTCCCGCCAGCGGGGAGAGGGAGCCTATGCGTCATGGCCGTATCACTTCCCGCCGCCGGCGCATCCCGCTATATCGCGGCCCATGCCGGGAGCCGGAACGGACAAAACCAAGCGGTGGGTGGAGGCGCCTGCTCCAATCGTTGTGCTCGTCGAGCCGCAGCTTGGCGAGAATATCGGCACTTGCGCCCGTGCCATGGCCAATTTCGGCCTCTCCGAGCTGCGACTCATCCGCCCGCGCGACAAATGGCCGAATCCGCGGGCCGTCGCCGCGGCTTCGGGCGCCGACCGCGTGCTCGACGGCGCGCAGCTTTTCGAGACGCTCGAAGCGGCGATCGCCGACTGCACCTTGGTGCTTGCGACTACGGCCCGCGCCCATGATCAGGCGAAGCCCGTAATCGATGCGGGCACTGCGGCGGCCGTGATGGCGCCGCGCATCGCCGCGGGCGAAAAGGTCGCGCTCCTGTTCGGCCGCGAACGCTGGGGCCTCGAGAATGACGAGGTCGGGTTGGCCGACCGGATCGTGACCTTGCCGGTCAATCCGGCGTTCGCCTCGCTCAATCTTGCGCAGGCGGTCCTCATCCTCGCCTACGAATGGTTCAAGCTCACGAGCGAGGGAAAGCTGCCTTTCGCCATGCCGGTGAAATCCGCGCCGGCGGTGAAGGAGCAGATGGTCGCCTTCTTCGAGACGGTCGAGCGCGAACTGGAAAAGGTCGAGTTCTTCCGCCCGCCCGAGAAGCGCCAGACCATGCAGATCAATCTGCGCAACATCTTCAACCGTATGCAGCCGACGCGCCAGGACATGCAGACGCTGCACGGTGTGATCACGGCGATCGCCGAAGGCCGCAAAGGGCCGGCGCGCGGCGGCGTGCTCGACGGCGCCGAAGCGGAGGTGCTGCGCACGCTTCTCGCCGAGCACGCGCAGGGCCGCACCGCGACCGAGCGTGGTCCGGTGCGCGGGCTGTCGCGGCTTCTGCGGAGAAATCCGACTGAAGCTGAGCGTGCGCTCTGGAACGCGCTGGTCAACGATCGCCGCTTCGCGGGGGAGGGCTTCAAGCGACAGGTTCCGGTCGGCCCGCACATCACGGACTTCGTCTCGTTTCCGTTGCGGCTCGTCCTCGATCTCGTGCCGGAGGAGGAAAGCGAAGAGGCGCGAGAGGCGCGCGCCCGCAAACGCGAGTGGCTCGCCGCGCGCGACTATCGTGTGATCCCTGTCGCGAGCCGAGCCGTGAATGACGACATCGCCGCGGTGCTGGATACTCTTGCAGCCGCGCTACGCGAGACGTGAGAGCTCGCGATCATGCTACGGCTGTCATGCCCGCAAAGGCGGGCATCCAGTACGCCTGGGCGGAACTTTGGTTGGCGAAGCTGCGGAGTACTGGGTCCCCGCCTTCGCGGGGACGACACCTGCGGGTTCACCCCGCCGCCTTGATCTCCGCGATCGCCTTCGCCATGAGCTCATCCATGGTGCGGCGGATCTGGTGATCCGACTGCGCGATCGATTTGGCGTCGAAATCCGCGCGGATCTTCTTGAAGACGTCATGGTCGCCGGCTTCCTCGAAGTCGGACATCACGACCTCTTTCGCGTAGGCCGTTGCGGCGTCGCCGGTCAGCCCGAGCTTTTCCGCTGCCCATTGGCCCAGCAGGCGGTTGCGTCGCGCGCTCGCCTTGAAACGAAGCTCCTCGTCGTGCGCGAATTGCTTCTCAAAACTGTCCTCGCGCTTGTCGAATGTGGTCATGGGCATCCTCGCATGGCACGGCCGCATGGCGCTGGGCCGCCGATTGTGGCGGACTTGCATATGGTATGAAAATCGCCAAATCAACAGAAGCATATGTCGCAGCCGATCCGGGGCGAGGGGGGGCTTTGCCCCCAGGCGTCGATTGTATCGCGTGGCCCGATCGGTTAGGGTCGCGCCCAGCGGGCGAGCCAGTTCCAGTCCATGAGTCGCGCCCGGTTCTCAGCCGCCGCGGATCTCGTTTTCCTTGAGAAGGAGCCTCGGCATTCGATGGATTTCCACAAGCCACGGTACATACCGATGAGCCGACGCCGCCGTATCTATGAAGGCAAGGCGAAGGTCCTCTATGAGGGCCCCGAGCCGGGAACGCTGATCCAGCATTTCAAGGACGATGCGACCGCCTTCAACGCCAAGAAACATGAAGTGATCGACGGCAAGGGCGTGCTGAACAACCGTATCTCGGAATACGTGTTCCAGCATCTCAACAATATCGGGGTGCCGACGCATTTCATTCGCCGGCTCAACATGCGCGAGCAGCTGATCCGCGAGGTGGAGATCATCCCGCTCGAGGTCGTGGTGCGCAATGTCGCGGCCGGCTCCCTTGCGAGCCGCCTCGGCATCGAGGAGGGGACGCAGCTCCCGCGCTCGATCATCGAGTTTTATTACAAGAACGATGCGCTCAATGACCCGATGGTATCGGAAGAGCACATCACCGCCTTCGGCTGGGCGACGCCGCAGGAGATCGACGACGTGATGGCGCTCGCCATCCGCGTCAACGATTTCCTCTCCGGCCTTTTCCTCGGCGTCGGCATCCGTCTGGTCGATTTCAAGATGGAATGCGGGCGGCTGTGGGAAAACGACATGATGCGGATCGTCGTCGCCGACGAGATTTCGCCTGACTCGTGCCGGCTCTGGGACATCAAGTCGAGCGAGAAGCTCGACAAGGACCGCTTCCGTCGCGATCTCGGGGGCTTGCTCGAAGCCTATACGGAAGTGGCGAAGCGGCTCGGCATCATGGGTGAGAACGAGCCGCCGCGCGGCACCGGTCCGGTCTTGGTGAAGGGCTGATCCGTGACGATGAAGGCCCGTGTCACCGTGACGCTCAAGCCGAGCGTCCTCGATCCGCAAGGCAAGGCCATCGAAGGCGCATTGCGCACGCTCGGCGTGCCGCATGTCACCAGCGTGCGGCAAGGCAAGATCTTCGAAATGGAGATCGAGAGCGACGATCGCGCCGCCGCAGCGGAAGCCGCGAAGGCCGCGGCGGATAAACTCCTGGCCAATACCGTGATCGAGAACTATCGCATCGAGGTTACGGGGTAACGGCTTCGACGAATATGAAATCCGCCGTCGTCATCTTCCCCGGCTCGAACCGCGAACGTGATGCTGCGCGCGCGCTGCGGCTCGTCTGCGGCAGCAAGCCCGCAATGGTGTGGCACGGCGATACCGAGTTGCCGGGGGGCACCGACCTCGTCGTCCTACCCGGCGGCTTCTCCTACGGCGACTATCTGCGCTGCGGCGCCATTGCGGCACGCTCGCCGATCATGGAAGCGGTGCGTGCCCATGACGCGCGCGGGGGCCTTGTGCTCGGCATCTGCAACGGGTTCCAGATTCTCTGCGAGGGTGGGCTCCTTCCGGGCGCGCTCGTGCGCAACGCGCAGATGCGCTTCACCTGCAAGTCGGTCCATCTGCGCGTCGAGAATTCCGAGAGCGCCTTCACCCGCGGCTACAATGCCGGCCAGGTGATCGAGATTCCGGTCGCCCACGGGGAAGGCAATTATACCTGCGAGACCGAGACGCTGGCGGAGCTCGAGGGCGACGGGCGCATCGTATTCCGCTATTGCGCAGCCGACGGCACCCTCGATCCGAAAGCGAACATCAACGGCTCGATGGCCTCGATCGCCGGCATTCTCAATGCGCGGCGCAACGTGCTCGGGCTGATGCCGCACCCCGAGGACCATATCGAGGCCGCCCTTGGCTCGACCGACGGCCGTGGCCTTTTTGCCGGGCTCGTCGACCACCTTCGACAGGCAGCCTGAGACCTTCATCCGGCCGCGCATGTGGGTAGCCGCTGCTGCGGGGTAGCGGTCCGCAGCTGGAGACTATACGTTCGCCGCGCCGTCCCTCCTGCGCTGCCGCAGGCAGCCGAAAAGCCCCGGAATGTCGTCCAAAGAGCCTCAGATCACGCCTGAACTCGTCGCCAGCCACGGCCTCAAGCCCGACGAGTACGAGCGCATCCTGAAGCTGATCGGCCGCGAGCCGACCTTCACCGAGCTCGGCATCTTCTCGGCGATGTGGAACGAGCACTGCTCGTACAAGTCCTCGAAGGTGCATCTGCGCACGCTGCCGACGAAGGCGCCCTGGGTCATCCAGGGCCCGGGCGAGAATGCCGGCGTCGTCTCCATCGGCGATGGCCTCGCCGTCGTGTTCAAGATGGAGAGCCACAACCACCCGAGCTACATCGAGCCCTATCAGGGCGCGGCGACCGGGGTTGGCGGCATCCTGCGCGACGTCTTCACCATGGGCGCGCGGCCGATCGCCTGCCTCAACGCGCTCTCCTTCGGCGACCCGTCGCATCCCAAGACCCGGCATCTCGTTTCCGGCGTCGTTGCCGGCGTTGGTGGCTACGGCAATTCCTTCGGTGTGCCGACCGTCGGCGGCCAGGTGCGTTTCCACACGCGCTACGACGGCAACAACCTCGTCAATGCCATGGCTGTCGGCATCGTCGAGACGCGCAAGATCTTCTATGCGGCGGCGACCGGCGTCGGCATGCCGGTCGTCTATCTTGGCTCGAAGACCGGCCGCGACGGTATTCATGGCGCGACCATGGCGTCCGCGGAGTTCGGCGCGGACGCGGAGGAGAAGCGGCCGACCGTGCAGGTCGGCGACCCCTTCTCGGAGAAGCTCCTTCTCGAAGCCTGCCTCGAGATCATGGCGAAGGACTGCGTTATCGCGATCCAGGACATGGGCGCGGCGGGTCTCACCTGCTCGGCGGTCGAGATGGGCGCCAAGGGCGACCTCGGCATCACGCTCGATCTCGACAAGGTGCCGACGCGCGAGACCGGCATGAGCGCTTACGAGATGCTGCTTTCCGAGAGCCAGGAGCGCATGCTCATGGTGCTCAAGCCTGAGAAGGAAGCGGAAGCCGAGGCGATCTTCCGCAAATGGGGTCTCGACTTCGCAGTGGTCGGCGAGACGACGCCAACCATGCGCTTCGTCGTCAAGCACGGCGGCGAGGTGAAGGTCGATCTGCCGATCAAGGAACTGGGCGACGAGGCGCCGGTCTACGAGCGTCCGTTCGTTGCCTCGCCGCCGCAGCCGCAACTCACTGTCGCGGAAGTGCCCCCGCCGATGACGCTCGCGGACTCGCTGGAGAAGCTTCTCGCGACGCCGGACCTCTGCTCCAAGCGCTGGGTTTGGGAGCAATACGACCACCTCATTCTCGGCAACACGATCCAGCGCCCCGGCGGCGACGCTGCGGTGGTGCGGATCGACGACGGGCCGAAGGGCCTCGCGCTCACCGCCGATGTGACGCCGCGCTATTGCGAGGCCGACCCGTTCGAGGGCGGCAAGCAGGCGGTCGCCGAAGCCTGGCGCAACCTCACCGCGACCGGTGCGCGCCCGCTCGCGGTCACCGACAACCTCAATTTCGGCAATCCGGAAAAGCCGGAGACGATGGGGCAGTTCGTCGGCTGCGTGCGCGGCATCGGTGAAGCCTGTCGCGCGCTCGATTTCCCGATCGTGTCGGGCAATGTCAGCCTCTACAACGAAACGCATGGCCGCGCGATTTTGCCGACGCCAACGATTGGCGGCGTCGGTCTGCTCGACGATGTTTCGGAGGCGCTCGGTATCGCCTTCCGCGCCGAGGACGAGGCGATCCTGCTGCTCGGGGAAACGCAGGGCTGGCTCGGCCAGTCGGTTTATCTGCGCGAACTGTGCCATCGGGAGGAGGGGGCGCCGCCGCCCGTCGATCTCGACGCTGAGCGCCGCACCGGTGAATTCGTGCGCCGCTTGATCCACGAACGCGTCGCGACCGCGGTGCATGATGTGTCCGACGGCGGGCTTCTCGTGGCGCTTGCGGAAATGGCGATCGCTTCGGGCATCGGCGCCAAGCTCTACGGCGCGCCGGTGACGATACCGCCGCACGCGTTCTGGTTCGGCGAAGATCAGGCCCGCTATATCCTCACCACTGCGCAGGACGCTGCCGAGGCGGTGATCGCGCGGGCGCGCGCCGCCAATATTCCCGTGCGGCGTCTGGGGCAGACCGCAGGCGACGCGATCACCCTCGTCGGCGAACGCCCGATGCTTGTGAAGACGCTGTCGGAGCGCATCGAGAGCTGGTTCCCCGCCTATATGGCCGGGACATTGGCGTGAGGGGTGCGGCAGCGTGGCTGCGACGACGTCGTGGAAAACGCCATTCTCGAACCTAAATCTGCGCGATAATGCGATTCTATTGACCCACCCCCTGAAGCCGGAGTTGGCCGCCGATGCCGATGCCCGCCAGCGAAATCGAGCGCCTGATCAAGGCGCATATCCCGGACGCCGAGGTGACGATCCGCGATCTTGCGGGCGATGGCGATCACTACGCCGCGACCGTCATCGCGGCCTCCTTCAAGGGCAAGTCGCGGGTGCAGCAGCACCAGATCGTCTATGCGGCACTTCGGGGCGAGATGGGCGGCGCGCTGCACGCCTTGGCGCTGCAGACCGGGACGCCCGAAACCACACCGAGCGGCTGAAATTGCCTTCCGCTACAGGCGGAGAACGCTCGTATCTGCCTTTCCGCCCTTGCACTTTTGCCGCTGAAGCACGATTCTAGAGACGAAGCGCCGCGCGGCGCCCCTCGGACGAGCCAAGGACCTCACCATGAGCATTTCGGACTGGATCGGCAATGAAGTGAAGAACAGCGACGTCGTGCTGTTCATGAAGGGCAATCCCCAGTTCCCGCAATGCGGTTTTTCCGGGCAGGTGGTGCAGATTCTCGACTACATCGGCGTCCCGTATAAGGGCATCAACGTCCTTGAGTCCGACGAGTTGCGCCAAGGCATCAAGACCTATTCGCAATGGCCGACGATCCCGCAGCTCTATGTGAAGGGCGAGTTCGTGGGCGGCTGCGACATCGTGCGCGAAATGTTCCAGGCCGGCGAGCTGCAGACCCTGATGCGGGACAAGGGCATCGCCCTGCCGACCAAGGCCAGCGCCTGAGTGCATCCGCGCCACCGAATACGTCATGCCCGGGCCTGACCCGGGCATCCATCTTCTTTGCAAAATGATGGATTGCCGGGTCGAGCCCGGCAATGACGAAATCGGAACACGTGCCGCTCGTCACTCTGTGCCTAAAATGGGCTAGGCTCCTGCCCCGCACGCTTGCGCTGACGAGCGGCGGGAGGATGCCCATGCGTACGAACATTGCGGCGCTTGCCGCGTTCGTCACCACATCTGCGCTCGTTGCGAGTAGCGCGTGTGCGGCTGTGACCGAGCTTCGGCTCGAAAAGCCGGAGCCCTTTGTCGACGGCTACGAATTCGGCGGTGTCGGCGCCTATGTGCGCATCAAGGGAACGGTGAAGGGCGAGCTCGACCCGAACGCGCCGGACAACAAGGTCATCGCCGATATCGACAAGGCGCCGCGCAATGGCAGCGGCCTCGTCGAGTACGAAACCGACATTTACATCTTGCGCCCCGCCGACCCGAAAAAGGGCAGCGGGATGATCTTCTATGAGGTCAACAATCGCGGCCGGAAGTTCCTCGTCAATTGGCTGCAGGACGCCGCGCAGATTTCGCAAGCCGCTGCCAACGATCCGAAAGGTGCGGGGGAGCTCGGCAATCGCTTCGCCTTCAATCGTGGCTACACGCTCGTCTGGTCAGGCTGGGACCCGGACGCGCCGCGCAATGGCGGCGGCATGGCGGCAAATTTTCCCGTCGCGACCGAGAACGGCCAGCCGATCGTCAAGCGCATCCGCGAGGAGTTTCATGTCGGCACGCGCGGCGGCGGCGACGGCACGTCGATCGCGCTGAGCTATCCTGCCGCGTCGACCGACAAGACGAAGGCGCGTCTCGTCGTGCGTGCGCGCGACGGTGATCAGCGAACGGAAATCCCCGCCGACCAATGGGAGTTCGCCGGCAACCAATCGATCCGCATGCTGCCGGCAGGCGCGAAGTTCGAGCCGATCAAGATCTACGAGCTTTGGTATGAGGCGACGGCGCCGAAAGTCGTCGGCATGGGCTACGCGGCGACGCGCGATGTCGTCTCCTTCCTGCGTCGCCAGCAAGCCGACCGCAAGGGGACACCCAACCCGGTGCTTATCGACGGCGCGCCGCCGGCGCATACGATGGCCTTCGGCATCTCGCAGAGCGGCCGGTTCCTGCGCCACTTCATCGAGCTCGGCATGAACAAGGACGAGCAGGGACGCAAAGTCTTCGACGGCGTGCTGGCGCATATTTCCGGTGCAGGAAAGGTCTTCGCCAACGAAGAATTCGCCGAGCCCAGCCGCACGGCAACGGAACACGAGGATCGTTACTACCCGGAGAACTGGTTTCCGTTTTCATACGCATCCATGCGCGACCCGGTGACGGGACAGAACGGAAGCCTGTTCCGAGGCGATGCCTCCGATCCGCTGGTGATCGAGACCAACACCTCGACCGAGTATTGGCAGAAGGGGGCGTCGCTCACCCACACCGACCCACTCGGCAAAGAGGACGCGATGCTGCCGCCGAATGCGCGCGCGTTCATGATCGCGGGGACGCAGCATGCGGGGCGCTCGGGGCAGAAGCCGACGACCGGCGCCTGCGCCAATGTCCGCAACCCGCACGATCCGATGCCGGCCTTGCGCGCGCTCGTGGTGGCGCTCGATGAATGGGTGACGAAAGGGCGTCCCGCGCCGGCAAGCCGCGTGCCGTCGATCGCCGACGGGACGGCTGTGCTCGCTTCGACGGTGAAGATGCCGGAGCTGAAAAATTTTCACGTCGTGGCGGACGCCAACCACATCGAGGCGCCCGTTGATTGGACCAATCCACCGGGCAGCAATGAGCAATCCTTTGCTGTCGCAAGCAGCAACACCTATGGCGCGCGCGTATCCGCCGTCGACGCGGACGGCAACGAGCGCGCGGGGCTGCGCTTGCCGGATATCGTCGCGCCGCTTGCGACCTACACCGGATGGAACGTCTACGCAGCGCAGACGGATGAGATGTGCGATCGCGACGGCTCCTATGTCCCGTTCGCCAAGACCGCAGCGGAACGGCAGGCGAGGGGCGATCCGCGCCCGTCGGTCGTGGAGCGTTATGGATCGCGCGAGGCCTATGTCGCGAAGGTGAAGGCGGCGGCCGACGCGCTGGTCGCCGACCGTCTGCTGCTGGAGCCGGACGCCGAAGCCTACGTGAAGGCCGCGGAGGCGAGCGATCGGTTTTAGGAGCACCGCTGTGTCGTCCCCGCGAAGGCGGGGACCCAGTATGCCCAGTCTACCGACTAATTTCTGCCCGGGAGTACTAGATGCCCGCTTTCGCGGGCATGACAAACCGAGAATCATCTAAGGCCGTCGGCCATACACGAATCTTACTCCGCCGGCGTTTCGCTCGCCGCCATCTCGCTGCGGCGGTCGTGACCGAGGATCAGCGTGACAACTCCCGCCATGATGTAGCAGCCGGCAAGCGCGACGAGGCCGAGCGTCGGGCCACCGGTCGTCTGCGTGATCCAGCCGACGGCGTAAGGCCCGAAGAACCCGCCGAGATTACCGATCGAATTGACGAGGGCGATGCCGGCCGCGGCTGCGGTTCCGGTGAGGATGCCCGTCGGCAATGTCCAGAAGGTCGGGATCGCGGCATAGGTGCCCATGGCGCAGAGCGTCACGGCGATGCCCGCAAGGTACGGGTTGGTGAGATAGGCGGCAGCGATGAGCGACACGCCGCCGAACAGCGCCGGTCCAGCGACATGCCAGACGCGCTCGCGCTTGCGATCGGAGCGGCGCGTCCACCAGATCATCGCGATGACCGCGCAGGCATAAGGAATGGCGACGAGATAGCCGGTCATCGTGTTGAGCGGCACGCCCGAACTCTTGTCGAGCTGCAGCGTCGTGATGACGCTCTTCACGATCGTCGGCAGCCAATACCCCAATCCGTAATTGCCGCAGACGAGACCGAAATAGACGAGGCCGAGAAGAAGAATGCGCGGATTGGTCAGCGACTCGCGCAGCGAATATTTACGGATCGATTCGCGATTGAGCCGTTCCGCTTCAAGGCGCGCCGTCACGGCCTCGCGCTCTTCGTCGGTGAGCCATGTGACGTCGGCCGGACGATCATGCAGATAGATCAGGACGAGAATGCCGACGACGATCGAGGGAATGCCCTCGAGAATGAACAGCCACTGCCAGCCCTTGAGGTCGAAGGCGAGGTGCGTGCCGTCGAGGATCCAGCCCGAGATCGGGCCGCCGATTACCGACGACAAGGGGATCGCGGCCATGAACCAGCCGACCCAGCGGGCGCGCTCCTCGGCCGTGAACCAGTAGGTGAGATAGAGGATGATACCCGGGAAGAAGCCGGCTTCGGCGACGCCGAGCAGGAAGCGCACCGCATAGAAGCTCTTCACCCCGACGATGAACGCCATCGCCGTCGAAACGATGCCCCACGAGATCATGATGCGCGCGATCCACATGCGCGCGCCGAATTTTTCGAGCGCGAGATTGCTCGGCACCTCGAAGATGAAGTAGCCGGCGAAGAAGATGCCTGCGCCGAAACCGAAAATCTCCGGCGTGAAGCCGAGGTCCTTGTTCATCGTCAGCGCCGCGAAGCCGACATTGACGCGGTCGAGATAGGCGACGAAGTAGCAGAGCATCAGGAACGGAATGAGCTTGCGCGCAATCTTGCCTGAAGCGGATTCAAGAACGGTCGGCATCGGCGTCACTCCCTCAATTCGCCGCGAGCTGCGACGAGCAGCTTGCGGTTCCGCGCTTTATCCGTCGCACCTGTTCGACGATGAATTGCGCCGTGCAGAGAAGGAAATAGACGCACAAAAAAGGAAGGCCGCGAATGCGGCCTTCCTCGAAAACGGCTGGTAAATTTGCAGGGGAGCTATGCGCCTGCCGGCGCGTCGCGTTTCCCCTCTTGTCATGCCCGCGAAGGCGGGCATCCAGTAATCCCGGTCCGTTGATTAAGCCGAGAGCACACGGCGTACTGGGGCCCCGCTTTCGCGGGGACGACACATCGAGAGTGCGCCTTACCGCGAATAATATTCGACGACGAGATGCGGCTCCATCTGCACCGGATAGGGCACGTCGCCGGTCGCCGGTACGCGGGCAAGCTTCGCCGTCATCTTCGTGTGGTTGACCTCGATGTAGTCGGGCACGTCACGCTCGGCGAGCTGCGTCGCTTCGAGAACGAGGACAAGCTGCTTCGAAGCGTCCTTGACCTCGACCGTGTCACCGACCTTCACGCGATAGCTCGCGATGGTGACGCGGCGGCCGTTCACCTTGACGTGGCCGTGATTGATGAACTGCCGTGCGGCGAAGACGGTGGGCACGAATTTCGCACGATAGACGATGGCATCGAGACGGCGCTCGAGCAGGCCGATCATGTTGGCGCCGGAGTCGCCTTTCATGCGAATGGCTTCGTCGTAGATACCGCGGAACTGCTTCTCGGAGATGTTGCCGTAGTAGCCGCGCAGCTTCTGCTTGGCGCGCAGCTGGACGCCGTAGTCGGAGAGCTTGCCCTTGCGGCGCTGGCCGTGCTGGCCGGGGCCGTATTCCCGGCGGTTGACGGGGCTCTTCGGGCGGCCCCAGATGTTCTGGCCCATACGGCGGTCGATCTTGTACTTCGCTTCGTTGCGCTTGGTCATCGCGTCCTCGATTGTCGATGGCTGTGTGAGGATCGCGCCCTCCTCTGTCCCGCACAGGGCCGGGACTGACAGGCGGGGCTTCGTAAGCGCAAAGGCCCGCCACGGGTCGCGAAACGTCAAGCGGGCCCGGGGGCCCGCTCAACGCGCGCGGTTCTAGGCGTAAATATACGCCCTGTCAAACCCGCCCGGCGGCCGGCGCGACCCCGACCGGCGGCGGCCCACCGCTCTGCTGCAGGTGTTTCTGCCGCATCGCGCGCAGCGCCGTGATGGCCAAAAGAGCGGTCACCGCATCGAGGATCGCGACGATGATGAACACGGTGGTCCAGCTGCCCGTCATCTGCTTGAGAAAGGCGGCCGCCGGGCCGCCCAGGATCGAGCCGACCCCCTGGGCGATATAGAGGAAGCCGTAATTCGTCGCGGCGAATTTTGGGCCGAAGGTGTCGGTCAGGGTGGACGGGAACAGCGAAAAGATCTCGCCCCAGCCGAAGAAGACGAGGCCGGTCAGCACGACGAACATCGCCGGCCGGTCGATGAAGGCGAACAGGATGAGGATCGCGGCCGCCTCGAGCGAGAAGGCGAGTGCCATCGTCCACTCGCGCCCGATATGGTCGGACACCCAACCGAAGAACGGCCGCGTCATGCCATTGGTCACGCGCGAGAGCGTGAGCGAAAGCGGCAGGGCCGCCATGCCGAGCACCATCACCTCGGCGACTTTGTATTCGCGCGCGAACGGACCGACATTCGACGTGACCATCAGGCCGCTCGTCGACATCATGCTCATCATCACGAAGAGCAGCCAGAAGATCGGGTTCTGCAGCATCTCGCGCGGCGAATAGCTGCGCCGCGACTGCAGTTCGACGCGCGCGATATCGGGCGTCGATGCGACGGGCTGCCAGTTCTCAGGCGGCACACGCAAGCCTTGCGCGGCGGCGATGCCGATGATGGCCTGGATGATCCCCCACACCACGAGCGTATGCGCATAACCCGAGCTCTTGATCATGCTGTCGATTGGGAAGCTCGTGAAGAACGCGCCGAAGCCGTAGCCGGCGGCGGCAAGCCCGGTGGCGAGCCCGCGCCGATCCGGGAACCAGCGCACCATCAGCCCGATGATGCCGACATAGATGATGCCGGTGCCGAAGCCGCAGATCACGCCGTAGGTGAAATAGAGCGCCCACAGATTGCTGACGTAAGCGGAGAGAATCCAGCCGCCGCCCGACATCAGCGCGCCGACGGAGATCAACAGCCGCGGCCCGAAGCGGTCGACGAGATAGGCCTGCAGCGGTGAGCACCACGTCTGCAGGATGATGAGGAGTGAGAAGGTCCACTGCAGTTCGGCGAGCGTCGTGCCGAGCTTCTGATTGAGCGGACCGGTGAACAGCGTCCACACATATTGCGGGCTCGAGATCGCCATCATGGCGATGACGCCCAGTGCGAGCTGTGTCCAGCGATTCAAATGCCACGCAGTCGGCGGCGTATCGACAGCTACGGCCATGACCGTGCCCCTGTGTCGTAATGTCGCGCCCGGGCAGAGGCTAGCGATGCGACCTCGCACGAACAAGCCGAATACTTGAACGATCTCCAGTAATCGTCAGGATTTGAACTGCTTTATTTAGGACAGCACAGTTGTCGCAATAGGCAATGCTGTGTGGTCCGACGCCTCAGCTTATCGGCGCGAGGCGCGGCAGCGCCGCGGCGAGCTGCGCCGGTGGCTCGCGGCCGGATGTGAACACGGACGCGAGAGAGCCGGTCTCCGGTGCGCCGGTGGCGGGGCCGAGAAGGGCGACCACGCGCCGCGCGATCGCCGGCGCGGGGTCGAGGAAGCGCACCGGCCAGAGCGCCAGTGCCTCGAAGCGCGCCGTCAGCAGCGGATAATGGGTGCAGGCGAGCACGATCGTGTCCGTGCGGCGGCCACTGGCATCGACGAAGCAGGGCGCGAGCTCCGCCGCGATCTCGGCATCGGTCGCAGGTGTGCCGGCGAGCTCGGCTTCCGCAAACGACGCAAGACGCGCCGAGCCGACGAGGTTCACGTCGCAGCCGGCGCCGTATTGGCGGATCAGCGCGTGGGTGTATTCGCGCTTCACCGTCGCCTCGGTGCCGAGCACGGTCACGCGCTTCGAGAGCGAGGCGGCGCAAGCGGGCTTGATCGCCGGCACCGTGCCGACGAAGGGCAGGTCGAAATGCTGGCGCAGCGCCGGCAGCACGATCGTCGACGCGGTGTTGCAGGCGACGACCACGAGGTCGGGCTGATGCGTCTCGATCAGGCCCCGCATGACCTCGAGCACGCGCGATATCAGCGTCTCCTCCGGGATCGCGCCGTAGGGAAAGACCGCATCGTCCGCCGCGTAGACGAACTGCGCGTCGGGCCGCATCTTCGCGATCTCGCGAAAGACGGTCAGCCCCCCGAGGCCGGAGTCGAACACGAGGATGTTGGGAGAGGGGAGCGCGCGCGACATGATCAAGGGACCGAGCAGCGAGGGAAGATGGTCGGCTAATCCGGCGGATTGGAGGCTTGGGCTTGCCAAAAGCGGCAAATCCTCGGGCCGTGCCGAAGGAAGCGTCGGCACGAGCGGCGCGGCCGTGGTGTCGATGGGGCGCTTGTGTCCGCCGATTTGCATGATGCCGATCCCTCGAAAGTGAGGGATTCTGGCGAGCAATCGTTAACCAATTCTTCCGCGCCGCGGCTTGCTCACAGGCGTTTGCGGGCGCACGATTAACGGATGAGTCCGGGAGAGGGGCGCCCGTGGCGAAGAACATCATTCTGCTCGCGGATGGGACCGGGAACAGCGAGCGCAGCCCGTTTAAAACCAATGTGTGGCGCCTCTATCAGGCGCTCGATTGCACCGGCGGCGCCGGACGTCGCGAACAGGTCGTCTTCTATACGAGCGGCGTCGGCACCGAGACCTTCAAGCCGCTGGCGCTGCTTGGCGGCGCCTTCGGCCTCGGCGTCTGGGCGAATGTGCGCGACCTCTACACCTTCCTCTGCCGCAATTTCCGGCATGGCGATGCGATCTATCTCTTCGGCTTCAGCCGCGGCGCCTTCACGGTGCGCCTGCTCGCCGGGCTGATCGGCCGATGCGGCCTGGTCCAGGGTGGCTCTGAGGCCGAGCTCATCGCCAACATCAGGAGAGCTTATCGCGCCTATCGCCGCGATTTTCTCTATCGCGCGTCGAAATCGCCGCAGCGCCCGCCGATGTTCTGGCATTGGTTTCTGCGACGGCCGGAGCTCGATGACCAGCAGTTGCTCAAGCTCGACATGCCGCGCGTCGTGACGCCGATCCGCTTCATCGGCGTGTGGGACACGGTCGACGCCTACGGCATGCCGGTCGACGAGTGGAAGCAGGGAATCGACCAATGGGTCTGGCCGATGAGCGTCGCCGACCGCTCGCTCTCGGACCGGATCGATCGCGCGGCGCAAGCGCTCTCGCTTGATGACGAGCGGCCGACCTTCCGGCCGGTGCTGTGGACGGAGACCCCGAGCGGCCGCCGCGAACTCACCGGCGGACGGCTTACGCAAGTGTGGTTCGCCGGCGTGCACGCCAATGTCGGCGGCGGCTATCCGGACGATGGGCTTGCCTATGTGACGCTCGACTGGATGATGAGCCAGGTGGAGCCGGACGTCCTCTTCCATGCCGATCTGCGCGAGGACGTGCGCCGCCGCGCCGATCCGCAGGGCGAGTA
This sequence comes from Variibacter sp., assembly GCA_050187875.1. GTDB lineage: Bacteria > Pseudomonadota > Alphaproteobacteria > Rhizobiales > Xanthobacteraceae > JAFKKS01. The sequence continues at coordinate 82,717 of JBFWXB010000018.1, forward strand.
TTACGACTCGCGCGCCGGCATCGCCGGCTATTATCGCTATGGGCCGCGCGACGTAGCCGCGTTGTGCAACGATCCGCGTTACGGCGTGTCCGTGGAGACGCCGAAAATCCACACCAGCGTGTGGAGCCGCGTCTTCGATCGGGAGGTCGCCTATGCGCCGATCAGTCTGCCGCCCGCGTTCGATCTTGTCGCAGCAAACGGGACATCTCGCCCAGAGAACGCGCCGGTCGGCGGCTGGATGGACAAGGCACAGGCAGCGGTGCGGCGCCGGCGGTGGATTTATTTCTGGACCGTCGTCTTGACGCTCGTCATCGCGGCTTTGCCGCTGCTCGACAAGGTCGCCCCGTTGCAGCGCGCGCTCGATGCATGGATCGCGACGATCTGCGCCGATCCGCGCAGCGGTGGCTTCTGCGAGGTGCCGAAATTCCTTCTGTCCGGACCGACGTATCTGATGGCGTCGATCGATCCGTCGTTTACGCTCGACAGCATTCGCGAGATCGCGCGCAGCGTCGCGCCGCGCTGGGCGATGCTGTGGATCGAGCCGATGTTCCGCCATCCGAGCCTGTCGATCGTGCTGGTCGCTCTGCTCGCATGGCTTTTCCTGAAAAAGAGTGAGGACGCGCAGGACACGATCGCGGAATATGCCGAGAAGGCCTGGCTTGGACGCCGGCCGCCGGCGCCTCCACGCTTTGCGCGCTTACGGCGGAAGCTGCGCGGCATCGTCGCGGCCGCTTATCACTGGTTCGCGAGCTGGGTGATGCCGGCTTTGTTCGGCGTCGGCACACTCCTGTTCCTTATAACTCTTGCTGTCGTGACCTTACCGCTTTCGCTTCTCGCGCTCGTCCCGCTGTATCGCTTCCTGCGCGAGGACGCCTCACCCACCGCAGCAAGCGGCGGCGCGGCGGAGGAGAATTGGCCATAGCAATTCAGGAAAAGTCGAAACCGATTTTTCCGTCCGGAATTGCGCCAAAACAAAGACCAAGAGCGGATCATCGATTCTATGAAACGATGATCCGCTCTTGAGTGGTTCATGCGGCGATGGTGGACGCAACGGGCTGACGCGTCGAGGGCCGGTTGCGACCGCATAGGAGCTTGGGAATGCTAAGGAATACGACGACACGCTGGGGCAGTGCGGCGCGGCTTTTTCATTGGAGCCTCGCCGTGCTCATCATCGGCATGCTGGCGTACGGATGGTGGATGAATCACATTCCTGCGCGTCCCAACAGACTATTTCATCGGACGATCCACGCCGATATTGGCTATCTGGTGTTGCTTCTGATGGTCCTGCGCCTTCTCTGGCGCTTGGTGAACCCGACGCCGGCGGTTGCTGCAGATGCGCCTTGGCAACGTGCGGCGGCTTATGTCGGCCACGCGGCTCTCTACGGCGTTACGATCGTTGTCTCGCTTCTCGGCTGGGCGCATTCGGGCGCGCACAAACCCGACTACGCCGACTGGTTCGGGCTATTTCGTGTTCCGCAGTTCACCAGCGAGAATCGTGACAATGCCCGCTTCTTCGAACACTGGCACATCTATCTCGCCTACGCGCTGATGGTCTTGATCGCGATCCATATCGTCGCCGCGCTCTATCATCATTTCATTCGCCGCGACCGCGTGATGGCGGCGATGGTCGACGGCGAGTCGACGGCGTAACGCTCAGCTTTCCCCGAACACGCGCTTGAAGATCGTGTCGACGTGCTTGTAGTGATAGCCGAGGTCGAAGTTCTCGTCGATTTCGGCGTCATTCAGATATTTGCGCACGTCTGCGTCCGCCTTGAGGAGGGCGGGGAAGTCGCTCTCGCCCTTCCACACGCGCATGGCATTGCGCTGCACGTAGCGATACGCGTCCTCGCGCGGCGCGCCCTTCTGCGTCAGCGCGAGGAGGACGCGCTGCGAATGCACGAGGCCGCCGAGACGGTCGAGGTTCTTCGCCATGTTGTCGGTGTGCACGACGAGCTTCTCGATCAGGCCGGTGAGGCGGCCGAGCGCGAAGTCGAGCGTCACCGTCGCGTCCGGCCCGATCATGCGCTCGGCGGAGGAGTGCGAGATGTCGCGCTCGTGCCAGAGCGCCACGTTCTCCAGTGCCGGCGTCACATAGGCGCGCACCATGCGCGAGAGGCCGGTGAGATTCTCCGAGAGCACCGGGTTGCGCTTGTGCGGCATCGCCGAGGAGCCCTTCTGCTTCTCGGAGAAGAACTCTTCCGCTTCGAGCACTTCCGTGCGCTGCAGGTGGCGCACCTCGATCGCGAGGCGCTCGACCGAGGAGGCGATGACGCCGAGCGTCGCGAAATACATCGCGTGGCGGTCGCGCGGGATCACTTGCGTCGAGACCGGCTCGACCCGCAGCCCCATCTTCTTCGCGACGTGCGCTTCGACACGCGGATCGATCTGCGCGAAGGTCCCCACCGCGCCGGAGATGGCGCAGGTCGAAACTTCATCCTTCGCGCGCAGGAGCCGCTCCTTCGCGCGTGAGAACTCGGCATAGGCTTGCGCGAGCTTGAGCCCGAAGGTCGTCGGCTCGGCGTGGATGCCGTGCGAACGCCCCACGGTCGGCGTCAGCTTGTGCTCGAAGGCGCGCTTCTTGATTGCGGCGAGAAGCTCGTCGAGGTCGGCAAGCAGAATGTCGGCGGCGCGCTTGAGCTGCACGTTGAAGCAGGTATCGAGCACATCCGACGAGGTCATGCCCTGATGCACGAAGCGCGCCTCGGGCCCGACGATCTCGGCGAGATGCGTGAGGAAGGCGATAACGTCGTGACGGACCTCGGCCTCGATCGCCTCGATGCGCGCGACGTCGAACGTCGCATTGCGGCCCTTCTCCCAGATGACCTTGGCGGCTTCTTTCGACACGACGCCAAGCTCCGCCAACGCGTCGGTCGCGTGCGCTTCGATTTCGAACCAGATCTTGAAGCGCGTCTGCGGGTCCCAGATCGCGGCCATCTTGGGGCGGGTGTAGCGGGGGATCATCTCTTTGCTTTCTTTGATGTCATCGGCGGATGCCAAAACCAACGAACGTCATCACCGGGCTTGTCCCGGTGATCCCGTTCAAGGACGCACAACGCCAATATAAGCGAGATGGCCGGGACAAGTGTAAAGCCCGGAGAGATACCTGACGGGTGTTCGGAGAGATGCCTTACAGGGATTGGAGGCTGTCGGGGCTATTGAGATCGAGGGCTGCGATCTCATGAGCTCCGCAGCAGATGGCGAAGCATCCGTCGGGAAGACGCGGACGGATGGCGAGGCGTTCGCCGGCGAAGGCCTGGGGCACTTTCCAGAGGCGGTTGCGGAAGGCGATGTAGGTCTTGGTGGTGCCGACGCGACG
>JBFWXB010000019.1:0-85787 GCA_050187875.1 Variibacter sp.
CAAGCGCAAAGGCGCGGAAACGACCTATGTTCACGTGCTCTGGCGCGGCGGAAGCCATCACCCTTGCATAGGGCGCGCGTAGTTAATCGCCGATTAAATCGGCCCTTCCGTCAAGGCCTTGGAAGGGGCTCTAAACACGAACACCTTGCTAAGACGGCCTCGGGCCCCTAAGAAAGGGGGGACTGACGGTCGAATATTCCGGTCTTGCCGCGTTCGGGCAGCCGGCGGCCCGCCAGGACCGCCTCAAGCGGCCGTTGCGCGGGCAGTGCAATCGTCGTCGCCTTAGCGCCCCCGGCGCTTCCAGGCGGTGAACGACCTGCCGAGCCCAAGCCTCCGTCATGGAAGACCGGACAGTGCGGCCCCCGGGACGCGCCGATCGTCAGTTTGAAAGAAACCGCGGCCGTGTATGGCCGCTCACCAGGCTCCTTCCCCATGATCAAGGCACAGCCTGATCGCAGACCTCATCGCCGCGGCGCTGCCGCAAGGCGCGATGGGGTGGTCTGCGCGAAAGCTTTGCCTTTCACCTTCAATCAACCCCTATCCGGCGCCCTGCGCCGCATCCGATCCGCGCGCCGTTTGTGTCGCGTCGTGGATCCATGCGCCGCTTCCCGCCGCAGAAAGCACTTTCCATGGCTAACAAGATGCTCATCGACGCCACCCATCCCGAGGAGACTCGGGTGGTCGTGGTGCGTGGTAACCGCGTAGAAGAGTTCGATTTCGAATCCGAGAGCCGCCGCCAGCTTCGCGGCAACATCTATCTCGCCAAGGTCACGCGGGTCGAACCGTCGCTGCAAGCGGCGTTCGTGGAATATGGCGGCAACCGCCACGGCTTCCTCGCCTTTTCCGAAATCCACCCCGACTACTACCAGATCCCCGTCGCCGACCGGCAGGCGCTGATCGAGGACGAAGAGCGCGCGCATCGCGATGCGGAGGCCGACGCCGACCGCCGCGCGCATCATCGCTCCGGCAGCCGCCGCCGCAACGCCCATGCCCGGGGCAACAACGTGCGGCGCAGCGCGCCGGTCGAGGACGCCGAGCCGCAGGCCTCGCGGGTCGACGAGAGTGGCGCGCATCTCGAGAATGCCGACGAGCCGCACGACATCGCCGCTTCGACGCATGACGACGCCGGCGCGATGCACGAGGCGGCGCCGCACGAGCATCACGACGGCGCCGCGCCCGCCGGCGAGGACGTTCCGGAGACGCAGGCAGGTGCCGCCGCCCCGATCGCGGACGCCGAATTCGGCGCGCAAGCGCCGGAGGCTGAAACCGTCGCCGACGCCGATAGCAGCGAACCCGCGCCGACCGACAACAGTGCCGATCATCAGCCGCACGCTGAGGATGCTCATAGCGAACCCGCTGGCGAACCCGCTGGCGAACCCACGCATGTCGAACATGCGCATGGCGAGCCCGCCACTCACGGCGACGACGCGCACGACCACGACCATGGCGATGCGCCGAACGGGAACGGCAATGTCGACGAAGTCGGCGGCGACGATGACGAGGAGGATGCCGTCGAATCCGTCGGCGGCGCCGACGCCTTCGAAGAGGTGCAGGAGCGCGCGCCGCGCTTCCGCCGCCAGTACAAGATCCAAGAGGTCATCAAGCGCCGACAGGTGATGCTGGTGCAGGTCGTCAAGGAGGAGCGCGGCACCAAGGGCGCGGCGCTCACCACCTATCTGTCCCTCGCCGGCCGCTACTCCGTGCTGATGCCGAACACCGCGCGCGGCGGCGGCATCTCCCGCAAGATCACCAGCGCCGAGGACCGCAAGCGGCTGAAGCAGATCGCCCAGGATCTCGAAGTGCCGGAAGGCATGGGCGTGATCCTGCGCACCGCCGGCGCCAATCGCACCAAGGCCGAGGTCAAGCGCGATTTCGAATATCTGCTGCGGATGTGGGAGACGGTGCGCGACCTCACCTTGAAGTCGTCGGCGCCGACCCTCGTCTACGAGGAAGGCTCGCTGGTCAAACGCTCGATCCGCGATCTCTACAACAAGGATATCGACGAGGTCGTCGTCGCCGGCGACGCGGCCTATCGCGAGGCCAAGGACTTCATGCGCATGCTCATGCCGAGCCATGCGAAGAACGTGAAGCCCTATAAGGACACGCAACCGCTTTTCACGCGCTCAGGAATCGAAAGCCAGCTTGATGCGATGTTCTCGCCGGTCGTGCAGCTGCGCTCCGGCGGCTACATCGTCATCAACCAGACGGAAGCGCTGGTTGCGATCGACGTGAACTCCGGCCGTGCCACGCGCGAGCATCACATCGAGGACACGGCGCTCAAGACCAACCTCGAAGCGGCGGAGGAAATCTCGCGCCAGCTTCGCCTGCGCGACCTTGCGGGACTGATCGTCATCGATTTCATCGACATGGACGAGAACCGCAACAATCGTTCGGTGGAACGTAAGCTCAAGGAGTGCCTCAAGCACGACCGCGCGCGCATCCAGGTCGGCCGCATCTCGCATTTCGGCCTCTTGGAGATGTCGCGCCAGCGCATCCGCTCGAGCGTACTCGAAAGCTCGACCGAGAAGTGCCCGCATTGCGGCGGCAGCGGTCACGTCCGCTCGGTCTCCTCGCTGACGCTGCAGTTGCTGCGCTCGATCGAGGAGATGCTGCTCAAGGGCGCGACGCATAACCTTGTCGCACGCACGAGTCCAGAGGTCGCGCTCTACGTGCTCAACCACAAGCGCGCGCACCTCCACGATCTCGAAGAGCGCTTCCAGATCACCATCGCCGTCAACGCCGATGACGCCATCAACGGCCAGCAGCCGTTCGTCGTTGAGCGCGGCGAACAGGTGCACAGCGTCGAAGCCGCCCGCGCCATCGCCATGCGTCCGGGAAATGTCGCCGCGGTGGTGCCAGAGGACGACGAGGACGATTTCGACGAGACCGAGGATACCGAGGAGATGGAGGCCGTCCTCTCCGAAGGCGTCGCACGCGCCGAGGCGGAGAGCGAAGGCGAAGCGGAAGGCGAAGCGGAAGGCGAGAGCGGCGGCCGCCGTCGACGCCGCCGGCGGCGACGCCGTCGCGGCGGCGGAGGCGACGCAGCCGAAACCGCGGAGGCTGCCGCGCCGTCCGAATTCTCGGCGACCGAAGATCAGGAGGAGGACGGCGGTGAACCGCCGCCCGACAATATGCAGGGCGAGCCTGCCGCCGCAGCCAACGGCGACGGCGACGGCGACGGCGAGCGGCGCCGGCGGCGGCGTGGCCGCCGCGGCGGCCGGCGCAATCGTCGTGAGCACGAGGGCGGCGGCGAGGCCCGCGAGGACCGATTAACCGCAGATCCGCAACTCGAGAGCGGCTGGCAGCAGTGGGCGGAGAACCGGCCGGCTGACGCCATCGAGCCGCCGTCCGCAAACGCGGAACCTGCGCCGGCGACCGGGTTCGAACCCGCCGTCGAGCAGCCGGCGGAAATCCGCCGCGAGCCGCCGGCGCCGCAGCCTGCGCCGCCACCGCCCGCTCCCGCCGCGGTCGCCATCGAAAGCGAGCCCGCAGCCGAGCAGGTGCCGGTCCGCCGCCGCTCGACAGTGCGCGAGCCTGCACCGACGTTCGGAAGCTTCAGCACGACCCCGAGCACGCCCCCCGATCCGGTGCCCGAAGTCGCGCCGGAGGCGCCGAAGGTCGAGAGCGAAGAGCCTGCCGCGGACAAGCCGCGCCGCGCCGGCTGGTGGTCGCGAAAGATCCTCGGCAAGAGCTGAGGGCCTCATCCGATGCAGAGCCGATGGAGCGACAGCGAGGCCCGTCGCGCCATCGCCCACTACGGCGAGCAGGGCGTCAGCGAAGCGCTGGCGCTGCGCGTCTACACGACGCGCCTTCTCGGCGGCGATCCGCGCCTCGTCCTGCATGGAGGCGGCAACACGTCGGTAAAGACGCGTCTGCCCGACCTCTTCGGCACCGAGACCGATGTGCTCTGCGTCAAAGGCTCCGGCTGGGACATGGCGGTGATCGAACCGCCGGGCCTGCCGGCGGTGCGCCTCGCGCCACTCCTGACGCTTCGTGCGCGGGACAAGCTTTCCGACGAGGACATGGTGCGCATCCAGCGCGCCAGCCTCATCGATCCGATGGCGCCGAACCCGTCGGTCGAGACGCTGCTGCATGCGTTCCTGCCGCACGCTTTCGTCGACCACACGCACACGACGGCGTTGTTGAGCCTCATCGATCAGCCCAACGGTGAAGCGCGCGCCCGCGACCTCTATGGCGACCGCGTCTGCGTGGTGCCGTATGTGATGCCGGGCTTTGCGCTCGCGAAAAAAGCGGCGGAAGTTTTCGAGCAGAACCCGCAAGTCGAAGGCCTCGTGCTCGACAAGCACGGCCTCTTCACCTTCGGGGCCGACGCCCGCGAGTCCTATGAGCGCACGATCGCGCTGGTGACGCTGGCGGAAGACGCGCTCGCGCGCAGCCGTAAGGTTTTCAAGGCGGCAGCGCTGCCGCAAGGCATCGCGCCGCTCGCCGAAGTCGCGCCCATTATCCGCGGCGCCTGCAGCCTCGCGGACGAGAAGATCGAAGGCGCGTGGCGGCGCATGGTGCTCGATTTCCGCACCAGCGACCGCCTGCTTGCGTTCGTCAATGGCGCGGACGTCCCGCGCTACGCCAATGCCGGCGTCGTCACCCCCGACCACACGATCCGCACCAAGAACTGGCCGCTGATCCTGCCCGCGCCGGCGCGCGATGACATCGCCGAATTCAAGAGCGCCACGCACGCGGCGGCGAGCGCCTTCATCGATGGCTATCGCGCCTACTTCGCCAAGCACAACGCGCGCGTCGGCGGAGGAAAGCGCATGCTCGATCCCCTGCCCCGTGTCGTGCTTGTGCCCGGGCTCGGCCTCTTCGGCCTCGGACGCTCCAAGAAAGAGGCGAAGATCGTCGCCGACCTTGCCGAGGTCGCGGCCGAGACGATCCTCGACGCCGAAGCGATCGGCCGCTTCGAAGCGATCAACGAAGCCGACATGTTCGACATGGAATACTGGTCGCTCGAGCAGGCGAAGCTCGGCAGCGCGGCGGAGAAACCGCTAGCGGGCCAGATCGCGCTCGTCACCGGCGCCGGCGGCGCCATCGGCGCGGCGACCGCCAAGGCGTTCGCCGCCGCAGGCGCCGAGGTCGCCCTCCTCGATCGCGATTTCAATGCGGCGCAAGGCACGGCGAAGGCGATCGGCGGTGCGGCGCTCGCGGCGCCCTGCGACGTGACGGACGCCGCATCCGTGCGCGAGGCCTTCGACACCGTCGTCGAGCATTTCGGCGGCGTCGACATCGTGATCTCGAATGCGGGCGCCGCCTGGCAGGGCCGCATCGGCGAAGTCGATGACGAAGTCTTGCGCGAAAGCTTCGAACTCAATTTCTACGGCCATCAGCGTGTGGCGCAGAACGCGGTGCGCATCATGCGCGCGCAAGGCACCGGCGGCTGCCTTCTCTTCAACGTCTCGAAGCAGGCGGTAAATCCCGGGCCGGATTTCGGCCCTTACGGACTCCCGAAAGCGGCGACACTCCTGCTCGTGCGCCAATACGCGCTCGAATACGGCGCCGACGGCATCCGCGCCAACGGCGTCAATGCCGACCGGATCCGCTCGGGGCTTCTGACCGATGATTTCATCGCGCAGCGCGCGACGGCGCGGGGCGTCAGCGAGACAGATTATATGCGCGGCAATCTCCTGCGCCGCGAAGTCACCGCCGACGACGTCGCGCAGGCCTTCCTGCATCAGGCGCTGCAGTTGAAGACCACCGGCGACATCACCACCGTCGACGGAGGCAACATCGCGGCGGCGTTGAGGTAAGGCCTCGAGGTGTCGTCCCCGCGAAGGCGGGGACCCAGTACGCCCAGTCTCGCGTCTCCCCGCCGTCGTCATTGCCGGGCTTGACCCGGCAATCCATCGCTTTTCGCGAAGAGGATGGATGCCCGGGTCAAGCCCGGGCATGACGAATTCTGGGCAACGTTGCTCCTACTTCCCACCCGCCGCCACGCCGCGCCGCTCCAGCGGGTGCAGCGTGAACTCGCGCAGCCGTCCGAGGCGGAGCACCTCGACCACAACTTCGCGGTCGATCCGCTCCGCATTGAGGAGCCGGATGAGGTCGTCGACGCCGGTCACCGCCGCGCCGTCGAGCCGCACGATGATGTCGCCCGACAGCAAGCCAGCTTCAGACGCCGGGCCACCCTGCTCGCTCGCCGCGATCATCGCGCCGAAGGCCGCCGTCAGCCCCGCCGCATGCGCATGGCGGCGCGGAATCGGCGCCGTCTGTCCGGCGATGCCGATCGAGGCGCGCCGCACGCGCCCATGCTGCAAAAGTTCGCTGAGAACGAAATTCGCGGTGTTCGAGGCGACCGCGAAACAGATGCCCTGCGCGCCCATGATCACGGCGGTGTTGATGCCGATCACCTCGCCGCGCGAGGAAACGAGCGGACCGCCGGAATTGCCGGGATTGAGCGCGGCGTCAGTCTGCAGCACGTCCTCGATCAGCCGCCCGTTGCGCGCGCGAATGGAGCGGCCGAGCGCGGAGATAACGCCGGCCGTCACGGTCGACTCGAAGCCGAGCGGATTGCCGATCGCGACGACAAGCTGGCCACGCCGCAGCGCCTTGGAATCGCCGATGGTCGCGGCCGGCAGGTTACGGGCCGCGCTCGCACGCAGAAGCGCAAGGTCGGTATCGGCGTCCTCGCCGAGCACCTGCGCATCCATCACGCGACCGTCGGTATCGGCGATGCGCACCTCGCGGGCCCCATCGACGACGTGGCTGTTGGTGAGGACAAGGCCGTCCGGCGAGATGATGACGCCGGAGCCGACGCCGCCGCTGCCCTGCCCGCCGGCCATGCGGCGCGTGTCGACACGCACGACGGCGGGGCCGACGCGATCGGTGACCGAGACGACGGCATTGGAATAGGCATCGAGCAGCGCGGCGTCGGAAGCGGGCGCGGCGTCGGTGACGGTCGGGTCTTCGCGCTCCGCGAGCGCGGAGACGTCGGACGTGAAATCAAGCATGGAAAACGCCAATCATGTAAGGGATCGGCTCCTTATGTAGGGAGCCGCCGGCGCGGCGGAAGGCAACTGCCGTGCCCCCTCCGCGCGCGTCACATCCCAGGCATGCGCGCGTGGCGCAGCGACCAGACGAACAGCCCGGCGAGGATCACGAGCGGCACAGTCAGGGAGAGGAAGGCGAACCGCTCGTAGCCCAGCCCTCCCGTGAGTGTGCCGACGAGGAAGCCGAGGACCAAGGGCAACAATCGAAACAGCCGGCGGCGCGCGGTCGCAAACTCCTTCTGCGCCTCGCCGTCGTCGGGGGCACGGCGGCTCGCCCGCCAGGTCATCGCGGTCTGCGTCACGTCGATGGCGAGCTGCGTGGTGTTGGTCGTCATCACATTGGTCGAGGCGTAGCCATGCAGAACGAGGCGCACGATCGCGCTTTGCAGGCCCATGGCGGCAAGGCCAAGAAGCGCGGTGGCAACGGCGGCCGGCTCGTTCGGATCGTTGAACGGCGCAAGCGTCGCGCCGATCGCGACGAAGCCGCCGACCATCAGACTCTCGAGCGCAAGCGTCACCGGCAGCCCGGTGCGTCCGCGACGCCGCGCGATCGCGACGATCACCGTCGCCAACACGCCGGCAAGGAAGAACACGGGGATCGCGGCGACCTTGACGAAGACGCCGTGGTCGCGCGTGACGAGTTGCGCGCCCGCGACCACGAAGCTTCCCGTCACCTGCGCGACGAAAAGGCCGAACAGCGCGAGCAGCGTGCAGGCGTCGATGAAGCCCGCGACCAGACTGAGCAGCACCGGCACCGCAAGCGGGATCGGTGCGTGCTTCACTGCGCTTAGCCCTTCAGCCAGCGCGTGATGCGCTCCACTGCCTCCTGCGTCTCCGCCGCCGACCCGGCATAGCAGAAGCGCACGAAGTGCTGTCCGCGCGTCGGATCGAAGTCGAGGCCGGGCGTCGCGGCGACACCCGCGTTCTCCAGCATCGCCGTCGCGAAAGCGAGACTGTCGTCGCTGAACGGCGCCGTGTCGGCATAGAGATAGAACGCGCCGTCGACGGGAAGGATTTCCTTGAAGCCTGCGCCTGGCAGTCCGCGCAGCAGGATCTGCCGGTTCTCCTCGTAGCCGTGCTTCACCGCCTCCATCTCGGCGGTGCCGTCGAACGCCGCCTCCGCCGCGACCTGCGAGAGCGTCGGCACCGAGATCGCGAGATTCTGCTGCAACCGCTCGACCGTGCGCGTGAGCTCTTCCGGAACGACCATCCAGCCGACGCGCCAGCCGGTCATGCAGAAGTATTTCGAGAACGAGTTGATGACCGTCGCGCGCGGGCTGAGCGCCGCCGCCGTGACGGCCGGGAACGCATAGTCGAGCCCGTGATAGATTTCGTCGGAGATGACGCGGATGTCCTCCGCCTCCGCCGCGTCGATCAGCGCTTTGAGCGCCTCCCCCGTCATCATCGTGCCGGTCGGGTTCGCCGGGCTCGCGACGATCACGCCCTTGAGCGGCGCCTGGCGGTGCGCGGCGAGCAGGTGGTCCGGCGTCAGCGCCCAGCGCGTCGCCGCGTCCGTCTCGATCAGCACCGGCTCGCAGCCGAGCGCGGTGAGGATGTGGCGGTACGGCGGATAGCCGGGCGAGGCCATCGCCACCCGATCCCCCGGCGCGAACAGCGCGAGGAACGCGAGAATGAAGCCGCCCGACGATCCCGTGGTGATGACGATGCGCTCGACATCGAGCGCGCAGCCATAGGCGTCGCCATAATGCTTGGCGATGCGCGCACGCAGGCTCGGGATGCCGAGCGCGGCCGTATAGGCGACGCGGCCCGTTGCGAGCGCCGCCTGCGCCGCCGCGCGGGCGCTCAAGGGAGCGGGCGCCACCGGCTGGCCGACCTCCATATGCACGACGCGCCCGCCCGCCGCCTCGATGCGCGCCGCGGCCGCCATCACGTCCATCACCATGAACGGCGGCACATCCCCCCGCGCCGAGGGGGTGATGAGCCGCCGCGCCGTATTCATGAGCATGTCCCGCTCTCCTGCGCCGCTCGGGCGCTGCCTTTGGCCGCGGGCGGCACGCCCCGCTGCCGCCGCAATTCCTCGACTATGTCCGCGCGGCCTGGCCCGCCGGTCGGCGTTTGGCAACCCTTCACAAGGTCGTGTCCGATCACCACGTTCGCGGACTGATATCACTTCGTTCAGGCCTTCATTACAGAATCCGGATGAGTCGGAGCAAGGAACAGCAGATGCCCCGCGCCTTCAAATCGATCGCCGTTGCCGCCGCCTTGGCAGGTCTGTTCACGGCCACGGCCGTCGCGCAAACGGCGACCTTTTCGGCCGAACAGAAAACCGCGATCGAGAAGATCATGCGCGACTATCTCCTGTCGCATCCGGAAGTGCTGCAGGAGGCCGTCGCCGAGCTCGAGAAGCGCCAAAGCGCCGCCGAGGTGGAGAAGAGCAAGGCCGCCGTCGCCGAGCATCGCGATGCGCTGATCAATTCCCCGCGCCAGGTCGTCCTCGGCAACCCGCGGGGCGACGTCACGATGGTCGAGTTCTTCGACTACAATTGCGGCTACTGCAAACGCGCGCTCGGCGATATGATGACCCTCCTGAAGGACGATCCGAAGCTCAGGATCGTGCTCAAGGAATTCCCGGTGCTTGGTCCGGGCTCGGTCGAAGCGGCGCAGATCGCCGTCGCCGTGCGCATGCAGGACAAGACCGGCAAGAAATATCTCGACTTCCACCAGAAGCTGCTCGGCGGCCGCGGCCAGGCGGATCGCGCCAAGGCGCTCGCCGCGGCGAAGGACGCCGGGCTCGACATGGCGCGCATCGAGAAGGATTCGAAAAGCCCCGAGGTGCGCGAGACCCTCGACGAGAGCATGAAGCTCGCCGAAGCGCTCGGCATCAACGGCACGCCGAGCTACGTCATCGGCGACAAGATGGTGCCCGGCGCCGTCGGCCTCCCCGCGCTCAAGGAACACATCGCCGCCGCGCGGTGATCGCGCGATTAACGCGGTTACACGGTGTCATTCCGAGGCGCGACCGACAGGTCGCGAGCCCGGAATCCATAATCCCGGTCCTGACGGACGATCACAGAAGCTGCGGCGTATGGATTCCGGACTTGCCGCGGAGCCTGTGCTCGGACGGCGCGAAGCGCCGATCCGAGTGCGGCAATCCGGAATGACAAAGGGGGGAATATCCTTTTCTCAGCCCCTCATCCCCGCTTGTATTTCGCCGAGCCATCGGCGAAAGCTCGCGCCGGTACGGAGGTCGGGGATGGCGCAGTCGCACGTCTACACGCTCGGCGTCGAGGAAGAGTTCTTCCTGTTCAACGCCGCGACGCGTAACGCCATCCGCCGCCGCGACAACGGCTTCCTCGCGGCGGTGAAGAAGCGGCTCGGCAGCCGCGCGACGCCGGAGCTCCTGCAGTCGCAGATCGAGATCGTGACGCCGCCGGGCGACGGCATCGGCGACATTCGCGCGCATCTCGCCGAATGCCGCGCGACGCTCGCCGAGGAAGGGCGCCAATGCGGCCTCGGCGTCGCCGCGGTCGGCACCTTTCCGCTCGCCTATTGGCGCGAGCAGGAGCAAACGCCGAAGGAACGCTACGACACCGTGATGGACGACCTGCAGATGCTCGGCCGCCGCAATATGATGTGCGGCATGCATGTGCACGTCGCGGTGCGTGATCCGGCGAAGCGCATCCCGACGATGCAGCGCGTCGTCCCTTATATTCCGCTCCTCCTGGCGCTGAGCACCTCGTCGCCGTTCTGGGAGGGGCATCGCACCGGCTTCCACGGCTATCGCCTCGCCGCCTATGACGAGCTGCCGCGCACCGGCCTGCCCGACCGCTTTGCCTCCGATGCCGAATATGAGGAATATGTCGCGGCGCTGACCAATGCCGGCGTCATTCCGGATTCGAGCCATATCTGGTGGGCCATCCGTCCTTCACTCGCGCATCCGACGCTCGAGCTGCGCGTCGCCGATGTGTGCACGCGCATCGACGACGCGCTCGCGATCGCCGCCCTGTTCCGCGCGCTCATCCGCGCCATCGAACGCGCGGGCGACGCCTTCCAGCCGCTCGACCGCGTTGGGCAGGCCATCACTGCCGAGAACAAATGGCGCGCACAGCGCCATGGCGTCACTGCCGCATTCATCGATCCGTTCGAGCGCACAACGGTCGCGACCGGCGAATGGCTCGAGCGACTCGTCGGACGTGTTGCGCCCGACCTCGACGTGCTCAAGGCCCACGACGAGGTCGCGCACGCGCGCCGCATCATCGCCGAAGGCACCAGCGCCATGCGGCAGCTCGATATCTATCGCGCGGCCCGCGGCGCTGGCCGCGCCAAGCTCAAGGCGCTGCGCGAGGTGGTGGATTGGGCCGCGCAGACGACGGCAGGGCCGGCCTGAATACGCTTCTACCGACCTCGTCATTGCCGGGCTTGACGCGGCAATCCATCTTTTTTCGGAAAGACGATGGATGCCCGGGTCAAGCCCGGGCATGACACTGTATGAGGCGGAGCGCCTTTGCCTTTGCGGCGCGCACCCCTATAAGGGGCGACGGTAAGCGGGGCCGGTCATTGGACCTGCCCGCTTCGACCCGAAAGCCACACACAAACGCGTAGCCGAGAAGCCCGATGGCGAAAACGATCTATGTGCTGAACGGCCCCAATTTGAACCTGCTCGGCACGCGCGAGCCGGAAAAATACGGTCACACGACGCTCCCCGAAGTCGAGGCGCTATGCCGCAAGCAGGCGAAGACGCACGGTCTCGAGGTGGAGTTCCGCCAGTCGAACCACGAGGGCGAGATCGTCGACTGGATTCACGAGGCCGCCCGCAAGAAAGCGGTAGGCATCGTCATCAATCCGGCCGGCTATACCAATTATTCGATCTCGATCATGGATGCGATCTACGGCACCCAATTGCCGACGATCGAGATCCACATCACCAACATCCATCAGCGCGAAGAATTCCGCCATCACTCCTTCATTTCAAAAGCGGCGCGGGGCGTAATTTGCGGCTTCGGCGTCGATGGCTATCGCCTGGCCGTCGACGGGCTGGCGGCCATGGTCGCGACGCCAAAGCGCTGAGCGCAGGTTTCAAGGCAACCGAATGTCCGATAAGACGTTTTCCGACCACGAGCTGATCCGCGAACTCGCGAAGCTGCTCGATGAGACCAATCTGACGGAAATCGAGATCGAGCGCGACGGGACGCGCGTGCGCGTCGGCCGCCAGGCCGCGCCCGTGTCGAACGTTTCGGTCCCGGTCGTGCCCCCGGCGATGCTGGCGCCGGCGGCCCCTGCTCCGGCGACAGCTGAGGACCCGGCGCAGCATCCCGGCGCCGTGCTCTCGCCGATGGTCGGCACGGCGTATCGCGCCGGCGAGCCCGGCGGCATGCCCTTCGTCGATGTCGGCACCAAGGTGAAGGCGGGCGACACGCTCCTCATCGTCGAGGCGATGAAGACGATGAACCAGATTCCGGCGCCGCGCGCCGGCACTGTCACGCAGGTGCTCATCGAGGACGGCCAGCCGGTCGAGTTCGGCGAGCCGCTGATGATCATCGAGTGAACGGCGTGCTCCCTCGAGGCAATTTTTTTGGCACGTCACCCGCGGGCTTGACCCGCGGGTCCATCATCTTCGCAAGAATGCCTTTTGCAAACTGGATGGATTGCCGGGTCAAAAGGGCGTTTCACGCCCGTCTTCGACGGGCTATGCCCGGCAATGACGGGAACGGGTTCCGCGATGATTGAGAAAATCCTCATCGCCAATCGCGGCGAGATCGCGCTGCGCGTCCTGCGCGCTTGCAAGGAGCTCGGCATCGCGACCGTCGCCGTGCATTCGACCGCCGACGCCGACGCGATGCATGTGCGCCTCGCCGACGAGAGCGTCTGCATCGGCCCGCCGCCGGCGAAGGACAGCTACCTCAACATCTATTCGATCCTCGCCGCCTGCGAGATCACCGGCGCCGACGCCGTGCATCCGGGCTACGGCTTCCTCTCCGAGAATGCGCGCTTCGCCGACATCCTTGCCGAGCATGGGCTGACCTTCATCGGCCCGCACGCTGACCACATCCGCCTGATGGGCGACAAGATCGAAGCGAAGCGCACGGCGCAGCGCCTCGGCATCCCGGTCGTGCCCGGCTCCGAAGGCGGCGTCACGTCGGACACGCAAGCGCAAAGCGTCGCGCGCGACATCGGCTACCCTGTGCTCGTGAAGGCGGCGGCCGGCGGCGGCGGGCGCGGCATGAAGGTCGCGCGCACGCCGGAGGAGCTTCTCCCCGCGATCGCGACCGCACGCAGCGAAGCGAAGGCCGCCTTCGGCAGCGACGCCGTCTATCTCGAGAAATATCTCGAGCTTCCCCGCCACATCGAGATCCAGGTGCTGGGCGACGGCAAAGGCAACGCCATCCACCTCGGCGAGCGTGACTGCTCGCTACAGCGGCGCCATCAGAAAGTCTGGGAGGAAGGCCACTCCCCGGCGCTGAATGCGAGCGAACGCAATGCGATCGGCGAGACCGTCGCCAAGGCGATGCGCGAATTGAAATATCTTGGCGTCGGCACCGTCGAGTTCCTCTACGAGAACGGCGAGTTCTATTTCATCGAGATGAACACGCGCATCCAGGTCGAGCATCCGGTGACGGAGATGATCACCGACATCGACCTCGTGCTCGAGCAGATCCGCGTCGCCGACGGGGCGGCGCTGACGATGACACAAGCCGACGTGCAGTTCGCCGGCCACGCCATCGAATGCCGCATCAACGCCGAGAATCCGGTGTCGTTTCGTCCGTCGCCGGGCAAGCTGGTGCATTATCACCCGCCGGGCGGCCTGGGCGTGCGCGTCGATTCCGCCGTCTATCAGGGCTACGTTATCCCGCCCTATTACGACAGCCTCGTCGGCAAGCTCATCGTGCACGGCAAGACGCGCGCGGAATGCCTGATGCGCCTGCGCCGCGCGCTCGACGAATTCGTCGTCGACGGCATCGACACCACCTTGCCGCTCTTTCGTGCTCTTGTACGCCACCAGGATATCGTCGACGGCAACTACGACATCCACTGGCTCGAACGCTTCCTCGCCGAAGGAGGCATGGAAGCTTAAAAGCGGGAGGCCTGACATGGCGAACCGCGAGAGCGCGGGCGTCGAGATCACGCCCGAAGTGCTTCTCAAGGCCTATGCCTGCGGCATCTTTCCGATGGCGGAAAGCGCTGAAGACCCGACGCTCTATTGGATCGAGCCGGAACAGCGCGGCGTCATGCCGCTCGATACGTTCCATATCCCCTCACGGCTGGCGCGCACCGTGCGCACCACAGCCTTCACCGTCGTCTGCGACCGCGACTTCGCGGGCGTGATCGAGGGTTGCGCGGAGCCGCGGCCTGGCCGGGGGCGCACCTGGATCAATGCGCGCATCCGCCGCCTCTATGGCGCGCTGTTCGCGCAAGGCAATTGCCACACGATCGAGGTCTATGACGGCGACGCTCTCGTCGGCGGCCTCTATGGCGTGAGTCTCGGCGGTGCGTTCTTCGGCGAGAGCATGTTCCATCGTGTGCGCGATGCCTCGAAGATCGCGCTCGTGCATCTCGTCGCGCGGTTGCGCGCCGGCGGCTATACGCTCCTCGACGCACAGTTCATCACCGATCATCTGAAGATCTTCGGCGCGACCGAAATCTCGCGCCGCCGCTATCATGCGGTGCTGGAGAAGGCGCTCACCATCGAGGCGCGCTTCGATGCGGTGCCGGTTGCGCAACCGCTGTCGGGGCAAGCGGCATTGGCGTTGGCACGCGCGCCGGCGACAAGCACGTAGTGTCATGCCCGCGAAAGCGGGCATCCAGTACTCTCAGACCTTCATAGAATCGCAAAAGCGGTGGTTACTGGGTCCCCGCCTTCGCGGGGACGACACCTGAGCTCTCACCGCCGCGGTGGCGGGTGTGGCACGGTCGGCGCCGGCGAGAGGAGCGAGGGCGACGGCGGCGCGGCGCGTTGCGCGGGGGCCCGTTGCGCCGGCGCAGCAGGCGGCGGCGCGCCGGCTTGCGGCGTCTCGGCCGGCTGCGCGTCGGCGCCCGCGACTTTTGCCGAGCCGCCCTTACAGTCGGTGAGCCACACGTCGTAGATCGGATGCTCGACGGCGTGCAGGCCCGGGCTTGCCGCGAACATCCAGCCGGTGAAGATGCGCTTCACCTCCCCCTTGAGCGTGATCTCGTCGACCTCGACGAAGCCGTCGGTGTTCGCGGTCTCTGTCGGCGGGCGCGTGTAGCAGGCGCGTGGCGTGAGCCGCAGGGCGCCGAACTGCACCGTCTCGTCGATCGCGACGTCGAAGCTGATGATGCGGCCGGTGATCTTGTCGAGCCCGGCGAACACCGCCGTCGGATTGGCGATCTTCACCGCCGGCGGCGCGACGATGACCTCGTCGTTCTGCTGCTGCGACGGCTCAGTATTTGCCGGTTGCGGGGTCCCTCGCGGCTGTCGTTGTCCGGGTGGCAGACCGGGTAGCGTATTCGGCTGGCCCGGCGCCGCGCCCGGCGGCGGTGCGTTCGCCGGCTGCGATGGAGCGGCTCCCGGCGGCGGCGGCAAGGGCTGGCTCTGATATCCACCCGGCGGCGGTGCGCCCCCTTGCTGTGGCGGGACGCCTTGAGGAAAACGCGTAAGCGGCGGCGGCGGCGGCTCGGGCGGCGGCTGGCGCGGATCGTATTGCGGAAAATTGCGCGGCTCCATCGGCGGCGCCGAAGGATGCCCCGTCGGAATATCGCCGGGCGGTCGCGGCGACTGCTGCCCGCCGAAGATCGAGCCGAACTGCGCCAGCGCCGGGCTCGATACGAGAGAGATCGCACAGGCGGCAGCAATCAGGATGCGGCGTTCGGACGTCATGCGGCTTCGGCAATCCAGCTCATCGCGGCGCGGTGCGCGGAAAAACCCCGCGGCCTTGTCATCACCCTGCTCCGGCCGGCGCGGCGCGCGACTCTTGATGGTCGCTCCGGTTAACACGGCGATTGCGGCGCGCGAAGGGCGTAGTCACCCCGGGGCGGCGGTCTTGGGCGGAATAGATCAACTTGGCGATCGTCCCAAATCCCTAAATGTCATTCCGGGGCGCCGCTTTTGCGGCGAGCCCAGAATCCATAACCCCGGTGCTGCGGCATAATCGCTAACGCTGCGGCGTATGGATTCCGGACTTGCCGCTTCGCGGCAATCCGGAATGACACCGACGCCTCAGCGGGTGTGAAAGTCGATGGCCTTATCGCCCTTCGCTGCGCCCTCCGCCTTGCGCTCGGCGGCGCCGGGCGCCCAGGCCTTGTAGTCGCCGGTTGCCCGCGGACGCCGATTGAGCGCGAGCATCGAGCCGGAGGGACGATAAGCGGACGGCGTACCGGTCAGATTCGCACGGTGCGGTTTCTGCCAGGCGCGAGGCTTGTAGTTTTCATCGACGGGGGGAACGTCGACGGTGTGATGCAGCCAGCCGTGCCAGGACGACGGCACCTCCGTCGCTTCTGCATAGCCGCGATAGATGACCCAGCGGCGCTCCATGTTCAGCGTCGGGTCGACCTTGCCGCCCTTGGTCCGATAGTACCGGTTGCCGTACTCGTCCTCGCCGACGAATTCGCCATAGAGCCACGTCCAGAACTGCGTGCCGAAGGTCTGGCCGTTCCACCAGGTGAAGAGCTTCAGGAAGAAAGATTTCATGCGTCGCGTGCCGCCGTTGCCCGCACGCTTCTTGCCACCCAGGCGTCGGCCTGTCCAGCAAGCCCCGAACCGGGACTTATGCCGCGCTTGCGGTCGGCAACTCGCGGAAGGGAAAACGATCCCGAATCACGGCGTTGAAGTAGCTGCCCTTCGAGGTGGCGGCCGCAAGCTCGGCGGCGACGGTCGGCGGAACGCCGAAATAGGCATAGATGCGGCCGCTCACGAAGCGAATCGTCAGCGTCTCGCGGGCGCGGTCGTAGGCAAAATGGGCGATCACCGAGGATGGCATGGGAAAACAACGCCGGAACCGATGATCCGGTTCGGCTGCAACTGCAGAGCGCCACTCGACGCGGCCGAGTACTTGCCTTCCCGCTCAGGTTGAGGAACGATCTGTCCGTTTCGAGGGGACCGATGGGCGATTTAATCGAGGGGGACGACGGCCTCCCTGTTGACGAGGTCGGTGCGTGGACGCGGGAAAAGCACACCTTCCTTTGCGATTACATAGAAATATCGCGGGGTGTGCGAGCCAAGTGGCTAGGCCCTTCTCGTGGCGGAGCGACGTTCATTGACTTGTTCTGTGGACCGGGCAGATCAAAAATCCGCAGGTCGGCTGAATTTATCGACGGTGGCTGCGTCACCGCGTGGAAACGTAGCGTACACGCCCAATCGCCTTTTTCCGAGGTGTTCATTGCAGATGATGATGAAGATCGCAGGCGATACGCCGCCGAACGGCTTCGTCGCGCCGGCGCGCCTGTGACGGAGATCGAAGGCGATGCCGTTGCTGCCTCGAATATCCTTAGAGGACGGCTCAAATCCGACAGCCTGCACTTTGCTTTCATTGATCCGTATAGCATCGGAGCCTTTGATTTCAGAATCGTCGAAAACTTGGCAAGGCTAAAATACGTGGACATGCTCGTTCATGTCAGCAAAATGGACATGCAGCGAAATACCGGGATGAACATCCTCGAACAACAGTCCGGCTTCGATCGCTTTGCTCCAGGATGGAGAGACGCCGTCAACCTTCGACAGCGGCACGCGTCGGTGCGACGCGAGGTTTTCGAGTTCTGGCGCGAAAAGGTAAGCCGCCTCGGAGTTTTCCCTTCAACTGACATGCGCTTAATTACTGGCGACCAAGGTCAGCACCTCTATTGGCTGACGCTTGCAGCGCGGCACGAAATCGCGCTCCGGTTCTGGAATGCAATTTCGAATAAAACCGGACAGAAAAGCCTGTTTGACTAAGCAGAGCACACCGCAGGCATCTCGTCGTACGTCTGTCCGTTAAGCATGCGTCCCGTAGCCTTCTTGTTCTTGCCGCCCCATTGCTTGAAGAAGAACGCCGCATCGGCGCGTCGACACATCGACTCGATTTCGGCCACCCATGACGGGTTCATATAGCGCGCCTTTGGCCCGCTCTCGCCACCGACGATTGCCCAATGGATGTCGCGAAGATCAGCACCCGCAACGCTGCCTATAAGCGGCTCGAACGAAATGAAACGAATGATCGCCGGAACGCGCCGAAGCTCGTCGATGCGGGACGTCACACGTCCGTCCTCGACACTCGTCCCGAGCCAGACATTGGGCAGTTTAGGAAGACCCGGAACAATCTCGATCATCCGGTCCGGTCGCTTCGTCAGTATCTGATAAGTGTGCCGCGGCGTGGCGGCCATCACCTCCCATACGTCAGCAATAAATTCCGCGGGTACGTCCGCGTGAAATAAATCGGACATCGAATTCACGAAGACGCGCCGCGGTTTTGACCACGTCGCCGGGATATCGAGTGCTTTCCGATCGAGTCTGATCTTGCCGGTCCATTTAGCGCGTCCGCCGGTTTTTCGGGTCAGCCCTTTGTACTTGTCCTGTCCCATGGCTTCGAGACGGGCGGCCATTCGCATTGCATAGCAATTCGTGCAGCCAGCGGTCAGGATTGTGCACCCGGCGACCGGATTCCAAGTCGCATCGGTCCATTCAATCGTAGTTTCAGCCATTTGCAGGTCCTCCGCCGCGCTTCATAAAACGAATCAATGGTGCAAGAAGCACTAATGTTCGCTATTTGTTCTATTCTCGCCAAGGTTGTCTCTCGATTTTGGCATTGGGAAGCGCGGACGACAATCAGGTGGCATAGAAGCGAATCGTCAGCGTCTCGCGGGCGCGGTCGTAGGCAAAATGGGCGATCACCGAAGATGGCATGAAGAAACAACGCGGAAGGCCTGTCCGCGGTTGCCGCGGACCGTCACCGAAGGGTCACAGGCGGCCGAAAGCAAATGGTCGCCGCGGTCCTATAATACCCCCAAAAAATTTCCCCCGAGGCGTTGACACAAATCTGTCGTGGAGCGCGCCCGGCGCCGTCTTGGGAATCCGCGTTTGGAATCCTAGGCTTGTTGCGGTGCTTCCGATTCGTCCCCGGAATTCACAAATTTCCCCCAGATTTAGTGTTCGATTCAGTTTTAGTGACTATCTATTGACGAGCGAAAGAAGTCGCCCTAGCGTCCAAGAGGTCGGGCGCGGAGTGTTCTGAGTCCTCGCCGGATGCCCCCGAACAAGGCCAGCACACTTCGCCAAACGCGCAGGTCTTGCGCCGCAGGCTAGGCATGGCTGTCCGCGAAAGGGCGCCAGGCGGGTCACCGGCTCTCGGGCTGGAGCCGGACCGACACCAGGGACGTTGACAGAGTAACGGGTGAACGAGCGTGCGAGCGGACAGTCTTGCGCGAGGGCACAATCATCGGCCGTCCGCAGAGGCGGCACATACGGGGCATAAGAGAATGCGGATCGAGCGGCGCTACACCAAAGAAGGCCAGGACGCTTACGCGGGAATCGAGTTCCGTCTGGCGACGAGTGAGATCAAGAACCCGGACGGCTCGATCGTCTTCAAGCGCGACAACGTCGAGGTCCCGGCGGCGTGGTCGCAGGTCGCCTCCGACGTGCTTGCTCAAAAGTACTTCCGCAAGGCCGGCGTCCCCGCGCGCCTGAAGAAGGTCGAAGAGAATTCCGTCCCCTCCTGGCTGTGGCGCTCCGAAGCCGATGACGAGGCCCTCGCCGCGCTGCCCGAATCCGACCGCATCGTCGGCGAGCATTCCTCCAAGCAGGTGTTCGACCGGCTTGCCGGCACCTGGACCTATTGGGGCTGGAAGGGCGGCTACTTCGACAGCGAAGACGACGCGCGCGCCTTCTTCGACGAGCTGCGCTTCATGTTCGCCATGCAGATGGCGGCGCCGAACTCGCCGCAATGGTTCAACACCGGCCTGCACTGGGCCTATGGCATCGACGGCCCCGGCCAGGGCCACTACTACGTCGACCCCTTCACCCATAAGCTGACGAAGTCGAAATCGTCCTACGAGCACCCGCAGCCGCACGCCTGCTTCATCCAGTCGATCTCCGACGACCTCGTCAACGAGGGCGGGATCATGGACCTGTGGGTGCGGGAAGCGCGCCTCTTCAAATACGGCTCCGGCACCGGCACCAACTTCTCGCGCCTGCGCGGCGAAGGCGAGAAGCTCGCGGGCGGCGGCTCCTCCTCCGGCTTGATGTCATTCCTCAAGATCGGCGACCGCGCGGCGGGCGCCATCAAGTCCGGCGGCACGACGCGGCGCGCGGCGAAGATGGTCGTGGTCGACGTCGATCACCCCGATATCGAGCAGTACATCGACTGGAAGGTGATGGAGGAGCAGAAGGTCGCGAACCTCGTGACCGGCTCCAAGATCAACCAGAAGCACCTCAAGGCGATCCTGAAAGCCTGCGTGAACTGCGAAGGCCCGGGCGGCGACTGCTTCGATCCGGAGAAGAACCCGGCGCTCAAGCGCGAGATCAAGGCCGCGCGCAAGATGCTGGTGCCGGACAACTACATCCGCCGTGTCATCCAGTTCGCGAAGCAGGGCTACACCGACATCGCCTTCCCGACCTACGACACCGATTGGGATTCGGAAGCCTATCTCACCGTCTCGGGCCAGAACTCGAACAACTCCGTGCGCGTCACCGACACGTTCCTCAAAGCGGTCGAGGCGAATGGCGACTTCGCGCTGAAATGGCGCATGACCGGCAAAGTGAAGACGACGAAGCCGGCGCGCGAATTGTGGGACAAGATCGGCTACGCCGCTTGGGCCTGCGCCGACCCCGGCCTGCAGTATCACACGACGGTCAATGACTGGCACACCTGCCCGGCGTCGGGAGAGATCCGCGCGTCCAATCCGTGCTCCGAGTACATGTTCTTGGACGACACGGCGTGCAATCTCGCCTCGCTCAACCTGCTGACGTTCCGTGCCTCTTCCGTCATTCCGGGACGCCGCGAAGCGGCGGGCCCGGAATCCATACTCCGCAGCGCTGGGGTTATGGATTCCGGCTCTCGCGCTTCGCGCTCGGCCGGAATGACAGAAGAAAGTGACAAGCTTCGCTTCGACATCGAAGGCTATGAGCACGCGGTGCGGCTGTGGACCATCGTGCTCGAAATCTCGGTGGCGATGGCGCAGTTCCCCTCGAAGCGGATCGCGGAGCTCTCCTACGAATTCCGCACGCTCGGTCTCGGCTACGCCAATATCGGCGGCCTCCTGATGTCGTCGGGCATCGCCTACGACTCCGACGAGGGCCGCGCGATCTGCGGCGCACTCACCGCGATCATGACGGGCGTCAGCTACGCCACCTCCGCGGAAATGGCGAAGGAGCTTGGCCCCTTCCCCGGCTACAAGAAGAACGCCGCGCACATGCTGCGCGTGATCCGCAACCACCGCCGCGCCGCGCATGGCGAACTCTCCGGCTACGAGAAGGTGGCGACGCCGCCGGTGCCGCTCGACGCCGCGCCCTGCCCCGATCAATGGCTGATCGCGCACGCCAAGCAGGCGTGGGACCGCGCGCTCGAACTCGGCGAGGCGCATGGCTACCGCAATGCGCAGTCGAGCGTGATCGCGCCGACCGGCACGATCGGCCTCGTGATGGATTGCGACACCACCGGCATCGAACCCGACTTCGCGCTGGTGAAGTTCAAGAAGCTCGCGGGCGGCGGCTACTTCAAGATCATCAATCGCGCGGTGCCGGAAGCGCTGCGCGTGCTCGGCTACTCGGAGGCCGAGATCGCGGAGATCGAAGTCTATGCCGTCGGCCACGGCACGCTCTCCAACGCGCCCGGCATCAACCATTCGTCGCTGCGCACCAAGGGCTTCGACGACGAGGCGGTCGCGAAGGTCGAGAAGGCGCTCAAGACCGCTTTCGACATCAAGTTCGCCTTCAACAAGTGGACGCTCGGCGAGGAGTTCTGCACCAAGGTGCTGGGCGTCGACGCGGTGCAGCTCCTCAACCCGACCTTCGATCTCTTGAGCCACCTTGGCTTCACCAAGCGCGAGATCGAGGCGGCGAACGTGCATGTCTGCGGCGCGATGACGATCGAAGGCGCGCCGCACCTCAAGGCCGAGCACTATCCGGTGTTCGACTGCGCCAACCCGTGCGGGCGCAACGGCAAGCGCTATCTCTCGGTCGAGAGCCACATCCGCATGATGGCGGCGGCGCAGCCCTTCATCTCGGGCGCCATCTCCAAGACCATCAACATGCCGAACGACGCGACGGTCGAGGACTGCAAGGCCGCGTACCTGCTCTCCTGGAAGCTCGCGCTCAAGGCGAACGCGCTCTACCGCGACGGCTCGAAGCTCTCGCAGCCGCTGCAGTCGCAGCTCATCGCCGACGAGGAGGACGAGGACGACACGGTCGAAAGCTTCATCGAGAAGCCGCAGGCCGCGCGCGCATCGGCGCTCGCGGAACGCGTGGTGGAGAAGATCGTCGAGCGCGTCACCGTGCTGCGCGAGCGCGAGCGCATGCCCGACCGGCGCAAGGGCTACACGCAGAAGGCGGTCGTCGGCGGCCACAAGGTCTATCTGCGCACCGGCGAATACGATGACGGCCGCCTCGGCGAGATCTTCATCGACATGCACAAGGAAGGCGCGGCGCTGCGCTCGATCATCAACAACTTCGCGATCGCGGTGTCGCTCGGCCTGCAATACGGCGTGCCGCTCGAGGAGTATGTCGACGCCTTCACCTTCACCCGCTTCGAGCCGAACGGCCCGGTGCAGGGCAACGACACGATCAAATACGCGACCTCGATGCTCGACTATATCTTCCGCGAGCTCGCGGTGTCGTATCTCGACCGCTTCGACCTCGCGCATGTCGACCCCTCGCAGGGAAGCTTCGACGCCATCGGCAAGGGCGTGGAGGAAGGCAAGCCGAGCACCGCGCCGGCGACGAAATACATGTCGCGCGGCCTCACCCGTTCGCGCGCCGACAAGCTCGTCGTGATGCGCGGGGGCGAAGGCCGCGGCGGCTCGTCTTCCGCCGGCGCCGGCAACACGGAGGCCCGCGGCTCCCATCCCTCCCCTTCAGGGGAGGGTGGCGCGCGCAGCGCGCCGGGTGGGGTGGCGAGCAACGTCACCGCCATCGCCAGCGCCGCGGCGCTGAAGGAAGAGCCGCAGGCGAAGCTCTCGCCGGCCGAAAAGCTGGAGCAACTCCCCTGGCAGAAAGCCGATGCCAAGGCCCACGCCGCCGAACGCTCGGCGGAAGCGCGCGCCCGCGGCTACGAAGGCGAGATGTGCGGCGAATGCGGCAACTTCACCCTCGTGCGCAACGGCACCTGCATGAAGTGCGACACGTGCGGGTCCACGACGGGGTGTTCGTAAGGCGCGAGTGCACGCGCCGCACCCCGCGCCGTCATCCTGAAGCGGCCGCGCGCACCAAACGTCATCCTGAGGTGCGCGCGAAGCGCGCCTCGAAGGATGGCCGCAAGTCAAAGCGTTTGTTCTTGCATTATGGCCGGGCTCGTCCGGGCCATCCACGTTTTTCACGCCGAGCGCTGGCATGACGGAAGAGATGCGAGGTTCGTGTAACTAGGCAACCGTAGCCCGGGTTGAGCGGAGCGAAACCCGGGATCAGAGTCCGCCGCAAATTCCGCCCCGCATTTCGCTGCGCTCAATGCGGGCTACGGCGCCCGAACGCGCCGCACCGCTGCGGCTCCACTGCCTGCACCCATAAGCCTGCGACGCCGCGGTCCTTGCCCCTCCCCCATCGCCAGCGCATCATGTCGCCTCATTGAAGCGATGGGGGGGGCGACCATGACCGCGTTCAATGCCGTGCGGTTCCGGGTGAAGCCGGGACGCGACCAGGACTTCCTTGACGCGCATAAGAGCGTCCAAGCCGACTGGCCGGGGCTGCGCCACGTCAACATCATCAAGACTGGCGAGCAGGCCTACTGCATCATCGCCGAGTGGAACGACGTCGCGGCGCTTGCGGCGGCGCGGCCGCAGATGATCGCGACGCTCGACAGCTTCCGCGACACCTTGGAAGACCTCGGCGGCGGGCGCGGCGTCACCGACCCGGTGTCCGGCCCGGTGGTGCTGAATTTGAAGTGATCTCGGGATGGGCTCCTTGGCCAAGCCTTCCGCTTGCACTATCTTGCCCGAATGAAAACGAAGATGTTGGAAGCGGCGCTGACCAAGGTCGAGCAGTGGCCGCCCGCCGTGCAGGACGAGCTAGCGCAAATCGCGCTCGAAATGGACCACGACATCGCCGATGGCATCTATCACGCCAGCGCCGAGGAGCTTGCGGCGATCGACGAAGGTATGCGCGCTGCGGATGCGGGGCGCTTCGCGACTGCGAATGAAGTCGAAGCAGCATTCGCCAAGTTCCGCAAAGGATGAAGGTCCATTTTACGACGCCCGCACTTATCGATCTCGCTTCGCTGGCCGCCTATCTTTCGCTTTACTATCCCTCGATCGCACCCAGCGTCGAAGCGCGCATTCACGCTGTGATCGCCCATATCGCCGAATGGCCCGAGAGCGCACCGATCGTCGCGCAGCGTGCCGGCATTCGCATGATGCCGCTCGGCCGCTACCCTTACAAAATCTATTACCGCGTGGCGGCGGAAAGGCTTGAGATTCTCCGCATTCGCCATACTGCGCAGCGCCCGATCGAGAAATAGGCGCTCGAGGTCATTCCCATGCTCCTCAAGAGCCCCGCCGAACCATTCCCGCATTTCGCTACGCTCAATACGGGCTACCACACTTGCACCGCTCCGGGCCCTGCCGCACAGTCGCGCCTCCATGCTCCTCAAATTCATCGCCTTCATCGCCGCGGCGCTGCCGATCATCATGTTCCTGCGCCGCCTGAGCGCGGGCACGCAGCGGCGCCCGACGCGCCTCTCCGAAGGCGTGAAGGAATTCAAGAAGCAGTTCGATCTGGCGGTGTGGATCTTCCTCGGCCTCGTCGGCGCGATCTTCGCCTTCGCTGCGGCGAAGCTCGCCTGGACCTGGTGGAGCGCTTAAAGGCGATGGGCCACGCGATGTAGCTCGCACCGTAGGACGGGTTGAGCAACGCGAAGCCCATCGCCCAGCCGCACCGCCGTGATGGGGTTTCGCTGCGCTCAACCCATCCTACGCGCCTCAACCCAGCGCATGACCGCCATACGCGCCACCGGCGCGGCTTGCATATCGCTGCGGGATCGGATGGAAAGACGCGCCGTTCTTCGCGCTAAGGGCCCTGCCATGACGCTCCTCCCCGCCATTCTCATCGCCGTGCTCATTGGCACGATGCTACCGCTGCAGGGACTGTTGAACGCGCGGCTCGGCACGAACATCGGCGGGCCGGTTGCGGCGGCCTTCGTGTCGTTCCTCGTCGGCACGGTCCTGCTTGGCCTTTATCTCCTCGCCACGCGCACGTCGCTGATGCCGCGGCCAGGCGCGCGCTTCCCCGTCTGGATCTGGGCGGGCGGCGCGCTCGGCGCGATCTATGTCGCCTGCGTCACGCTGCTCGTGCCGCGTCTCGGCACGGCGGCGATCATCTGCCTCGCGGTGTTCGGGCAGATCGTCGCGTCGCTCCTGCTCGACCATTTCGGCGTGCTGCAGACGCCGCGCCCGGCTGACCTCCTGCGCGTTCTCGGCGCCGCGCTCGTCCTCGTGGGCGTCACGCTCGTCGTCGCGCCGTGGCGTGCACCGCCAGCGCCAAGCGCAGCAAAGAGCGACGTGCACCCCAGCACGACGCAACCCAGTTGTAGGCTGGGTTGAGCACCGCGAAACCCATCATCTGACCGCAACGCCGCGATGGGTTTCGCTGCGCTCAACCCATCCTCCAAGCGCCAGGCGCGCCCCTATCCGCGTCCGCGCGTCGCGTCGACGCTCCAGGGGCCTGCGCCCGCCGCAGCGATGTAGAGAAGAACGAAACAGAAGAAGATCGCCGGCTCGCCGCCATTGGTCAGCGGATAGAAGCCCTTCGGCGCGTGGCCGATGAAATAGGCGAACGCCATTTCGCCGGAGAGGATGAATGCCGCCGGCCGCGTGAACAGCCCGATCAGCACGAGGATCGCGCCGACAAGCTCGATCGCACCCGCGAACCAGATCAGCGAGAACGTCGCCGGCGTCGCCATCGTGCCGGGAAACGCGAAGAACTTGGTGAGCGGGTGCTGCAGCAGCATCAGCGCCGTGACGATGCGCAGGATGCTCAGAATTTCAGGCGAAAAGCGTGCGAGCTGACGCTCGTAGACATGCAGTCTCATTGAGAAGCCCTCGTCGCAAAAAGGGGGCGACCCTAACAGCGACGCTGCGGTGCCCTGTTCACGTTGTCGCTAGCTGTGACAAACGGGCGCGAAACGAAGTCCTTTCTCGACGGACATAGAAGAGGCACGGCCTCTCCTCCGCTCATTCCCGCGAAAGCGGGAATCCAGGCCCGTCAAAGATTCAGGCTTTCGAACAGATCATGCCAGTCCGGATTGCCCGTTTCGATCAGACGAAGCTTCCAGGCGCGATCCCATTTCTTGAGTTTGCCGTTCGCGTACGAAAGCGCTTTCGCGCGTCTCGTGGGCCTCGTACCAAACAAGCACCTTGATGCCGTAGCGTTTGGTGAACCCATCGATAGCACCGATGCGATGCTGGTACGCACGGCGCGCGAGGTCGTCGGTCATGCCGATATAGAGTGTCCCGTTTCGGCGACTGGCCAAAATGTAGACGTAGAATGCCATAGGAAGATTTTAACCTGGATTCCCGCTTTCGCGGGAATGAGCGGAGCTTGACACGCTCTCTGCCAACGCCATTCCTTCCTTACTCCTCCGGCTCCGTCGTGAAGAACAACGGATAGCCTTTTTGCTTCCCGAGCTCGGTCGCTTCCTTCGCCTTTGTCTCCGCGACGTCGCGGGTGAAGACGGCGATGACGCAGGCGCCGCGGCGATGCGCGGTCAGCATCACACGCTGGGCTGTCTCGGCATTCATGCGGAACACGGCTTTGAGCACGACGACCACGAATTCGCGCGGCGTGTAGTCGTCGTTGAGGAGGATCACCTTGTAGAGCGGCGGCCGCGCCGGCTTGGTCGTGGGCTTGGGTTTAGGTGTCGTGCGCGGCTTGGTGACGGTCGGGCTCATGCCGGGCCTCCGGCTTGCGTTACGCCTTATGAATCGCGCCGCGCGCCGCCGCCCGCAAGGGCCGCCCATCGCATTAAAAAAACTTACGCCCGGGGCTCACAACAAGGATTATAGTCTTATCACCCTGCTCGCTGAGGGGCGTCCGAACCGGTCGGGCGACCGACGGACGGAGCAGGAGGCGGCGCCCGCGGCCGTGCCAGCCCGCACGGACTCGGGAGGCCCTTGGGACCCCGCCCGGGCGCCACTACGAGCGCTCTGCGAGGAGCTCGCTGGACTCGACAGGCCGGTTCGCCGGACCGGGTCGAGGAAGCGCGGCCCAGGGCCCGAAATCGCCGCATATGGAGCGCCGCGAGGCGATGCGCCCCGATCACAAGGGGCGCGCCGCGCCTCACACGCGCGGAGACTACGGTGCGCCTCACGGTGCTCCATCCCCTCGCCTTTATGGCGTGGGGCAAAAGACGAAAGGTCCTCCCTCCGGCTCGCGCCGGAGAACGCGGACGGCTGTTTGAAAATCTGATGTTGTCATTCCGGGGCGCGCGCAGCGCGAGCCCGGAATCCATACGCCGCAGCGTCGTGATTAAGGCGCAGCGACTGAGATCATTTGCGGCGCAGGGGTTATGGATTCCGGGCTCGCCCCCTACGGAGGCGCCCCGGAATGACGGTCGTTACGCCGCCTTGAAGTTCATCGCCACGCCGTTGATGCAGTAGCGCAGTCCGGTCGGCGGCGGACCGTCCGGGAAGACGTGGCCGAGATGACTGCCGCAGCGGCTGCAATGCACCTCGGTGCGCTGCATGCCGTGGCTGAAGTCGTGCTCTTCCTCGACCGCACCTTCGACGGGGTCGTTGAAGCTCGGCCAGCCGGTGCCGCTCTCGAATTTCAGCTTCGACTCGAACAGCGGCTGCCCGCAGCCGGCGCATTCGAACGTGCCGGCGCGCTTCTCGTAATTGAGCGCGCAGCTTCCCGGCCGTTCGGTCGCGTGCTGTCGCATCACCGCGAACTGCTCGGGCGTAAGGAGACGGCGCCACTCGGCGTCGCTATGGGTGACGGGATAGGTCTTGGTGCTGGTCATCGTCATGACGAAGATATGGGGTTTGGGAGCCTGCGCCACCATAGGCGCAACTGTCCTACGCAGCAAAACGCCCCCTTGTTACAGCATTCCAGGCCGGAACTTGCGCCGCCAGTTCGCGGCACGGCCGGAAAGCATGAACATGCCCTCTCCGCGATAGTGCATGGTCTTTGGGTATTTCGGCCTTGCCGGCGCGTGCGCCTTCACGACCTCCCAAATGAAGACGTTGTATTTGCTGACCAAGGCCGCATCGTGCAGCCGGCATTCGAGGTTCGCGTAGCACTCGGCGATCAACGGCGCCTTCACCGCGTCGGCATCCTCAGCCGTCAGCTTGAAGCGTGCGAACTTGTCGATGTCGGCGCCGGAGCAATTGCCGATGCCGACCACCTTCTCCGCGAGATGGACTTCCGGCACGTTGATCACGCATTCGCGGCTACGCCGGATCAGCTCGAAGCTGTGATTGCCGCTGGTGATCATGCAGGCGAGAAGCGACGGCGAGAACTCCATCACCATGTGCCAGCCCATGGTCATGACGTTGCGCTCGCCCCGATACGCGGAAGAGACGAGCACGATCGGTCCAGGCTCGATAAAGCGGCGGATCTCGCTGACGGGAAAGTCCTGCTTTTTATAGACCGGCCTGCGCATACGACAGCCGCTACATCGCCAACTGCTTCTCGATCTCGGGGATCGGCTGGCCGGTATAGTCCTTGTCGATCTCGCCCACCACGCGCTCGCGCACATCCGCCGGCAGCGCATCGCGCAAGGCCGCGAGCGAGCGTGGCGGCGCGACGATCACGAAAGCCGACTCGCCGTTGTTCCGCGCAAGCTCTCCGAGTGTTCCTGCGACTTCGCGCGCGAATCGCTCCTCGGCGATTTCGTGCCAATCGGTCTGCTCCATCGCGCTGCGCCGTGGCGCCATGCGCGCGAAGCTCCGGCCCGGCCTATCGGTGCCGAGCTCACGCGTCGGCGGGTTGTTGTTCTTCAGCACATGCATGGTCTTGAGACGTGGCGCCATTGGGTTTCCCTCATTGCGCAGAAACAGCGCCTTGCGCCCGTCACCGACGAAAACGCAAGCGCCGTGAGGAATGCGGACGGGCTGAGCATTGGCCATGAAAAACTCTCCAAGCGAAGACAACTGGGA
Source organism: Variibacter sp. (assembly GCA_050187875.1). GTDB lineage: Bacteria > Pseudomonadota > Alphaproteobacteria > Rhizobiales > Xanthobacteraceae > JAFKKS01. The sequence goes on from JBFWXB010000019.1 coordinate 29,193, forward strand.
AGAACGGCTTTTACACGCACCGAGTTCCCATTTGCGATGCGGTGGGTTCAAACCATCGCGTCGGCGAGCTCCGTCATCGACTTCACGAGAATATCCGGCTGGTGCGGCGTCTCACCGAACGGCCGGCGGCGGCGATCGATGAAAGCGGTGCGCATGCCCGCCGCCTTCGCGCCGATGCAATCGAAGGCGTGGTTGGCGACGAACAGCACCTCGTCCATGCGCACGCCCATGATCTCCGCCGCCTTGGTATAGGTCGCAACATGCGGCTTGAAGCGACCCGCCGCAGCCACCGAGATCACGTTGTCGAACGGGACCTTGTGATAGCGCTTCGCGGTCTCCAGCATATCGGGATCGCCATTCGAGAGCACGACGAGCTTGTAGCGCGTCTTGAGCCGCGCCAGCGCTTCCGGCACTTCCGGGAAGGGTTTCAACTTCTCGATCTCCGCGACCAGCGCCCTCACCTCCTCCTTGGTGTGAGCGATCCCGGCGCGCTCGAGAACAAAGGCGACGGCGCGCTCGCCGATCGTGCGGTAAGGCGTATGCGTCTTGTGCAACAGCGCGTCGATCATCGAGTTCTCGAAATGCGTGCGCCGCCACCAGGTGACGAAGGAATTCGGATTGCCGCTCCACCCCTTCGATTTGAGGTACGGCGTCGCAATCTCGACCAGGCCCGATTGCATGTCGACCACGGTGCCATACTGATCGAACATGCAGACTTTGACGCTGCGCTTGAGGGTCTCGATATCGGTCACGTCATCTCTCCGGCGAAAGTCCAACCGGCTTTATAGACCGCGGCGAGCGTTCCACCACGCATGGCGGGGTTGCAGACGCCTGGAGGCCCGCGAGGCGCCACACGCGCCGGCGAGGGCAGCCGCAAGAATCGAAGGCAAATAGCGCCACGGAATGGCGGCACATGAAAATGGCCTCCCCTTGCGGGGAGGCCATGACGTCGTGCAACGCACGTCAATAGGTGCGCCAATTGTGCTTCTTGCGATAGATGGCGCGGGACGTGCGGTTGAGCCGCTTGTTCAGCACATGACGCTGACGCGGCGTCAGGTAGCCGCCGTTGCGCCAGCGCATGCGGCGCTCCTGCCGCGCGATCGAGCGCTCGCGGCGTTGCATCCGGTATGCTTCGCGCGGCGTCAGCGCGCCGGAGCGCATGCCCTGCTCGATGCGATGATGCTGGCGCTCCTGCCGCGCGTTGACGCCTTGCGCCATCGCGGGCGCCGCCATCAGCATGCTGAGCGCGAGGCCGGCGAGAATCTTGGGCAACGAGATCGTCATTTAGTGTCTCCTCTCTTGTCGGCACGCTCTCGTGCCGTGCGCGAAATCAACGCACGGGCTTGGGCGCTGCGGCGACAAAAGATCGGCAATTCTGCGAGTGACGAATGTTTAATGCGTACGTCACCTGGATTTCATGTTCATTGATCGGCGTTCATCGGAGCTTAAACGCGCATTCATCTCGTCGCGCTTTTGTTCATGTCCGCATCACTGGAAGCCGCGCGTTTCGTCGCGTTTCGCTAAGCCTCGGCGCGCTGATGCTGTCCCGGTTTCGCGCCAGCATCTCAACGCGCTGCCTCGCGAAGCGAGGAAACGAAAAGAGCCTCCTCGGAATGAGGAGGCTCTCGCAACGAAAAATTCGGTTAGCGACGGTGTGGCATCAGTTCTCGCCGCGCTTGCATTTGGAGCGGAACGCCTTGCGCGCTTTGCCGTGCAGGTTCTGCTGATCGGCCTTGTCCGAGCATTCCTTCGACTTCGCTTTCTTCTCCTCGGCCGTCATCTTCTTCGTCGCCGCGAAAGACGCAGGCGCGACAACAAAACTGGCGCCGACGCCGAGCATAAGGGCAAGGCTGAGTGTCTGAACCAACCGGGTCATGATGATTTCCTCTCCGTGGGCCGGAGGAACTCTCATAGCACACCACAAGGACGAGGCGAATGGGTCGCATCCATCGCCACGCCTTACCGATCACTAAAGAAGACGCCCCCTTTTGCCTTATTGTGGGGCTCGCTTTCTACGATCTCGACCAAAACAACCTCGATCGGCACCTTGAAATGCTTGACGACGGCCTCGGTGATGTCTCGCACCAAGGCCTGCTTCTGCTCCTGCGAGCGGCCCTTGACGGCATGGACGTAAACTTCGGGCATTGGGGTCCCCATGTCGTGACGAAGCGTCGATCATAACATCGGAAGGACATGGAGGGGTGACCAAGAAAAAGCGCACGGCCGAAACCGTGCGCCTCGAAGGGTCAATCGATCGTTCTTGCTTCTTGTTCACGCTAGGCTGGCTGCGAGGGACCGTCGTCCTGTCCACGTCGCGTCACTTGTCGGACAAACGCCACCTGACCATTGTTGTTCCCGCGTGGCGCGTGATCTTTTATCATGCTGCGCTATCAGGCGCCTGGCGCGCGACCAACTGAGGAGCGGCCGATGTACAATGTAGTCTGGGCGATCGTCATCGGATTTCTAGCGGACATCATCGCGCGTGTCTTGTCGCCCGGGCCGAACAACCCGGCCGGATTTATCCTCACGACCATTCTCGGCATCGCCGGCGCATTTCTCGCCACCATGCTTGGCCAAGCCGTCGGCTGGTATGGCGCCGACCAGGGCGCGGGCCTCATCGGCGCCATTGTCGGCGCATTGATCGTGCTGTTCATCTGGAACCGGCTGGTCGTCACCAACAAGATCAACGACCCCGGCAATCCGACGGATGCGGGAAGCGGAACGCCACCGCGACGCTGGCTCTGATCGCCGCGACGCACGCGTCGCGATACCTTCACCACAGTGTGCGTTGAAGGCGGCGCAGCACCGCGCATACTCCCGGCCCATCAAAGTCAGGGAGCGACCAATGTCCGCAAAAGCTAAGCTGATGTCCGACATCGAGGGGATGGGCAACAATGCGCCCGACCTTTCGCGCCGCGGGTTTTTTATGACCGCGACGGCGGCAACGGCCGCCGGCTACACGCTTGCCGCCGGCCCGGTCCGCGCCGACGTCATCAAGACGGACACGACCGGCCTGACCGTCGGAGAAGCCAAGATCAAGGTCGCCGATGGCGAGATGCCCGGATATTTCGCCAAGCCGGCGAACGCCTCGAACCCGCCGGTGATTCTTGTCGCGATGGAGATCTTCGGCCTCCACGAATACATCAAGGATGTAGTGCGCCGCTTGGGCAAGCTCGGGGCGCTTGCCGTCGCGCCGGACTATTATTTCCGTAAGGGTGATCTCACCAAGGTCACCGACATGAAGGGCCTCATGCCGCGGGTGAACGCCAAGCCGGATACGGAGCTCCTTTCCGATCTCGACGCGACGGTTGCGTGGGCGAAGGCACAGGGCGGCGACACGACGCGGCTCGGCATCATCGGTTTCTGCCGCGGCGGCCGCAGCGTTTGGGAGTATGCAGCGCATAGCGCAACACTCAAGGCCGGGGTCGCGTTCTACGGTCCAGTCGCTGACAAGCCAACATCGGCGATGCCGAAGAATGCCACGATGCTGGCAAGCGAAATGAAAGCACCCGTGCTCGGCCTTTACGGCGAAGCCGATACTGGCATTTCACAAGAATCGCTGAAGGCCTTCGAGGCGGCATTGAAAGCCGCCGGCAAGACAGCGGAATTTCACGTCTACCCGGGCGCGCCGCATGGCTTCCACGCCGACTATCGGCCGAGCTACCGCAAGGAAGCGGCCGAAGACGCCTGGAACCGGACGCAGGAGTGGTTCAAGAAATATGGCGTGTTGAGCTGAGGCAAACACATAGCGGCGAGCACTCAATAAGCTCGCCGCTATCGTTGATTGTTTAGTCAGCCACGCCGAACAGGCCGAGCAATCCGCCGAGCGGCCCAAGATTACGTGACGCCACGCGGCTCTCGGCACGCGGCGGCTGCGCGCCGCGCGGATAGACGCGCACGGCCCGGCCATCGCTCACGCGATAAGCGTGAGGGGCCGGATAACTCTCGGACTGCAGGTCGCGCGCCGCCATTTCGCGGCGGCGTTCCTCGCGGGCGCGCGCAATGCGCTTGCGCTCCGCAGCCGCGGCACGACGCGAAGCGTCGGCGCGCGCGAGCTCGGCGGCCGTCGGCCGCCGCGACGGCATCGGAATCGCCGCGTCGACGTCGGCTGCCTGCGTCGTCGCAGGCGCGTCCGCCGCACCTGCATTCGCAGAAGGTGTCTCGGCGGCGACAGGTTGCGCCGGCGCTGCGTCCGCAACATTCAACCGTTCGGGCTTCGGCGCGGCCTTGGCGTCTTCCGCAGCTATCTTCGCCGCAGCGGCCGCTTCCACCGCGCGGCGTTGCTTCAACGCCGCCACGCGCTCGGCAACCTGCGCATTGACGGCCTGCACGTTCACGCCCGTCGATCCGCCGGCCCACGCGGCGCGCGCCTCATCCGGAACCGGGCGCAGCGCCATTGCGGTGAGTGCCACGCCTACGGCGAACGCGGCGGCAAGCCTGAAGGTCCCGCTGCCGCCAAGCGACGCATAGGCGCGGTCGCGAAAGGTGGCCCTGAGGTCGTGGCCAAAAATCGAAGACATCGAAATCTCCCCGCCGTGCCCCAAGCCCGGCTGCGGCGTGCTCGGGACAAACAACGCGCAGCGGATGCCGGTGTTCCGCATTGCGCGCGTCCACGCAATGCGGATCACGCCAAGTGGTTAAGGAGTAAGGTTAAATTGTACCGATCACGTTCGAGCGAGGCTCTTTCCGACCCCGTTGAGACAGTGATCAGCGAAATCCGGCGTCGGCCCAAGGGTAGCTGTCCACGCGGTGGCGCGGCGCTTCGCCATAGGCCAAAGCGGCGCTCGCCTCTTCGCGGGCAACGAGCGTCCTGTGGTGCGCAGGGTATCGCTGCGCGAGATTTCGAGAGCCAGTCCGGCTGCGCGCAGTTGGCTTTGCCTTGGCAACCGGCCTGACAGGCATAAAGGTCGCGGACACTTTGACGGGAGCCTCCGCGGCGGCGACGGGCGACGCCGCGACGCTCACGGGACGAATGACCGCGGTCTCGACAGAGCTTGGCGCAGGGAATGACTGCGACACGTCGGCCGGCAAGACATTCTCCGTTATCGCGCGGACGTCCGGCCTCTCCTGGATGGACACGACGACGCTCGCCGGAGCATTGCGATCTGTTGAGACGACGCGCACGCGACGAACGTCTCCTGCCTCTCCGGCACAAACATAAGGCCAGCTTTGTTGGCTGCAGGCTGCGCTGGCTGGCGACGGCTTTAGCGCTGGCAAAGCTGCCGGTGCCGCATCGACGCTTGCCGCCGCGCTCGGCGCAGCGTCCGCGACAGGCTCCGCCTGCGCGACAGGGATCGTCATGGTGGCAATCGACGACGAGGTGGGAATTGACGGTGCCGGCACAAGGAACCCTAAACCGGCAGCGGCGATCATCACGGCAAGAGTGACAGTCAGGGCGCGCCGCTCGTCAGCAGTAACCGGAAACGCCTCTTCTTCGGCCACAAATGGCTTTTCCGTTTCCGCTCTGGAAAACATGCCCCCGCCCTTCCTCACTCCTGCTATGCTTGTCGCGGCCTTGAGTAGAACTTGGCGCTCGCGTGCAAGCTCCGTGGCGTTATCATGGCGCGCGACGCGGCGGGGAAAGACCTTGCGGTAACCTTGATCGGCACCCGGCATGACGCTGCAAATTCGAAGCATCACCCGCGCTTTAACGGCGCTTGGCTTTCTCATCTGCGCGGCGGCGCCTGCGGCGTTCGCGCAAACGGCGATCAGCAAAGTGACAGCCTACGCCTTCTCATTTGACAGCCTGAAGGGCGAGCCCATCCGGCTCGCCGCGTACGCCGGCAAGCCCGTGCTTGTGGTGAACACCGCCTCTCTCTGCGGCTTCACGCCGCAATATGCCGGGCTCCAGGCGCTTTGGAAAAAATACGAACCGCAAGGGCTCACCGTTATCGGCGTGCCCTCCAACAATTTCGGTGGTCAGGAACCGGGCGGGGCGACGGAAATCGCACACACCGCGCAGGACGGTTATGGCGTAACCTTTCCGATTGCCGCGAAAGCCGACGTCAAAGGAAAGGCCGCGCACCCGTTCTATCGCTGGGCGGCGGACGAGAAGCCGTTGCAGACGCCGCGCTGGAACTTCCACAAATATTTGATCGGCCGTGACGGCCACATCGTCGGATCCTTCGCGTCCGACGTCGAGCCGAACGATCCGCGGATCATCAACGCGATCGAGCGCGAGCTCGGAAGCTGAGCGGGGCCGGCCCCGTGTGGAAACCGGAAAACTAGCGCCCGTCAGCCGAGAAGCGGCCAGGGCCGCAGGCGAAAAGCATCAGGAAGCCGCCGATGATTCCGATGTTTTTCAGCGCCTGCGTCCGTTGCGCCATATATTGCGTGGCGTCGACCGCCCAGAATTTATGCGCGATGAAAATCGTGGCGACCGTGAAGAGCGCAAGCGCGATCGCCGCCCAGCGTGCCGCAAAGCCGACAAGCACCATGATCCCGCCGAACACCTCGATAAGTCCGACCGCATAGCCGAGCATCTTCGGTTGCGGCAGGCCCTGGCGCGCAAGCACCGCGGAAATCCCGCCGACGGCCACGAGTTTGCCGAAGCCCGACAGAATGAAAATTGCGGACAGGCAAACGCGCGCCAGCAACATCACAAGGTCATTCATGACGGCCTCCCTCGTTTCGATGATGCATCGCCTAACCTGAGTCCGGCCCACCCGACAATCGCAAGCCATATGGGCCGGCGCCGGTACACGCAGATTTAATTGCGCACGGCGAGAATCGTCAGCGCGCCCATGTCGTCAGCGTCACGCCGGCGGCGGGATCAAGCAGCCGCATCGGGCCCATTTTGAGGCCGGCGGCCTTGAACTTGTCTTCCGGCGTCGCCTCCGTGCCGACGCCTGGAAAAAGCGGCCTGCCGTTCGGCACATGCACTTTGGTCGCGCGCGACAGATGGAACGCGTCGTAGCCGATTTCGAGAAATGTCGCGAAGACATCCGTGCCTCCGATCACGGCGAGCGAGCCCTGGCGCAAGCCGAGCGTTCGTCGCGCAGCCTCAAATGTGGCGCCGGCGGGGTTCCACAGAAGCGCCAGCGCGTCGCGCGAATCCGGCTGCAGCGAGGCGACGCGATGCGTGAGCACGAGCCGGCGACGGCCGAGATTGCTCTCGCGTTCATGCGTGATTCGGCCCAGAGCAACGGCCGCGGCCGTATCGAGCGCCGCACGGAAAAAACGCTGATCCGCCGCATTCTTCAGCGCCGGCGGGAAGTCGCCTTGCGCGTCCGCGATCATTCCCTCAATGGAAACGATGGCGTAGCCCTCGATCCGATAGTCCCGCGCCATATCGCCTCCGGTTTCGTTGTGGGGCCAGCATACGTCGCCGGCGCTCTTGTGCTAAGGCAGGACGAAAATCGACCTTTCGCATAGGCTTTCAGCATGCAGGCGCTTTTCATCGGCCAGACCTATATCGACGTCACCTTCCTGACCGACCATTTTCCAACCGGCGACGAGAAAACGGTGGCGCAGGACTATGCCATCAGCTTCGGCGGCAATGCCGTCTCAGCCGCCTTCTGTTGCGCGAAGCTCGGCGTCGCCCCCGATCTTCTGACGTCGCTCGCCGATGATTGGCTCTCGCGCATGTTCCTCGACATGGCCGCGAAATATGGAATCTCCGTACACGGACGAAAGGTGCGGGAATCCTCGCTCTCCTTCGTGATGCCGAACAATGGTAAGCGTGCGATCTTGCGCTGCCGCGACGACGATTATTTGCATCCCGTGCCGCCACTGGACCTCTCGCGGTGCCGCGCGTTGCATCTCGACGGCCATCAGGCCGACGCCGCGATCTTCTACGCCAAGCTCTGCCGCGAGCGCGGCATTCTCACCTCGCTCGACGGCGGCGGGCTACGCGTGAACACGCTCGAGCTCCTAGAGCATATCGACGTTGCGATCTGCTCCGAGCGGATGTGCGAGCAGCTCGAGGTCGACGCCAAGGGCATGTGTGCCTTGCTGCGCGCGAAGGGGTGCCGCGTCGGCGGCGTTACGCTCGGCGAACGCGGCCTTGTCTGGTACGAGAACGACGGGGCTGTGCAAGTGATGCCTTCGCTCGCCGTGCCGAAAGCGGAGGTGATCGACACGAACGGCGCCGGCGACATCTTCCATGGCGCCTATATGTATTCGTGGCTCGCCAATCCGAAAAAGCCGTGGTCCGAGCACTTTCGTTTTGCGCGCGCGGCTTCGGCGCATTCGGTGCGCTTCCTCGGAATTGAATCTTCGCTGCCGACCGTTGCCGACGTCGACGCGGCAACCCGGGCGTTTAAAGAGGCGGCGTGAGGCTCAACCGGTCGCCGTTGCCACGTGCTCGGCGATGAAGCGCGGCAGTGCGAACGCCGCGACGTGGATGTCGGGTGTCCAGTACTTCGTTGCGAATGAACCGGCCGCCGCATACCGCGCGGCGATCTCGTCGCGTGGCGTGAGACGGAGCTCGGGGTCGCTCGCCGCCCACCCCATCGCCATGTGCCCGCCGACATAAGTCGGGATCGCGGCGACATAGCAGGCAGCGTCTGCGAACAGCGTCTTGAAGTGGCGCAAAGACGACACGAGTTCGTCAGGCTGGAAGAACGGCACGCCGTTCTGCGTCACCATCACGCCGCCCGAAGCGAGGCAGCGCTTACAGGCCGCGTAGAACGCGTGCGTGAAGAGAACGGCGCCAGGGCCTTGCGGGTCGGTCGAATCGACGATGATCACGTCAAAGCGCCGCTCGGTCTCGGCGACATACTTCATCCCGTCGGCGATCACGCTCTCAAAGCGCGGGTCCGCAAACACCGGCCCGGTGAATTCCGGGAAATGTACTTTTGCAAAGTCGATGACTGAGGCGTCGATCTCCACCTGCGTGACACTCACGACCGCATTGTGCTTGAGTGCCTCCTCGGCGATGCCGCAGTCGCCGCCGCCGATGATGAGAATGTGGCGCGCGGCGCCGTGCGCGAGGATCGGCACATGCGTCATCATCTCGTGATAGATGAATTCGTCGCGCGTCGTCACCTGCGTCGCGCCGTCGAGCATCAGCATCTTGCCAAAATGCGGGTTCTCGAACAGGACGAGATGCTGGTGCTCGGTCTTGTCCTCGAAGAGGACGCGCGCGGCCTCATAGCTCGTGCGCAAGCCGAGGTCCTCAAATAATGTCTCGGAAATCCAGCGTTTGGCAGGCATGGCGCTTCCATACATTGCACGGTCATGCCCGCGCAGGCGGGCATCCAGTACTCACGGCGCAGGCGATCGAGATCGGACGGATAGGCCGGCGAATACTGGATCCCCGCTTTCGCGGGGATGACACGGTGGTGAGTGCTTTAGGCGCCCTGCCCGCGCAGCAATTCGCTGACCGCGATGTTCTTCGGCGTGAACGCCTCACGCAGCACCGGCACGCAGGCGTCCGGATTGGCGTCGCCACACATGAAGATATCGAGCGCCGCATAGCCATTCTCGGGCCAGGTATGGATCGAGATGTGGCTTTCCGCGAGCACTGCGACGCCGGACACGCCGCCGTTCGGCTCGAAGTGATGCAGATGGATGTGCAGCAGCGTGGCCTTCGCAGCATCGACGGCGCGCCGCAGCGTCGCCTCGATGTGGTCGATGTCATCGAGCCGTTCGGCGTCATAGAGATCGACGATGAGATGCGCACCCGCGCACCGCACCCCGTTCCTCACCACGAAATGGTCGTTGCGCTCCTCAGCTTGAGCCGATGACGCGGCGACCGCGATATCTTCCTTTCGGGCGGTACTTGGAGTTGCCAAGCCCGTCGCCAATTGGAAGAGGGCGTTTTGGCGCATGCCGTCCTCCCCAACCAGAGATCGAAGCCAGGTGGCCGGCACGCCGGCCCCACGGATAACGAAATGCCGCTGGACCAGATCCTCACGATCGGACTGCCCAAGCGGCAGGCCCCACATAGGGGCTACGCACCGAAGGTGCAAGGAAAATCTGCCCTCGCGCGGCTGTCGGAAGCGGCGACAAGCTGCGGTCTCATCGGGCAGCGCACGTGGCCGCTCCGCGAGCGCCGTCGAGCTCAGAATTTATAGGAATACTGCTGTTCCTGCGTCGCCTGCGCCTCGACCGAGGCGACTGCCGTCATGTTGACGACGCCCCGCGCCGTCACGGACGGGGTCAAGATATGCGCCGGCCGCGCAGCACCGACGAGAATCGGCCCCACCGGCAACGCATTCGCGAGCACCTTGATCATTTGATACGCGATATTCGCCGCATCGAGATTCGGCATGATCAATACGTTCGCCTCGCCCTTGAGCCGCGAATGCGGAAACACCCGCTCGCGATGCGTGGGGCTGAGCGCCGAATCTCCATGCATCTCCCCTTCGACCTCGATCTCCGGGTGTTTTTGCGCCAGAAGTTCGCAGGCCCGCCGCATCTTCCGCGACGACGCGCTGTCATAGCTGCCGAAATCGGAATGCGAGACGAGCGCGATCTTCGGCACGAGGCCGAAGCGGCGCACATGCGCCGCCGCCAGCACCGCCATTTCGGCGACCTCCTCCGCCGTCGGCTCGGTCGCGATCTGCGTGTCGGCAAGGAAATAAGCGCCCTTCGCGGTGATCACGAGCGAGAGCGCCGAGAATTCGCGCACGCCGGGCGCGAGCCCGACGATCTCGCGCAGATGATAGAGGTGGCTCATATAGCGCCCCTCCAATCCGCAGATCATGGCATCGGCCTCACCGCGCCGGACCGTCAGCGCAGCGATCACGGTGTTGTTGGTGCGCACGATTGTGCGCGCGGCATCCGGCGTCACGCCCCGGCGGCCGGCGGCCTGGATGTAGGTCATCACATAATCGCGAAAGCGCGGGTCGTCTTCCGGATTGACGAGTTCGAAGTCGCGCCCGGGCTTGAGCGACAAGCCGAAGCGGTCGATGCGCGCCTCGACGACGGAAGGACGCCCAACAAGGATCGGGCGCGCAAGTCCCTCCTCGACGACGACTTGTGTCGCCCGCAGCACGCGCTCGTCCTCACCCTCAGCGTAGATGATGCGTTTGACCGCCGTCTTCGCCTGCGCGAACACCGGCTTCATGATGAAGCCGGAACGGAAGACGAAGCGGTTGAGCCGTTCGAGATAAGTCGCGAAATCGCCGATCGGGCGCGTGGCTACGCCGGATTCCACAGCTGCCTTCGCGACCGCCGGCGCGATACGTAGGATGAGACGCGGATCGAAGGGATTGGGAATGAGCGAGCCCGGCCCGAACGAGCGCGCCTCGCCGCCATAGGCCTGCGCCGCGACATCCGACGGCGCTTCGCGCGCAAGACCAGCAATCGCTTCGACGGCGGCCCGCTTCATCTCCTCGTTGATGGTCGTCGCACCAACATCGAGCGCGCCGCGGAAGATGTAGGGAAAGCACAGGACGTTGTTGACCTGGTTCGGGAAGTCGGAGCGGCCGGTGCAAATGATCGCGTCGGGCCGCGCCGCCAGCGCCTCGTCCGGCATGATCTCGGGGTAAGGGTTGGCGAGCGCCATGATCAGCGGCTGCGGCGCCATGCGCTTGACCATGTCCGGCTTGAGCACGCCGCCGGCGGACAGTCCGAGGAAAATGTCGGCGCCGTCGATCACCTCCGACAGCTTCCGCTTGTCGGTCGGCTGCGCAAAGATCGCCTTGTACGCGTCCATCAAGACGGTGCGGCCCTGATAGACGACGCCTTCGAGGTCGGTCACCCAGATGTTCTCGCGCTTGGCGCCAAGCGCGACGAGAAGGTTGAGGCAGGCGAGCGCTGCCGCGCCGGCACCCGAGGTGACGATCTTCACGTCTCCAAGCTGCTTCTGCCCGAGATGCAGCGCGTTGACGACCGCCGCCGCGACGATGATCGCCGTGCCGTGCTGATCGTCATGGAAGACGGGAATGTTCATCCGCGCCTTGAGCTGCTCTTCGATCGCAAAGCACTCCGGCGCCTTGAAATCCTCGAGGTTGATGCCGCCGAATGTCGGTTCGAGCGCCGCCACGACCTCGACCACCCGTTCGACCTCGTTGGCGGCGATCTCGATATCGAACACGTCGATCCCCGCGAACTTCTTGAACAGCACCGCCTTGCCTTCCATCACCGGCTTCGAGGCGAGCGGGCCGATATTGCCGAGGCCGAGCACGGCGGTGCCGTTGGATACGACCGCGACAAGGTTCGAACGGGATGTCAGGTTCGCAGCTTCGGCGGGATCGGCGGCGATCGCCTCGCAGACCGCGGCGACGCCCGGCGTATAGGCAAGCGCCAGGTCGCGCTGGGTTCCCAGCGGCTTCGTCGCCTGGATCTCGATTTTCCCGGGCCGGGGCGTGCGGTGATAGGCGAGCGCGCCGTTCTTCAGATCGTCAGAAATCGTGGACGCCATTGTCCCCCCTCGTTCTGGCCTAGTTTAACCGGTTCGCGGAACAATCTGCAGCCCCAATCTCGGCGCGCCGCCATGCGGTCATCGGGCTTGCGGTGGCCCATGGTCTAATTATGCGTCATGCGCACCGCGAAGCGCAGATCGCGGTTCCGTCACGCGCCGATCGTGTACTTGGAAGACGCTACGGCCGCCGATACCCTGTGTGGCCCGCGCCGATACACGAGGATTTGACGTGCAGCATGATTTCCGGAATGTCGTCTTCGCGTCGCCGCGGCTTCTCATCCGCGCCTTCCGCCATGGCGACGTCGCCGATGCGTTCCGGTTCGGCACGGCGACGATCTCGCGCTTCATGACATGGAATCCGTCGCCTTCGTTGCAGACCTTCACCGTCGTCACGGAAAGCTGGCAACAGATGATGGCGGCCGGCACGGACCTTTTCGCCGTCGCCCGCGAGCGCAGCGACGAGAGCTTCGTCGGCGTGGTCGGGCTGCATTGCGAAGGGCACGAGCCCGAGATCGGCATCTGGGTGCGCGAAGATTTGCATCGTCGCGGCTATGGCCGAGAGGCGATCGTAGCGACGATCGCCTGGGCTCGCGAAACGCTCGGCGCCACGAGCTTTCTCTACCCCGTCGTGACGGTCAGCGAGCCCAGCCGCCGGCTTGCGGAATCGCTTGGCGGCTCGGTCGTCGGCACGCGCGAGCTTGCAAAACCGGGCGGCACGCTCGACGAGGTCGTCTACCGCCTTCCCGCAAACGGCGTCGCCAGTGGGCCGCTCACTTCGACGGCAGATTGAGCCGGATGTGCAATTCGCGAAGCTGCTTTGCGGTCACTTCCGAAGGTGCGCCCATCATCAAGTCTTCGGCGCGCTGATTCATCGGGTAGAGGACCACCTCGCGCAAGTTCTCCTCGCCCGCGAGCAGCATCACGATACGATCGATGCCCGGCGCGATGCCGCCGTGCGGCGGCGCGCCGTATTGCAGCGCGCGTAACATCCCGCCGAACTTGGTCTCCAAAATCTCTTCCGGGTAACCCGCGATCGCGAACGCCTTGCGCATCACGTCGGGGCGATGGTTACGGATCGCGCCAGACGACAGCTCGATGCCGTTGCAGACGATGTCGTACTGGATCGCCTTAATGCCGAGGATCGTGTCCTTGTCGGCCGGATCGAGCTTGAGGAAATCCTCGATCGGATAATTCGGCATCGAGAACGGATTGTGCGAGAAGTCGATCTTCTTCTCGTCCTCGTTCCACTCGTACATCGGAAAGTCGACGATCCAGCAGAACTCGAAACGGTCCTCGTCGATCAGGCCGAGCTCCTCGCCAACTTTCGTGCGGGCGGTGCCGGCAAATTTGACGAACACGTCGGGCTTGCCAGCGACGAAGAAGCAGGCGTCGCCGATGCCAAGGCCGAGCTGATCAGCGATCTTCTTGGTGCGCTCGGGGCCGATATTCTTGGCGAGCGGTCCAGCGCCGCCCTCCTCGCCCTCGCGCCAGAAAATATAGCCGAGGCCGGGCTGGCCCTCACCCTGCGCCCACGCATTCATGCGATCGCAGAAGGCGCGGTTGCCGCCCTTCGGTGCGGGAACCGCCCACACCTCCGCCTTCGGGTCGCCGGCTAAGATGTTGGCGAAAACCTTGAAGCCGGAACCGCGGAAAGCCTCGCTGGCATTCTGCATCACAACCGGGTTGCGAAGATCCGGCTTGTCGGTGCCGTATTTGCGCATCGCGTCGGCGAACGGAATGAGCGGGAATTTCTGCGTCACCGGCTTGCCGCCGGCGAATTCCTCGAACACGCCGCGCATCACCGGCTCGACCGCCGCGAACACGTCGTCCTGCGTGACGAAACTCATCTCGAGGTCGAGCTGGTAGAACTCGCCGGGCGAGCGGTCGGCGCGCGCATCCTCGTCGCGGAAGCACGGCGCGATCTGGAAATAACGGTCGAAGCCCGCGACCATCGTGAGCTGCTTGAACTGCTGCGGCGCCTGCGGCAGCGCGTAGAACTTGCCCGGATGGATGCGGGAGGGGACGAGGTAGTCGCGCGCGCCTTCAGGCGAAGACGCGGTCAGGATCGGCGTCTGGAATTCGAAGAAGCCGCCCTCCTTCATCCGCCGCCGGATCGAATCGATGATCGCGCCGCGCAGCATGATGTTGCGATGCAGCCGCTCGCGGCGCAGATCGAGGAAGCGGTATTTGAGGCGGATCTCCTCCGGATATTCCTGCTCGCCGAAGACGGGCAGCGGCAGTTCAGCCGCCGGCCCCAGCACCTCGATCTCCTGGATAAAGACCTCGACCTGCCCGGTCGGAAGGTCGGGATTTTCCGTGCCTTCCGGGCGCTTTCGCACGCGCCCGTCGATGCGCACCACCCACTCGGCGCGCAGCGTCTCGGCAAGCTTGAAAGCCGGGCTATCCGGATCGGCGACGACCTGCGTGATGCCGTAGTGGTCGCGCAGGTCGATGAATAACAGGCCGCCGTGGTCGCGGATGCGGTGACACCATCCGGACAGGCGGACGGTCGCGCCGATATCCTTGGCGTCCAACGCGCCACAAGTATGCGTCCGGTAACGGTGCATGGGGGGACTTCTCGATTCCGGGGTGAGCAGGCGCGCAAGGTGCATGGAGGCCCCTCTTTGTCAAGGAATGCGGCACCTCGACAGGGCGGGTACGATCTGCAAACTCGGCCCGAAAGGACGTGGAATCGCATGCAGCGCCTGACGACCGCGGACGTGACCGTCGCAAGCCTCATCGCCCATGGCCTCGATACGATCTACGCCCTGCCCGGTATCCATAACGATCCGCTTTTCGACGCGCTCTTCCATGCCGCCGATCGCCTTCGGACCGTCCACACGCGTCACGAGCAGGGGGCGGCCTATATGGCGCTGGGCGCAGCCCTCGCGACGGGGCGGCCGCAAGCCTATTCGGTGGTGCCGGGCCCGGGCATGCTCAATACCGCCGCCGCCCTTCTCCACGCCTACAGCACCAACGCCCAGGTCCTCGCCCTGATCGGCCAGATTCCGGATCGGGACATCGGCCGCGGCTTCGGCCACCTGCACGAAATCCGCGATCAAGCCGGTATCCTGGAGCGCCTGGTCGATTTTCATCGCCATGTCCGCACGCCAAGCGAGGCAGCCGAAGCCGTCGGCCAGGCCTTCCACGCGATGCGCACCGGCCGGCCGGGGCCCGCCGCGATCGAATGCGCCATCGACCGGTGGGGACGGTCGGCGCCGATGCCGGCTGTCGCCGCGCCGCCGCCGGCTGCCCCGCCGCCCGTGGACGAGGATGCGGTCATCGCGGCGGCAAAAATCCTCGGGGCGGCCAAGCGCCCGCTCATCGTCTGCGGCGGCGGCGCGCAGGAGAGCGCGGCCGAGGTTGCGCTGCTCTCGGCCCTCCTTCAGGCCCCGGTGCTCGGCTATCGGCGCGGGCGCGGCGTTCTTTCGAGTCGCGATCCTTTCAGTGTGACGCTTCCGCTGGGCCACGAATTATGGGGCGAGGCCGATGTTGTGGTCGGCGTCGGCTCACGCATGCATTTCGCCCTGACCATGTGGGGCGTCGACGCCGATCTCAAAGTTGTCCGCATCGACGCCAACCCGGAAGAGCCGACGCGCTTTCGCAACCCGGCCGTGCCCCTCATCGGTGACGCAAAACCAATTTTGCAGCGGCTGGTCGATGTGCTGCCGTCGCATCTCACGCCGCGGGCGTCGCGCAAGGAGGAAATGCTGGAGCGGCACGCACGCTGGGACGCGCGATTCGCGACACTCGCGCCGCAGAAGGCGTTTCTCGATGTCATCCGCGCGGCCCTACCGGACGACGGCATCTTCGTCGACGAAGTTACCCAGGTCGGGTTTGCGGCACGGCTGATGCTCCCAGTCTACAAACCACGGACGTTCATTTCGCCGGGCTATCAGGACAATCTCGGCTGGGGCTTTGCGACCGCGCTCGGCGCCCAAAATGCGCGGCCCGACGTGCCGGTGCTCGCGATCTCCGGCGACGGCGGCTTTCTCTACACGGCGAACGAGCTCGCAACGGCGGTTCATCATCGCATCCCCCTCGTCACCGTCGTCTTCGCCGACGGCGCCTTCGGCAATGTCCGGCGCATTCAGGAGGAAGCCTATGGCAACCGCCTTATCGCCTGCGACATCACCAATCCGGATTTTGTGCGCTTCGCCGAGAGCTTCGGAGCGGCCGCGGAGCGCGCCCGGACGCCCGAAGAGCTGGGTGGCGCCCTGCGCCGTGGCTTTGCCCGGCGTGACGGGCCGACGGTGATTGAGGTGCCGGTCGGGGCGATACCGAGCCCCTGGGAGTTCTTGATCCTCCCCCGCAACCGCGGATCAGAGGCAGACAGCCCGTTCCGAGTGAGGTAACAAGCCGCGATGGAGCCGATCACCAACAACAAGCATTTAGCGGACGCCTGCGCACGCCTGGCGCAGCACAAGTTCATCACCGTCGATACCGAGTTCCTGCGCGAAACCACCTACTACCCGAAGCTCTGCGTGATGCAGATGGCGAGCACCGATGAGGCCGTGGTCGTCGATGCGCTGGCATCCGACATCGATCTGGAGCCTGTCTTCGCCCTGATGGCGAACGAGAAGGTCCTCAAGGTCTTCCATGCCGCGCGCCAGGACATCGAGATCATCTGGCATCGCGCCAATCTCATCCCTCACCCGATCTTCGACACGCAAGTCGCCGCCATGGTCCTTGGCCATGGCGATTCCATCTCCTACGACCAGCTTGTCCAACGCATCACCGGCGACACGCTCGACAAGTCGCATCGCTTCACCGACTGGACTCGCCGCCCGCTGACCCCGGAGCAAGTGTCCTACGCCATTTCCGACGTGACACATCTGCGCGACGTCTATCTCGCGCTCGACGCCGACCTGCATAAGCGCGGGCGGGCTGAATGGGTCGCCGAGGAGATGGAGATCCTCACCTCGCCGGACACCTATCGCGCCGAGCCCGAGCGCGCGTGGGAACGCCTCAAGACGCGCGTGCGCAAGCCGCGCGAGATCGCCGTCCTGATGGAGCTCGCCGCTTGGCGCGAGCGCGAAGCGCAGTCGCGGGACGTTCCGCGCGGCCGCGTTCTGAAGGACGAGGCGATCGGCGAGATCGCGATCCATGCGCCGGCGACGCAAGAGAAGCTCGCAAACCTCCGCTCGCTGCCGAAGGGCTTCGAGCGCTCGAAATGGGGCCAGGATGTCATTGCGGCGGTGAAGCGTGGGCTCGAACGCGACCCCAAGACCGTCCCACGCGCCGAGCGTACACGCCAGGCGCCGAACGGCGCGGCGACCGTCGAGCTGCTGAAAGTCCTACTGCGGATGACGGCCGAGCGCCACGCCGTTGCCGCAAAGGTCATCGCAACGGTCGACGATCTCGAACGCATTTCGGCGGAAGACAATGCGGACGTCCGCGCGTTGCGCGGGTGGCGGCGCGACCTCTTCGGCAACCGCGCCTTGGCGCTCAAGGCCGGGCGTCTTGCGCTCGCGATCGACAAGGGCCGCGTGCTGGCGGTCGACCGCTAGGTCGCACTTTCAGCGTTCTCCGCAATGGCGCTCTCGGCCGCAACGCCAGCCCTGCGGATCTGGCGAAGCGCGACGCCGCAAAGGATCACCCACAACGGCACCCACATCAAGAGTATCGTCACCCATACCGGCCGCCCGAGGCCGAAGAGATCGATGCCCGCCAGATAGATCGGGAAATTGAGCAGGAAGTGCCCCGCCATGCCGGCGATGCCGCCGGGCAGAAACGAACGGCCCCAGGCCCAAGTGGCGAGCGGCGGCGCGACGAACGCCCCGTGTAGGAAGCACACCTGCAGCCGCTCGAAGGCAAAGCCGCCATACATCCAGAATGGCCGCTCAATGAAACCAGGCGCCGTCATCGCCGCATGCGCGACGAACCAGATCTCACCGATCCCGAAGCCGAGGCCGATGGCAAGCGCCAGCGGCACGGCGCTCTTTCGGCTGAGCAAGCGGCGGACGGCCGGCACCAGAAGGACAAGCCACTTCGCTGGCTCCTCGGTGAGTGGTGCAAGCGGAAGAAGGAACGCGGGGCGAATCCAGCCGGCGCTCGCATCCGGCAGAAACGCGTGCAGAAGCGGCAGCCGCACTGCCGCGAAGACAAGCGGCTGCAGCGGCAAGGCGATAACGAGCGCGAGGATAAGGACGCGACGCTCGCGCGCTTCCGCTAACGTCAACGTCACGCCGCCGATGACGATCAGCGCCAGTCCGCTCGTCACGGCCGCGGCGATCAGCAAGCCCATATGAGACGGCCTCGATCAGTCGACGAGCAGCACGGGCTCTCGCCCAATCAACCGGCCGAGCTGGCGCAAACGATTGAAGACGCGGTCGCCGGCAAGCGAGCCAAGGCTCCGCGGCAGCCGCAGCACCAGGCGGCCGCGCACGACCCGCATCGGCGTGCGCGGCAGCACGCCGGGCATCGCCGCCGACACCATATAGGCGACGCGCATCGCCGCGCCGAGCACACGCGCGCGGTCGAGCATTCGCGTCGAGATCAGCTCCACGAGCTCCGGCGCGGCCTCGTCGTGGACGAGGCCCGCGTGACGGAAAAAAGCGGACAGAGCGAGATAAGCGCGCCCCGGATGATCGACGCCGACGAACGCGCCGTGCGCGATGATGTTGAAGGCCTGCTCGCCGCGATAGTCGGGATGCGCACGCCAACCGATGTCGCCGAGGAGGCAAGCCGCATGCCGCAGGCGCTTTTCTTCAGCCGTCTCCTCGATGCCCGACGATGCCATGAAGCGATCAGTCCAACCGATCATCTCCTCGCCGTGCCGCGGCGAACGTGAGCGCAAGGTGTTGAACTCACGCGCGGCCGCAAGCAGCGGGTCCTGCTTCTGCAGCGCCGCACTCAGGCAGTCATAGAGATGTCCCTCGCGCACGCCGAGCGCCGAAAACACGACGTTCTCGGGCTGCGCCACACGCACGACATGCTCCAAGACCAGTGCGCCATAAGCGAGAAGCGGCCGGCGCGCATCGGAGACGACTTCGATGCGCGCCAGCATGTCGGTGTCGACACGATGGACGAGGCGCGAGAATTCAAACGTCTCTTTCGCGGGAATCGAATAGCCGTGCGTGACATGCAGCGGATAGCTCGTCTGCCACATGTGCAGGCGCGCCAACGCACGCCAGGTCCCGCCGACCGCATAGAAGGTTCGGCCACGGCCCGCGCGCAAGCTTTTCGCCTGCGCGAGCGCGGCCTTCACGATCTTCTCGGCTTTCTTGATCGACTTCGAAGAAGCGTCCTGCAGGGCGAGGCCGCCGAGCGGCAAGGTCAATCCGCGCGTCAAGCGCATACCGTGGACGTCGACGAGCTCGAGCGAGCCGCCGCCGAGGTCACCGACGATACCGTCCGGCTTGTGGATGCCCGACAGGATGCCGAGCGCCGACAATTCCGCTTCCCGTTTGCCGGAAATCACATCGACCTTCACGCCGCAGATCTTCTCGGCGCGCGCGACGAAGGCGGGGCCGTTGCGCGCTTCGCGGCAAGCGGCCGTCGCCAGCACCCAGAGGCGCTGCACCCGCAGCGTCTCGCAAAGCGCCTTGTAGCGCTTCAGCGCGGTCAGCGCCTTGGCGACGGCATCGAGCGCAAGCAAGCCTGTCGATTGCACCTCGCGTCCGAGCCCACACAGCGTCTTCTCGTTGAAGATCGGCGTGGGACTGCGCGTGAGCCCTTCATAGACGACAAGGCGGACCGAGTTCGATCCGATGTCGATCACCGCGATGGGAGGACCATGGTCGAGGCGGCCGGGCGCGGCGTTTTTCGCCGCGATCGCCCTACGTGCGCTGGCGCCGGAAGAGACTGCGCGGGGACGAGTCTTTGAGCGATTTGCCACGGCCCGACAGGCTTGGGTTGGTCATGAAATACTTGTGGGCGTTGAACGGCTCATCGCCCGGCGCCGCCTTTATGCGCATGGATGCGCCGTCCGGCAAGAGCGTCCAGCTTTGCTCATTGTCGAGCAAGTTTGCGACCATGATCTGATCGAGCACCTGCTGATGCACGGTCGGATTGACGATGGGACACAGCACCTCCACGCGCCGCTCCAGGTTGCGCGGCATCATATCGGCGGAGGCGATATAGACCGACGCCTTCTGGTGCGGCAGCCCGAAGCCATTGCCGAAGCAGTAGATGCGGCCATGTTCGAGGAAACGTCCGATGATCGATTTCACGCGGATGCGATCCGAAAGCCCCGCAACGCCGGGCCGCAGGCAGCAGATGCCGCGCACGACGAGATCGATCTCGACGCCGGCACGGGACGCCTTGTACAGCGCGTCGATCACGTCCGGGTCGACGAGCGCGTTCATCTTCATCCAGATGGCGGCGGGCCGCCCTGCTTCCGCATGCGCGATCTCCTGCGCGATGTGGTCGAGGATGCGCTGCTTCAAATTCATCGGCGAGACGGCGATGCGCTCGAGCTCCGCAGGCTCCGCATAGCCGGTGATGAAATTGAAGATGCGCGCGACGTCGCGGCCGATGACGGGATCGGCGGTGAAGAACGACAGGTCGGTGTAGATGCGCGCCGTCACCGGATGATAGTTACCGGTGCCGACATGCACGTAGGACATGAGCGACCCGCCCTCGCGCCGCACCACGAGCGAGAGCTTCGCATGCGTCTTGAGCTCGACGAAGCCGAACACGACCTGCGCGCCGGCGCGCTCGAGATCGCGCGCCCAGCGGATGTTCGCCTCTTCGTCGAACCGCGCCTTGAGCTCGACCAGCGCCGTGACCGATTTGCCGGCTTCGGCGGCCTCGGCGAGCGCGCGCACGATGGGGCTGTCCTTCGACGTGCGGTAGAGCGTCTGCTTGATCGCGACGACGTCCGGGTCACGCGCCGCTTGGCTCAGGAACTGCACGACGACGTCGAACGACTCGTAGGGGTGATGAACGATCAGGTCCTTCTGGCGGATCGCGGCGAAGCAATCCCCCGCCTGCTCGCGGATACGCTCCGGGAACCGCGGATTGTACGGGACGAACTCGAGGTCCGGCCGATCGATATTGGTGAGCTGGGACAGCTCATTGAGCGCCAGCATGCCGTCGACGAGGAAGACCTCGTCGTCACCGCAGGCGAGCGCGCGCTGGACAAAGCGCCTGAGCGGCGCTGGCATCGCCGCTTCCATCTCGAGGCGGATCACCGAGCCGCGGCGGCGGCGCTTGAGCGCCGTTTCGAATTCACGTACGAGGTCTTCGGCCTCTTCCTCGACCTCGACCTCGCTGTCGCGCAGGATGCGGAACGCCCCCTGCCCGCGCACGACATAGCCCGGGAAGAGCTTGCCGATGAACAAACCGGTCGCCTGTTCGAGTGTGATGAAACGCGCCCCGGCAACATCGGGCGTCTCCGGCAGGCGGATGAAGCGCTCGATGCGGTTGGGAACCCGGATCAGCGCATTCATCGTCTTGGCGTCGGCGGAGCGAATGAGCTGCAGCGCCAGCGAGAAACCAAGATTGGGGATGAACGGGAACGGATGCGCGGGATCGATCGCGAGCGGCGTCAGCAGCGGAAAAATGTGGTGGAGGAAATGATCCTCGAGCCACGCCCTCTCGTGCTTGGTGACCTCGGGCCCGTCCACAAGCACGATGCCGTTCGCGGCAAGGTCCTGCCGAAGCTCGCGCCAGCGCCCTTGCTGGTCGCTCGCGAGTGTCGAAACCGCCTCGCCGATGCGCGCGAGCTGCTCGGCGGGGGTGTGGCCGTCGGGGCTTCGCGTCGGCACGCCTTCACGGACCTGTCCTTTGAGGCCGGCGACGCGGACCATGAAGAATTCGTCGAGATTGTTGGCCGAGATCGACACGAAGCGCAGCCGCTCGAGGAGCGGATAGCCCGCATCCGTCGACTGTTCGAGAACGCGCCGATTGAAATGCAACCAGGACAATTCCCGGTTGATGAACCGCTCTGGGCGCCGCAAAAGGTCATCGGCAGCCGGCAGCGGCGCCGGCGTCACTTCCTTTTCAAGAACAATGGCTTCCGACCGCTTCATGAATCCCTTTATGCGGTCCCGAGGCCGCCGATGCGATTGCGCGACCATCCTCGGCAAGGATGATGACACTATGGTGACATAACGCGCGGGATCGCAAAATGGCGTTAAAGCGCCGGCCGAAAAAGCTCGGCTGCGAGCGCCCGCGTGACCGGCCGCTGGCGGCGCAGCGCCTCGGCGTCGAGGCGCGTCACCGCATCCCGCGCCGCCGTGAACGAGCGCTCGATCCGCGAGAGAAGGTAGGCCAGGAGCGCTTCGTCGACCTCGAGCTGACGGTCGGCGAAGAGCTTGACCATCACCGCCCGCAGCGTCGCATCGTCAGGCGGCTCCAAGACCGCGAGCGGCACGGCGCGCAGCCGCGAGGCGAGATCGGCGAGCCCCAAATTCCAGCCTGCCGGCGTCGTGCGTGCGGTGAGAAGAATGAAGGCCTCCTCCTCGCGGGCGAGATTGAGGAGATGGAACAGCGCCGTCTCATCGAGACTATCCGGCGCGATGTCTTCGATTACGAGGGCGCCCGTCGCGAGTGCTCCAGGGAGGTTCACGCCGCGCAAAGCGCGGCCGGAAAGAAAGCGTGCGCCCGCTTGTTCGGCCCAGATGGCGGCGAGGTGGCTCTTGCCCGCCCCTTCCGGCCCGACCAGCGCCACCACCGATGCCGGCCAATCCGGCCAGCCGGTCACCAAGGCATGCGCGGCGGCATTCGGCCGCCCGGGCAGGAAATCCTCCGGCGCGAAGCTTTCGCTATGGGCTAACGCCAGCGCGAGCTGGCGCGCGGCAGGCGCATGAGGCATGGCCGTCAGCTCTGCTTCTCACTGTGCTTGCGCCGCTCGACGGTGCGTACCGGCGTCGGCCGGCCCGTATAGAGCGGGCTTTCCAGATAGCGGCGCAACGCGAAGCGCGCGATGACGCCGACCGCCGCCGCCATCGGCACCGCGAGCAGCAAGCCGACAAAGCCGAACAGGTAGCTAAACGCGAGCAACGCGAACATCAGCCAGACCGGATGCAAGCCGACGCTCTCGCCGACGAGTTTCGGCGAGAGAATGTAACCCTCGAGGAATTGTCCGACGAGGAAGATCGCAACGATGATGAGGATCGACGACCACTCGGGCCAGAATTGCCCGACGGCAACGGCAGTCGCGAGCACCAGGCCCGTCATCGAGCCGATATATGGGATGAATGTGATCAGGCCCGATCCGAGCCCGATCAAGAGACCGAAGTTCAGGCCGGCGATCGTCAGCGTGACCGCATAGAACGATCCCAGGATGAGACAGACGCCGGTCTGCCCGCGCACGAAATGCGCAATCGCGACATCGATCTCGCGCGCCAGACGCCGCACCGTCGCGCGCTGTGCGATCGGCACCCAGCTGTCGATCTTGGCGATCATCCGCTCCCAGTCGTTGAGCAGATAGAAGGCGACAACCGGCGTCACGATCATGAGGGATAGAACGGAGATGAGCGCCTGCCCGCCCGACCAGAGCGACCTCACAAAGGCTGTCAGCCACCCCGCGCCCTCCTTCACCACGTCCCCGAACGACGCGTCGACATTGCCGAGATTGTTGCCGACCAGTTTTTGCAGCCATGGCCGGCTCGGATCGGCGATGGCAGCCTGCACCTTGCGCACGTAGTCGGGCAGGTTTTCCATGAAGCCGCTGAGCTGTCCGCCGAGCACCGGCACGATCAGCAGCAGCAGGACGATGAAGGTGAGCACGAAAGCGCCGATGATGAGCAGCGAGGCGACAAGCCGCCCGATGCCAACCTTTTCCATCCGGGTCGCAAGCGGATTGAAGAGATAGGCGAGCGCCATGCCCGCAACGAAAGGCAGCAGAATTTCGTGCAGCAGCCAGATCGAAAGGGCGACCACGAAAAGCGCCCCGACCCAGAAGGCGTATTGCCGCCCGAAACTCACCGTGCCGACCAAACGTCCCCCGCCTCTTCTACCGGGCGTACCCCTACGCGCAATCACACCCTCAGGCGCTCATTGTAGCAAGTCCCGCGGCTAAGCGCTCGACTGATCGGCGCCCATATGCCGCATCCATTCGCGCAGATAGGCGGCAACCGAGAGGAGCGTCAGGATGGCAACGGCCGCCATCATCGTCGGCAGCGTCCAGCCGGGATCGAAATCAAGTCCCAGCGAGCCGAGGACCAGCCCTGCGAACACGATCTGGGCGAAGGTATTGAGCTTGGAGACTGTGAGGGGACGGATATTGAGCGGCCTGCCGACCAGCCAGGATAGAATGACCGCGCCCACGATCATGAGGTCGCGCGAGACGACCAGAATGACCAGCCAGCGCGGCGCATTGTTCGTGATGCCGAGCGCCACATAGATCGAGACCAAAAGCACCTTGTCGGCCAGCGGGTCGAGATAGGCGCCGATCTCCGTCGTCATGCCGAAGCGCTTGGCCAGAAAGCCGTCCACGGCGTCGCTGATTCCGGCGACGACGAACAGGACAAAGGCGATCAGCATTTCGCCCGAGGCGATCGCCCACACCACGACGGGCACCAGCAGGATACGCGCCAGCGTAATCAAATTTGGTAGATTCACGTCACTGGGCCCCCGGGCGCGCTCGTCGAAAAACGGCACATAAACCCGCACCACCGCCTTGCCAAGCGCTTGGCGGCTCTGCAGCGGGCGTCCCCACCATTGCACGGCCGCCGATTCCGCCGTACCACCGCGCCCAACCTGAGAGGCGCGATGAATGAGGCGCAAAAAGGCCTGACCTATGCCGCATCCGGCGTCGATATCGACGCCGGCAACCGTCTTGTGCAGCTGATCAAGCCCTTGGTCCGCGCCACCGCCCGCCCCGGCGCGGACGCCGATATCGGGGGATTCGGCGGCTTTTTCGACCCCAAGCGCGCGGGCTTCAAGGATCCGATCCTGGTCGCGGCGACCGACGGCGTCGGCACCAAGCTCAAGGTCGCCATCGACACCGGCCATCATGACACGATCGGCATCGACCTTGTCGCCATGTCCGTCAACGACCTTGTCGTGCAAGGGGCCGAGCCCCTGATCTTTCTCGATTATTTCGCATGTGGCCGCCTCGACGCCGAAGAAGCCGCGCGCATCGTACGCGGCATTGCCGAAGGGTGCCGCCAGTCGGGCTGCGCGCTGATCGGCGGGGAAACGGCGGAAATGCCGGGCCTCTATCGCGACGGCGACTACGACCTTGCCGGTTTCGCCGTCGGCGCCGTCGAACGCGACGCCGTGCTGCCGCGGCCGACCATCGCGGCCGGCGACGTCGTGATCGGCCTCGCGTCGAGCGGCCTGCACTCCAACGGTTATTCGCTCGCGCGCAAGGTCGTCGAAGTCTCAGGTCTCGCCTGGGATGCGCCCGCGCCATTCGACAGAACGCGCTCGCTTGGCGAAGCCCTGCTTGTGCCGACGCGGCTCTATGTCAAATCCTGCCTCGCGGCGATCCGTCAGACGGACGCAGTGAAGGCGCTGGCACATATCACCGGCGGCGGCTTCACCGAGAACATCCCGCGCGTCTTGCCGAAAAACTTGGGCGTCAAAATCGATCTCGCGAAAGTCCCGTATCTTCCGATCTTCGATTGGCTCGCCTCGACCGGCCAGATCGCCGAAGCGGAGATGCTGCGGACCTTCAACTGTGGTGTCGGCATGGTCGCCGTGATCGATCGCACCAAACGCGACGCCGTCACGCGTGTCTTGACCGGCGCCGGTGAGAATGTGGTCACGCTCGGCGAAGTCATCACGGCCGGCGACGGCACGCCGCGCGTCGTCTATTCCGGTCACCTCAGTCCCACGCCCTGAGGCCCTGCATGAGCCGCCTGCGCGTCGCCGTTCTCATTTCCGGTCGCGGCTCCAATATGAGCGCGCTGATCGACGCGATGAAACCTGCGAGCACGCCGGCCGAAATCGTTGCCGTCATCTCCAATCGTCCGGACGCCGCCGGCCTCGTGCGCGCCCGCAATGCCGATGTTGCGACCGCAATCGTCGATCACAGGCCCTATGGGAAAGACCGCGCCGCCTTCGAGGATGCGCTGACGAGCGAGCTCGCCGCGCGTGACGTCGAGTTCATCTGCCTCGCCGGCTTCATGCGATTGTTCACGCCGGATTTCGTCAAGCGCTGGTATGGGCGCATGCTCAACATCCATCCATCCCTCCTGCCGCTGTTCAAGGGACTGGACCCGCACGGACAGGCATTGGCGGCGGGTGTGAAGCTCACCGGCGCGACCGTACATTTCGTGACGCCGGAAACGGACGCCGGCCCGATCGTGGCACAGGGCGCGATCTCCGTCATGGCCGGCGATACGCCCGAGAGCCTCGCCGAGCGCGTCTTGACCGTCGAGCATCGCATCTATCCGCTGGCGCTGCGCCTGGTGGCGGAAGGGCGCGTGCGCATCGTCGATAATCATTGCGAAATCGATGGCGCGCGGACGGCGAGCGGTATGCTTATTTCTCCTGATGCATAACGCGAACGTGGAGACGTTATGATTACGCTTCACACCTTCGGACCCGCTTTCGGCCTTCCCGACCCGAGCCCATTCGTCACCAAGCTCGATATCCTGCTGAAGATGTCCGGCCAGCCCTACAAGGCGGAGATCGGCGGGTTGCGGCGCGCGCCGAAGGGGAAGCTCCCCTATGTCGTCGACGACGGCGTGACGATTGCCGACTCCACCTTCATCCGTTGGCACCTCGAAAAAAAATACGGCATCGATTTCGATCGTGGCCTGACAGCGGAGCAACGCGCGCAAGCCTGGGCGTTCGAGAAGATGGCAGAAGACAACCTCTACTGGACGCTCGTCGACGCGCGTTGGACCGACGACGCCAATTTCCGCAAAGGCCCGGCAGAGTTTTTTCAGAACGTGCCGGCTGTCATCCGTCCGCTTGTGGTCGCTACGGTGAGGCGCGCGATCCGCAAGCACATGCACGGGCATGGCATCGGCCGGCATTCCAACGCCGAGATCGTGGCGCTCGGCACGCGCTCGATCAACGCCATCGCCGACGCTTTGGCCGACCGGCCCTTCTTCTTCGGCGAGACGCCATCAGGTGTCGATGCGACGATTTTCGCCTTTGTCGCTGGCGCGCTTTGTCCGCGATTCGATACGCCGATCCGCGTGGCGGCTGAACGCCACACGAACCTGCGCCGCTATGTCGGACGCATGGCGGGCCGATACTATCCCGCGTTTGACACGATCGCCGGTTGCCCTGTCGAACGATGAACTGCGCCGCCGCAGCGACATAAGAAAAACCCCCGGGCTTTCGCCGGGGGGTTACAGGTCGCATCCGTTGGCCCGCGAGGGCCGCTGAGTTACGAGACTTTGAGGTTCTCGGCGGACGTCTTGCCGCGATTGGTGACAAGCTCGTACTCGACGACTTGTCCCTCATTCAGGCTGCTCAAGCCCGCGCGCTCGACGGCCGAGATGTGAACGAACACATCACGCTCGCCGGTGCTCGGCTGGATGAAACCGTAACCCTTCGTAGGGTTAAACCATTTGACGGTGCCCTTTTGCATCGTCGGTCTCCTAAAAGTCCATCATCACGATTGACGCGGTGCTGCGCTGCTCTCCGCGCCACAACCCGTCTTTTGCTGGAGATCCGTAACGATGGCGCCCTGGTGGACGTACAACGGCCCGGAGCGGCCAAAGTCAGATTGTGGCCGCATCTAATACGAAAGTCGCCATTTTTGCAAGATGGCACGCGTCTACGGACCGTTCGCGCGTCACAGCCGTGAACGGTCGGCAAACGAAAAAGGCGCAAATCAACCGAGCGCGATCGGCTTTAACCAGACACGGTTATCGTGCACGGCCGCCCCGCCGTAAGGCGCGATGGAGTCCGCCCCGACGAGCGTATTGATGCCCTTGCCGTCTTCATAGGCGTGGTTTGGCCAGATCGACTCCGCGATCAACACGCCGCGCCGCACGCCGTCGAACACACGAGCATGGATGCGCACCTCGCCCCGCCGATTGCCGAGCACGACCTTGTCGCCATCGCTCACGCCATAGGCCTTGGCGTCGTCAGGGTGGATCATGACCTCCGGGCGCTTTTCGCGCGCAAGCGAGGTCGGCGTCTCATTGAACGTCGAGTTCAAGAAACTGCGCGCCGGCGACGTGGCCAGGCGGAACGGACATTCGTCCGTCGCCTCCTCGATCACCGTCCAGTGATCGGGCAATACGGGCATCTGCGCAACCGGCCCGCAATGATAGGGGCTGCGGAACGGCACCGTCGGCCACTCCGGCTTGAAGCGGAACTTGCCGTCCGGCCAGGCGAAGCCCTTCGTGTAATGCGCCGTCTCGAAATCGGGCTGGCAATCGATCCAGCGATCCTTCTCCAGATCCTCGAGCGTGCCCCATCCCGACTTCTGCAGCGTCCAGTCGATCAATTCGCGCGGCGACATGTCGAAGCCTGGATGCTTCGCCCCGACACGTTTTGCGAGACCGCAAATGACATCGTGATTGGAACCGCATGCACCGGGCGCATCGATCAGCTTCGGCCCAAGGATGATGTATTGATGCCCGCCGCCCTGGTAGACGTCGTCATGTTCCATGAACATCGTCGCCGGCAGAACGATGTCGGCCATCGCCGCGGTTTCGGTCATGAACTGTTCGTGCACGCAGACGAACAGGTCATCGCGGGCGAAGCCGCGCTTCACCTTCTCCTGTTCCGGGCACACCGAAACTGGATTGGTGTTTTGGATGAGCAGCGCACTCACCGGCGGGCCGTCCATGAGCGCGTCACGCTCGCCCACGAGAATGGGCCCCATGCGGGACTGGTCGAGCGCACGGATCGAGCGGTCGATCACATCGATCCCCTCGATCATCGTCTTGTTCCAGTGATAGATCGCGCCGTTGTTGTGGAACGCGCCGCCGCCCTCGTAGCGCCATGAGCCGCGCACCGCGGCAATGCAGCTCGCAGCGTGCATATTGGCGGCGCCGTTGCGTGAGCGCGAGAAGCCGTAGCCGAGCCGCAGATAGGTGCGCGGATTGTCGGCGATCAGCTTGGCGAAAGCTTCGATCGTCGCCACATCGCAACCCGTGATCCGCGACGCCCATTGCGGATCACGGGTCTTGAGATGCGCTTCGAGCTCGTCCGGCGCGTCGGTGAAATCGCGCAGGAATTCGCGGTCCGCCTTGCCGTCGCGGAACAGGCAATGCATGACCGCGCAGGCGAGCGCCCCGTCGGTGCCGGGGCGGACCAGGACCGGCAAGTCCGCCTGCTCCATCGTGCCGTTCATATAGACGTCGACGGCGACGATCTTGGCGCCGCGCTCCTTCCGCGCGCGCACCGCATGCGTCATCACGTTGATCTGCGTGTTCACCGGATTGGTGCCCCAGATCACGACGACGTCCGCACGCGCCATCTCGCGCGGATCGGGTCCCGCTAGCCGTCCGGTGCCGGCGATGAACCCCGTCCACGCCGGGTTGACGCAAATGGTGGAATGGAAGCCGGAATATTTCTTCGCATGACGCAAACGGTTGATGCCGTCGCGCATCACCAGACCCATGGTGCCGGCATAGTAGTAGGGCCACACCGCTTCGCTGCCGAGCCGCTGCTCGACGCGAAGAAAATTCTCCGCGACGATGTCGAGCGCGTCCTCCCACCCGATCGGCGCGAACTCGCCCGAGCCTTTCTCGCCGATGCGGCGCAGCGGCTGCGTCAGGCGGTCGGGGTGATGGATCCGCTCGGCATAGCGCCCAACCTTCGCGCACACGACGCCGGCGGTATAGGCATTGTCCTCGGCGCCGCGGACGCGGCCGATCGTCCGGCTGTCGATGACCTCGACTTCGAGCGCGCATGTGGACGGGCAATCATGCGGGCACGCGGACGCGCGGATGTCGATCTGCACGGGCTTGTTCATACGTCGTCGCGACTCCGTATGGATATCGGGCGCGGCTCAGGCCTGCTCGACCGACTGCCGCCGCCCTAGCACGTAACCTAACCCGACCACCAAGGCTGCGCCACAGCCTGCGGCCCAATAGAGCAATTTATGCGCTGTCGCTGCGCCAAGCCAGGTGATGGTGGCCGGATCCTCGGCGATGATCTCTCCGGCGATCCAGCCAAGAAGCGCCGCGCCCGCCCAGACGAGAATCGGAAACCGGGTGAGAACGGCCGTGAGCAGCGCCGCGCCGGCGACGATCATCGGCACGCTGACAATGAGTCCGAAAATAATCAGCACCATGTCGCCGCCCGCAGCGGCCGCAATGGCGATGACGTTGTCGAGGCTCATGATGATATCGGCGACCGCGACAATGCGCACCGCGCGCCAGATATTGTGCCCGGCCTCGATGGAGTTTTCGTCCTGCTCCTCGGGGATCAGCAGCTTGACCGCGATCCACAGGAGCGCCACGCCGCCGATGATCTTCAGATAGGGGAACGCCATCACCTGCGCGACGACGAGGGTGAAGATGATGCGCAAAAGCACGGCCGCGCCGGCGCCCAGCAAGATGCCCCATCGACGCTCGCGCGGCGCCAGCGTGCGGCACGCCAACGCGATCACGACCGCGTTGTCGCCGGAGAGAAGAATGTTGATCCAGATGATCTTGCCTGCCGCGAGCCAGAACTGCGGCTGCATCATCTCGGTGATGTTGAAATTCAGATGCAGGTCCAACGCGCCACGTCCCCATGCGGCCGCGTGTCCTGCATAAGACAGGCCACAGCCTTATCGTTACGATTGAGACGCGCCGCCGCGAAATCGGACCGCTGCCGACCGCGCCGACGCGCCATTAAACGAGGACGCGACCCTAACTTGCCGGACGGCTTATGCAAGCCGCCGAAAGTCTTGTTCCTATCCGACAATCTCGTTGCCGGAAAAGAACTGGGCGATCTCGACCGCTGCGGTTTCCGTGGCATCGGACCCGTGCACCGAGTTTTCGCCCATCGAGCGCGCATGCAACTTGCGGATGGTGCCGTCGGCGGCCTTCGCCGGGTCGGTGGCGCCCATGATCTCGCGATACTTCGCGACGGCGCCCTCCCCTTCGAGCACCTGCACGACGACCGGCCCCGAGATCATGAAATCGACGAGCTCGCCGAAAAAGGGCCGCGCGCGGTGAACGGCGTAGAAGGTCTCCGCCTGCTCGCGCGTCATACGCACGCGCTTCTGGGCGACGATCCGCAGGCCCGCTTTCTCGATGAGGGCGTTGACGGCGCCGGTCAGGTTCCGCGCCGTCGCGTCAGGCTTGATGATCGAAAAGGTCCGCTCGACGACCATGCGCCGCTCCTTATTTTCCAATTTTCCAATTTCGGGAAGTCGCGCGCTTATAGCGGTGCGGCGAAACAAATCAAGGCACTCGATGCGGAGCGGGAGTCGTAATCGCGTTGTTTCACGCTGGTTTCTTGAATGTTGCGACGAAAGAAATATAAGCCGCAAATATTTCGCTTACAGAAATACAGATGAACAAGAATTCACGTCCGCGAATTCTGGCGGATACTGACATTTTTCTCGCTCGATGAGTGAACGTAAATCCGATCCACGGCGACAGATTGGTCCGGGCGCGCATGAAGCGCGTTCCGCAAACCTCGAACAGGAGACCAAGCATGTTCCGTAAGTTCGCCGTCGCACTCGCCGCCGTTGCAGCCCTCGGTGTCACGGCGCTCTCCGCGGCCGACGCCTCCGCGAAGGGCTGGGGCAAGGGGTGGGGCGGAGGCTTCCATCATCACCACCACCACGGCCATTTCCGCCATTTCGGCCGCTTCGGCTTCTATGGCGCCACGGCCTATGCGGTGCCGGATTGCTACCAGGTCATTACGCGGCGCGGCTTCATCCGTACCGTCTGCTACTGATCCGCGGAGCTTCTGCGTGATCGCGAGCGGCCCCGGCCTCGCCTGAGGTCGGGGTCCGCCTCGCAAGCCGTCGCGCGCGTGGCCGCGCGCGGCCTTTCGTTTTGAGGCACAATGGATTGTCGCCTCGAACGGAGAACCGCATGAAGCCGCGCTACGTCATGTTTGCTGCCTATAACCAATGGGCCAACGCGCACATCTACGCCGCGGCGGCAAAGCTTTCCGACGCCGACTATCGCGCGGACCGGGGCGCCTTTTTCCGCTCCGTGCATGGCACGCTCAACCATATGCTCGTCGCCGATCGCGTGTGGATGTATCGCTTCACCGGCGAAGGCACGCCGCCCGCGGCGCTCGATACGATCCTGCACGACGATCTCGACGCGCTGCGCGCCGATCGCATCAAGGAAGACGAGCGGGTCATCCGCTGGGTCGACGGCTTGGACGACGCGCATATCGCCGGCGAGTTCGAATACAAGACGATCACTAATCCGACGCGCATCGCCCAGCCGCTGCATTTCGCGCTCGACCACTTCTTCAATCACCAGGCGCACCATCGCGGCCAACTGCACTGCCTGCTGACAGGCGCCGCCGGCAAGGCCGCGGGGCCGGTTCTCGACTTGATCGCGTTCCAGCGCGAGGCCGGCTTCGGCGGGGCGCGCAAGGTCGGCTGATCGGCGGCGCTTGCGCGACCGCACCGCTCCCGCCAAAAGAGCGCATGCTCGTCTTCGACCGCCTATCCATTCGCGTCGCCAGCCGCCTCCTCATCGATGAGGCGTCCGCCCAGATTCCGCCCGGCGCGCGTGTCGGTCTCGTCGGCCGCAACGGAACGGGCAAGACCACATTGTTCCGCGCCATCGACGGCGAGATCGGGATCGAAAGCGGCACGATCGATATCCCGCGGCGCTTCCGCATCGGCCGCATGGCGCAGGAAGCGCCCGACGGTCCCGAACCGCTGATCGATGTCGTCCTCGCAGCCGATACCGAGCGCACTGCCCTCCTCGCCGAAGCGGACCATGCGCGCGATCCAGAACGCATCGCCGAGGTTCAAACGCGCCTAGCCGATATCGCGGCCCATTCCGCGCCCGCCCGCGCCGCCGCGATTCTCGCCGGTCTCGGCTTCTCCGCCGCGGACCAGTTGCGCCCATGTCAAGAGTTCTCGGGCGGCTGGCGTATGCGCGTCGCTCTGGCGGCGGCCCTGTTCGCGGCGCCGGACGTCTTGCTCCTCGACGAGCCGACCAACTATCTCGATCTCGAAGGCGCGCTGTGGCTCAAGGCGCATATCGCGCGCTACCCGCGCACCGTCATCCTCATCAGCCACGACCGCGATCTGCTCGACAGCGCCGTCGATCACATCCTGCATCTCGACCGTGGCAAGCTGACGCTATACCGCGGCGGCTATACGAGCTTCGAGCGGCAGCGGCGCGAGCGGCTGATCCTCGACGCGAAGCTCGCGCGCCAGCGAGACCTGCAGCGCAAGCACCTCCAGAGCTTCGTCGACCGCTTCCGCGCCAAGGCCTCGAAGGCGAAACAGGCGCAGTCGCGCCTGAAAATGATCGCGCGGCTCGAACCCTCGGAAGCCCTTGTTGTCGACGACGTGCTGCCGATCCGCATTCCCGATCCGGCCAAGGTTTTGTCGCCACCGATCATTGCGCTGGACGACGTTTCGGTCGGGTACGAAGCCGGAAAGCCGATCCTCAAACGGCTCTCGCTGCGGATCGACGACGACGATCGCATCGCGCTGCTCGGTGCGAACGGCAACGGCAAGTCGACATTCGCCAAGCTCATCGCCGACCGGCTGGCGCCGATGCAAGGGCGCGTGACACGCGCCGACAAGCTTTCCGTCGGCTATTTCGCGCAGCATCAGCTCGACGAGCTCAATCCCGTAAAGAGCGCCTATGACCATTTTCGCGAGCTGCTGCCGGACGCAGCGGAATCGGCCGTCCGCGCCCGCGCCGGCGCTGTCGGCTTCTCCGGCGGACGCGCCGACACGGCGGCCGGCGACCTTTCCGGCGGCGAGAAAGCGCGCCTCATGCTAGGGCTCGCAACGATCGCCGGCCCGCATCTCGTCATTCTCGACGAGCCGACCAACCATCTCGACATCGACAGCCGCGCCGCGCTGATCGAGGCGCTCAACGACTATAGCGGCGCGGTCATCCTGATTTCGCACGATCGTTATCTTCTCGAAGCGTGCGCCGATCGCCTCTGGCGCGTCGCCGACGGGTCCGTTGCGCCGTTCGAGGGCGACATCGAAGACTACAGCCGTCTCGTCGTGAACGGTGCACGCGAGAGCGCGAATGGAGCGACGCGCGAAACAAGCGGCCGCGACTCGCGCGCCGCCGTTCGCCGCGCGGCGGCCGAAAAGCGCAGCGAGCTCGCACCGCTGCGCCGTCAGATTGCCGCGATCGAAAAGGAGATGGCGCGTCTCTCGACGGAGATCGCGCGCGTCGATCAAGCTCTGGGCGACGGCACTCTCTTCGCGCGCGATCCTGCGCAAGCGGCGACGCTCGCCAAGACCCGCAGTGACTGCGCCACCGCCTTGCATGCTGCGGAGACGGAATGGCTCGAGGCGAGTGCGCGATATGAAACGGAGATGGCCGACGCGGCGGCCTTATGACGGCGCCGGCGCCGCTTTCGGCTTACGTTTGCGCGGCGGCGGTTTCGCTGGCTTAGGCGGCGGCGGAACGCCTTCGACGGACGTCAACGCCCCTGACGTGAAGCGGTAAATGCCGGCGCGGTCGCCTGTCGGGTATGTGATGACCGCGGTGCGCTCGCCGCGCTCATTCGTGCCGATGTCGATCTGGCTTGTCGGTCCGGCGAGCTGCACCAGCTGGCACTCGCTCATGCCGAGCGAAACACCGTGCACGCCCTCGCCTGTCGTCGTCGCCGCACAGGCCCCGTCCGGGCCGACATAGGCCTCTGCGCCATAAACCTGGACCCGCGGCGTGTCGCTCTTCGACCACCAATTCCAGTCGGCCTTGAACATCGCGAGATCGGCCGAGCACCCGCCGGCGAGCAGCACCAAAACCCCAGCCCCGATACGCGTGAACGTCACGCGAAGATCCCGATGTATCAACCGCACACGCAACTCCGTCGCTGGCCCCTTTCGCAGGATTGCTCGCGAAAAGGAAATCACATTTTTCCAGCGCCCCACATCGGCAGCGACGCATCCACGCCCATGCGGCAGCAACGACAATTTGCTTCACGATCTCGGCAGCATCAAGTCCGTCGTCAGGCTTTGCGTTCCCAACGGCCGTGTTCGTCCTGCTGCAGATAAGTGACCGCAAAGCCGCGAGCGTTTGCTTGCTGCCAATGCGTCCGCGCCGCCGCGACGGCGTCCGGATCGTTGCCGTCGAACAACAGGACGATGCGGTCGTAGTCGTCGCCGCCAGCCGGCGGCTCCGCGCCATCGACCAGAAACCGGACTTTGGCGCCGTACGGATTGTGATCTTTCATCGTCAGCAAGATTGGTTGCTCTCCAAACTGGCTGTCCTTGTCCGTCCCGTGCGGCAGAAAGCTGTTCTCGCGGTAGGTCCAAAGATGCGCATCGAGAGCGTCGACGCGCTCTTCGGACGTTGCCTGCACCACCACCCGCCAGCCGCGCTCCAGCGATTTCTCGAGAAGCTGCGGCAGCACACGCTCGAGCGGCTGCCGCTGCAAATGATAGAAATAAAGCTCGGTCATTTCTTTCCGGAAGCACCGCGCTCGTAATTCTCGGCAACGAGCGCATCGAGAAGGCGCACGCCCCAGCCCGCGGCCCAGCTCTTGTTGGTGTCGGTCTGCGGCGAGCCGATGCCTGTGCCGGCGATGTCGAGATGCGCCCACGGCACCTTGTCGACGAAGCGCTGCAGGAACTGTGCGGCGGTGATCGAGCCGCCCGGGCGACCGCCCGTGTTCTTCATGTCGGCGAATTTGGAATCGATCTGCTTGTCGTATTCGGGACCGAGCGGCATGCGCCAGACGCGTTCGCCCGTCGTCTCGCCCGCCTTGGAAAGGCGCTCCGCCAGCGTGTCGTCATTGGAGAACATGCCGGCATATTCGTTGCCGAGCGCGATGATGATGGCGCCAGTCAAAGTCGCGAGATTGACCATGAATTGCGGCTTGAACCGCTCCTTCGTGTACCAAAGGACATCGCCGAGCACGAGGCGCCCCTCGGCGTCGGTGTTGATGATCTCGATGGTCTGGCCCGACATCGAGGTGACGATATCGCCCGGCCGCTGCGCGTTGCCGTCCGGCATGTTTTCGACGAGTCCGATCACGCCGACCGCATTCACCGCGGCTTTGCGCGCCGCCAGCGCATGCATCAGCCCGACGACGCAGGCGGCGCCCGCCATATCCCCCTTCATGTCCTCCATGCCGGCGGCAGGCTTGATGGAAATGCCGCCGGTGTCGAACGTCACGCCCTTGCCGATGAAAGCGACCGGCTGCGCATTGCGGCGCCCGCCGTTCCAGCGCATGACGACGACGCGCGGCTCATGGCGCGAGCCCTGCGCGACGCCGAGGAGCGCACCCATGCCGAGCTTGCGCAGCGCCTTCAGCTCGAGCACTTCGACCGTCACGCCGACTTTCTTGAGCGCCTGCGCGCGGCGCGCGAACTCTTCCGGAAACAGCATGTTCGCCGGCTCGTTCACGAAGTCGCGCGCCATCACCACGCCCTCGCCGATGGCTTCGCCGCCGCGCCACGCTTTGCGCGCGGCGCCGACGTCATCGACGCAGAGCGCGACCTTGGCCTTCACCGCGTGGTCGTCATCGTCCTTCTTTTTCGTCTTGTAACGATCGAAACGGTACGCGCGCAGCGTCATGCCGAGCGCGAGGTCGGCCGCCTGTTGCGCATTCATGGCTCCGCCCGGCAGTTCGCAGAAAACAGCCGCCTCGCGGGTGCCGGCGCCAAGCCGCCCGGCGGCTATGCCGCCAAGACGCAGGACGTCCTTCGGCTTGAGCTCGGAGGCTTTCCCGACCCCGACCACGACGAGCCGCGTCAGCTTCGTGCCGGCCGGAGCCACGATCTCCAGGGCCGTTCCCATCTTACCTTTGAAGCCTTCCGCCTCCGCCGCGCGCTTGAGCAGATCGCCCGCCGACTTGAGTGCGGCGCGGCTCTGCGCCCCGAGATGAAGTCCGTCGTCGGCGAACAGGATCAAGGCGCCAGCAGATGGGACGCTGAAAGGGACAAAAGCGAGCTTAAGGCCGTCGGACATCGTGACCGAATCCTTGCAATGTGGCAGTTAACGCGTGGGGCGAAGGGATGGCGAGGTCGTCGATCCGGTCTATACCATCCCCCGCAGACACACGAAATCGTTGCCGTGGTCCCGCCACGGTGCCGAATTATGAATGGCCCTTGTGAGGGCGTTGGCGTGGGGCGGTGCGTGCCTAAAGAGCATGTGCCGGGCATGAGCGGCAGGCATGGATTCGATCAGCCGGTATGTCGTGCGGACGACCCTGGGCGCCTTCGCTCTTATCCTCATCAGCCTGACAGCGGTGATTTGGGTCACGCATGCAATGCGCGACATCGATATCGTCACCGGACAAGGCCAGACCATCCTCACCTTCATCGGCATCACCAGCCTGCTGATCCCGGCGCTCATCCTGGTCATCGCGCCGCTCGCTTTCGCCATCGCCGTCACCTACACGCTCAACAAGCTCAACACCGATTCCGAGATCGTGGTGATGAATGCCGCCGGCATGTCGCCGTGGCGGGTTTTCTGGCCGTTCGTCGTGTCGGCCCTGATCGTGTCCGTGCTTGTCGGCGCCATCAGCGCCTATATCGCGCCGAAATGCCTGCGCGAGCTGCGCACGACACTCACACGCGTGCGTGCCGACCTCATCACCAACATTATCCAGCCGGGGCGCTTCACGCCGATGGATGGTGGCGCGCTGACGTTCCACATTCGCGAGCGAAGGCCGAACGGCGAACTCGTCGGCATCTTCATCGACGATCGCCGCGATCCGGCGGAGCGCGCAACCTTCCTCGCGGAAAGCGGCCAGCTGGCCGAGAACGAGGTCGGCACGTTTCTTGTCCTCGACCAGGGGAGCATCCAGCGCCAGCAGGTGAAGGAACGCGACCCGACGATGGTGCAGTTCCACCGCTACGCCTTCGATCTCACGCGCTTTGCCGGCAGCGGCGAGATGCCGACCTTCAACGTCACCGAGCGCTATCTTTGGAACGTGATCGCGCCGAATCCGGACGATCCCTATTACAAGGCGAACATGCCGCGCTTCCGCACGGAAATGCATGATCGCCTTCTGGCGCCGGTCTATCCGCTCGCCTTCGCGGTGCTGGGCTTTGCGATCCTCGGCGCGCCGCGCACCAGCCGCCAAAGCCGCGCCCTCTCGATGCTGCTCATGGTGGAGATGGCGACGCTCGTTCGGGTCATCGGCTTCGCCGCGATTGTCTTCGGTACGAAAACGCCGTCGATCCTGCTGCTGATCTACGTCGTCCTTGCCGCGACCTTCATCGGCGGCCTGATCCTCATCGGCCGCGGCACGATCGTTGAGCAGCCGCGCTGGTTCGTGGATGGAATCGCCGCCCTGCAGGCGCGCTTCGCCCGCCCCGCCCCGATGCAGGGATAGCGCAATGCGGCTTGCGATCACCGGAACTTTCGCCCGCTATGTGGGACGGCGCTTCATCGCGGCGGTTGCGGCCGTGTTCATTGGTATTTTTCTGCTGGTCGTGCTCATCGACTACATCGAGATGACCCGCCGCACGGCCAGCATCCCCAACATCCCCGTCTGGATGGTCGCCGCCACATCGCTTTACCGGGTGCCGCAGATCACTGAGCGCCTGCTCCCCTTCTCGGTCCTGATCGGCGCGATGGTCGCCTATCTCAACCTCTCCCGCCGCAACGAGCTCGTGATTGCGCGCGCCGCGGGAATGTCGGCGTGGCAGTTCATTGCCCCGACGGTGGCAATCGCCTTCGTCATGGGGATTGCAGCCGCAGTGATCTACAACCCTCTGGCGGCAACCCTGGGCGAGCGGGCCAAAAAATACGAGGAGACGATCTTCGGCTCGCAAGCAGGACCCGCGACTGGATCCACCTATTGGATTCGCCAGCGCAGCGGCGACGGGCAATCGATTCTCCACGCGGCGACCAGCCGCGAACAGGGCGCGGTCCTCGCCGGTATCACGGTATTCACATTTGACCCCGAGGGCCGTTTTGCCGAGCGGATCGAGGCCGAGACGGCTCGGCTCGAACCGGGGCATTGGCGGCTGGAAAATGCCCGCATCTACAGCCCCACCGCCCCGCCCCGCGAGATCCCCTCCTACCTCCTCGCGACGAACCTCAACAGCGAGCAGGTGCGGGAAAGTTTTGCGACTCCGGAAACGGTGTCGTTTTGGCAACTTCCCCAATATATTCAACTTGCTGAGCGGGCCGGCCTTGCTGCCTCAGGGTATAGGCTTCAGTATCAGGGTCTCTTGGCGCGCCCGTTCATGCTGGCCGCGATGGTGTTGCTCGCCGCAGCGGTTAGTTTGCGCTTTTTCCGTTTCGGCGGCGTGCAACGCATGGTTTTGAGTGGAATAGCAGGCGGCTTCTTGCTCTACGTGCTCGCCAAGGTGACGGAGGATTTGGGCAAGGCCGAGCTGATCCATCCATTGGCAGCGGCTTGGTCTCCGGCATTTGTGGGGTCCGTGACCGGTATTATGGCACTTCTTTTTCAGGAAGACGGGTGATGGTCGAGAGGATGGCCATCGCTCCGGTGGAGCATT
The DNA here is from genome assembly GCA_050187875.1 of Variibacter sp. Lineage (GTDB taxonomy): Bacteria > Pseudomonadota > Alphaproteobacteria > Rhizobiales > Xanthobacteraceae > JAFKKS01. The sequence continues at coordinate 68,912 of JBFWXB010000019.1, forward strand.
GCGTGACGCAGCGCCGTGATTCGGCGCTGGTCGTTGCGATTCTGGCTGTCTTCATAGCGATCATCTGGTCGGTGTCGGCCTATCCGCAAACGCCCGCCGTCAATTGGGTCGGCGTCCCGCAGAAACCACCCTCCCAGGTCGGCACGGCCTCCGGCGACATCGCCGCAGGCCGCAAAGACCCGACGGCGCAAATGCTCGTTCAGGCGAACGAGATTCAGTACGACTACGCCAATGAGCGCGTGGCGGCGGTCGGGCGCGTGCAGATCCATTATCGCGGCTCCGTCCTCGAGGCGGACAGAGTTCTCTACAATCAGCGCACCAAGCGCCTTCACGCCGAAGGCAATGTTCGTCTGACCGAATCCGACGGCAAGATCATCAACGCCGAGCGGCTTGAGCTCGGCGAGGATTTTCGTGACGGGTTCGTCGATTCCTTGCAGGTGGAGACCGGCGACAAGACCTACATCGCCGCAAGCCGCGCCGACCGGCGCGAGGACAAGCTCACGGTGTTCCGCAGCGGCGTCTACACCGCCTGCGAGCCTTGCAAGGACAACCCGAAGGCGCCGCCCAAATGGCAGGTGAAGGCGGCCCGCATCCTGCACGACGAAAACGAGAAGACGATCTATTTCGAGGACGCGCGCCTCGAATTCTTCGGCTTCCCGGTCGCCTATTTCCCTTATTTCTGGACGCCCGACCCGACGGTGAAGAAGAAGTCGGGCTTCCTCATCCCTAGCGTCATCAGCGGCAACAAGTTCGGCTTCGGCGTTCAGGTTCCGTATTTCTTTAATCTGGCGCCGGACTACGATTTGACCGTCGCGCCGATGTACACGACCCGCCAGGGTCTGCTGATGTATGGCGAGTGGCGCCAGCATCTCATCAACGGCGCCTACAACATCCGCGCGGCCGGTATCTTCCAGCAGGATCGCGGCGCCTTCACCGGCACCAGCGGCGATCGCGACTTCCGCGGCGGCATCCAGACCAAGGGTGACTTCCGGCTCTCGGAGAAGTGGTCCTATGGCTGGAGCGGCGCCGTCGTCACCGACAATACGTTCATTCAGGACTATCGCGCGCTCAACCCCGGCGACACCGCGATCGTTTCGCAGGCGTATCTCTTCGGGCGCGGCGATCGCAGCTACTTCGACGCGCGGCTCTTACATTTCTACGGCCTCAGCCCAATCGACATCCAGAAGCAGCTGCCGGTCGTCCATCCGCTGATTGACTACAAATACGTGTTCGATCGCCCGGTCTTCGGTGGTGAGCTCGGCTTCAACGTCAATGTTCTGAGCCTGTCGCGTCAGCAGGCCGACTTCGACCCCGTCACGCAGGCCGCACTCAACGGCGACCTTTGCAATTCCAACAACCCGGCCGCGATCCTCAATCGCGCCAACTGCCTCTTGCGCGGCATTCCGGGCACCTACTCGCGCGCGTCCGCCGAGGTTTATTGGAAGCGCACCTTTGTCGATCCCTACGGCCAGATGTTCACGCCTTTCGTGCAGGTGCGCGGCGACCTTGCGCAGGCGTCGATCACCAATCAGCCGGGCGTCTCGAATTTCATTCAGACTGGCGACAACACGCTGGCGCGGGTGATGCCTGCCGTTGGCGTCGAGTACCGCTACCCGTTCATCAGCTCGCATTCCTGGGGCACGCAGACGATCGAGCCTATCGTGCAGTTCATCGCGCGGCCGAACGAGACGCAGATCGGACGCTTCCCGAACGAAGACGCGCAAAGCCTCGTGTTTGACGACGCCAACCTGTTCCAGATCAGCAAGTTCTCGGGCTGGGATCGCGTCGAAGGCGGCGGCCGTCTGAACGCCGGCGTGCAGTACACGGCGCAATTCGATAAATTCGGCTACTTCAACGCGCTGTTCGGACAGTCGTATCACCTGTTCGGAACGAACTCGTACGCCGTCGGCGACATGGCGAATGTGGGCATTGCCAGCGGCTTGCAGAACGACGTCTCCGACTACGTCGCGCGCGCGACGTTCCAGCCGAACCAAATCTACTCGTTCACGTCGCGCTTCCGCTTCGACGAGAAGACCTTCGACGCGCACCGGATGGAGTTCGAGACGCGCTTCAATTTCAATCGTTGGAGCGCCTCGGTCACCTACGGTCAGTATGACGCCCAGACCTCGGCCAGCCTGCTGATCCCACGCGAGGCGATCGCCTCGACAGCGTCGTTCAAGATCACGCCGAACTGGTCGATCGGCGGCTCGACCCTCTACAGCATCGATTCCAACCGGCTGGCGGCACTGACGGCCAATGTCGGTTACGTCGACGAATGCTTCGCGATCAACGCGATCTTCGTCAGCAACTACGGCTACCGGGGCGACATCGTGCCGAACCGCGTGTTCCTGCTGCAGATCAGCCTGCGCACGCTCGGCGGCACCACCTTCCAGCAGACCATCGGCGGCCCCGGCGGCGGCACGGGTTATGGCCTGTGATGGCCGAGGCGATCATGTATCCTAACATTCAACACATTGGACTGGGATTGGGGGGCGATTGACAGCCGGGGCGCAGGGGCGCGGCGCCAGGCACATCGCAAGGACGAAAGGTGATGGGTTCTCATTTCCTGTTCTCACCGCGCCACGGCGCGCAGGCGATCGCAATCGCCCTGACGGCACTTCTTGGCTCGGCCGCCCTCGCGCCCGCCTCCGCACAGCGCATCGTCGCACGCGTGAATGGCGCGCCAATCACGGCGATGGACGTGCAGCAGCGCTCCAAGCTCATCCAGGCATCGACACGCAAGACACCGTCGCAGCGGGAAGTAATCGACGAACTCGTCAATGAAATCTTGAAGCTGCAGGCGGCGGAACGCTATCGCCTGAACATCACCGACGCCGAGGTCGAGAGTTCGCTTGCCGCTATGGCGAACCGCATGCACGCCAGCAAGGAGCAGTTCGCCAAGATCCTCGCCAATGCCGGCATCGGCATGGCCGCGATGCGCCGCAAGGTGAAAGCCGACCTTGCGTGGCAGCAACTGGTGCGCGGCAAATTCCATTCGAGCCTGACGATCCGCGACCGTGACGTGAACACCGCGCTTGGCACCCTCAAGGCGCCGAACACGACGGCTTACGACTATGTCCTCCGCCCGATCCTTCTGATCGTTCCGCAAGGCTCTGGCATTCCCGCGATTGAGGCCCGCCGCAAGGAAGCGGAAGGGCTGCGCGCGCGATTTGAGAATTGTGATCAAGGCGTGCGCTTGGCGCGCGGCTTGCGTGACGTTGCCGTGAAGGAGCCGATCAACCGCAGTTCGGGCGACTTCAACGCCAAGGTCCGCGAGGTGTTGGATGGCACCGAGGTCGGCCATCTCACGCCGCCCGATATTACGCCCAACGGCGTCGAGCTCTTCGCGGTCTGCGAGAAGAAAGCCGGCGCCGGCGATACCGGCGGCGAGCGCGACGCGCGCGACCAATTGTTCGGTCAGAAGTTCACGGCTCAGGGCCAAAAGTATCTCGACGAGCTTCGGCGCACTGCGCAGATCGAAATCAAGTGACGATCATGCGATGCCGCGCGCTCTAGCGTTAACTCTCGGCGAGCCGGCCGGCATCGGGCCTGACATCACCTTGAAAGCGTGGACGCGGCGCAAGGCTGCGCGGCTGCCGCCGTTTTACATCGTCGCCGATCCGGACTTCCTCAAACGACGGGCGGCCGACCTCGCGCTCGACGTGCCGATCCGCAGCGTCGCCCCCCAAGACGCGATGCGCGCCTTCAGCGACGCCCTGCCCGTCGTTCCGCTGGGAAAGGCCGTGACCGCTGAGCCTGGTGTGCCCGACGCTTCGAGCGCGCCGGCAGCTGTCGCTTCGATACGCCGCGCCGTGGCGGACGTATTGGCTGGCGAGGCGCGCGCCGTCGTCACCAATCCGATCGCGAAGTCCGTCCTCTATCGCGATGGGTTTGCGGAGCCGGGCCACACCGAGTTTCTCGGCAAGCTCGCGGCCGCCGCGACCGGCGTTCCGGTCCATCCCGTGATGATGCTCTGGGCGCCGGAGCTTGCCGTGGTGCCGATCACGATTCATCTGCCGCTGCGCGAGGTGCCTGCCGTCCTGACAAGCGACCTCGTCATCAGCACCGGCCGGATCGTCGCGAACGATCTGCGCAAGCGCTTCGGTATCGAGAAGCCGCGTCTCGCCGTTGCCGGGCTCAATCCGCATGCCGGCGAGGAAGGCGCGCTCGGCCAGGAGGATCGCGCCGTCGTCGCGCCCGCCGTCGAAGCTCTGCGCGCAGACAGCATCGACGCGCGTGGCCCCCTGCCCGCCGACACGATGTTCAATGCAAGCGCCCGCGCGACCTATGACGCGGCGCTGTGCATGTATCATGACCAGGCGCTGATCCCGATCAAGACGCTCGCCTTTGATCATGCCGTGAACGTCACGCTCGGCTTGCCGTTCGTGCGCACCTCGCCAGATCACGGCACCGCTTTCGACATCGCGGGGACAGGAAAGGCCGACGAGACGAGCCTTGTCGCGGCGCTACGGCTTGCGGATCGGCTCGCCACTGCGGACGCGCCCGCACCCGTGGCGTGAATGGCGGCGATCGACGAGCTGCCGCCGCTGCGTGATGTCATTCGCCGGCACGACCTCGCCGCGCGCAAATCGCTGGGGCAGAACTTCCTCCTCGACCTCAATCTCACCGGACGGATCGCGCGCGCCGCCGGTCCACTCGAGGGCGTTACGGTCGTCGAGATCGGGCCCGGCCCCGGCGGCCTGACGCGCGCCCTTCTTGCGAACGGCGCGGCGCGCGTCATCGCGGTCGAACGCGACGGCCGCTGCATCGCTGCGCTCCAAGAGATTGCCCAAGCTTGCCCCGGCCGGCTCGACATCATCGAAGGTGATGCGCTGACGGTCGATGTGACGGCGCATCTTCCGCAAGGCCCGGCGCGCGTGGTTGCGAACCTGCCTTACAACATCGCAACGCCGCTTCTCGTCGGCTGGCTGACGGAAGAACCGTGGCCACCTTGGTACGACGGCCTCGTGCTGATGTTCCAGCGCGAGGTCGCCGAGCGCATCGTCGCCCCGCCGGGATCCAAGACTTACGGCCGTCTTTCCGTTCTCGCGCAATGGCGGACCGAACCGCGTGTTCTCTTCGACGTCGCACCCTCCGCCTTCGTGCCGCCGCCGAAGGTCACGTCCGCCATCGTGCGCTTGTCGCCGCGCCTCTCGCCGCTTCCCTGCGATACGCGTCTTCTCGAACGGGTGACGGCCGCCGCCTTCGGACAGCGGCGCAAGATGCTGCGGCAAAGCCTACGGACCCTGACCGCGGACCCCGCGCCGCTGCTGGCGGCAGCAAACATCAATCCCACCGCGCGCGCCGAGGACATTCCCGTGGCCGGCTTCGTCGCGATGGCGCAGGCCCTCGCCTATCTGCCTTAAGGACGGCGCCTCACACTTCGGCGCGCAGCGCGCGCACGAATTCCGAAAGTCCGATCTGGCGATCGCGCTTGAGCCGCTCGGCCGCGAGGATCGCGCGCACGTCGGCAAAGGCCTGCTCGAGATCGCGGTTGATCACGACGTAATCGTATTCCGCCCAGTGGCTCATCTCGTCCGCCGCTTGCGTCATCCGGCGATGGATCGTCTCCTCGGAATCCTGGGCGCGGCTGTGCAGCCGGCGCTCGAGCTCAGCCGTGCTCGGCGGCAGGACGAACACGCTGACCACGTCAGCGGTGACTGCGTCCCGCAGCTGTTGCGTGCCCTGCCAGTCGATGTCGAAAAGGACGTCGCGCCCGTCCTTCATCGCCGCCTCCACCGGCGCACGCGGTGTCCCGTAGCAATGGTCGAAAACCTGCGCCCATTCGAGCAGATCGCCTTTCGCGACCATCGCGTCATAGGCGCCGCGTTCGATGAAATGATAGTCGACGCCTTCCCGCTCGCCCGGCCGCGGCGGACGTGTGGTCACCGAGACCGAAAGCTGCAGATTGCCGTCCTCCGCAAGCAGCCGGCGCGACAATGTGGTCTTACCCGCGCCCGACGGCGACGAGAGGACCAGCATCAGCCCACGCCGCTTGATCGGTGCCACTCGCCTTCCCCCTCCCGCCATGGTCACTCCAGATTCTGGACCTGCTCGCGGAACTGCTCGACAACCGATTTGAGCTCGAGCCCGATATTGGTGAGCTCTACATCGTTCGATTTCGAACATAGCGTGTTGGCTTCGCGGTTGAGCTCCTGCGAGAGGAAATCGAGACGACGACCGATCGCGCCGCCCTCGGCGATCAAGCGACGCGCCTGATCGACATGCGTCGTCAGCCGATCGATCTCCTCGCGCACGTCCGCCTTCGCCGCCATCACCAGCGCCTCTTGGTGCAGCCGGTCGGGGTCGAGACGGTTCGAGCCGTCGAGCAGCGCGGCAACCTGTTCGGCGAGGCGCGCGCGGACCGCCTCCGGTCGCCGGCCGGGTGCGGCATCGGCGCGCGCGGCAAGCGATGCAATCTCATCGAGCCGTAAACTGAGGATCGTCTTGAGCGCATCCCCTTCGCGCTGGCGCATCTCGAGCAACGTCGCGAGCGCGGCATCGAAGCCGGCGATCACCGCGGCTTGCGCCGCCTCGCGCGCACCCTCGCTCTCCGGCTCGTCGAGAACCTCGATCACGCCTTTGATATTGAGGATGCCATCGAGCGTCGGCGCTTGCGCATTGACGCGACCCTCGACTTCGCGAATGGCGCCGAGCACGGCCGCGAGCACGGACTCGTTGATCCGCACGGCCGGCACCACGCCCTCCCGCCGCACAGAAAGGTTGGCGTAGAACGTGCCGCGCACGATGGCGCGCGTGCGCGCTCGCGCCGCCGCTTCCACGACATCCCATCCCGTAGGGACGCGCAGACGAAGGTCCAGCCCCTTGCTGTTGACCGATTTGAGCTCCCAGCTCCAGACGTATGCATCGATGACGCCGTCGGCTCGGGCAAAGCCGGTCATGCTCGACAGTGTCATCAGAGGAGACTCACGAAGATGTTGCGGAACGGCGCGAACTTATCGGCCCCGCTTGCGCGTCACAAGCATGCCCCGCGCGCCGGGGGGCCTATTCCTGGCGTGTGCCGGGCTTCTTCGAGCTCTGCCGCTTGTTGGCGTTCCGCGGCACGGGCCTCGGCCTCGGCGTCGGTGAAGCAGCCGGCGCGTCCGGCTGTTGATCCGCGTTGGCCGAGGTGGTCGACGTAGCGTCCGGCGCCTTGTCGCCCGTGGTCGCGTCTTGCGCCGCCTCTTGCGCGCTCTTGGCTTCGCGGTTCTGCTGCTCCAGCTGGCGCAGTCGCGAGACATTGCGCGAATGCTGATCGCCGGTCTCGGAGAAGGCGTGGCCGCCCGTCCCGTCGGCCACGAAGAAAAGCTCCTTCGTGCGCGAGGGCGAAGCCGTCGCCTCGATCGCCGCGCGGCCCGGATTGGCGATCGGGCCCGGCGGCAGACCAGGAATGACATAGGTGTTGTACGGCGTCGGCTGTTCGATCTCGCTGCGCATGATCGGGCGACCGAGCGAACCCTTGCCGCCGACCAGGCCGTAGATGATCGTCGGGTCGGATTGCAGCTTCATCTTCTGCTTGAGCCGATTCATGAAGACAGCGGCGATGCGCGTGCGCTCGTCGGGCCGGCCGGTCTCCTTCTCGACGATCGAGGCGAGCGTGACGAGCTGCTCCGGCGTCTTGATCGGAAGGTCGGGGCTGCGCCGCTCCCACACCTCTGTCACCAAGCGCCGCTGCGCCTGCTGCATCCGCTGGATGATCAGCTCGCGCGATGTGCCGCGCGTGAAGCGATAGCTGTCGGGTAGCAGCGTTCCCTCGGGCGGGATTTCCTTCACGCTTCCGGTCAGTAGATTATTCTCGAGAAGGCGCGCGACGATCTGTTCGGATGTGAGGCCTTCCGGCACCGTGAACAGATGCTGCACCACCTTGCCTTGGACGATCGTGTCGATCACGTCACGCAGGCTCGCCTGCTTGGCGAAGGCATACTCGCCGTATTTGAGGTCGTCCTTGGCCTTCATGAAAAGAACGCCGCCGACGAACACCCAAGGCTGATCGATGACGCCTTCGCGCTGCAGATAATCGGCGATATCGCGCACGCCGAGGCCGCGCGGAATGTTGACGACCTTTTCCTGCTCAAGCGGGCCCGGCGCCTCGAAGCGCTGCTTGCCGATGGCCATAGCGATGCCGGCAACAATCGCAAGCACGACGATCGTCGTGAAAACCGCATTGCCGGCGATGACGATCGGGTGGCGCGCACGGCGGGAGGGGCGCGCCGGCTGTGGCATATGCTCGGGCTCGAGACGCGCCCGTGCGCTTCGCGGAGCGATGCGGGCAGGCTCTGCGCGCGCGATCGGGGCCGAGACGCGCGGATCGACATCGACCTGCGCCGGCGGCGGGGGAGCCTCTTCGGGCATCTGCTGGACGCGCGTCAGCACGTCCCCCTTGCGTTTCCCCCAACCAAAAATCATCCGCAACGTCCGTATCGTATCGGGCACCCGCTGACGGCGTCGTTCGGCGGCAAAATCATGCCCGTGACAGCCATGCTCACAATAGCCACGCCCACAGCCGCGTCCGTCCATCATCGCGCCTGAAGTGCCGTCTGCGCCCCGCGTGGCGACGCGGCCTGCTTCAAACGCCTAAAGACAGTCGGATCCCAGCTTCGCACAACGCCGTAGCACACAACCTATCGCGAAATGTGGCGAATGCGTGAATCTGCGCTTCACTGAACGCGACGCAGGACGAGACTCGCATTCGTCCCACCGAATCCGAAGGAATTGGACAGCGCCACGTCGATCTTACGTTGCCGCGCTTGGTGCGGCACGAGGTCGATCGGGGTCTCGACCGAGGGATTGTCGAGATTGAGCGTCGGCGGCGCGACCTGGTCGCGAATCGCGAGGATCGAGAAGATTGCTTCAACAGCGCCGGCGGCGCCAAGCAAATGACCGATCGACGACTTGGTCGACGACATCGAAACTTTCGCGGCGGCATTGCCGACGACCCGCTCCACCGCGCCGAGTTCGATCGTATCCGCCATGGTCGAGGTGCCATGCGCGTTGATGTAATCGATGTCCGCGGCGGTGAGGCCGGCGCGCTTGATCGCCGCGCTCATGCAACGGAACGCGCCGTCACCGTCTTCGGAGGGCGCGGTGATGTGGTAAGCGTCGCCTGACAATCCATAGCCGACAAGCTCGGCATAGATTTTCGCGCCGCGCCGCTTGGCGTGCTCGTACTCTTCGAGCACCACGATGCCCGCGCCCTCGCCCATCACGAATCCATCGCGATCGCGATCATAGGGACGCGACGCCTTCGTCGGCGTGTCGTTATAGGCCGTCGAGAGCGCGCGGCAGGCGGCAAAGCCTGCAAGGGAGAGCCGATTGACTGGCGACTCTGCGCCGCCTGCAACCATCACATCGGCGTCGCCGAGTGCGATGAGCCGCCCCGCGTCGCCGATCGCGTGGGCGCCTGTCGAGCACGCGGTGACGACCGCATGATTGGGGCCCTTCAGCCCATGCTCGATCGACACATAGCCGGAGGCGAGATTGATGATCCGCCCGGGGATGAAGAATGGCGAGACGCGGCGTGGCCCCTTTTCCTTCAGGATGTAGGCGGTCTCGGCAATGCCTTCGATGCCGCCGATGCCGGAACCGATCAGCACGCCGGAGACGTTCTGATCCTCAGCGGCCTTGGGGTGCCAGTCGGCATCGTCGAGCGCCTGCTTGGCGGCGCACATCGCGAAGGTGATGAACTCGTCGACCTTGCGCTGTTCCTTCGGCTCCATCCACTGATCGGCGTTATAGGTGCCGTCAGTGCCGTCGCCGCGCGGAATCTGGCAGGCGATCTGAGACGGAAGGTCGGAGACGTCGAACTTCTCGACGCGCTTGGCGCCGCTGTCTCCGGCGAGCAGCCTTTTCCAGGTCACGTCGACGCCGCAGCCAAGCGGCGTGACCATACCCAATCCGGTGACGACGACCCGCCTCATCCCATACTCGCGTCAGAAGCGGCAACTGCGGCTGCGCCCCTCGATCGCGCAGCGTTTTCCCGCCGATTGCGTGCGCAGAGAGCGTTCAGCTCTTCGCGTTCTTTTCGAGGAATTTCACGGCGTCGCCGACCGTCAGGATGGTTTCGGCAGCGTCGTCCGGAATCTCGCATCCGAACTCCTCTTCGAAGGCCATGACTAGTTCGACGGTATCGAGGCTGTCGGCGCCGAGATCGTCGATGAAGCTCGCGCTTTCCGTCACCTTATCCGGCTCGACGCCAAGGTGTTCGACCACGATCTTCTTCACCCGCTCGGCAACGTTGCTCATCGCTCAACCTCGTCTGTTCTTGAATGGGCCGGTTACAACCCGAGACGACGCGGACTGCAAGCCGCATCGTGGGTCATGGCCGTGGAAATCGCCCCGTCCACAGGCAGAATGCACACCATTCCTCTGTGTTCGGCCCGTCCCAGCCAAGCCAAGGCGCGGGGTTACCACACTTCATTCGGCTTGGCCAGCGGCGCGCGAGCGCCTGAAATCGCTGGCGAATCGGCAGCCCGGTTCGCCCCGAGCCCGGGCGCCGAGGCCTCAGATCATCGCCATTCCGCCATTGATGTGGAGCGTCTGCCCCGTCACATAGGCGGCCTCGTCGGATGCGAGATAAATGACCGCCCCGGCGATTTCCGCCGGCGTCCCGAGCCGCCCCGCCGGAATGCGCGAAAGGATGGCTTCGCGCTGCTTTTCGTTGAGCTTGTCGGTCATCGGCGTCGCGATCATGCCCGGCGCGATGCAGTTCGCTGTGACGTTGCGCCGCGCGTATTCCTGCGCCACCGATTTGACCATGCCGATCATGCCGGCCTTGGCCGCCGCATAATTGCCCTGCCCGGCATTGCCCGTCACCCCGACCACCGACGTGATCGCGATGATGCGCCCGAAACGGCGCCGCATCATGCCGCGCACGGCCGCGCGCGCGAGCCGGAACGTCCCGGTGAGATTGACGGCAAGCACCTTGTCCCAGTCCTCGTCGCGAAGCTGGACGAAGAGATTGTCACGCGTCACGCCGGCATTCGCGACCAGGATGTCGAGCCCGCCCACGGCTTCTTCAGCCTGCGGAACGAGCTTCTCCACAGCTTCAGCGTCGGCGAGATCGCAGGGCAGGACATGCACCCGCTCGCCAAGCTCGCCGGCAAGCGCATCGAGCGCATCGCGGCGGGTCCCGGAGATCGCGACCGTCGCGCCTTGCGCATGCAGAGCCTTGGCGATGGCGCCGCCGATGCCGCCGGTCGCGCCGGTCACAAGCGATGTCTTTCCGGTGAGTTGGAACATGGATCGCCCTTTCGGCGGAGACTGTCAGAAGTCGATGTTAAGCCGCCTTGGCGGCAACGAAGGCGGCGATGTCATCGGGCGAGCCGATGGCCATTGCGTTCGCGCCGTCGGCGATGCGCTTGACGAGCCCGGAGAGCACCTTCCCCGCTCCGATCTCGTAGAACGTCGTGGCGCCCGATTGTGCCATGAAGGCGACGGACTCGCGCCAGCGCACCGTGCCGGTCACCTGGGCGACGAGGTTTTTGACGATTTCGCCAGGGTCGCTGACCGGTGCGGCCTTCACATTGGCGACCACCGGCACGACCGGCGCCTTCACCACGACGGTCGCCAAAGCCCCTGCCATGGCGTCGGCCGCCGGCTGCATCAGCGCACAATGGAACGGGGCGGACACTGGCAGTAGCATCGCGCGCTTCGCGCCCTTGGCCTTCGCGATCTCGACGGCCCGCTCGACCGCCGCCTTGGCGCCGGAGAGCACCACCTGCCCGCCGCCATTGTCGTTCGCCGCCTGGCACACCTCGCCCTGCGCCGCCTCTGCCGCGGCCGCGGCCGCATCGGCAAATTCGAGGCCGAGCACCGCCGCCATGGCGCCGGCGCCGACCGGCACCGCCTTCTGCATGGACCGCCCACGGATGCGCAAGAGCCGTGCCGTGTCGGCGATGCTGAGCGCACCGGCGGCCGCGAGCGCGGAATATTCCCCGAGCGAATGGCCGGCGACAAAGGCTGCGTCGCGCGCGAGCGAGACCCCGGCCTCCGCCTCCAGCACGCGCATGGCGGCGAGCGAGACCGCCATCAGCGCCGGTTGCGCATTCTCGGTAAGGGTGAGCATCTCCGCCGGGCCCTCCCACATCACGGTGGTGAGCTTCTGGTCGAGCGCATCCTCGACCTCGTCGAACACGGCACGCGCGGGCGCGAAATTCTCGGCCAGCGCCTTGCCCATGCCGACGGATTGGCTGCCCTGTCCCGGATAGATGAAAACGGCCGACATTCGCGCTCCCCATGAACGGATGGCCCTAAGATACCGCGCTCGCGCCGCTGTCAAGGTTCTGTCGCAAGCGCAGTGCGGCAGCAGCGCGCCCTGAATCATTTTCCCAAGGCCTTCAGCCAACGGCGCAGCCCCCAGCGCCAAGACGCTGACAAGACTCGCAGAAGGGGCGGAGCGCAGCGCGCCCACAGGTCTGGCCTTGGCAAGCGGTCCCGCGCCGCGCCAGTATCGCGCCCTCACTTAGGAATCGAGGATCGCATTATGGATGTTCGGGCGGCAGTAGCGTTCGCGGCGGGAAAGCCCTTGGAGGTCACGACCGTCCAGCTCGATGGCCCCAAGGCCGGCGAAGTGCTGATCGAGATCAAGGCGACCGGCATCTGCCACACCGACGAATTCACGCTCTCGGGCGCCGATCCGGAAGGCCTCTTCCCGACGATCCTCGGCCATGAGGGCGCCGGCGTCGTCGTCGACGTCGGGGCGAACGTGACGACGGTGAAGAAAGGCGATCACGTCATCCCGCTCTACACGCCGGAATGCCGCCAGTGCCCGTCCTGCCTGTCGCGCAAGACCAACCTCTGCACCGCCATCCGCAGCACCCAAGGCCAGGGCCTGATGCCCGACGGCACCTCGCGCTTCTCGCTCGAGGGCAAGAAGCTGCACCACTATATGGGCTGCTCGACCTTCGCGAATTACACGGTGCTGCCCGAGATCGCAGTCGCGAAGATCCGCGAGGACGCGCCATTCGACAAGGTCTGCTACATCGGCTGCGGCGTGACGACCGGCGTCGGCGCCGTCCTCAACACCGCAAAGGTCGAGCCCGGCGCGACGGCGATCGTCTTCGGCCTCGGCGGCATCGGCCTCAACGTCATCCAGGGCTTGCGCCTCGCCGGCGCCGATATGATCATCGGCGTCGACCTCAACAACGACAAGAAGGCGTGGGGCGAACGCTTTGGAATGACTCACTTCGTCAATCCGAAGGAAGCCGGCGGCGACCTCGTCCCGCACCTCGTCAACATGACCAAGCGCGGCGCCGACCAGATCGGCGGCGCCGACTACACCTTCGACTGCACTGGCAATGTGACGGTGATGCGCCAGGCGCTGGAATCCTGCCATCGCGGCTGGGGCGTCTCCGTCGTCATCGGCGTCGCGCCCGCCGGCGCCGAGATCGCCACCCGCCCCTTCCAGCTCGTCACCGGCCGCGTCTGGAAAGGCACCGCCTTCGGCGGCGCGCGCGGGCGCACCGATGTCCCCAAGATCGTCGATTGGTACATGCAAGGGAAGATCGAGATCGACCCCATGATCACCCACACGATGCCGCTCACCCACATCAACAAGGGCTTCGACCTCATGCATGAAGGCAAGTCGATCCGCAGCGTGGTGATCTACTGATGCGCGACACGGCAGAATTGAAATCCGACCCCGAGCTGATGCGGCTGATCGCAGAGATTCAGCCGCCCTTTGCGGGTCTGCTCGGCGGCAAGGTGATCTTCGTCTCACGCGAGAAGATCGTCGCGGAACTGCCCGTCCGGGACGAGCTCGGCAACCGCAACGGCGTCATGCATGGCGGCGCGATCATGGCGTTTGCCGATAACCTCGGCGGCGCCGCGACCTTCATCAACCTGCCGAAGGGCGCCGGCACGACGACGATCGAGAGCAAGACCAATTTCTTCGCCGCGATCCAGCCAGGCGACGTCGCCCGCGCCGAATGCACCCCGCTGCATCGCGGCCGCTCGACCATGGTCTGGCAAACCCGGATCACCCGCGGCGACGGCAAGCTCGCGGCCATGGTCACCCAGACCCAGATGGTCATCCCGGCCCCGAAAGCCGGTTGACCGCTGTCCGGCCGGCCGGGGCGAACATGCTTAACCGCTCGTAAAGCCGGGGCGGGCTAACTTTTGCCGCGGTGGCCGGTAATTTTGCCGGCACCGACCGAACATCGTTGCCGGGCCGTGCGTCTCGGCCGTCGTCGCAAGCGCATCAGGCAATGTACCGACTGCTCGCCGCCCTCGCCTTTTTTGCCCTGACCACGCCCGCTTCGGCGACCTATGTCATCACGCGCGACCACGGCGGGCTCGTCGAGCAGTACAAGGCGCGCTTTGCGAAGATCCGCGACAAGGGCGAGCGCGTCGTCATCAATGGCATCTGCAACTCGGCCTGCACGCTTCTTCTCGGGATCGTGCCGCTCAACCGCGTCTGCGTGACGCCGAAAGCGAGCCTCGGCTTCCACCAGGCCTATATCGATAAGGCCTGGACCTTCGGCGTGAAGGTGACGAGCGCGTCGGGCACCGCCGACCTCATGAGCTACTATCCGGCGACGGTGAAGCGTTGGATCGCCAAGCATGGCGGCCTGACGACCACCATGAAAAAGGTCCGCTACGGCTGGGACCTTTGGATGATGATCGATCCCTGCCCGGACGAATGGTAAGCGTCAGCGGCGCGCTTTCGATTTCTAGACGAATTTGACGCCATGCTCCTGCGCGCGCAAGCGCGGATCATGCGAGCGCACCTCGACCGGGCGGCCTTCGAGAATCTCGAAGCAGCGCGCGAGCGTGTCCTCCTCGAGCCGCTCCATTGCTTCCGCCGTGTAGAAGGTCAGGTGCGGGAAGAGGATGACGTTGTCCATGCCGAACAGCGCGCTCAGCGGATGGCCGGTCAGCGCCAATGGCTCGGCGCTGTAGACGTCGAGCGCGGCGCCGGCGAGGCGTTTGTTTTGCAGCGCCTGGACGAGCGCGGTCTCGTCGACGATGGCGCCGCGCGCGACGTTGATGAGAAACGCCGTCGGCTTCATCGCCGCGAGCGCCGCCGCATCGATCAGATGCCGCGTCTGGTCATTGAGCACCGCATGGATCGAAACGAAATCGGCCTGCGCGAGCATCGCGTGCAGGTCGTCGCACTTCTCGATTCCGGCGGCGGCCATGCTTTCCGCCGACATATGCGGATTGTAGCCGAGCACGCGCATGCGAAAGCCCGCGCCGCCCATGCGCGCCATGCTGCGGCCGATCTTCCCTGGACCGACGAGCGCCAGCGTCTTGCCGGCAAGGTCGTGCCCGCGCCAGCGCGGCGTCGGCCAGGCCCACCCCTTCTCCGCCATTTCACGTCCGATCGGCTGCAGCTTCTTGGCGAGCGCAATCATCAGCGCAAAGGCGCCCTCGGCCACCGTCTCCTCGGCATATTCGGGGACGTTGACGACGGGAATACGCCGCGCCCGCGCCGCCGCGATGTCGATCGCATCGACGCCGACGCCGTATTTGACGATGCCCTTGAGCTTCGGCGCCGCCGCGATCACCCGCGCCGTGATCGGCGTGTAGCACATGAGGAGAAGCTCGGCGTCGGCCACCGCGTCGATCAGCGCGTTCTCGCCCGCGCCGTCGGGAATGACGACGAGGTCCAGGCCGGCGTCGCGAAGCCCCGCATCGATCCGCGGGCATTCGAGCTCCCGGTCCGTGCGGACCGCCTTGCGGGGGGCGCTCATGGCGAGGTCCGGCTTAAGCGGCGGCAAGGCGATGTCATGGTCATCCTCTCGGCGGACGGCGCTCTCTCCTAAACGGCTCCGCCGCAGTGCGAAAGCGGTCCCGCATGGAACATCGGTGCGGGGCGCGGCATTTCCTCAGAAATTGGAGCTCCGACCATGCCCAACGCCCCGCACAATCCTGACAATCCGGCTGCCCCCCCTTCTGCTGCCCCCCCTTCTGAAGAGCGCGAAGAGATCGTGCAGGACAATGCCTTCCAGGCCGATCCCCAGTTGCATCTGTCGAGCGGGCGAGCGACCAAGACCCAGATCACGATCACGACGATCGCCGCGCTCGTGATCCTCTTCGTGGTCTTTTACGGCCTCAACAACCATCAGCCGGAGACGGCGCAATCGCCCGCGGCGACAACGAGCGAGACTGCAAGCGGCGGCACCGCGACACCGCAACCGGCCGCCGGCGGTCAGGCAAACGCCCAGGCGCCCGCGGCGAACAATCAGGAAAATACCGGCGCCAGTCAGAACAACGGCCAAGCGAAAAAGTAGCCGCTCGGCCGCCGCGTTCGCGTAGGCTTATTTCGCTATCCGCCGGAGGACGACGCGTTGCGCCGCGCCGCAGTGTCGGCCGCCCGCATGATCCACCAGGCGATGCCGGCCGGAATGCCGAAGATCGGAATGAACGCGCCGATTTCGTTGATCGGTGGAATGCCCGCGCTGAAGATGCCGACGGCGCTGTTGAGCAGCGACGCCGCAAGCCACACCCAGATAAAAAGCTTCGGCGCGCTGTAGGAAACGCCACGGCTGCCGAGCGCTTTCCCGACCACGACAAAGGCCGCGAGCGCTATGAGGCCGAATGCGACAAGCATGACGATGTGCATGCATGATTCCTTTTCAACGAATTATACCAGCAACCGTAGCCCGGATTGAGCGGAGCGAAATCCGGGAAGCGTCCCGATGCGAATGTCAGACAGCCGTCCGCATTCTCGCGGGCGAAACGCCCCGAGCTTTGCGAGCTTCATCCCCCCGAAACTGAGGGGAGGTGGAGCGCCGCGAGGCGCATCCATATGACGGCGTGTGCGAGACGCCGCCGAAGCCACGCTGGTAAGGCGCGGCGGACGCTTTGCGATCAGCGTCCACGCCTCACGGCGCTCCACTCTGGCGGGGGAACGACTAGCGCCCGTTCCGCCGCG